>NZ_FCOK02000096.1 GCF_001544555.2 Caballeronia udeis | reverse complement strand
GGCCGCCTTCGGTTTGCGTGGCATACATGCTCCTTTGCGACATGTTATGCCTTACACACAAAATTTTGGACAGGCTCAGCGATATGGAGACGAAACTGAAACGTTGAACACAACGCCCAAATGTGTGGCCTACGCCCGTCCCGCTGTTTCCCTTCTTATTCCCTACTGTTGCGACTTTTCCGATATCCCCCTTACGCAGATCCGCGCATGCTCATGCCCTCACAATTTCAGGGGCATAGCAATGAACAAGATCAAACGATTGTCCAGCGGCGCGTTCCTATTAACGGCATTCGTTGCACTCACCGCATCTGCCGAACCGAACCACGATTGGACCTACAACGGCGAACACGGACCCGAACACTGGGGCGAAATCAGCAAAGATTTTCACGCTTGCGAAAGCGGTCGCGCCGAATCTCCAATCGATATCGAGGATGTAAAGAAAGCCCCCGCCGATATGCCCCGGCTCAAAGTCAACTATCATTCCCTTCCAATCGATATCACCAACACTGGACACTCTGTCCAGTTCAACGCGGCACCCGGCGCCGACAGCGTCACCCTTGGCGATCACGCTTATCAACTCGTCCAGTTCCACTTTCACTCTCCCGGCGAGGAACGTTTCGCTGGCAAAGAAAGCGTGATGGACGTCCACCTCGTTCACCATTCCGACGACGACAAACTTCTCGTGCTCGCCGTCCAGTTCAAAATCGGCGATCAACCCAATCCTGTCATCCAGGCCATGCTGGATCGCATCCCCCATGAGAAGGGTGCCGAATTCAAGGTGAAAGCCGTCATGGTCAATCCGCTCGACCTTCTGCCCAAAGATAGGGGCTACTACACCTACAGCGGCTCGCTTACCACACCGCCCTGTTCGGAAGGCGTGACGTGGATCGAGTTCAAAGAACCCGCGACCATTACCCAGCAACAACTCGATGCCATGCAGCGCTTCTATCACGGCAATCAACGTCCAGTGCAAGCGCTGAACGAACGCGATGTCTGGGAAGTGAATTGATTCGCCTGCGCTAAGAGATCGCTATCCTGCAAGGCGATGCGGTGACGATTTAAAAAAACAGCGAGGCCGTTTCAACGCACGTTGAAACGGCCTCGCTGTTTTACCCAACGCTAAAACCCGCTGTTATCGCGTGATGAAAATGCCTCACCCCGCACGGTATCAAGCGCCTTGCCACGCGTTTCCGGTAGCAACAACGCCGCGACTATAACCAGCAGATACCCCGTCCCCGCCACCACGCCAATCGCTTTGACAAGCGACATTCCCTGCGAAAGCACGCCGACGAGTATCGGGAAAAACGAGCCCAGTCCGCGCCCGAGGTTGTAGCAAAAACCCTGTCCGGAGCCGCGAATCGCGTTCGGATAAAGCTCCGATAAATACGCGCCCACGCCCGCAAAAATCCCCTGCACGACAATGCCGAGCGGGAAACCGAGCAGCAGCATGGCGTGGTCGGTAATGGGGATCATCGTGTAGATCATCCCGAGCAGAAATGAGCCAATGGCGAACAGCACGAACGACGCGCGCCTCCCGATCCTGTCGCAGAGAATGGCCCCGAGCACATAACCCAGAAACGACCCGACGATCAGCACGACCAGATAACCGCTGGTGTTGAACACGGACAAATGGCGCTCGGTCTTGAGATACGTTGGCAGCCACGTGGTGATGGCGTAATAACCGCCGAGCATGCCGGTGCACAACGCGCTGCCCAGCAGCGTTGTCTTGAGGTGCGAGCCTTTGAAGATATCGGTGAACGTGGCGGTTTCAGTGCCGGCGTCGCGAGCGCGGCGTGTCGCGATGTAGATGTCGGGATCGCTGACGTTGCGGCGAATATAGAGGATCCACAGCGCCGGCAAGATACCGATCCAGAAGCACGCACGCCAGGCGGTATCTTCGGGCAACAATGCGAAGAACGCCCAATAGAGGATCGCCGCCGCCCCCCAGCCGAATGACCAGCTGCTTTGCACAGTACCCACGGCTTTCGCCCGATGCTGCGGTGAACGAATGGTCTCGGCCATCATCACGGTGACCACGGACCACTCGCCGCCGAAGCCCACGCCCTGCAGCGTGCGCGTGGCCAGCAACTGTCCGAACGAATGCGTGAAGCCGGAAAGAAACGTGAAGAATGCAAACGTGCCGATCGTCCATTGCAGCACGCGGACGCGGCCGTACCGGTCGGAGAGAATGCCGGCGAGCCAGCCGCCAATAGCCGATGAAATCAACGAGCTCGTCGCGATCATCCCGGCTTCGCTCTTCGTCATGCCCCACGCGGAGATCAGCGTGGGGATGAGGAACGAGTAGATCATGAAGTCGAAGGCATCGACGGCGTAACCGCCGAAACCTGCGTAAAGCGTGCGGCGCTCACGCGTCGTCAGCTCGGTGAACCACTCGAACGCTCGCAATCCGGTCTCCCGTTCAAAGCCTGCCATGCAGGCGCAGGAGCATTCTACGGTGCGTCGTCAAGCGAGAAAAGCAGGCCAAAAAAGAACCCGCTTGTAGGAATTCATACGGTGTTGATGCCTATGGTCACCGGCCATCGAACCAGCGCTTCTATCTCACACCACCGCGGTTTCAGCACTCGCACGCTCGATCTCGATCCGGCTCTCATGGAACCCGGACACCGACTCGCGATGCGCGACGCTGACAATTGCGGCATTCGGTAACGCATCGATGATCGCCGTATAGATCAGCAACTCGTTCTCGGCATCGAGCGCGCTGGTGGCTTCATCGAGGAACATGAAGTCGGGCTTGTGCAGCAACACGCGAGCAGCCGCCAGCCGTTGCTGCTCGCCCGGCGACATTATCTTCGCCCAGTGTCCCGACTCCTCCAGGCGCGTGCCGTACGCGTTCAGGTTGCAGGCGCGCAAGGCTTCGCGGCAGGCTTCATCGGAGAAAACGTCCGCTGCCGACGGATAAGTCAGTGCCGCCTTCAACGTGCCGATCGGCAAGTAACTCTGCTGCGGGATGAACATCAGCTTGGCGTCGACGGGGGCGTCGATCGTGCCGTCACCAAACGGCCACAGGCCGGCCAGCGCCCGCATCAACGTACTCTTGCCCGAGCCGGACGGACCTTGCACCAGCCAGCGCGAGCCCGGCTTCACCACCACATCCGCGACGTTCGCGAGCGGCGTACCGTTCGGCAACGCGAGCTTCAACCCGGTCGTGGTCAGCGCGCTGGTGCTGGCGTAATGCAGGTTGATGCCGCCGTGGGCAGTCGCCGGCGAAATCGCTTCCCTGATGTGGGTGGAGCGCATGACGCGCTTGAATTCGCGCAACCGGTTCACGGTGGCGCGCCATTCGACCAAGGTCGAATAACTGTTGATGAACCATGAAAACGAGTCGCTGACCGTGCCGAACGCCGAGCTGATCTGCATCAGCACGCCGAACGAGAACGCGCCCGCGAAATAGCGGGGCGCGGCGACCATGATCGGGAAAATAATCGCGATCTGGCCGTAGAAGGACAGCACGAAGGTCATCCGCTTCGTGTACTTCATGATCTGCCAGTAGTTCTGGCGGATCGTCTGGAAGATGGTCTTCGCGTTTTGGGTTTCCGTCGAGACACCGTCGTAGAAGGCGATCTGCTCGGCGTTCTCGCGAATGCGGATCAGGCCGAAACGGAAGTTGGCCTCCACCTTCTGCGCCTGGTAATTGATCGATACCAACGGATGGCCAAAGCGCTGGATCACGAGCGAGCCGAGCACCGCGTACAGCGCGGCGGCCCAGACCATGTAGCCCGGAATGGTAAGTGGCGTGCCGAACAACGATAAGGTCAGCGCACCAGCCAGCGTCCACAGGATCGTGATGAAGGTGACGAGCGTGACGAGCGTGGACAACAAATCCAGCGACAACGCCAGCGTGGTTGTGGCGAACGACTGCAGGTCGTCGCTGATCCGCTGGTCGGGGTTATCGGCGAGACGATCGCGTTCTATCCGATAGAAGGCTTTGTCTCCGAGCCATTGTTCGAGGTATCGGTGCGTCAGCCACTGGCGCCACCGGAAGCCGAGCATCTGGCGCAGGTACCGGCCGTACACGGCGAGCAGGATGTACGCGAACGCGAGTCCCGTGAAGACCAGCAGCAACTGCGGAAAATCGTGGACGTTTTTGCTCTGCAGCGCGTTGTAGAAGTCCGCGTTCCATTTGTTCAGGCGGACGTTGATGTACACGACTGTCATGTTGATCGCGATGATCGCGACCAGCAAAAGCCATGCAACGCCGCGTTCTTCCGATACCCAGTAAGGCTTGATAAGACTCCACGCCGACACTTTGTCGCCGTTTTGTTCTGTGTTGCCGGGAGGTGTGGTGGTCATGAGCTTCCTGAAGACGTGCCGGCTCGGCGGCAGGTTGTAACTTGGCGGTATCGATGCGGATGGTCCTGCTCCGTCTCAACGATCGTAAGAGACCATTAAAGTCGGCGCGCCGGAGCATTGTTTCGGGCGTGGCTTAATTGTTCCTTAATCCTCGCCCGGCTGAGCGACCAACGCAATGCAACAGCGAGGCGCTTACCATACGCGTGTGCTGCAGGCGAGTCCCGCTGTTCGCGGCATTGTGCCAGAGTGCGCCCGGAAGGAACGAAAGGGAACGAACGGGAACGAAAGGGAACGAAAGGGAAGGCGGTCCGGTTCCGAATGCTGCGGCCCCTGGCTTTTCCCCGTTTGCGGGGCGTTTCGCTTTTATGTTTTAATGATCGACGACGAAACAGGGGTGCTTCGGCACGCGTCTCCCGACTCATGAGAAGGGGAAAACGCGCGGCGAGGCTGAGAGAGTCCCTTTGCACCCGATCCGGGTAATACCGGCGAGGGAAGTTTCCGGAAACCGCCGCGTTTCCAGTTTCTTCCAGTATTGGCTGGCTCAGGAGCCGCAGGTCATGCGCTCCGAGGCCGCTTTCTCGCCGTGGTTTCGTCCCTGAAACAGGTTTTGTGCGCCGCGCGTGCAACCAGGGTTCGAAACGGGCATGACTCCCGACCTCGATTTCCGTGCTGTGTGCTCCGTGCGTTCTGCAGCGTTTGCTGAGGAGGCATCGTCATCGTGAACACCGTTGTGCATTCCACTCACTCCCGTGCGTCCGGGCGAGACGATTTTGCCGTCGTCGGCGGTGGCTTGTGCGGGCGACTGGTCGCCTGGCTGCTGGCGGGCGCCGGGCATCGCGTGGCGCTGTACGACCGCGGCGACGCCGCCGGCACGCAATCCGCGGCGTGGGTCGCGGCGGCAATGCTTGCGCCGCTCGCCGAGGCCGCCAGCGCCGAACTGCTGATCACCGAGCTCGGGGCGGCATCGCTTGAGCGCTGGCCGGGTTTTATCGCCGATATGCCGGAGCCGGTGTTTTTCCAGCGCAATGGCACGCTGGTCGTCTGGCATGCCGGCGACCGCGCCGAAGCGCCGCTGTTCGAGCGGCGTTTGCGCGCGAACGCGCCTTCCGGGCTGTTCCGGGACGGCTTTGTCAAACTCTCCGGTGCGCAAGTCACGGCGGCGGAGCCAGCACTGGGTACGCGCTTTCCGCAAGGCTGGCTGCTGCCGAACGAAGGCCAGCTCGATAACCGGCAGGCGCTGACGGCGCTGGCGGCGGGGCTGGCCGAACGAAATGTGGATCTTCACTGGAATACCTCAATCGATACCCCGCCGGACGCGCGTTTTGTTATCGATTGCCGCGGGCTCGGCGGGAAACCCGCGTGGCCGGCGTTAAGAGGCATTCGCGGCGAAGTGGCGCGCGTGCATGCGCCGGGTATCGGCCTGAGGCGGCCGGTGCGCTTGCTGCATCCGCGTTATCCGCTTTATATCGCGCCGAAACAGGACGACCTTTATGTGATTGGCGCAACCGAAGTGGAGGGCGAAGACATGTCGCCCATGACCGTGCGCTCTGCGCTCGAACTCCTGAGCGCGGCGTTCGCCGTGCATCCCGGTTTCGGTGAGGCGCGCATCCTCGAGCTCAATTCGCAATGCAGGCCGACCTTGCCCGACCATCGCCCGGCGATTGTCTGGGACGGCGCACGAACCTTGCGAGTGAACGGGCTGTATCGGCACGGATACATGATCGCGCCCGAAGTTGCCGACTCCGCCGGCGCACTCGCCGAAGCGCTGCTCGGCGGCGTGATCTCCGATCCGGATTCCTTTGACGACTGGCGCCGCCAAGCCCGCTGGTCCGCCTTGCTGCGCTGTGAACACGCGGCGCCCGTGCTTTGACTTTCATCATGAACATTCACATCAATCAGCAGCCGTTTTCCATGCCCGACGCCGCCACCGTCACCGACGCCCTCGCGGCTTTCGGCGCAAAACCGCCGTTCGCCGTGGCGCTGAACGGGCAATTCGTCGCGCGTGGCGAACATGCATCGAAGGCGCTTGCCGCCGGCGACAAACTCGACATCGTCTCGCCGGTCGCCGGCGGCTGATCCACAAACAGGAATCGAATCATGACTTCCACCATCACCACAGCCGATACCCTCACGCTCTACGGCACGTCGTTCCCGAGCCGGGTGCTGCTGGGGACATCGCGCTATCCGTCGCTGCAGTCGCTGTCGGATTCCATCGATGCCGCTCGTCCCGGCATGGTCACCGTCGCGTTGCGGCGCCAGTCGAACACGGGTGAGGCCGGTTTCTTCGATGTCCTCAAGCGTCACGGCGTCGCGTTGCTGCCCAACACGGCCGGTTGCCAGACCGTGGACGAAGTGCTGACCACGGCGCGCATGGCCCGCGAACTCTTCGATACACCGTGGCTGAAGCTCGAATTGATTGGCGACGACTACACGCTGCAGCCCGATCCGATCGGCCTCGTGGAAGCCGCTGGAATACTGATCCGCGAAGGTTTCAAGGTGCTGCCGTACTGCACGGAGGATCTGGTGATCGGCCGGCGTCTGCTCGATGTCGGCTGCGAAGCCTTGATGCCGTGGGGCGCGCCTATCGGGACGGGCAAAGGTGTGACGAATCCCTACGGATTGCGCACGTTGCGCGAGCGGTTGCCGGATGTGCCGCTTATCGTCGATGCCGGTCTTGGCGTGCCGTCGCACGCGTGTCAGGTGATGGAGTGGGGTTTCGACGGCGTGTTGCTGAACACGGCCGTCTCACAGGCGACGTTTCCGCCGCAGATGGCCCGCGCGTTTGCGCTGGGCGTCGAAGCGGGGCGGATGGCCTATCTCGCCGGGCCAATGGCCGAGCGTGATAGCGCACAAGCGAGCACGCCGGTGGTCGGCATGCCGTTCTGGCATCAAGACGGGAGTGCTGCATGAGCATGGTGTTGCTGGATAAGGAAGTATTTTGGCCGCCCGCCGACGAACTGCTGGAAGCCGCCGAGCGAATCCGGCGTCGGCTGGGGGAGTGGCCGGCGGGATCGAAGGCGTGGCGAATCTGCCTGAGCGAGCCTGATCATCCGTGCTCAGGCGATTTGATCGTCGGCAATGTCGAGCCGCTGCCCGACGGAGTGGGGCGGCTGACGGTAGGCGCGGGACAGGCGACACTGCATCTGAATGATCTCGAATACGCGCTGGAAGGCGAATGGTCGGATGATTGGCCGGCCGCGCTGGCGGCGTTCCTCGATTGCGGGTTCGAGCCGCACGACGCGCTTGTGCTGGCGCTCGCGTGGCGTCCGGCCAACCTCGATGAACTCGACGCCTGGCCTGTCGATTTTTCCACGTTCCCGAAGGTCGCGAATTTGCCGGCAGCACCTTCAAAGCCTTTCCCCCATTGCCCGGACAGATTGGGTCTATACACCGTCCTGCCGAGCGCGGAATGGGTCGAACGGGTACTTGACCAAGGTGTTGAAACGGCACAGTTACGCCGCAAAACCACCGATTCCGGCGATCTCAAACGAGAAATAGAACGTTCGGTAGCTGCGGGCGCGAAGCACCAGGCACGGCTTTTCATCAACGATCATTGGCAGGAAGCCATCAAAGCCGGCGCGTACGGCGTGCATCTCGGGCAAGAAGACGTGGACACTGCCGACCTGAATGCGATCTCCGAAGCGGGCTTGCGCCTTGGCCTGTCGACGCACGGCTACTATGAAATGCTGAAGGCGCTGCATTTCAAACCGAGCTATCTCGCGCTCGGCGCGGTGTTCCCGACCACGACCAAAGTCATGCCGACAGCGCCACAAGGTTTGCCGCGCCTCGCCCGTTATGTGCGCCTGCTCGACGGTATCGTGCCGCTCGTTGCAATCGGCGGCGTGAACGGTGCGGTTCTGCGGCAGGTTCTGTCGACTGGTGTCGGAAGCGCAGCAGTCGTGCGGGCTGTTACAGAGGCGCCGGAACTGGCTGCTGCCATTTCTGCGCTGCAACACGAATTCGGGCGATAATGCCCCGCGTTCGGAAAAGAAGTTCAGCCCGCTAAACCAGCCGAAAGGGACCGCCACGACACCCGTCGCGTAGAGGCCCTATAATTCGGCCTCTTGCGTAAAAGGATTGTCAGCCTCCGTGTCAGCTTCTCCCGAGACCTTGCTAGAGCTTCGCGACGTCGATTTCGGCTACGGCGACCGGCTCGTATTATCGAACCTGAACATGCGCTTCAAGCGCGGTCAGGTCGTGGCTGTCATGGGCGGTTCCGGCTGTGGCAAGACGACTGTGCTGCGCTTGATCGGCGGCCTGGTCAAGGCCAGGCGCGGGCAGGTGTTGTTCGGCGGCAAGGACGTCGGCACCCAGACCCGCGACGGTCTTTACGAGCTTCGCCGCAAGATGGGCATGCTGTTCCAGTTCGGCGCGCTTTTCACCGACCAGTCCGTATTCGACAATGTCGCGTTCCCGCTGCGGGAACACACCGATCTCCCCGAAGAACTCCTGCGCGACCTCGTGCTGATGAAGCTCAACGCGGTCGGTTTGCGCGGCGCGCGCGATCTTGCGCCGTCGGAAATATCGGGCGGCATGGCCCGCCGCGTGGCGCTCGCCCGCGCCATCGCGCTAGATCCCGAACTGATGATGTACGACGAGCCCTTTGCAGGCCTCGATCCCATTTCGCTCGGCATTACGGCTAATTTGATCCGCACGCTGAACAGCGCGCTGGGCGCCACGTCCATTCTGGTGACGCACGACGTGCCGGAATCGTTCGCCATTGCCGATTACGTGTATTTCATCGCGAACGGCGCGGTTCTGGCTGAAGGTACGCCGGCGCAGTTGCGGGCGTCCCAGGAACCCTCGATCCGGCAGTTCATCGACGGTGCGCCGGACGGGCCGTTCAAATTTCACTATCCAAGCACGACGCCGCTGGCGGCGGACTTTGGACTCGGAGCAAAGGCATGATCAGCGCCATCGGACGTACGGTGCTCGGCAGCTTCGGCACCATTGGCTACGCCACGCGCATGTTCCTGCGCCTGGTCGTCGAATTCTTCCCGTTGATGCGCCGGCCGCGGCTTGTCACGAAACAGATCCTGTTTGTCGGTAACTATTCGCTGTTGATCATTGCGGTTTCCGGCTTGTTTGTGGGGTTTGTGCTCGGCTTGCAGGGATATCTCACCCTTAACCGATACGGCTCCGAGCAGGCGCTCGGCCTTCTGGTCGCGCTCTCGCTGGTGCGCGAACTCGGGCCGGTGGTCACCGCGCTGCTGTTCGCGGGCCGCGCGGGGACGTCGCTCACCGCCGAGATCGGGCTGATGAAAGCCGGCGAGCAGCTTACGGCCATGGAAATGATGGCCGTCGATCCGCTCAAGGTGGTGGTGGCGCCGCGCTTCTGGGCCGGCATCATCGCCATGCCGATCCTGGCCGCCATTTTCAGTGCGGTCGGCATTTTCGGCGGTTATGTGGTCGGCGTGCTGATGATCGGCGTGGATTCGGGTGCGTTCTGGTCTCAGATGCAAGGCGGCATCGACGTATGGAGCGACGTAGGGAACGGCGTGGTCAAGAGCCTGGTGTTCGGCTTCGCCGTTACGTTCATCGCGTTGTTCCAGGGTTATGAAGCCCAGCCGACACCGGAAGGTGTTTCGCGCGCGACCACGAAGACGGTGGTGTACGGCTCGCTGGCCGTGCTCGGGCTGGACTTCCTGCTGACCGCGCTGATGTTCAACTGACTACTCCGGCCGGGACGCTCTTTGCGGGGCGATTCTGCTCACCGGTTCGTGGATGTTGTGAAGGACACGGTCCTTCACACAAAAAACTGCGACAAGATTCTTTGGGAAGACGATGAAAAAGACTGCTGCTCTCGACTTTTGGGTCGGCCTCTTCGTGGTGCTGGGCTTCATTGCGCTGTTATTCCTTGCATTGAAGGCGGGCAACATGAGTTCGCTGTCGTTTCAGCCGACCTACGCGGTCAAGCTGAAATTCGACAATATTGGCGGGCTGAAGCCGCGTGCGCCGGTCAAGAGTGCTGGGGTGACGGTGGGCCGCGTGGATTCGATCGGCTTTGATCAGAACACCTATCAGGCGTTGGTCACGATCGATATCGACAAGCAGTATCAGTTTCCGAAGGATTCGTCCGCGAAGATCCTGACGTCGGGCTTGCTCGGCGAGCAGTACATCGGCCTGGAGCCGGGCGGCGACGACCAGATGCTCAAGGCCGGCGACACCATTTCGATGACGCAGTCGGCGGTGGTTCTCGAGAATCTGATCGGGCAATTCCTGTACAACAAGGCGGCGGATTCGGGTGCATCAAAAAGCCCGGCAACGCCCGCCACGCCTGCCGCACCGGCTTTCCCGGGTGCAGCGAGCGCGATGGGCGCGAGCGCGGCCGCTCAATGAGGCGGGCCGGGCAAATCCAGATTCCAGGCAGTCGAAGGCGGGCCGATCTCGCAGTACGGGCCTGCCTTCGGGGTAGCATCAATAAGGAGAAAAAGAAATGCAGGCAATGCGCGTAAACAGCGTGGCTGTGATGATCGCAGTGGCGGCGCTTGCCGGGTGCGCAACTGTCACGACGCCGACCAAGGGCGATCCGTTCGAGAGTTACAACCGGACGATGTTCAAGATCAATGACAAGATCGATGAGGTCGCGCTCAAGCCGATTGCGAAGGGTTACGTGTACGTTACGCCGCAGCCGGTGCGCGACAGCGTCACGAATTTCTTTGGCAACATCGGCGATATTTATACGGCCGCGAACAACCTGGTGCAGTTGAAGATTGCCGACGGCGTGTCGGACATCATGCGCGTCGTGATGAACTCGATCTTCGGTGTGGCGGGCTTGTTCGACATAGCGAGCGTTGCCGGGCTGCCGAAACACACGCAGGACTTCGGCTTGACGCTTGGCCATTACGGCGTGCCGGCGGGTCCGTATGTGGTGCTGCCGTTGCTGGGACCCAGCACGGTGCGGGATACGGCGGGTACGGTTGTCGATTATTTCGGCAGTGTGACGAGCTACGTGGACCCGACCTGGTTCCGCACCACGTTGTTCGGTGTGCAACTGGTCAACACGCGGGCCAACCTGCTTGGCGCAGGTGATGTGCTGTCCGGGGCCGCGCTCGACAAGTATTCGTTTGTGCGCAACGCGTATCTGCAGCGCCGCCAGTATCTTATTGGCGGCGACAACAGCGCGAGCGCAAGCAGTGAATCGCTGCCGAAGTACGAAGATGTAGGCGGCGGCGCGGCAGCGGGCGCGGAGCCTGCTTCCGCAGCTGCAGCCGCGTCAGGATCCGAAGCGGCTTCCGGTGCGGCGGCTGCGAGCGAACCGGGCGCGACTTCGGTGCGGCCGGACCAAATGGTGCCGCCGCGGGTCCCGTCATTCCCGTCGTTCAGGCTGCGATAAGCGTGGATAATGGCGGCCCGGTAATATAACGAAAGTGTTGTGACCGATGAATAGAGGGCGCGAGATGAACTCATGCTGAACACCGCGCTCAAACTCAGGCCACTTTTTTTGCAGAGCCCGTAATGAAAAAACTATTTCTACTTCCCCTGTTTGCTTTGCTGATGGCGTTTTGTAGCGGTGCGTTCGCGCAGGCCGCCGACATGTCCACCCCCGACGGGCTGGTCAAGACAGTCACGTCGCAAGTGCTCGACCAGATCAAGTCTGACAAGCAGATCCAGTCGGGCAACATCACGCGCATCACGGAACTGGTGAACGAGAAGATCCTGCCCTACACGGACTTCACGCGGACCACGCGTCTCGTCATGGGACGCAACTGGAATACGGCCACGCCGCAGCAGCAGAAGGACATCGTCGAGCAGTTCAAGATGCTGCTGATCCGTACGTATTCGGGTGCGCTGGCGCAGGTTCGTGATCAACAGGTCCAGTACAAGCCGTTCCGTGCCGATCCTAGCGACACAGACGTGGTGGTGCGTTCGGTTGTGTTGAACAACGGTTCGCCGATCGAACTCGACTACCGCCTGTACAAGACGCCGCAGGGCTGGAAGGTCTATGACATCAACGTGCTTGGCGCGTGGCTGATCCAGGCTTATCAGCAGCAGTTCAACGAGCAGATCCAGCAACACGGCGTGGACGGGCTGCTGCAGTTCCTCACGCAGCGTAACCAGCAACTGGCGAGCGGCAAGACATCGTGAGTCGCTTCGAAACCGCCGCGACGCTCACGCACGAGAGCGCACGAAGTGCGCTCGACGCGGGTTTGTCGCGGATTGCAGCGGGCGCGACCGAAGTGGATTGCGCGTCGCTCAAACAATTCGATTCGTCGGCGCTCGCCGTGCTGCTCGCGTGGCAACGCGCGGCAGCGGCACGCGGTGCGGCGCTCACCGTCGTCAACCTTCCCTCCGGGCTTGCCAGTCTCGCGCAAGCCTATGGCGTAGATACGCTCCTCACCTTCCGACATTGACCCTGTCCTGCTGAATCATCGGCGCGTTTCGATATCGATCGAACGTGCCTCGCAGGGTTGGCAGGGTTGTTCTGGACTCGCTAGCGGCTAAGCTCTGCCGCGTTTGGCCTATAATCAACCGTTTTTTCGGCCCGCTGTCTGCCTTTCATTTTTGTAAAGGCCGGTTCCGATCCGCACACATCGAGGCGCAGCCCCCGCCGGCGCGCGCACTGTCATGTCAGCCATAGAAATACGCAACGTCAAGAAGCGCTACAAAGAGCTGCAAGCGCTCAAAGGCGTGAACCTCGTCGTCGAAGAAGGCGAGTTTTTCGGCCTGCTCGGCCCCAACGGTGCCGGTAAAACCACCCTCATCAGCATCCTTGCGGGTCTCGCGCGCGCCGATAGCGGATCCATTTCCGTGCTCGGCCACGACGTGATCACGGACTTTCGCCAGGCGCGCCGCTCGCTGGGCGTCGTGCCGCAGGAGCTCGTCTTCGATCCGTTTTTCACCGTCCGCGAGTCGCTGCGCATCCAGTCCGGCTATTTCGGCCTGCGCAAAAACGATGACTGGATCGACGAAATCATGGCCAATCTCGATCTCACGGAGAAAGCCGACGTCAACACGCGCGCACTGTCAGGCGGCATGAAACGTCGTGTGCTGGTGGCCCAGGCGCTGGTCCACAAGCCGCCGGTGATCGTGCTCGACGAGCCGACCGCGGGCGTCGATGTCGAATTGCGCCAGACCCTCTGGAAGTTCATCTCCCGGTTGAATCGCGAAGGCCACACCATTGTGCTGACCACGCACTATCTTGAAGAAGCCGAGGCGCTGTGCGACCGGCTCGCCATGTTGCGTCGCGGTGAAGTCGTTGCACTTGAGCGGACCAGCACACTGTTGCAGCGCTTCGCCGGAATGCAGCTTTCGTTGCGTTTTACGCAGGGCGTATTGCCCGCTGAGTTGCGCGCGCTGGAAGTCGATCCGCGCGCAGCCTCCGGGACCAATCATTTGCTGCGGCTTGCAAGTTACGACGATGTCGAGCCGATTCTGGCGAAATGCCGCGCGGCGGGCTGCACGTTCGATGAAATCGATGTGCGCAAGGCGGATCTGGAGGACGTGTTCGTGCAGGTGATGAACGAGCCGGAAGTGATCGAGGGTCTTTCATGAGCGGCTTTCGCACCCTGTTCTACAAAGAAATCCTGCGCTTCTACAAGGTTGCGTTTCAAACGGTGCTTGCGCCGGTCATCACGGCGCTTTTGTACCTGATGATCTTCGGGCACGCGCTGACGAATCACGTCGAGGTTTATCCCGGCGTGGCCTATACAAGCTTCCTCGTGCCGGGCCTCGTGATGATGAGCGTGTTGCAGAACGCGTTCGCGAACAGTTCGTCGTCGCTGATCCAGTCGAAGATCACGGGCAACCTGGTGTTCGTGCTGCTGCCGCCGCTCTCTCACTGGGAAATGTATTTCGCGTATGTGCTCGCGTCCGTCGTGCGCGGGATTGCGGTCGGCTTCGGCGTGTTTATCGTCACGGTGTGGTTCATTCCCATGAGCTTCGCGGCGCCGTTCTACATTCTCGGCTTTGCGATCCTCGGCTCTGCAATTCTAGGAACGCTCGGATTGATCGCCGGCGTCTGGGCCGATAAATTCGACCAGCTTGCGGCATTCCAGAACTTTTTGATCATGCCGCTGACTTTCCTGTCGGGCGTGTTTTACTCCACTCATACGCTGCCGCCAGTCTGGCGCGAAGTGTCGCGGCTGAATCCGTTCTTCTACATGATCGACGGTTTCCGCTACGGCTTCTTCGGCATGTCCGACATCAATCCGCTCGTGAGCCTTGGCATTGTCGGCGGGTTTTTCATCGTTCTGGCGGTGATCGCCATGCGCTTGCTGGCAAGCGGTTACAAACTGCGTCATTGATGGACGTAAGTGAGAGCGTCAGCGGTTAAGTCACTAATCAGTTCGCTTAATTTTCAGGAGACTTCCATGTTGCCGACTCCGGAACAAGTGAAGGAATACATTGCTGGCGGCCTCGCTTGCCAGCATGTCGAAGTAGAAGGCGACGGCCAGCATTTCTTCGCGACCATCGTGAGCGACGCATTCGAAGGCAAGCGGCCTATCGCGCGCCATCAACTCGTCTACGCAGCGCTCGGCGACCGCATGCGCGCGGAAATCCACGCGCTGAGCATGAAAACGCTGACCCCGGCCGAGTGGAAACCCGTCTGAGCGTTCTTCACATTTAACGTCCACGCATCACCCGTAACCGACTGGCTGAAAATTTAGTGCGATTCACTCAAGACAACCGCGACGCCGATAACGGCGCCGCAGCAGGAAGCTCCGTAGAAGGAACGCCAAGCATGGATAAACTCGTGATTGTCGGGGGCGCGAAGCTCTCGGGCGAAATCGTTGTATCGGGTGCGAAGAATGCGGCGTTGCCCATTCTTTGCGCCAGCTTGCTCACGGCTGACGATGTCCACCTGGAGAACGTGCCCAACCTGCAAGATGTGCGCACGATGCTCAAATTGCTCAACCAGATGGGGCTGCGTTCCGAATCAGCGGACGGAAAGGTCTGGCTGAATGCATCGAAGGTCGACAATCTTGTAGCGCCCTATGAAATGGTCAAGACCATGCGGGCGTCGATCCTCGTGCTCGGGCCGCTGCTTGCGCGTTTCGGCGAAGCGAAGGTGTCGTTGCCGGGTGGCTGCGCGATCGGCGCGCGTCCCGTCGATCAGCACATCAAGGGCTTGCAGGCGATGGGCGCCGAGATCACGATCGAACACGGCTTCATTGAAGCGCGGGCGAAGCGGCTTAAGGGCGCGCGTATTGTCACCGACATGATCACGGTCACCGGCACGGAAAACCTGCTGATGGCGGCGGTGCTGGCGGAAGGCGAAACGGTTATCGAAAACGCGGCGCGCGAGCCGGAAGTCAGCGATCTCGCGAATCTGCTTGTCGCGATGGGCGCGAAGATCGATGGGATCGGGTCGGACCGGCTGGTGATTCAAGGTGTCGACAAGTTGCACGGCGCGCGTCATTCGGTCGTGCCGGATCGTATTGAAGCAGGCACGTTCCTGTGTGCGGTCGCGGCGACCGGCGGCGACGTGACATTGCGAAACGTGAATCCCTCGTTGCTCGAAGCTGTGATTGAAAAGCTGCACGAAGCGGGTGTATCTGTTGAAGAAGGCGAGAACTGGATTCGCGTGCGGATGAGCAAACGTCCGAGCGCGGTCAGCTTCCGTACATCGGAATATCCGGCGTTCCCCACCGACATGCAGGCGCAGTTCATGGCGCTCAACACGCTCGCGACCGGTACGTCGCAGGCGGTGGAAACCATCTTCGAAAACCGTTTCATGCACGTGCAGGAACTGAACCGGCTCGGCGCGAGCATCACCATTGACGGCAACACGGCGCTGGTGACCGGCGTACAGAAATTGTCGGGCGCCAAGGTGATGGCGACTGACCTGCGGGCATCGGCGAGCCTGGTGATTGCGGCCATGTGCGCGGACGGTGAAACGCTGATTGATCGTATTTATCACCTCGATCGCGGGTACGACCGTATGGAAAGCAAACTCACGGCGGTTGGCGCGAACGTGCGGCGCATCAAGGGTAGCGGAGGCGAGCAATGAGTTCGCTGCAAACTTCCCGGTCGCTGGGTTCTGTGCCGTCCAGCGCAATGTTGACGCTGGCGTTATCGAAGGGACGTATTTTCGATGAAACCCTGCCGCTGCTCGCCGCAGCCGGCGTGGAGGTGACCGAGGATCCCGAAACGTCGCGCAAGCTGATCTTGCCGACCACGAATCCGAATTTGCGCGTGATCATCGTGCGTGCAACCGATGTCCCGACCTACGTCGAATACGGCGCAGCCGACTTCGGCGTGGCGGGCAAGGACGTGCTGATCGAGCATGGCGGCGGTGGGTTGTATCAGCCGATCGATCTGAATATTGCGCGCTGCCGGATGTCGGTGGCGGTGAAAAACGGCTTCGATTACGACACTGCAGTGCGGCAAGGCGCCCGGCTGCGCGTCGCGACAAAATATGTTGAAGTGGCACGTGAGCATTTCGCGGCGAAGGGCGTTCACGTCGATCTGATCAAGCTGTATGGATCAATGGAACTGGCGCCGCTGGTCGGTCTGGCCGACGCCATTGTCGACCTGGTCAGTTCAGGTAATACCTTGCGTGCGAATGATTTGGTCGAAGTCGAAGAAATCATGGAAATATCGTCGCGTCTGGTCGTCAATCAGGCCGCGCTGAAGTTGAAGCGCGCTGCGTTGAAGCCGTATCTCGATGCGTTCGAACGCGCATCGGCCGGCGCGTAAAAGTAGAGTAGGGCAGAGCAGGGCAAACAAACGGATACCAGCATGTCTATCAAGATTCGCAAACTCGATTCCAGCGCCAACGGTTTTCACACGGCGCTGCACGCGGTGCTCGCGTTCGAGGCGAGCGAGGACGAAGCCATTGAGCGCTCGGTCGCGCAGATTCTCGCCGATGTCAAAAAGCGTGGCGACGACGCCGTCCTGGACTACACGAACAAGTTTGACCGGCTGAAGGCCGAAAGCGTCGCATCGCTGGAATTGCCGGCGGCCGAAATGGAAGCGGCGCTCGAAGGGCTCGAACCGAAACGCCGCGCCGCGCTGGAAGCAGCGGCGGCGCGCGTGCGCGGGTATCACGAGAAACAGCGGATCGAGTGCGGCAGTCATAGCTGGCAGTACACGGAAGCTGACGGCACGGTGCTCGGCCAGAAAGTCACGCCGCTGGATCGCGCCGGTATCTACGTGCCGGGCGGCAAGGCGGCGTATCCGTCGTCGGTGCTGATGAACGCGATTCCCGCGCGCGTTGCCGGCGTGAAGGAAATCGTGATGGTCGTGCCCACGCCGGACGGCGTGAAAAATCCGCTGGTGCTCGCAGCCGCGTTGCTGGGCGGCGTGGATCGCGTGTTCACCATTGGCGGCGCGCAGGCAATCGGCGCGCTGGCCTACGGCACGCAGTCCATTCCTGCCGTCGATAAAATCTGCGGCCCGGGCAACGCGTACGTGGCATCGGCAAAACGGCGCGTGTTCGGCACGGTCGGTATCGACATGATCGCGGGACCATCGGAAATCCTGATCATTTGCGACGCCACCACGGACCCGCGCTGGGTCGCGATGGACCTGTTCTCGCAAGCCGAACACGACGAACTCGCGCAATCCATCCTGCTGTGCCCGGACGCCGCGTTCATCCAGCGCGTGGAAGACGCAATCAACGAATTGCTGCCCACGTTGCCCCGTCGCGACGTGATCCAGCGCTCGCTCGAAGACCGCGGCGCGCTGATCAAGGTCGCGGACATGAACGAAGCCTGCGCGATCGCCAACGACATCGCGCCGGAACACCTCGAAATTTCCGCGCTCGATCCGCATCACTGGGCGGCGCAGATCCGTCATGCGGGCGCTATCTTCCTTGGCCGCTACACGAGCGAAAGTCTCGGCGATTACTGCGCGGGACCGAACCACGTGTTGCCGACGTCGCGCACCGCGCGGTTCTCATCGCCGCTGGGTGTGTACGACTTCCTGAAGCGCTCCAGCGTGATTGAAGTCAGCGCGGAAGGCGCGCAGACGCTCGGCGAGATTGCAGCCGAGCTGGCGTATGGCGAAGGCCTGCAGGCGCATGCGCGCAGCGCTGAATACCGGATGAAAAATACGTCGCAGTAAGCGAGCAACGACGCAACCGAGTTAGATACCGAGGCGGCCTTAGAGCCGCCCAACGTCCGGCGCTGGAGTCCGGCAATACCATGACACGACCACAAGACATTCTGCGCCCCGACGTCCTCGCGATGACGTGTTATCCCGTGCCGGATTCAACCGGCCTCGTGAAGCTCGACGCGATGGAAAATCCGTATCGGTTGCCGGCGAACCTGGCTGCTCAGTTGGGCGAACGACTGGCGGACGTTGCGTTGAACCGATACCCCGAACCCCGCCCAACTGCGTTGATCGAGAAGATCAAGCGCGTCATGCAGGTGCCCGCCGCGTGCGAATTGCTGCTCGGCAACGGTTCGGACGAATTGATCAGCATGATGTCGATGGCGTGCGCGAAACCCGGTGCTGCAGTCGTTGCACCGGTTCCCGGCTTCGTGATGTACGCGATGTCGGCGAAGTTCGCGGGGCTTGAGTTTATCGGCGTACCGTTGAACGCGGATTTCACGCTCGACGTCGACGCGCTGATCGCGGCCATCGAAACGCACAATCCGGCGCTGGTATATCTCGCGTATCCGAACAATCCGACCGGCACGCTCTACGATGACGCGGACATTGAATGCGTGATCGCGGCGGCATCGAATAGCCTGGTGGTGATCGATGAAGCGTATCAACCGTTCGCGCAGCAAAGCTGGCTGCCGCGCGCGGCGGACTTCGACAACGTTGTCGTGATGCGGACCATGTCGAAGCTTGGTCTGGCGGGTATTCGCCTGGGCTATCTGGCGGGCAAGGCGTCGTGGACGACCGAATTCGATAAAGTGCGTCCGCCGTACAACGTCAATGTGCTGACGCAGGCGGCCGCAGATTTCATGCTCGATCACCTTGACGTACTCGACGCTCAGGCTGCCGAACTGCGTGCTGAACGCACGCATCTGGAAGACGCGATCAAGGCGCTGCCCGGCACGACCGTTTTCCCGAGTGCCGGCAACTTCCTGCTCGTCCGTGTTCCTGATGCCGCTGCCGTCTTCGAAACCCTGCTGACATCGCGGGTTTTGATCAAAAACGTGAGTAAAATGCATCCGTTATTGGCAAATTGCGTGCGTTTGACGGTTGGATCGGCGCAAGAGAATGCGCAAATGATCGCTGCCCTGAAACTCGCGCTGCACTGAAATCTCTTAAAAGCCTCAAAGGAAACACCATGCGCATTGCGGAAGTCGTTCGCAACACCAGCGAAACGCAGATCCGTGTGAAGCTCGACCTGGACGGCACCGGCAAGCAAAAGCTCGCCACCGGCGTGCCGTTTCTCGATCACATGCTCGACCAGATCGCGCGTCACGGCCTCTTCGACCTTGAAGTCGAAGCGCATGGCGACCTTCATATCGACGACCACCACACGGTGGAAGACACCGGCATCACGCTGGGCCAGGCAGTGGCGAAGGCGATCGGCGACCGCAAGGGTATTCGGCGGTACGGACACTCCTACGTGCCGCTCGACGAAGCGCTGTCACGCGTAGTGATCGATTTTTCGGGCCGGCCGGGACTGGAATTTCACGTTCCGTTCACGCGTGCGCGTATTGGTACTTTCGACGTCGATCTCACCATCGAATTCTTCCGCGGCTTCGTGAATCATGCGGGCGTGACGCTGCACATCGACAATTTGCGCGGTATCAACGCGCATCATCAGGTGGAAACCGTCTTCAAGGCATTCGGCCGCGCGTTGCGCATGGCTGTTGAGCTGGACGAGCGCGCTGCAGGGCAGATTCCATCGACCAAGGGCAGCCTTTAAGCGCCTTCTAAATAACGCGGAAAACCGGCAAACGAAGGGCGTGCTCTCAAGTGTGATCGAGCGCGTTCCGGCCGTCCGCGTCGATACGAGCCATGCCGGCCTGCGATGAATCTACTCAAATCGTTTATTTCGTTGCTCGCGCTGATCAATCCGGTCGGCGCGATCCCGTTTTTCCTGAGCCTGACGACCGATATGTCGAGCTCGGAAAAGGCCGGCACGATCCGGATCGCGTCCATTTCAGTCTTCTGCGTGATAGCCGTGACGGCGTTGCTCGGACAGCAGATCATCGCGTTCTTCGGGATTTCGGTCGGCTCTCTTGAAGTGGGCGGCGGCATCATCATGTTGTTGATGGCGATCAACATGTTGAACGCGCAAGTCGGCAACACGCGCTCCACGCCGGAAGAGCGGCACGAAGCCGAGATGAAAAACAGCATCGCGGTCGTGCCCCTCGCCATTCCGCTGCTGACGGGGCCAGGTTCCATCAGCACGGTGATCGTCTATTCTGCAAGTGTGGTGCACTGGTATGACCGTCTCGGGCTGGTGGTGATCGGCGCGGTTCTGGCGGGATTGTGTTTCGGTGCGTTGATGCTCGCCGAACCCATTGCGCGTTGGGTCGGGCGCACCGGCATCAATATCGGCACGCGGCTGATGGGCTTGATGCTGTCGGCGCTGGCGGTGGAATTTATCGTCAATGGATTGAAGGCGTTGTTGCCCTCTTTGAAATAGCGTTCTGGAACGTGCTGAATTGAATACTTCGATGAAAACTTCAATAGCAATCGTGGACTACGGCATGGGCAACCTGCGCTCCGTATATCAGGCGCTCCGCAAAGCCGCGCCGGAAGCGGACGTGGCGATCGTCGAGCAGCCCGAAGCGATCCGTGCAGCCGAGCGTGTCGTGTTGCCGGGACAGGGCGCAATGCGCGACTGCATGGCACACCTCGGCGCGTCGGGCTTGCAGGAAGCCGTGATCGAGGCCGCGCGCGACAAACCCATGCTGGGCGTGTGTGTCGGCGAGCAGATGCTGTTCGACTGGAGCGAGGAAGGGGGCGAGAAGGGTACGAACGGCCTTGGCCTGATACCCGGCAAGGTCTTGCGCTTCGACCTGGAAGGCCAGCTGCAGGACGACGGTTCGCGTTTCAAAGTGCCGCAAATGGGCTGGAACCGCGTGCGCCAGACGCAGCGGCATGCGCTCTGGGACGGCGTGCCCGACGAATCGTTTTTCTATTTCGTGCACAGTTATTACGGCGTCCCGGACAATCCGGCGCATACGTCCGGCGAAACCCTGTACGGCGCACCGTTCACCTCGGCCATTGCCCGCGACAATCTGTTCGCGACCCAGTTTCACCCCGAGAAGAGCGCGGACGCGGGCTTGCGGCTGTATCGAAACTTCGTACACTGGAAACCGTAAAGTTCGCGTTTTTGGTGCTGTTTTAGCGTTGGTTTGACGTTTTGGCTTATGCCGTTTGCAGCGGCGAGCCTTGCGTCACTTGTACTACACTAGCGAGACGGCAAGCAAAACAAAGGCGCTGTGCCCAAGTTTGCAACCGTTCGATTAACCCTTATCCGATAACGCTATTTCTATGTTGCTCATTCCGGCCATCGATCTAAAAGACGGTCAGTGCGTACGCCTCAAACAAGGCGATATGGACCAGGCGACCATTTTTTCCGAAGATCCGGCGGCAATGGCCCGGCTATGGGTCGATCGGGGCGCACGGCGGCTTCATCTCGTCGACCTGAACGGCGCATTTGCCGGCAAGCCGAAAAACGAAGAAGCCATCCGCGCCATCATCCAGGAAGTCGGCAACGACATTCCGGTGCAGCTCGGCGGAGGCATTCGCGACCTGAACACCATCGAGCGGTATCTCGACGACGGTCTGGAGTACGTGATCATCGGTACGGCGGCGGTGAAAAATCCGGGCTTCCTGCAAGATGCGTGCACCGCGTTCGCGGGTCATATCATCGTCGGGCTGGATGCGAAGGACGGCAAGGTTGCCACAGACGGCTGGAGCAAGCTGACCGGTCATGAAGTCATTGACCTCGGCCGCAAGTTCGAAGACTACGGCTGCGAGGCGATCATCTACACGGATATCGGCCGCGACGGCATGTTGCAGGGCATCAACATTGAAGCCACTGTGCGCCTCGCTCAAGCCGTCAAGATTCCGGTGATCGCGAGCGGCGGATTGTCGAACCTGGGCGACATCGACTCTCTGTGCGAAGTGGAAGACGAGGGCATTGAAGGCGTGATCTGCGGACGTGCGATCTATTCGGGCGACCTGGATTTCGCGGCTGCGCAAGCGCGCGCCGACAAGCTGCGCGAAGCCGACGACGCCTGAGCCGCGGCATGTTGCGAGGGCGCCGCGCGGTCGTGAGTAACCTGACAACGCGGTGAGCTTTTCAGCACGCCTGATTTAAGCGCCTCATGTGCTTCCCGATGGCTTTCCGCTCGGCTTGACCGAGGGCGCGCCGCAAGTTCGTTCAGGCGGCGTGGGGTTTCCGGCGTTTCTTCTCGCGACGGTCAATTTCGATTAAACCGCGTCGCTTTCCTAAGCACTCGTTCGCAGCAAAACGGCATTCGCACCAATATGGCTCTCGCTAAACGCATCATTCCGTGTCTCGACGTCACCGCCGGCCGCGTGGTCAAGGGTGTTAATTTCCTCGAATTGCGCGACGCGGGCGATCCTGTCGAAATTGCTCGCCGATACGACGACCAGGGCGCCGACGAACTCACGTTCCTCGATATCACCGCCACCTCCGACCAGCGCGACCTGATTCTGCCGATCATCGAACAGGTGGCGTCGCAGGTTTTTATCCCGCTGACGGTTGGCGGCGGCGTGCGTGCGGTGGAAGACGTGCGCCGGCTGCTGAACGCGGGCGCTGACAAGATCAGCATGAATTCATCGGCGGTGGCGAATCCGCAACTCGTACGCGATGCGTCGGATAAACATGGTTCACAGTGCATTGTGGTGGCCATTGACGCGAAGCGCGTCAGCGCCGCGGACGAAACCCCACGCTGGGAAGTTTTCACGCACGGCGGCCGCAAGAACACAGGGCTTGACGTGATCGAGTGGGCTCGCAAGATGGCGGAATTTGGCGCGGGCGAAATCCTGCTGACCAGCATGGATCGCGATGGCACGAAAAGCGGCTTCGACCTTGCGCTGGTTCGCGCGGTATCGGACGCCATTTCCATTCCTGTGATCGCGTCGGGCGGCGTGGGGTCCCTCGCGCATCTGGCCGACGGCATCACCGAAGGTCACGCCGATGCGGTGCTTGCCGCCAGCATTTTTCACTACGGCCAACACACGGTCGGCGAGGCAAAACGCTTCATGGCCGATCAGGGCATCTCGGTGAGGATTTAAGCGATGACGGCGCAAACTGAAGAAGCGGGCTGGATCGAGAAGGTCAAGTGGGACGCGAACGGCCTTGTACCGGTGATCGCGCAGGAATCCACAACGGGCGATGTGCTGATGTTCGCGTGGATGAACCGCGAGGCATTGGCGAAAACCATCGAATTGAAGCGCGCGGTGTACTACTCGCGTTCGCGCCAGCGCCTGTGGTTCAAGGGCGAGGAATCGGGACACGTCCAGCATGTGCACGAAGTGCGGCTCGATTGCGACGAAGACGTCGTACTGCTGAAAGTGGAACAGGTGTCGGGCATTGCGTGCCACACCGGCCGCCATTCGTGTTTTTTCCAGAAATTCGAGGGATCGGTGGAAACGGGCGACTGGGTCGCTGTCGAACCGGTCTTGATGGACCCCGAACATATCTATAAGTAATGACTCAAGCCACGCTTTCCACGCAAGACACGCTGCTGCGCCTCGCGGCGATTATCGATAGCCGCAAGGGCGGGGACCCGGAACAATCCTACGTTTCCCGACTCTTTCATAAAGGTGACGACGCTGTTCTCAAGAAGATCGGCGAGGAAGCAACCGAAGTCGTGCTGGCCGCCAAGGACACGCGACACGGTGGAGCACCCAAGGCACTTGTCGGCGAAGTGGCCGACTTGTGGTTCCATTGCCTCGTGATGCTGTCCCATTTCGACCTCGGTCCGGCAGACGTCATTGCCGAGCTGGAACGGCGGGAAGGGATGTCGGGAATCGAAGAAAAGGCGTTACGCAAATCCCGCGATCGCGAGCAGAACGAAAACGGCGGCTAAGTTGCCAGGTCGGGTCACGTTCGACCGGTCGCCGAGGAGGATGAAATGAATCAGTCTTACGAGCCTTATCCGCCGCCTGTTTATCAAAACTCGCCCGATTCCGAACGGTTGCGCAGCTTGCGCACGTTGACCCATGTGCTTTACGCGCTCTACGCCGCCTACTGGCTGACGGGTGGACTGACTGTGCTGGTCGCCGTCATCATCAATTACCTGAAACGCGATGACGTCGCCGGAACGCCCTACGAAGCGCATTTCCGATGGCAAATCCGCACCTTCTGGCTGGCGCTGCTCGGTCATGTGATCGGCATAGCGTTGATCTGGGTGTTTATCGGCTTCCCCATTTTGTTCGTGGTCGGCATCTGGACACTTTATCGCGTTATAAAGGGCTGGCTGTTCCTGTACGAGAACAAGCCCTTGCAACCGGGTGCCTGGGTTTGAGGCTGAACGCTTGACCCTTAACTTGCATTCATATCGGGATATCACACGACACACATGAGCCAAGAGAACTGCATTTTCTGCAAGATCGCTGCGGGAGAAATTCCGAGCAAGAAAGTCCATGAGGACGATGAATTTGTTGCTTTTCACGATATCAACCCGGCCGCACCCGTCCATGTGCTCGTGATCCCGCGTAAACATATTGAGACGCTGTCGAGCTGCACCGAAGCCGATGCGCCGCTGCTTGGTAGAATGCTGAGCCTGACGGCGCGGCTTGCTGACGAGCTGGGCGTGGCGTACACCGGCGGCGACACCGGTTTTCGCACGGTCATCAACACCGGGCCGGGTGGCGGGCAAGAGGTGTATCACATTCACGCCCATATCCTCGCCGGGGAACGTCCGTGGCGCCGGATGGGTTGAGGGGTTGTTTTACGAATGTACGTGATCGCCCGATCAAGATGTAATGAAAACGAAAGCGTCTTTCCAGCGCAATATTGGGCGCGCAAAATATAGGTTTAATCATCGGGGCGTAGACGCTCCGACTCGGGCCGCAAGGTCCACATTCTTCGTCGCGAGCGACATGCGTGGCGGAGCCAAGGAGAGTTTTCAGTCATGGGTTCGTTGAGCATTTGGCATTGGTTGATCGTTTTGCTGATCGTGGCACTGGTTTTCGGCACGAAGAAACTGCGCAACATCGGCGGCGATCTGGGCGGTGCGGTAAAGGGTTTCAAGGAAGGCATGAAGGAAGGCGAAACGACGCCGACCGAGCAGCGTGAATTGCCGCGCAACGGCACGGTCGACGTGGAAGCGAAGGACAAGACCCGTTCGAGCGACTACCGCTAACCCAAGCTGATTGAACTGACTAAGCACGGTTAAGCCCGGCACCGGCCACTTCCACTCGCCACCCTCAGGATCTTCGATTCCATGCTCGACCTTGGTCTGACCAAAATGGCGCTGATCGGCGTCGTCGCGCTGGTAGTGCTCGGGCCGGAACGCTTGCCCGGCGTGGCGCGAACTGCGGGCGCGCTGTTCGGCCGCGCGCAGCGGTATATCAACGACGTCAAGGCCGAAGTCTCGCGCGAGATGGAACTCGACGAGTTGAAGAAGATGCGCACCGAGTTCGAAGCGGCGGCATCGAATGTCGAGAACAAGATTCACGACAATCTTCGCCAGCACGAAAACGAACTCAACGACGCCTGGAACCAGGGCACGTCGGTGTCCGACAGCGTGGCGGGCGGCGGTGACCCGAATCTGACGCACGTTTCCGGCGACACTTGGCGTTCGAACGCGGACAACACGTTCAGCAGCAACGCGTCGCCGACGAAACGCAAGAACTGGCGCGTCAAGCAGGCCGCCATTCCGAACTGGTACAAGCGCACCACGTTGCGCAAGACGCGCGTTCAATCAGGTGCGGCGCGCGTGGCGCGGCATACACCTGAGACGCTGCGCCGTCCCACGCGGTTTTTCTGATGTTTGCGTCGCTTTCATTGCGCGAATACCTACTTCCCTTCCATCGATGAATCCCAGCAGAGGGCCGGCGTGAGCGACCCGCAACAGATTAAAGACGAGCCCGTCGAAGAGACGTTTATCTCGCACCTGGTGGAACTGCGTGACCGCATCATCCGCGCAGGCGCTTCAGTCATCGTCGTGTTCATCGGGCTGGTTTATTGGGCACCGGATATCTTCCGGCTGCTCGCGCGTCCGCTGATGCAGAATTTGCCGAAGGACGGCAAGATGATTGTCACCGACGTCACCGGCTCGTTCTTCGTGCCGATGAAGGTGACCATGATGGTCGCGCTGGTGATAGCGCTGCCTATCGTGCTGTATCAGATCTGGGCGTTTATCGCGCCGGGGCTGTATCAGCATGAGAAGAAGCTGGTCGTGCCGCTGGTCGGAAGCAGCTATGTCCTGTTCCTGTGCGGCATGGCGTTCGCGTATTTCGTCGTGTTCCCCACTATTTTCCGCGTGATGGCGCATTACAACGCGCCGCTCGGTGCGGAAATGACGACGGATATCGACAATTACCTGAGTTTCGTCCTCACTATGTTCCTGGCGTTCGGCGTGACCTTCGAGGTGCCGATCATCGTGGTGATCCTGGCGCGCATGGGGTTCGTGACGATCAAGAAACTGCGGCAGATCCGGCCGTATGTGATTGTCGGTGCGTTCGTGATTTCCGCTGTGGTGACGCCGCCGGACGTGTTCTCGCAATTGATCCTGGCCGTGCCGCTGATCATTCTTTACGAGGTCGGCATCATTGCGGCACGGCTGATCGTGGGCAAGGACAAGATCCAGGAGCAGGAAGCGGAAGCCGCGGAGGACGCGAAGCGAGAAGGGGATTGAGGGTTTCAGCAGGCGGATGACGGGTGAGAAAGCGAAGGGGCCATTCCAAACCACGTTTGGAATGGCCCCTTTGTCTTTGTATTACGCTTACGCACGCCACCGCGGCCACGGCGAGCTGCAGGTCGCCTCACTCGTCGCTTTGATCTCCGCCACCGTTGTCATCGTCCGGCGGCTGGGGCTGCTTGGGCTGCATCGGCCGTTTGCCGATCACCACGCTCAAGTCCAGCTCCTTGCTTTTGCGCATCAGATGCACCTTCACCGATGTCCCCGGCTTGATTTGCGCGACAACATTCAGCAGGCGCGTGGTGTCGGTGATGGTGTCGTCGTTGATGCTGATCAGGATGTCGCCGGGCTTGATGCCGGCTTTGTCGGCCGGTCCGCCCTGCAATACGCCTGCCACGATTGCGCCGGACTTTTGCTCGAGCCCGAACGATTCCGCGATCTCCGGCGTCACGTCCTGCGGTTCCACGCCAATCCAGCCGCGCGTGACCGTGCCTGTGGTGATGATGCTTTCCAGCACGCTGCGCGCCGTTGACACGGGAATCGCAAAGCCGATCCCAAGCGAGCCGCCGCTACGCGAATAAATTGCCGTATTGATGCCGAGCAGATTACCGTTCACGTCCACCAGCGCACCGCCCGAATTACCCGGATTGATGGCCGCGTCGGTCTGGATAAAATTCTCGAAGGTATTGATGCCGAGGTGATTGCGCCCGAGCGCGCTGACAATCCCCATGGTCACCGTCTGCCCGACCCCGAACGGATTGCCGATCGCCAGCACCACGTCGCCCACGCGCGTCTGGTCCATGCGGCCGAGCGTGATGGTGGGCAGGTTCGTCATGTTGATTTTCAGCACGGCGAGATCGGTTTCCGGATCCACGCCGATCACTTTGGCTGACGACGTCCGTCCGTCAGCCAAAGCGACTTCGATCTGATCAGCCCCATCGACGACATGTTGGTTCGTTAGAATGTAGCCTTCGGAGCTGACAATCACGCCTGAGCCGAGATTCGACGCCGGCGTTTCGTCGCCCTTACGCTTGTTCTTGTCACCGAAGAAATAGCGGAACAGCGGGTCTTTCGCGCGCGGATCGGGCGGTAACGTGCCGTCTTTGCTCGAAAACACGTTGACCACGGCGGGCATGGCTTTCTGCGCGCCATCCGCATAGGACGACTGGGCAGGCCGGGAACCTATGCTCGGCGCAACTTCCTGCAACGCGACGATCGGTTCGGCGAGTTGCTTGCCGAACGTTCCCTGGCGTTGAAGCCACTGCGGTTTCAAGGTCGCGACGATGAACATCAGCGCCAAAAGCACGGTCACCGCTTGGGCAAAAAACAGCCAGAAGCGTCTAAGCATTTGATGGAATAGAGGAATTCATGGATCGGATCGAACTAGAATTGTATCTGAACAATCTGCTTGAAATCGGGCGCTTCAAGGACTATTGCCCGAATGGTCTGCAGGTTGAAGGCTCACGTCGCGTGAGCAAACTGGCGACCGGCGTCACGGCGTCGCAAGCGTTCCTGGACGCGGCCATCGAGTGGGGCGCCGACGCCGTGCTCGTACACCACGGCTACTTCTGGAAGAACGAAGCGCCGCAGGTCACCGGACGCAGATACCGACGGCTGAAGACGCTGCTCGAGCATGACATCAACCTGTTCGCGTACCACCTTCCGCTCGATTCGCATCCCGAGTTCGGCAACAACGCCCAGCTCGGCGCGCGTCTTGGCTTGATCGCGGACAACCGTTTCGGCGACCAGGAACTCGGCTGGATCGCGTCGTTGCCCGTGCCGTTGTCGCTTGAGCATTTCACCGCCACGGTCGAGAACGAAGTCGGGCGCAAGCCGCTCGTGTTCGGCAATCCGGATTGGGAGCTGCGTCGCGTAGCGTGGTGCACAGGCGGCGCGCAGGGCTTTTTCGATGAAGCCATTGCCGCCGGCGCCGACGTCTACATCAGCGGCGAAGTTTCCGAGCAGACCATGCACATCTCGGCGGAAAGCGGCGTGGCCTACGTTGCGGCAGGGCATCATGCCACTGAACGGTACGGCGTCCAGGCGCTCGGCGCCCATGTGGCCGAGCATTTCGATATCGAGCATGTCTTTATCGATATTGATAATCCCGTGTGATTATCTTGCGGTGCAATAAATAATCGAATGGGTTAAATGACCCCTTCATTCGATAGTCACGATAAGTGCGGGGAAACCCTTAAGAATGAAGGACTTCGAGCGTTTTTTGCTATTCAACTCTTGTAAATGACGACTCCATTCGCGCACACTAGCGTCGGTAGAACGAACTGACGGTATAAATCCAACTCAGAAGTGGGGCGTGTGATGCGAGACAACGAAGATCAACGCGTCGACGGCAGCCGCCGAACCTGGCTGATCACGACGACCGTAATGGGCGGAATCGGTGGCGTAGCGGCTTGCGTCCCGTTCGTCGGGTCGTTTGCGCCGTCGGAGAAGGCCAAGGCAGCGGGCGCGCCGGTCGAAGTCGATATATCAGGTCTCAAGCCTGGCGACCTGATGACGGTTGCCTGGCGCGGCAAGCCGGTCTGGATTCTGAACCGTACCGACGAAATGCTCGCCGACGTGAAGAAGGCCGATCCCGAACTCGCCGACCCGCAGTCGAAGAAAGTATTCAGCATGCCGCTGCCGGAATACTGCAATAACGAATACCGTTCACGCACTGATCACAAGAACCTGCTTGTTGCCGTGGCCGTCTGCACGCACCTTGGCTGCACCCCCACGCCGCGCTTCCAGGAAGGCGCCCAGCCCAATCTCCCAGACGACTGGCCCGGCGGTTTTCTCTGCCCGTGCCACGGCTCGACCTATGATCTGTCCGGCCGTGTGTTCAAGAACAAGCCCGCACCGGACAACCTGGACATTCCGCCTTACATGTTCACTTCGGCGACGTCACTCGTGATTGGCAGGGACGAAAAGGGAGAAGCGTAATGGCGGCGACCGATAAAGAAGTGGAAACAACAGGGTTTTTGGGCTGGATCGACCGGCGCTTTCCGCTGACATCGACCTGGAAGACGCACGTTTCCGAGTACTACGCACCGAAGAATTTCAATTTCTGGTACTTCTTTGGCTCACTGGCGCTGCTCGTGCTCGTGAACCAGATCGTCACCGGCATCTTCCTGACGATGAACTACAAGCCCGATGCGACGCTTGCGTTTGCATCGGTCGAATACATCATGCGCGAGGTGCCGTGGGGCTGGCTGATCCGCTACATGCACTCTACCGGCGCGTCGATGTTCTTCGTCGTCGTGTATCTGCACATGTTTCGCGGGCTGTTGTACGGCTCGTATCGCAAGCCGCGCGAACTCGTGTGGATCTTCGGCTGCGCGATTTTCCTGTGCCTGATGGCCGAAGCGTTCTTCGGTTACCTGCTGCCGTGGGGCCAGATGTCGTTCTGGGGCGCACAGGTGATCGTGAACCTGTTCTCGGCCATTCCGTTCATCGGCCCGGATCTGTCGCTCTGGATTCGCGGCGATTACGTGGTGTCGGACGTGACGCTCAACCGCTTCTTCGCGTTCCATGTGGTCGCCATTCCGCTCGTGCTGATCGGTCTGGTGGTTGCCCACCTGGTCGCGTTGCACGAAGTGGGCTCGAATAATCCGGACGGCATCGAGATCAAGGCCAAGAAGGACGAAAAGGGCATTCCTCTCGACGGCATCCCCTTCCATCCGTACTACTCCGTCCACGACTTCATGGGCGTCTGCGTGTTCCTGTTCATCTTCGCCGCGATTATTTTCTTCGCGCCGGAAATGGGTGGCTACTTCCTCGAAGCCAATAACTTCGTGCCGGCGAACTCGCTGCAGACGCCGAACGAGATCGCGCCGGTGTGGTACTTCACCGCCTTCTACGCCATGCTGCGCGCGACCACCGACCCGTTCAAGATCGTGCTGATGATCGTGGTTGCTTTGCTGGGCGTGCTGGCGCTGCTGCGAGCGCGTGGAAAATGGCGATTTGGCTTGCCGGTGCTGGCGTTGCTGCTGGTCGTGTTCATGGCGCTGACCGAATCGAAATTCTGGGGCGTGGTGGTGATGGGCACGGCCGTGGTGTCGCTGTTCTTCCTGCCATGGCTTGATCGAAGTCCCGTCAAATCGATCCGGTACCGGCCGCTTTTCCACAAGGTGTTCTACGGCGTCTTCGTGTTTGCGTTCCTGGTGCTGGGCTATCTGGGCACGAAACCGCCGTCGCCGGCGAGCACGCTGATCGCGCAGATTTGTGCGTTGATTTATTTCGCGTTTTTCCTCGGCATGCCCTTCTGGACGACGCGCGGCCGCTTCAAGCAGCCGCCCGACCGCGTGCGGTTCAAGCCGCATTGACCCGCGCCCAGACAGCAACAGGAGACATGACGATGAGAAAATGGTTTTCTACCCTCGCGGTGATTGGCGCGGCGCTGCTGTCGTTTGGCTTGACGCCGGCGCACGCGCAGGAAGTTCCGCTAGACGCCGCGCCCGATAGCTCCGAAAATTTTGCTTCGCTTCAACATGGCGCAAAATTGTTTGTAAACTATTGTCTGAATTGCCACAGTGCAAATTTGATGCGTTACAACCGGCTGACGGATATCGGCATCGATCCGAAGGAGATCCAGGCGAATTTGCTGTTCACCACGGACAAGGTCGGTAACACGATGACGATCGCCATGCGCCCCGATGACGCAAAAACGTGGTTCGGGGCGGCGCCGCCGGATTTGTCGGTGGAGGCGAGGGCACGCGGCAAGGATTGGATCTACACGTACTTGCGCAGTTTTTATCGCGACGATACCCGGCCGACCGGCTGGAACAATCTAGTGTATGAAAACGTCGCCATGCCGCATGTGCTGTGGGAGTTGCAGGGTATACGGACGGCGAAATTCGATACCGAAGTCGACGAAAAAACCGGTGAAAAGACCAAACATTTCGCGGGTTATACCCAAGTGACTCCGGGGACGATGTCGCCAGTAGATTATGATTCGGCTATGGCCGATCTGGTTTCGTACCTTTCGTGGATGGCGGAACCGGCCCAGCAGGAGCGAAAGCAACTGGGTGTCTGGGTCCTGATGTTCTTGGGAGTTTTGAGCTTTCTGGCGTGGCGCCTCAACGCGGCATACTGGAAGCAAATTAAATAACACGCCGCGATCGGTGTGGGTCAGCGTCGTCAAAGCGCCTCCTAGCAGGCGCTTTTCGCACGCTGGCCCTTATGTTTTTCTGAAGGGACTTTTAATCATGATGGTTTTGTACTCCGGCACTACCTGCCCGTTCTCCCAGCGCTGCCGGCTGGTGTTGTTCGAAAAGGGCATGGACTTCGAAATCCGCGACGTTGACTTGTTCAACAAGCCGGAAGACATCGCGGTGATGAATCCGTACGGCCAGGTGCCCATTCTGGTCGAACGCGACCTGATCTTGTACGAATCGAACATCATCAACGAATACATCGACGAGCGTTTTCCGCATCCGCAACTCATGCCGGCCGATCCGGTGCAGCGCGCCCGCGCTCGCTTGTTCCTGCTGAACTTCGAGAAAGAGCTGTTCGTGCACGTCGGCACGCTGGAAAACGAAAAGGGCAAGGCAGCGGAAAAGAATCACGAGAAGGCGCGCAACGCCATCCGCGATCGTCTGACGCAACTCGCTCCCATTTTCCTGAAGAACAAGTACATGCTCGGCGAAGAGTTTTCAATGCTCGACGTCGCCATCGCGCCGTTGTTGTGGCGTCTGGATCACTATGGCATCGAGCTGTCGAAGAACGCTGCGCCGTTGATGAAGTATGCCGAGCGGATTTTCAGCCGGCCGGCTTACATCGAAGCGCTGACGCCTTCGGAAAAGGTGATGCGTCGCTAATATTTTCGATGGCGGGACGCGCCGGCTTTACCGGCGCGCTCCCCTTCGATAGAGGGCAAGTCGATGCAAGAAATATCCACCAAGCCTTATCTACTGCGCGCGCTCTATGAGTGGTGCACGGATAACGGCTTTACGCCGCATATCGCGGTGCGGGTCGACAACGGCACGCGCGTGCCGCGTCAATTCGTGCGCAACGACGAGATCGTTCTGAACATCAGCTTCGAGGCTACGAGCCAGTTGCAGATGGGTAACGAGTGGATCGAATTCAGTGCGCGCTTTTCTGGCAAGTCGCACAAGATCGAGGTGCAGGTCACCAACGTGCTGGCTATCTATGCACGAGAGAATGGCCAGGGCATGGCCTTTCCCGTTGATCCCGCTGCGATTGGTGCGGCGCCGGACGTGTCGGGCGAGGACGGGCCGCGATCGTCGGAGCTGGGTCCGGACGAAAGTGGGTCTGAACGGATCGAGCAACGTGAGACGGCAGCGTCTGCACGAGAGGCACGAGATGACGATGAGTCTCCTCCTGACGACGATGGATCTAAATCATCTGGTCGAGGCCACCTCAAGGTCGTCAAATGAAGTAGAATCGCTGACTTCGCCGGCTTAGCTCATCAGGTAGAGCAGTTGATTTGTAATCAGAAGGTGGCGGGTTCGAGTCCTGCAGCCGGCACCAGTTTAGCGTTTCATGATGTATCAAGATGCTGTTCAACCCCGCGCCCGGTAACGGTTCGCGGGGTTTTTGTTTTTGGCGGGCATTGAACCGTTTGGCGTTGAATAGCGCAATTGGCGTGGTTCCTGGCGGGACATTCGCGTCGCCGCCCGCTGCAAAGCAGGATGTGGTCCGAAGAGCGGGTCCGTTTCTGAGATGGCGTCCGGGAGCAAATTTCCGAAACGATGCTGCGGGAGATCCAGGTAAACCGCACGCTCTTCCGGGCGCGAATACTCGCGGTCCGATGCTCAAGAGCGTGATCGGTGGCGAGTTGGCCCCTGATTCGACCTCGACGTTCCTTCAGGAAGTCTTCGTGATAGCAATCAGCTACGCGTCTGGTTCTTCCTCGTATTTCGCCGGATTCGCGCGGACTCTTCACGTGCTCTTAATATTCTTTTCACAAACCTCTTGCGCAACGTCAGGGAGGGCACTAGAATTCGGCCTCTTCGCTTCTGGATGAGGCGAAGAGAAGCGGGAAGTAAAGGCGTTAGCTGTTCAATTTCGGTAGCGGGAGAGCCAAGCAGGACGGCCCTTCGAGGGAATTGAAAAGTCCAGGTGGTCGAGATGATGTTTGTCACGAAGCGGTAAAAAACCTGTTGACGAAAAGCGAAACGCAGGACATAATCTCGTTTCTGTGCTGCAGATGCAGCGACGCGAAAGC
>NZ_FCOK02000095.1 GCF_001544555.2 Caballeronia udeis | reverse complement strand
CGTAGCGTCATCCATCCTGGCCATCCATCGAGTCTCCCTTCAGCGTGATGACCGTATAACGCGCCAGCAGAGAATCGGTTGTCATGGATTTAGTAAACCTCAATAAAGCACCGAGCCTGAAGTGCTGAAGCACTGAGCCGCGCGAACGCATCGACGTCCGCGCGTCTCCATTTCAGCCACTCAGAGCTTCGCCACTGCGTTTATTTCGCCGTGTTCGATCAGGTCCGGCAGTGTTTTGCCCAGCGCCCGGATGTGCGGCGTCTGATTGTGTTGCGCCAGCGCCGCCTCGCTCAGCCAGCGCTCAAAGAATACAAAGCGGCGCGGCTCCTTGATGTCGCGATGCAGGTCGTACTGGAGCGCCCCGGGTTCTTTGAGGGTCGGCGCCACGATACCCTGCAGCGCTTCCTTCAGCTTGTCTTCGTGTCCCGGCTTGGCGACGAATGTTGCGACCACGGCGATTTCCGTCATGACTTGACTCCAGATTAAAGAATCAAGCATAGCGTCGACGCCGCACGCTCGCTGAAACGGCTTTTGCGTGCGCACAGAAAAAAGCCCGCGTTCCCTTGGGGAGCGCGGGCAAAAGCCGTCGCCCTACGAGGATAGGCGACGGGGCCATCGAGATCCGCTTGGCCAGCGGACCGCAATTCGTGAAAGAAAATTGGTGACGTATGGTGGCGGTGAAGCAGGACGCCGCTTCGCCGCGGGCGCCATGCAGATTGCATGCCACAGTTGCAATGTAATCCCTATGCAGTTGATTCCTATAAGCTTTCCCGCACATAAAAAAGTAGAAACAGCGCGCGAACCCAACAATGTAACTACTTGCTAACGTGCCGCCGACATCATGAAAGGATTGCTTCCTTCCCCGCAGTCCTTCGCAAGAAGCGTAACGCGGAGACACCGGTCATTCACGCGTGTTACCGCGCATTTCAATACAAAAGTTTAATCAAATGCTTCAAGTAATCTTCTGCGCATAAAAAAACCCGCCTGAACTTCAGGCGGGTTGGTCATATTGCAAGCTGTCTTTCAGTGACATTCAGCTTACTGATTCAGTCTCCCGGATCCGCTTGCCGAAGGCCGCCATGCGCGTTAGCGCAACTGGTCGTCGAGCAAGCCCATGATCTGGCGAGCTTGCGGCGAGGAGTCGACGTTGCCCTTGCTGTCGATGATCGACACACGCGTCTGCGTCTCCGTCAACGCGCGCACGTTGATTTCGTAGTTCTTCGCAAGCTTCTCTTTCTTGCCATGGAAGACCTGGTTCCAGAAGCCCTGCTCCGCTGACGTCAAGTCCTTCGGGTCGACATACCGGACGAAATAAATGCCACGGCCACGATCGCGGTCGTCGACGGTGAAGTTCGTACGGTCCAGCGCCAAACCCACTCGCAGCCAGGCGCGATCGTAGGGCTCAGGGAGGTTGATCTCGACCGAATTGGCCTCTGGCACCACGTCTTCCTGGATTGGCGTCTGTGCCGCAAGGGCGACGTTTTGTGCAGCCCGCTGTGCTGAAGTAGCGGACGACGGCGAGCTTGCCGCCGCGGCAGCAGCCATGGCAGCGTCGGTCGCGCCGGTCTGGCCGCTAGCCTGACGAGCATCAGCCAGCGCGAGGTTCGCCATCAAGCGTTTCAGGTATTCGCCTTCCAGCGCCGGGTCGTTCGGCTTGGCCTGCCACTGGCTTTGTTCGTTATTGGTTCCCGTCAGCGCTTCGCGCATGCCCTTCTGGCTGATGAACACATACGTACCGCCGTTCGGCGCGGCCTCGAGCCGGGTGCGGTATTTGTTGCGCTCAGCGGCAACGTACGAGTTGCCTGTTGCCATCGTAAGCGTGTTGCGAATCAGCCCGTCCGAGATCTGCGGGTGTGTTTCGTTCCAGTCGGTTTCCATGACGCCCTTGTCACGCGCGTCCACGACAAGCAGAAAACCCTGTTCCTGCCAGAAACGACGAATCTGCGGCCAGACCTGATCTGGCGCTTTGGTGTCGATAACCAGCCAGCGCTCCGTTCCGTCACGCTGAATATGCATGCCTGACACGGGCGGGATGACCGTGGGCGCGTTCGGCGCGGCCTTCTGCACTTGCTGGAGGTCCGAAAGCGAAGCCTGCCCGCCCTGAGGCGGTAACGACCGCTGATCCCCCGTTTCGTCGAGCAGATTGGGCGGGACTGCGAGAGATGCCTGTTTTGACCGGGAATCGCTCTTGTAATTGATTGCATCGGGAGACGACGTACCGCATCCGGCAACAAGGCCTCCCACCATCAAGAGGGCTGCGACCTTCAAAGCCGGCTTGTTCACACGAAAATCTGTCATGTTTGGGAAATCCTTCCGCTACGCCACGGCGTTTTCCGTGGATCAACCAAGCATTTTACCGGTCCAGCGCGTCGCCGTGCAAAAACAGTGCCCCCGACGCTGTAAGGCCCCGATAACACGGGACGCGCGGCGTGCGCCCCGGCATGTCTTCCCTGCCCGGGAATTTGCATCGAAATCGTGTTACCGGGACACCGGCCGAGACGTTTCAGCGCGCTTTCGAACATCCGTTTCCGCAACCCGTCCTGCTTTCGTTTCTCGTCCGCCAAAAAGCAATCCCCATCTCACAAATCCCCCAATAGACCATCGCGAAGACAATTTGTGACATTCGATCTTGCTTCGTCCTAGTCCTATTTTCATGATCAACACTTTGTTTAATAAGCACTTTTAACTAATTTTTGAGATGTTTTAAAAGACCCTACGAGACTATTCCTAACTCGATTTTTCAACGCATCGCCATCCTAAAATTAGTTCTCGATAACAAGAACGGCCAAGAGAACGGAGTAACGCCATGCCTCATGTCAAGTCCCTCACCCCTCTTCGCGCAATGGCTGCCGCACTGGTGATCGCGGCAAGCGGACCGGCACACGCACAACTTGGAGCCACCGTCGTGATCGCTGCAACGGGAATAGCGAGTTCGTCGAACCTGGCAGACGCCGCTGCTTCCGTGTTGCATCAAGCCACGAACAACGCTGTGCGCTGGCAGGAATCGGCCGATGCCAACCAGATTCGCGTGCGTCAGTACGTGTCGTCATCGGGGCAGGTCTACGCCGTTAGCTGGGATGGGCCGGCCATGCCCGATGTCGCTGTCCTGCTCGGCACCTGGTTCGATCGATATCGGCAAGAAGCGAGCGCGGCGTTGCCCAACGCGAGCGGGCTGCACTCATCGCGCGTGAGCAGCAGCGATCTCATGGTGGAAACGGCGGTGCGCCTGCGCGATTTCAGCGGCCGCGCGTGGCTCCCCAACGCGTTGCCGGCTGGCGTGACAGCAGCAGACATTGAATAGGAACGATCATGAGAAACCTGACTTGCGTACTCTTCACGGCGATCGTTGCCGTTAGCGCCACGTTGTCCGGCTGCGGCGGCGGAGGTGGCAGTAACGATTCGACCAGCGCGGCTGCAGCCCCCGCTGCGAGTTCCCCGGCTGCAGCGAGCGCCCCGCTGGCAGCGAGCGGAGCGCCTGCTGCCAGCACGCCCGTTGCCACAGCGCCCGCGCAACCTGCCGCACCTGCGAGCGCGCCGGCCAATACGGTCACTCAGTCGACCACGCCGAACGTACTACCCATCACCGTTGCGCGAATCGCGACCGGTACGCCCAACATGCTGCAAACCAGCGTGACGATCTGCGTGCCGGGAACAAGCACGTGCCAGACGATCGACAATATCCAGGTGGATACGGGATCGCAGGGATTGCGCATCCTTGCTTCCGCGCTCGCGCCAACTTTGGCGCTGCCCTCCGCGTCGGTCAGCACCGGTTCGGCCGCAGCAAGCTGCACCGTATTCGGCTCGGGTTACACATGGGGTTCGGTGCGTACTGCAGACGTACATCTGGCCGGCGAGGTGGCAGCGGCGACTTCGATCCAGGTCATCGCGGATCCAGCTATTCCGGCCGTGCCCACGGACTGCAGTAACTCGGGCCTGCCCATGCTGACCGCTACGGCGCTGCGAAGCAACGGTATTCTCGGCGTAGGTCCGTTCAGCGCCGACTGCGGCAGCGGCTGCGCTGCGACCGCGTTGCCGCGCTGGTACTACCGTTGCGCGTCGGGTGCGTGCGTAGCCGCTACGCTGCCGGTTGCACAGCAGGTGACCAATCCGGTGAGCCGGTTCGCCACCGACAACAACGGCATTGTCATCGATCTTCCCGCGGTCGCAGCCGCCGGTGCGGCGAGTGTCACCGGCACCATGACGTTCGGAATTGGCTCACAGTCGAACAATCTGCTTGGCAACGCCCAGGTCCTCGCAAGTAACTCAATGACAGGGTTTGTTTCCACCACTTTTCAAGGAAAAACCTACAGCACGAGTTTCATCGATAGCGGGTCCAACGGCCTGTTCTTCGCACTGAGCTCCACCCCGATGTGCGGCTCGTGGTTCTGTCCAACCTCCGTGCAAAGCCTGGCTGCAACCGTTGCCGGCATCAATGGGGCAACGAGCAACGTGACGTTCACCATGGGCAACGCGACGTCCCTGTTCGGAAGCGGCAATAACGCGTTCAGCAATCTGGCGGGTTCCGCAAGCAACTACTTCGACTGGGGCCTGCCCTTCTTCTTCGGGAGACGCGTCTTTACCGCGCTCGAAGCAAGTGCGACACCCGCGGGCAATGGTCCCTACTATGCGTTCTAGACCCTGAGCAAGTGCCGCGGCTGCTCCTGACAGCCGAGCCGCCACGGCATGTGTCCAAGGCTTCGTCACGATCCGTGTGCGATCGAATTCTCCGGGTTCCGGGTGCTCGCGAGCGTGCATGGTGTGCTGCCGCGAATAGTACTGTTTGCCTTTCGCGCAAGGCCCGTCCGCGTTCTCCGAAAATACCTCATGAAGCTAACCGTTTGGGAGATGCCCACGTGCATGATTGAATGGGCGTCTTCTTTACCCCTGATCTTCCTTGTGTGAAAAGCGCAACTCGACACGCCTGTCGTTTGCCAGACAAGCCACCAGCGCACGTCGATCCCGCATCCGGCAATCAGTTCCCGGCGATGCCCGGCCATAACCTCGTGCCTCCATCGCAGCCGTCACGCCCCCTGATGCCAGATAGCGCCGAACAGTCTCTGCACGCTCATGCGAAAGCCGCCGGTTATAGGCCTCACTGCCTAAGCGGTCAGTGAACCCCGACACGGTAATCGACGACAGAGCGCCGTCGCGCTTCACGTCCGCGATCAGCACGTCGAGCCTCTCACGACCCTCCGATGTGATTGATTCGACGCTGCTGCCGTTGAATGCGAACAATGCGTCCACAGGTAACGCAACCAGCTCGGGCACCAGGTTGGCCGAGCTAAAGCCCTCCTGCGGAACCACGCAGCCGTCAAGACTCTGCCGTGCTTCACCGAGTGTTGACTCCACCCTGTCGACCTTGATTTTCGCCTTGGCAAACTGGCGGGTCCAAGCATCATGGCCCGCATGCATCAAATTGACTTCGGCGCAGGCTGTCTGCTTTTGTGCCTGCGGGCAATAGATAAACCGCGGATCGGCAATCAACGCCCGCAGGCTCGTCTCCAGGTCCGGACGCAACACCGTGACCGTCCGCAACGAGGGGTTATCGGCCGACAACGGCTGTGTCCCTTCGAGTCCGGCGGTCAGGTGCGCAGCCTCGCCGATCGACTCCTCTACAAATCCCCAACGATCTCCTGCATCGATCTCGCTTTTTGCAACGTCGATCCAGCATTGGTTTTTGTAGCCGAAATAGTTGTCCTTGCGTTGATCCAGTTGGTCGAGCCGTGCTTGCAGCAGTGCCAGCACCTCACGAGGTTTTTCAATTTGTCCATATACGTTGGTCCAAGACTCCATAGCCGCACCCGCTTGCGTACTTTGCTGCGTGCCGAACCCTGTTTGCAGAACGGTTGGGTCCTGGATGTCCAGGCTGTCACGCAGCCCCGTGTTGGCGCAGCCCGCCAGTGCATAGATGCAGGCTGCGACGAGGATAATGTTTTTCATGGTTCGACCCGGTGACATCCACGGCGCGTTGAGCTCCGTGGACTTGCTGTGCGTACCACCCGTCGCGGCGGCAATGTTCAGTTTGCTACGCAGGTCAACTGCCGAACACGTAACCCACGCCCGCACGCACGATGGTGCTGTTGCCACCCGACGACGACACCCCCCCGTTGAAGTTGATATTGCCCTTGTCATTCCAGCGCGAAACGCCAATACCCATTGCCGCCTGCCCGCGATAAGCCGCGACGCCGGCATTCAGCGTCGTTCGTCCCGGAAGATAGGGCGTCACGACGTTGAGCGCCGACGCAGACGCAATCCCCTTGCGCGTGTTGCGGTCGAGGTCGCGAATTTGCTGGTCGGTATTGTTGAAGCGCTGATCGGTATAGCTGTTGGCCTGACTGAGCGTGGAACTGGCCGACTGGTTTAATTGGCTCAGGTTGACGGCGTCCGTTGCCGATGTACCGGCCGCGACGTTGGTGATCTGCCGCTCACTGCCCACCGCGCCCACCGATACCGACAACGCGCGATCTGCCAGCGAGCCCGCCCCCAGCGCCACAGAATTCGCAGCGCTGGCCGTGGCGTTTGCACCCATTGCAACGGCATGCGTGCCGCTCGCAGTCGCTGCTTCCGTTGATGCATCCCCGGCCGCGTTATAGAGCGCGCTGCTTGAGGTCACAACGTTGGTGACATGGTTCACCATGTCGTTCAATTGACCGAGGTTAACCGCATCGGTAACGAGCTTACCGGCTGCTACGTTATGAATTGCCGTGCCACCAGCAACACCCTGCCCTAACGTAACGTTAGCGAAGTCGGTCGCGCCGGTAGCGTCCTTGTCATAAACGAGTGCGGTGGCTACCTTGCCTGTCTGGTCGACCAGACCCGAGCTCTTCAGTTGCCCACGTTGACCGCGTCGGTATCCGCCGTGCCCGCCTTGACGTTGACAATCTGCCGCTCACTGCCCGTTGCACCTACCGATACGCTATTCGCACGATCGGCCACCGAATTCGCTCCAAGCGCAACCGTATTGGCGGCAACTGCCTGCGCGTTGCCACCGATTGCGGTGGCGTTGAGGCCGTTGGCGGTTGCTGCGGGAAGCGTTGTATTGGAGACGAAATATTTGAGCGCGGCGCCATTCTGCAGGTTGTCGACCAGTTGTGCCGTCTGGAACAACTGGTCGCCGTTGACCGCGTCCGTGCTGCCTGCCTTCACATTCCCGGCAGCAACGTTGCGCAACGCCACCGGCGCCGCCGCACCCGCCCCGCCGAGCGTCACGCCGCTTCGATTGATCGTGCCGTCAGCTTTCGTGTCGTACGTAATAGCGGCAAGCGGATTGCCAGTTGAATCGATCAACCCGGCGCCCTTCAGTTGAGCCACGTTCACCGCGTCCTGATCCGCTACGCCCGCCTTCAGGTTAGACACGGTCGTGCCGCTGGCTCCGCCCAGCGCAACGTTCGATTTGCTTTCGTCGGTGTACGTCAGTTTCAACGGTTCCGCACGTGTCAGCATGGTCAGCGACGTCGCCACGTCCCGTACGTCTGAATTGGTCGCGTTCAGTTGGGCTCCGTTGACCGCGTCGTTGCTTTGCGCGTTCAACGCGCCCGCCTTGAGGTTGGTGAGCGTCACCGCTGGCGCGCCCGCCTGTCCCCCGAGCGTAATCGAGCGCTTGTCCGCGGTGTCATAGGCGACCAACCCCTTGGTTTTCTCGCCCAGCGCGTTGAGTTGGCTCATGCTGACCGCGTCCGTGGTGTCCACGCCCGGCGCCACGTGCACGATCCGTCGCTCCGCTCCAAGGGCACCCACCGATACCACGTTGTCCAACAAACCGTCGCTGTTCGCGCCGAGCACGACGCTGTTCTTTCCTTTCGCCGTTACGTTGCTGCCCAGTACGAACGAACCCGCGCCAAACGCTGCGTTGCCGTTTCCGATCACGTAGGTTCCCGCTCCGCCCACGACGTTATTCTTGCCGATAGCTCCTGCGCCAGCAGCATGAACCGTCGTAGAAGAGCCTATTGCAAGTGAGTCCGTGGCATCCGTATCGACCATCGTGCGCCAGCCCATGGCGAGACCGTGGTCCGAATACGCACTCGTGCGCACGCCAAGCGCGGTGGATTCACTACCCGATGCCGACACCCCGGCTCCAAGCGCCACCGATCCTGATTCCGCGCCGGCGTACGAGCCTGCCGCGACTGAATAATCCCCGCTTGCGTGGGTGTTCACGCCAACCGCAACCGCATTCGTGCCCGCCGCTGAGGTGGCGACCAGGCTGTCAACAGGTCCGGACACGATCAACTGATCCGGTGTAAGGCCAGGCCCGGACGAAGCACCAGCCGCCAGCCGGCGTGTGCCTTCATTGCTCGATCCAGTGACGGACGGCGCGACAACGCTCAATGCTTCGCTTACTTGCGACTTGTAGATCTGCACGCGTTCCTTTGAACCATTCGCCAGGTTGTCGACAAGTGCAGCGCTCGACGCCTGCGACACGCCCATCAAAGAGACTGGAGCGAGCGCGACCCATAGTGCAGCGCCCATTCGCGATCGCCGGCTGGAACACATGGTCCTTGAACGACCGTGCGAGTCAGCGTCACGCAAACCAACGGACACTTCGTTTTGCTTCTTCAACACCACGCGCTGCTTCTTGTTCATTGCTTGTGCTCACTCAGGTCTCAGACGCGCGGAGGCGTCCTCGGAATCATTGGCATCGGTCCGGATGATCGATCAATCCGAACCGATGACTTGAGCGTGCACAGGAATGCACACAGCCTCCGAATTGCTTCGGGAGCCGGCAGACGGTCATCAATGTGGTTCCTGTCGGGCAGAAAGCCGATAGCACGCTCGTGTGCCACTGTGACAGGTCAAGATAAATTTCCCCTATCAGTAAACTCTTAAAACGATGAGGGATAGGCCATTCGACAGAAGTTTCGAGCCTTTATTGCGCACTATTCGTGTTTATTTGACAGCAATAGCAAAGACGGGATGTCCCGGGAGGCATCGCACGTGTATCCTGATCAAGCTAAATCAAAGAGAACTGAACCATCGAGCACGTGTTCAGACAAGCAACACGCGAAAAACCAAAACCCACTGCCCCAAATGCAAAGACGGCGGTGTGGCTCACCACCACGCCGCCGCCCTGATCGAACAACATCCAACCAACATCGGATAAACCGCCGCCTACATTGAGCGCATGGCCTGCAGTGCAGCCCTGCTCCTTATTTCGCTTAACGGTCAGGACGAGCGCTATGCCGCGCGATCGTCCTCATCGAAGATTTTTTGCGCCAGATGGAATGCCGAATTTGCCGCCGGCACACCGCAGTAAATGGCGGTCTGCAGCAGCACTTCCTTGATTTCCTCACGCGTGACGCCATTGTTTTTCGCCGCCCGCAAATGCAGCGCGAGTTCTTCGCTACGGTTGAGGGCGACCATCATCGAAATGGTTAAAAGGCTGCGCGTGTGGCGCGGCAGGCCGGGGCGGGTCCAGATATCGCCCCATGCGTAGCGCGTGATCAGGTTCTGGAATTCGGTCGTGAGATCCGTGCGGTTCGCGAGCGAGCGCGTGACGTGCGCATCGCCAAGCACTTGGCGACGCACGTTCAAACCCGCTTCGTAACGTTCGTCTTCGGTCATGTCAGGCTCCCAGGAACTCGAGCAGCGTTTTCGTGTACACGTCCGCTTGCTCGATATTCGACAAGTGCGCGGCATCGAGTTCCACATAACGCGAGCCCGCGATGTATCCGGCCAGTTCGCGCCCTTGTGCAGCAGTCGTGGACTGGTCGTGCGTGCCCGAAATGACCAGCACCGGCGCCTTGATGGTCTTCGCTTCCTCGCGAGCATCGGCGTCGCGGATCGCTTCGCAATTCGACGCATAACCTTCGCCCGACGTGTGGCGGAACACGTCGCGAATGCCGGACAGCATGAGCGGCTGCGCCGCCATGAAACCAGCCGTGAACCAGCGCGGCAGGACGGCGTCGGCCAATGCAGGCATGCCACCCTCCTCGCGGGCTTTCGCGGCCCGGGGCGTCCAGATTGCGTCCGAGCCGATCAGCGCTGCCGTATTCGACAGCACCACGCGCTCGAAGCGCTCCGGGTGGCGTGCCGCGAGCGCGATGCCGGTCAGCCCACCCATTGAAAGGCCGCAATAGTGCGCACGCTTGATGCCGAGGGTGTCGAGCAAACCGATCACGTCACCTACAAGCTGGTCGAGCGTGTACGGCCCTTTTGGAGCATCCGAGCGTCCATGGCCGCGCGTGTCGTAACGCAACACGCGATATTTAGCCGCGAGCGTTTCGACTTGCGGCGTCCACATCGATACGTCGGCGCCGAGCGAATTCGACAGCACGAGCCAGGGCGCGTCGCTGCCAGCGGCGGCGTCGACGCGATAAAAGAGTTGAATACCGTTGACGGCGGCAAAAGGCATTACGGAAGACTCCTGGATGAAGGGGATCGATGCGCAAGCAGCGCGGCATCGACAAAAGCGTGCGCCTGGCCCGCGTAGTTCGCCGGGTCGAGCAGGGCTTGCAGTTCAATGAGAGAGAGTTGTTGCGTGACGCGTTCGTCGTTCGAGAGCACGTCGTAAAGCGTCGCGCCGGTGGCCACGGCTTGCTTCGATGCATGTTCCACGAGCGTATGCGCGTCGAGCCTGCCAATACGGTCGCCCAGCGCGAGCATCACCGCCTCGCCGAGAATCAACCCGTGCGTGAGATCCAGGTTGGCGGCGAGCCGCCCGGCATTCACTTCGATATTCGACACGATCGCCGTGATCTGCGCGAGCGCGCCGCCCGTCAGGCGGGCAAGGTCGGGCAACGCTTCCCATTCAGCCTGCCAGCCGCCGAGCGCGCGTTCATGCTCCTGAACCATACCGCTGAACACGGTCGCGACCAGATTCGGCGCGCGCATCGCGGCCGTTAAAACAGCCGCACAGCCGACCGGGTTGCGCTTGTGCGGCATCGTGGATGAACCGCCCTTGCCCGCCGCAGCCGGCTCGGCCAGTTCGCCGACTTCCGTCTGCATCTGCAAGGAGACGTCCCGGGCGATTTTCCCCAGCGTACCGGTCAGCATGCCGAAGCATGCCGCCGCTTCCGCTATGCGATCGCGTTGGGTATGCCACGGTAACGTTGGCCGTTGCAGCCCGAGGTCGTCGGCAAGTGATTGGGCAACCAGCGGCGCTTTGTCCCGCAGGCTCGCCAACGTCCCGGCCGCGCCGCCGAATTGCAGTGCCAGCACGCGCGAACGGCACTGCGCAAGACGCTCCCGATGCCGCGTCAATGCATCCAGCCATTGGGCGAATTTAAGGCCAAGCGTGATCGGCAAAGCCTGTTGAAGCCAGGTTCGGCCGATCGCCGGCGTGGTCCGAAATTTCGCTGCCTGATTCGCCAGCGCGTCGCAAGCCTCACTTAACCCCGCTTCCAACAAGTCGAACGTGGAGCGCAGTTGCAAGACAGTACCGGTATCGAGAATGTCCTGGCTCGTCGCGCCCCAATGCACGTACTTGGCGGCATCGGCGTCCTTAAGTTTGACCGCCGCGGTCAGCAACTTCACCAACGGAATCGCGAGGTTGCCGCCGGATGCGGCGCCGGCCATCAACGCGTCGGGATCAATCAGATCAGCGTTGCAAGCAGCCACGATCGCCGCCACCGCGCTCGAAGGAATCACCCCATGCTCCGCCGATGCCCGCGCAAGCGCCGCCTCGACATCCAGCATCGACTGGACGGTCTGGCGCGCGGACCACGCGGCATTCATCTCACGTGTGCCGCAGATCAGGTCCGTCAGCCGCCCCGACGCCGAAAATGTCGGCTCAGACATCACACACGCTCGATAGCGATCGCAATGCCCTGACCCACGCCAATGCACATCGTGCACAGCGCGAAGCGGCCGCCAGTCCGATGCAACTGATACATCGCGGTCGTGACCAGGCGCGCGCCGCTCATGCCGAGCGGGTGACCGAGCGCGATCGCGCCGCCGTTCGGATTGACGCGGGAATCGTCATCGGCAATGCCGAGCATGCGCAGCACAGCCAGCCCTTGCGATGCAAATGCCTCGTTCAGCTCGATCACATCGAATTGATCGATGGTCATGCCCAGGCGCTTCATGAGCTTCTGCGACGCCGGCGCCGGGCCAATGCCCATCACGCGCGGCGGCACGCCGGCGGTTGCAATGCCCAACACGCGCGCACGCGGCACGAGGCCAAAACGCTTGGCACTGTCTTCATCGGCGAGGAGCACGGCCGCTGCGCCATCGTTCACGCCCGACGCATTGCCCGCCGTCACCGTGCCATCGGGACGCACGACGCCCTTCAGTTTCGCCAGCGCTTCCATGCTCGTTTCGCGCGGATGTTCGTCCTGCGAGACCAGCACCGGATCGCCCTTTTTCTGCGCGATGGAAACCGGCACGATCTCTTGCGCGAGCGAGCCGTCCTTCTGCGCGCGCGACGCTTTCTGCTGGCTGCGCACGGCAAACGCGTCCTGGTCTTCGCGGCTCACCTTATAGTCGGTCGCGACGTTTTCGGCCGTCTCCGGCATCGAATCCACCCCGTACATTTTCTTCATCAGCGGATTGATGAAACGCCAGCCGATGGTCGTATCGAAGATCTCTGCCTGACGCGAGAACGCCGTGGTCGCCTTGCCCTGCACGAACGGCGCGCGGCTCATGCTTTCCACGCCACCTGCGACCATCAGCGCGGCTTCGCCCGATTTAATCGCGCGCGCGGCCACGCCGATTGCGTCCATGCCCGATCCGCACAAGCGGTTGATGGTCGAGCCGGGAATGCCTTCGGGCAAACCGGCCAGCAACGCCGACATGCGCGCGACGTTGCGGTTGTCTTCGCCGGCCTGGTTCGCACAACCGAAGATCAGGTCATCGACGGCGTTCCAGTCCACATCCTTGTTACGCTCCATCAATGCGCGCAGCGGCACGGCGCCGAGGTCATCGGCACGAACTGAGGACAAGGCGCCGCCGTAACGGCCGACCGGTGTGCGAATCGCGTCGCAAATAAAAGCTTCTTTCATGCCCATCTCCTTGACTACTCCTTGATTACGCTTCGAGCGTCGTGGCCGCGTCGAGCGGTTCAAACGTCAGCGGCACTTGCGCCAGTTTCTGCAGTTCTTCGAACGACAGGCCTTCGATAATTTCCCGAACCACGAAACCGTTCGGCGTCACGTCGAACACACCGTGATCCGTGTACACACGGTTCACGCAATTCACGCCCGTCACCGGATACGAACATTCGGCCACCAGCTTCCTTTCGCCCTGCTTGGTGAGCAGTTCCATCATCACGTAGACCTTCTTCGCGCCGATTGCCAGATCCATCGCGCCGCCCACAGCGGGAATGGCGTCAGGCGCGCCGGTATGCCAGTTCGCCAGGTCGCCTTTCGCCGAGACCTGGAACGCGCCTAGCACGCAGATGTCGAGGTGGCCGCCGCGCATCATCGCGAACGAGTCGGCGTGGTGAAAATAGGCGCCGCCAGTGAGGAGCGTCACGTGCTGTTTGCCGGCGTTGATGAGTTCGTCGTCTTCCTCGCCTTTCGCTGGCGCCGGACCCATGCCAAGCAGACCGTTTTCGCTATGCAGGAAGATTTCGCGATCTGCCGCGAGATGGTTGGCGACGAGCGTCGGCACGCCGATGCCCAGGTTCACGTACGCGCCTTCCTGAATGTCCCGGGCGACGCGTTGCGCCATTTCGTCACGAGTCAGTTTTTTCATGTCGATGTCCTTGCTTGATGCAGCCTTCGATTTCCGTTACCGCAGCGTGCCTTGCTTAGCCGTCGCGCGCGAAACCGGATTTGCCGCGTGCACAGTTTGGGCGTTACGCCCTCGTTGCCACTCTGTTTAAGCCGCTTTCGCCGCCAGCTCTGCCGCGTGCACCGCTTGCGGCACTTCGATCACGCGCTGCACGAAGATGCCCGGCGTCACGATGTCCTCCGGGTCCAGCGCGCCGAGCGGCACGACTTGCGACACCTGCACGATGGCGGTCTTGGCTGCCATCGCCATGATCGGCCCGAAGTTGCGTGCCGTCTTCCGATAAACAAGATTGCCCCACCGGTCGCCCTTGAATGCTTTGATCAGCGCGAAATCGGCGTGCAGCGGCGCTTCGAGCACGTAATGCCGGCCATCGATAAAACGTGTCTCCTTGCCTTCCGCCAGCTTCGTGCCATAGGCCGTGGGCGTGAAAAACCCGCCGATACCCGCGCCCGCCGCGCGAATGCGCTCGGCGAGATTGCCTTGCGGCACAAGCTCGAGTTCGAGTTCGCCCGCGCGGTACAAGCCGTCGAACACTTGCGAATCGCTCTGGCGCGGGAACGAGCAGATGATCTTGCGCACGCGTTTCGCTTTAAGGAGCGCCGCGAGGCCGGTCTCGCCATTGCCTGCATTGTTGTTCACGATCGTCAGTTCGCGCGCGCCCTGCTCGATCAGTGCATCGATCAGTTCCGACGGCATGCCCGCCGTGCCGAACCCACCGATCATCACTGTCGCGCCGTCCTGAACGTCCTTCACCGCTGAACTCAGTGTGTCGAAAATCTTGTTGATCATGCCGTCTCTTCCTTTGACGAGTGCCGAATGCATCGAAGCCGCATTGCAACTGAATCAAAGCGCGCCGGATGACTGGATTCCGACCGGCAGCGCTTGCATTTTTAAGTTCGCTGTGCGAACATCGATTCGTTTAGCGAACAAACGTCATGGTATTCCCGCATTCGTTGCGCTGTCAATGAACTTCGGGTTTGTCCCGATGCGCCCGCGATTTGCTCAACTTACAGGACCAGACAGCGATGACCATGCCTCCTGCCGAAGCCGATTTGCCTGATTCCGAGTCCCCTTCGCGGCCCGGCGACGCTTATGTGCAGTCGTTTGCGCGCGGTTTGTCGGTGATTCGCTCCTTCGATGCTACGCGTCCGGCGCAGACCTTGTCGGAAGTCGCCGCGGCCTCGGGGCTGACCCGCGCCGGCGCGCGCCGCATCCTGCTCACCCTCCAGGCGCTCGGTTACGTCGAGGCGGACGGGCGTCATTTCACGCTGACCGCGAAAATCCTGGACCTCGGTTTTGCCTACCTGACGTCGATGCCGTTCTGGAATCTCGCCGAACCGGTGATGGAAGAACTGGTAGGCCAGGTGCATGAGAGCTGTTCGGCCGCCGTGCTGAACGGAACGGAAATCGTGTACGTGCTGCGTGTGCCGACGCATAAGATCATTACGATCAATCTGTCTATCGGCAGCCGTTTACCGGCGTTCTGCACGTCGCTCGGGCGCGTGCTGCTTGCCGCGCTCGACGAAGACAAACTCGATGCCGTGCTTGACGCCAGTTCCCTGGAAGCCCGCACGCCCCGCACAATCACCGATAAAACCGCGCTGAAAGCCTCGCTGGCCGTGGTGCGCAAGCAAGGCTGGGCGATCGTCGACCAGGAACTGGAAGAGGGTCTCATTTCGATGTCCGCGCCTATCCGCGACCGGCAGGGACGTGTGATCGCAGCGTTGAACATCAGCGGCAACGCGCAGCGCAAGAACGCGAAGCAGATGGTGAAGGCGTTTCTGGAGCCGCTGCTGGACGCGGCCCAGCGTGTCTCTGACATGGTCGCGAGACGTGGCTAGGCGGAGGCCAATCAAATCATGCCGATGAAACCCGGGGACCTCGCGCTGCACGAGCTCGACCTGAACCTGATCCCCTACCTGGTCGCGATCGAGGAGACGCGCAACGTTAGCCGCGCAGCCGAACAGCTTGGCGTGAGCCAGCCGCGTGTCAGCACGGCGCTCGGCCGCTTGCGTGAATATTTCAGCGACCCGCTGTTCGTGCGGACATCGCGCGGCATGGAACCCACGCCGCGTGCCCTGGCGCTTGTGCCCGTGGCTCGCGAGGCGTTGAACCGGATCGAGCGCGGCTTGCTCGATACCCAGCACTTCGATCCCGCCGTCACCACCGATACCTTCGCCATCGCGCTCTCGGATGTGGGTGAAATCGTGTTCTTGCCGCGCCTGTTGCAGACTCTTGCCACCGTTGCGCCGCAGGCCAACCTGCGTTCGGTGTCGCTGAAACACGGTCAGGTCGAGCGCGCCCTGGAAAGCGGTGACATCGATCTGGCCATTGGCTATTTCCCCGATCTGGCCGGCAACAATTTCTTCCAGCAGCGGCTCTTTTCACATCGCTTCATCTGCCTGATGCGGCGCGATCATCCGTGCGCTCGTGGCCCGCTGACGCTCGCCCAGTACGTGGAGTACGGCCACGCGGTCGTGCGGGCCGAGGGACGCAGCCAGGAAGTCCTGGAAAACTTCCTGGACAAGAAGCGTATCCGCCGCCGCGCCGTGCTGGAGACGCCGCACTTCATGAGCTTGCCGTTCATTCTTTCGCGCACCGACCTGATTGCGACGGTGCCGCACGCCATCGGCTATGCGTATGTGACGGAACACGCGTCCATCACGCTGGCCGAACCGCCGCTGCCCTTGCCGAACTTCGATCTGAAGCAGCACTGGCATCGCAAGTTTCACAACGATCCGCGGATCATGTGGCTGCGCAGCGTGGTCGCCGCGCTCTTCAATGATGAACTCGATGAATGGCCCAAGCGCCCCGGGCGCGCGCGGCATGAAGACAAACGCCGCTAAACTGGGGACTTTGTTTCCCGTCAGGAAAGTGTCATGGATGCAGTGTCATGGATGCGTTAACCAGTCTGCGGGTATTCCGAGACGTCGTTGAAGCCGGCAGTTTTGTCAAAGCCGCCGAACGGCTCAACATCTCCACGGCGATGACCAGCAAGCACGTCGCGAATCTGGAACGGCAACTTGGCGTGCGCTTGCTGAACCGGACGACGCGTCATCTGAGCCTGACGGAAGCCGGCAGCGTTTATTACGAGCAGTGCCGGGAAGCGCTGGATATCCTGCAGGCCGCTGAAGCGGCGGTCGGCTCGCAGACCGACCAACCGCGCGGCGTGCTCAAGATCACGGCGCCGGGCTGGTTCGCGACCGCGAAGTTCGCCGATATCCTGGTGGCATATCGCGCACGTTATCCGGACGTGCTGATTGATCTGCGACTGGAAAACCGCTTTGCCGACCTGGTGGAAGAAGGGTATGACATGGCGTTGCGGGCGACATCGGAACCCTCCCCCACGATGATCGTGCGACCGCTCTGCAGAGTGCCGTTCGTGCTGGTGGGCTCGCCCGAGTATCTGAAACGGCGGGGTTATCCGCGGCATCCCAGCGAACTCAGCGAACGTCATGAAATCGTGCTGCCGAGTTACACGAGTGTCGACACGGTTGAGTTCTCCGGTCCCGATGGTGTTTTCGCAGTGAAAAACAGCCCTGTGCTCAAGACCAACGACAGTTCGATGTCGCTGCAACTTGTACGCGCGGGGATGGGCCTTGCCTATCTCCCTGAATGGATCGTCGCGCAGGAATTGGCGTTGGGCGCGCTGACGCGCCTTTTCCCCGATTACACGACATTCGCGCCACGCGTGTACGCCGTCTACACGAGCCGCAAATACATGACGACGAAGGTGCGGACGTTCATCGATTTCGTCTCGGAAGCGCTAGCCGCCGATGATTCCGTCGACGGCTCCATGCCGCGCCCGTTAGCCCCCGCGCGCTCGCGCGGGTCTTCGCCGGAGCCTCGAAAACTAGGATAAATCGTATTCAAATCACGCTACCGCTCGTGTGAAGATCGCGCCACTTCGCTTGCTCGGCTCTCCGGAACCGGCGAGCGATGACTTCTTTCTTCCACCAAGATTACCAAGCGGGCGCGAGATGAATTTCCCCTGGTTTCCATTGATCGTCAATTTCTTGCTGTTGGCTTGTTTGTGTTTGTCTGCAACACGCTGAACACAGGACGCCGTACGTCGACGTTGAACGGCGCGCTGATTTTCATCGGCTTCTGCTGCCTGGCAATGCTGCTGGACTTCACCCTGACCTTCGTTTTCGCCTCGGCTACCACCAGCGATCGTGAGCGGTACATCGATCTCTCGTCGTTATCCGCTTGTGGCGAACGTGCACTGGCTTATGCGATTCCCTGCGCTGTTGCGGCCGTGATGGCTTTGAGATTTCGCGTGAAGAGCCGAAACCCGGTCGAACCGTCGGTGATTATCCATACGTCCGAGTACACGCAGTCCGAGTTGCGCTATTGAGTGCGGGCGCACTCAGGCTGAGCCAAACCGCGGAGCCGTGTTCCGGCATCCGTCACGGTGGCGGAATGAACGCCATTTGCTCGATGGAAGAGTGAAACTGACGGGCTTTTGCTTCAAAGATGAGTCCGCAGGTTCTAAAACGTCAGAGTGTCTGATATACTTTTCCTCTTTCGGGGCGTAGCGCAGCCTGGTAGCGTACCTGCATGGGGTGCAGGTGGTCGGAGGTTCAAATCCTCTCGCCCCGACCAATAGATATAAGGCTCTCAGGGTTTCGGCTCTGAGGGCCTTTTTCTTTTTGCTGTCGTAAGTGCCCCCCAAAGTGCCCCCCAATCCGAGTAGCTGGAACTGTTCGCTCGTGCGAGCGTCGCCAATTGCAGACCGCTTTCAATCACCACCACTCGTGCGTGTAGTTTTTTGCCAACAAGTTTCTTAGCGAATACGGGGCCTTCGGTGGTCACGATGTTCGGGTAGTCACGACATTTTCGACCCGCTACGAGGCGGAACTCCAACTGCAATTATGCAGGCAGAACGTTGAAGTATTCTGGCGCGACGTCCTGCAGTATCTAGGCGCGCCGTTCTTCATCGGCGTTGAACTCGACAAGCGGACTTTTTGCGCCAGGCCGATAACCGACGACCGTACCGACGCGCTCCCTGTACCGCTTCGCGGAGCTGCTATCAAGCTGCAGGATTCTATTGTGGGTCAGCCTTACGCGGGTGCCTACCTTAGCTGCTTCAATCGTCCCTCCGTCGATGTATGACAGATAGGAGGGGCTGCAACGGACAGTAGTTCAAACAACCTCAGTTTGCGCTCACGCTTAGTTCATCGGGCGACGTCCGACATGCTCAGGCCAACAGCCCCGCCCTGCGTCGCGAGAAGCTTTCGATAACGCAACATCTCTACCCCTCAGTCAGGTGTGGCCGAGGCGGCCCCACATTCGCGCTCGCCGCGCGGCGTTTGGCCCCGGTCGAATTCGAAAGCTTCCCTACCGGTCTCCTAAGTTCTCGCCCTACCCGCGACAGTAGCCGACCCCAAACCGCTGTCAAGGCGTTCGGGGCCGTGTCCTGCGCTGCGCTCCGTCCCGCACCAACCCCTCTCTTCTTTCCTTGACAGCGGCCCGGGGCCGTCTCCTCAAGTCGCACGGGCGCGAACTCAGGAGACTGGCGGCAGCAAAGCCAACCCCGGTTCGACCAAGGTAAAACCAAACCCACGCGGGGGCGGAATCTTGGAGCCCGGTCAGCGCAACACCAGCCCATTTGCTCCGCTTTTTTGTTCGGAGGTTCTATGCAACTCGCTTCGTCATTTCATTATCGTTCGCCGGTGCTCCGCTCAGCCTTGCCGCTGTCGGACGACCAGATTCGCACCGTGGCCCCGTCCATCTTCGCTATCGACAAACACGACAGCCGGTCAGACCGCTACACCTACATCCCCACCATCGACGTCTTGAATGGTCTGCGTCACGAAGGCTTCCAGCCCTTCATGGTCTGCCAAACCCGCGTGCGTGATGAAGGCAAGCGCGAACACACCAAACACATGATTCGCTTGCGTCCCTAACCGCAAGCTTGCGATTACGCGCGTAATAAAAAGGAAGCCGTAATGCAGAGGAAACGGGCCCGCAAGTGTGCGGATTGGCAAATCGGATATTCTTCTGCTTCGCATTACTGGACGGTTATAGAGAGTCGAGCCAATCCAGGAGATTCGGATTACGTCGCCACCGCGGCGGACTGCGAGGTCGGGTTGACTGGTCCATTTGTTCAAGGGCGCGCCGCTTGGTCTCGATGTTCGCGCGCGCGTAGTGATTTGTCGTGTTGAGACTCACGTGTCCGAACCAGCTTCTGATCACGGTGACATCAACTCCGGAAGCCACCAACTGGACCCCGACCGTGTGGCGAAACGTGTGCGGATGCACGCGTTTCCCGCGTAAAGATGGTAGCTCGTTCGTCGCCGTCCGCACGTACTGCGCGAGCTTGTATCGCACGCCGGCGGCACTGAGAGGGAAACCATAACGATTAACGAACAACGGTTCGTTCTCCGGTCTCGGGTTTCGCTCGAGCAACGCAGCCAGCAATGCCGCAGTTTCCGGCCAGATCGGACAGATCCGCATTTTGTTGCCCTTACCACAAAGCTTCACCTGCTCCGGCGTCGTCAGACGGATATCGCACGGACACAGACTCAATGCTTCCTGGATGCGCGCGCCAGTGTTATACAGGAAGGCAAGAAGCGCGTAATCGCGTTGTCCCTCTGGTGTCGAGCGGTCTGGCTGGCGCAGAATCGCCTCGACCTCCTCGACGTCGAGGTACGCGGGTTCGGTAATTGGCCCTCTCTTGGCAGGAATGCGCAATACGGCAGCGCATTGCATGGCCGCTAACGGCTCCCGGTCCGCAACGAACCGGTAAAAAGAATGGAGTGCCGCCAACCGGCAGTTGCGTGTGCCTATCGATGTATGCCGCTCTGATTCGATGTGCTTGAGGAACGCGAGCACTTCGTCGGCGGTCAATTCGTCAAGCTTGATTGAGCTTACCGGGCAGTGTCGCCGTGCAGCGACGAACCGCAAGTAAAGTCGCCAGGTGTCGCGATAGGACAGAATTGTGTGTCGCGAACAATTGCGCTGCTCAGCGAGCCACTCGTGGAAGAACGCGTGGAGCCAGTACGCGAGGGGTGCCATTTTCATGACGGTTCTCCCGGCAAACGCAGCACGCGTGCACCGTGACGCCGATAGCGTTCACTAGCCTCACGGAGCAGTTCTGGAGAGACTTGGAGGTATGCGAGTGTCGAGCGGATATCCTTGTGACCAAGGTACGCTGCCAGATGCGGTAAGCGATCTTGAGGATTGATGCCAGCTCGATACCATTGCATCATCCGATGCCCAACGAATGTGTGCCTAATATCATGAACCCGTGGCCCTCGACGACCATGCGCGGGTTTAAGCCCTGCACGACGGATTACCTCGGTCAACATCCATTCAATTAGCCTTTTGCAATATCCCGATCGACGCAGCGGCGACCACCACAAGGGGGCTCCCGGTGTGATCGGTGCACCGAATGCCGCGCGTGCTTCCAGATAGGCGCGTAGGACGTCGAGCGCGCCTGGCGACAGGGCCAAGCGGCGCGATTTAAAAAATTTCGTCTCGCGGACCTCGAGTAGCCCGCGGGCCAGATCCAGATCGCCGACGGTTAACAATGCGATTTCGCCGAGCCGCAAACCAGCACAGTATGCCAACGTCATCATTGCGTGCAGAGCGACTGGCCGTAGAGGTGCTTTCGGTGAAGGGAATGTGCGAGCCGCATCGAGCAGCATACGAATCTCAGCTTCGGTAAAGAGATATGGGCGCCGCTCCTGCTGGGTCAGTCGGCCATATAATCCTGGTTCGATCGGCAGAGTCGGGATCTCAGGGACCTTTCGGCGTAACGCTTTTGACAGCGCGGCTCCACATTGCTGAGCCAGGTACTGATGCCGCAAGCCGGGGCTTTCGTTACTCCAGGCATCGAACTGCTGTCGAAGCGGAACAGTTGCCAGTGCAGGGTGACGCTGCAGGAACCGGTCGAAGCGCAGCAGATCACTCGCGCGCGTATCGTACCGGTAGCCCAGTAACTTCATCCGCGCAACGTGCTCCTGCATCGCAGGGCCAAGTACGCTGCCCCAAACGGGCAGTGGAACCAGCCGTCGCAGGGCGCTTCCGTTGTCATCTTCGAGCAAGGCCCGAACAACCGGACCGATCAGTCGTCCGTAATGTGCGTACAGTTCTAGCACGGGATTCGAACCACCTCCGGCGTTCGTGCGCCATTCCAGGTAGCGGACGATTACGCGTGCCCGGTTTTCCACGCAACTCACTGGCGATTTTTGGACTTCCTGTCGCAACCACATTCGGAGGACTTCAATCGTGCCTTCCTCGTCTGGAAGCGCTTTGTCGGACATGAAGGTCCCAAACTTCCGCAAGGCACGGGCGTAATCGCTACGTGTCTCAGGTCCTATCGACAGCGTGTCGAGGAACCGGCAAACAAGGTCTTTGCTAGTCATGTCGTCACCTCTTGCGGAAGATCAAGTGCGACTGACCGTAAGTCGTCAGTTGCCAGCTTGAGATACATTGCTGTACCTCGCACACTGTAATGTCCCAGGATATCTCCGATCACCTTGATCGATACGCCACTACCCAGCAAAGACTCGGCCCGGCTATGCCTCAAGACATGAACCCCGCGTTTTCCTGTCAGCGACACTCCTGCGGCTTGAATGGCGTGGTTTAGCACCCGATGAAGACCGGCACGCAGCGGCCCGTAAGGCGCGACCGCCTGCACAAACACTTCTCGCGTTGACGTCGCGGGACGACCGCACCTGAGATAGTCGAATAGCGCGTCGGCGGGATCACGTAACAGTGGCAGCTCCGAGCACGCACCTGTCTTTGTATGTCTGATGTGAATCCGTTCATGCCGCCAGTCGATATCTGACAGGCGCAATCCACGGATCTCTCCACTGCGCAGGCCATAGGTCGACAGCAGAATCAAGATCGCGTAGTTACGGATACCTAAAGGTGTGCGATCAAATCGGGCAATTTCCAGCAACCGATCGATGTCACTTCGTGGGATTGTCGTCGGAATAGATTCATGTTCGTAGACGATAGGTCCTTCAATGGCGTCTGCGAGATCCGTTGAGATTTGATTGCTATCGAACAGGTAGCGCAGTACACCACGTAACGCACTTATTACATTTGCCTTTGACCGGCGCTTCATCGCGACGAGCCGCGATGCAATATAGGCATCGAGGTCCGGAAGGTGTAACGTTTCGATGGTTGTTCCATGAACTTGCAGCCACCTCAGAAAAGAAACCATTTCGAAGCGGTTATTTCTGCGCGTGTTAGGAGATAGCCCGCGCATCTCCACCATCCACGTATCGTAGTTACGCACAAAATCGAATACGACGATATCGTGGTCAGTTGTCGGCACGAACTCTGGCGGCCATTTGCCGTTGTGGACCAGTCGCAACAGCATCTTGATAGAGGAGCAATCTTTCCTTCTGCTGGCGACGGGTAACGGATGCTGGTCACGTAGCCGCTTCAGATTCGCAAGATACGTGTCGACGTCCGAGCGAGATACAGACTCTACGGTTTTTCCTCGACGCTCCAGATCGAGAAGGAAGCATCGCGCAGCAAAGTCATATTGCTTCGCGACCCTGCAACAGTAGCGTGCCTCCTGCAGATGATTTCGCAAAAGATCAAGCCACGGACTTGAACAAGGTACCGATCGATACATGATGACCTCCTTTCCTGGCGGAAGCGCGAGCGTCATAACTGGCGGTTCAAGAGGCTGTCAAATAATGCCGAGTTGAACAGCTGGAACCTAGGCTCAGCGCTGAGGTACACGATACCCCTTCGCATTACGGCTTCCTTGCCGTTACGCCATGCTGGAGACATTGGCAACGCGGAAGCCAATGAAATCGTCCTGCTCAATTCACATGACGGGTCGAGCAGCTATCAGATGCTGGCCGGTATGTTCCGCTTCGTTTGCCAGAACGGCATGGTCTGCGGCGAAACGGTTGGCGAAGTGCGCGTGCCCCATAAAGGCAACATCGTGCAGAACGTCATTAACGGCGCATTCGATGTGCTCGACGGCTTCGACCTGATCCGCGAGCAGAAAGCAGGCATGCAGGCTGTGACGCTCAATCGCGACGAGCGGAACGTATTTGCGCACGCGGCGCTGACGCTTCGCTACGACCCGACCGAGGATGACCCGCCACCACCCATCACCGAGGCGCAAGTGCTCAACGCCCGCCGCTTCGAGGATCGTAGCGACGACCTCTGGACAACCTTCAACCAGGAGAACCTGACGCGCGGCGGTCTGCACGGGCGCTCACGTTCGGGTCGAGCGATGTCCACCCGCCCCGTCACCGGCATCGACCAGAACGTGAAACTCAACCGCGCCTTGTGGGTGCTGGCTGACGCCATGCGCCGACTCAAAGCCTGACGCGTCGGGCAGTCCGGAAACGCCATGTTTCACATTCACCGTGAGGACTCCTACCGGGTCCGTACCTCCGGTGTCTCACCCCTTCGTCTGGACCCGGATTTCCATTACTTACTTTTTCTGGAGTCTGTCATGCAATCCGAACACACCCTGCAAAACGATGAAATCCAAACCGTCGACGACGGCCCCGCCACGAGCGTGCTGGAGACAAATTTCGGCAACGAGACGTTAATCGAATACGTCCCGCATTCGCGCCTGCGCACGTCGCCGCTCAATGTGCGCACCAAACCGCTCACCGGTATTCCCGAGATGGCCGACAACATTGCCGCCAAGGGACTGATGCAGAACCTTGTGGTCCACATCCTCAAGGGTTCACGCGGCAAGACTCCGAAACTCGGCGTCTGCGCGGGCAAGCGCAGACTCGCCGCGCTTGACGTGCTGCTCAGTGATGGCCGTATCACCGCCGACTATCCCGTCCCCGTCAAGATCGTGACCGAAGGCGAAGCATTCGCTATCAGCCTGATCGAAAACTCCATCCGCGAGCCGCTGGACGCGCTCGATCTGATCGCGTCATTCAAGAAGCTGGTCGAGGAAGGCCGAAGCGTCGAGTACATCGCGGCGCTCTTTAATGTCTCACCGCTTAATGTCCGGCGTCGCGTCAAACTTGCCGACGTTTCCCCCAAGCTGCTGGTGCTGCTTCGCGAGGACAGTATTACCCTCGACCAGTTGAGCGCGCTTGCACTGGCCGACGATCACGAAACGCAGGAACGGCTCTTATGCCGACATCGGCATAAGATGCGTTATCAAGAGCACTAAGTTATGCCGAGCATGGAGGGCTACCGGCCGACTGGCTTGAGTGATCCCGCGGAATTGCTCGGCATAATTATGTTCCCCTTAGAGCGTTTCCTTCCTATGCACCATTGCGAACTTCGCTGAGCATCGCGATGAGTTTGTCAGAGGGAGTGCGAAATTTTCCTGGTTTGATGGACGGTGGCGTTTGCGCGGTCAGCACCGCAAGCTTTTCAGCTGGATCGACGCGTAAATAGGCCTCGGTGGTCGCGATGCCCGCGTGGCCGAGCCACAACGCGACCTTCCGGATGTCACCTGTAGCGGCAAGCGTATGCATCGCACAGCTGTGTCGCAGAACGTGTGGCGTCACGTGTTTGTCCAGCAGCGAAGCTTGCTTCTGAGCAGCGACCGCCACGTGCTGGGCAAGCCGATGAGCGAAGCCATCCCGGGACATTGGCCTCCCGTTGCGGTTGAGGAACAACTCGGGGGTCATCGCCGGCGGCCGAACGGCGATCCACGCTCGCAGGACAGTCTGGGTTTCGCGCCACAACGGTAGTACACGTTCACGGCGACCTTTACCAAGAATCCGCACCGTAGCGAACGATCGGTTGGGAAAATCGTCAGTGCGCAGCGACAGCAACTCAGAAACCCTCAGGCCGAGTGTGTAGGTAAGATGCAGCATGGCTCGATCACGCGTGCCGCTGACGTTGTCAGTGCGCGGTGCGTCCAGCAACGCCTGGATTTCTTCTCGGGTCAGGTAATCGATAAGTGCGATATCCGTCCGCTTTTGAGGCAACGCCCGGATGCGCATCACCTGGTCGAGGCAAGTTGGAACTTGGTATTCAAGATAGCGAAAGAAAGCCCGGATTGCCGCAAGGCGAGCATTGCGTGTGCGGGTGCAGTTGCCGCGACCAATCTCTATGTCGTCGAGGAACTTGCGCACGAGTTCCGGAGCGAGGTCTTCAACGCAAAGCTCGCTCGGACGGCGGCTGAGCCGTTTGGCCGCAAACCGAACCAGCAGTGAGAAGCAATGGGCGTAGGTTGCGACCGTATGCGGGCTGGCATTACGCTCGCGCGGCAGGTGCTCCCGCAAGAACGCGGTAAGGTGCGGAGCAAGAGTTGTCATGATGTCTCTCCCCAAAATAAATGCTCGCTTGCCTCGGCAATTTGATTCATCAAAACCGGTGTCGCTTCGAGATACCAATAGGTGCTTGTGACGTTGACATGCCCGAGGTATGTGCTGAGTGCCAGCATATGGTTGGCGACGACGTGCCGATCATGCACACAGGATTCCAGCGAACGTACTGCGAAGGTATGCCGTAGGTCATGGAGGCGAAGCCCTCGCATCGGACTGGGTGGGCGCAGTCCTAACTCTCGCGCTAGCAGGACAAATACGCGACAGACCGTGGATTGATCTGGAGAGCGGCCGGTCGTGACCACAAATAGGTCGTCATCATGGGCGACGAACTTGTCGCGAATGGCAAGGTAGCGGTCCAGTGCCCGCCGTGTCGTGGGATGAATCGGGAGCAGTCGACTCTTGCCAAACTTGCCGCTACGAATGACAAGGCCGTCTTCGTCGAGGTCGCTGCACTTGAGCGCCAAGGCCTCGGATATGCGTAAGCCGGTGGCAGCAAGGAGGCCAAACAAATGATGGTATGTGTGCGGGCTGATCGAATCTTTGGGCGAGAGCTCGAGTGCGGCCTCCATGATGGCGCGGACATGATGAGAATCCAGCAGGTGCGGCGTCGGGCGTGGTAGTTGACTGGGTCCAAAGGCCCCGACCGGAAGAAGCTCGTGGCGTGTGTCTTCGGCATGGAGAAAGATACACAAGCGTCTGATGGCATTGAAGAAGGTACTTGCCTGGGTTGGTGAGGAGGCACAGCGGCACCAATCGAAGACCCGTTGAGTGAGAACATATTGATCACCGTGCTCTTCAGCGTAGCGGGCGAACTGCTGCAAGATCCGGCCCGGCCCCTTAAACTTGAGGCCGAAACCACGTTGCATGGCAACGTAACGTTTGACGTCGTCACTCAGCATGATGAGTCTCCTGGCCAGGGCTGGGCAACACGCGCCAGCATGTCGATGTCGGTCTTGGCATAGATGACCGTCGTGTTGGGCGAGCGGTGACGAAGGATTGTGCCCACCTGCTCCAGGCTGCAGCCAGTTCTCACCATGGAAGTTGCCAGCGAATGGCGAAACACCTGCGATCCGGTTGGAACACCTTCGACACCGGCCCGTGTGCGCGCCCTTGCAACGAGGCAAGCGATCGCCGATGGCTTCAAGGACTTAAACGGTGCATGCACACGTAGAAACACGTGATCATCACGAGCGGGCGGGCGACCTTGCTCGATATACGCCAACAGTGCGTCACCTGCATCTTGCGGCAATGGCAACTGTGCCGCCCTGCGGTTCTTGCCGTCGACGCGCAGGCGCGCATCCCCCCAATTAATGTCTGCCAGTCCAAGTTCGCAGACATCTCCAGCTCGCAGCCCGAGCCGCGCCAAGAGGAGAAGGATCGCGCGATCCCGCAGGCCCACTGGCGTATTAGTGTCGCAGGACGCGATTATCCGCTCGATCAGTGCGGGGCTGATAAACCGCGGGAGTGCAGCATTACGCGGTCGCCGTGCGCGAGGGACGGCATACACAAGTTCGGGACTGCACGCATCGTTGGCCGCGAGATACCGGAGATAGGTACGTAGCACTGTCGCAGTTAGTTGCACCGACTTGTGAGATCGACTTGAAGGCTGATGCAGCACGATACTGCGAATGGTGACGGCGTCGTAAGTTCCAGGGTCCTGGCCAAGAGCGGTCAGCCAACGCGCTGCCTCGGCCAGATAGCGCACAGCGGTGTGCTTGGTGACCCCACACTGATGGGTAAGCCAAGATCGAAAAGCGACAAGACGTGAGTCTTCATCAATGACACTGCGTTCTGGCACCAGATTGCAGGCACGCAGATATTGAAGGAACGTCACTCCCGCACGGCGCCGTTCGGCCACGCCGAATGTAGTCGGTGCCCCGTGTTTCCGGCATAGAAAGCAGCGGCAGTCGTGCTTCGCGAAGCGTTCGATATCACAATCGTCTAGATTCTGCGCTGAAATCCGCGACAAGCGAAGCCAGTGAACGATGTGCTCAGCTCCGGACACAAGCATGCTTCGTGTTCCACGGCTGTATCCCAAGCTGACGAGATGATTCCCGTATGCCGGGAGCCGGAGGGCGATCGGAGCGAGGTCTTCGGGGACGCGAATCGTACCGCGATCTTCGAGGAAAATGACGAACCGGCCAACATTCGTGATGTACCCAGGCCGTTGAAGCTCCCGCGGACTGTAGCGCACGCCACCGTGCCCCATACACTGACATCGATGGCGAGCAAAGCGCTCCACGACGGCAGCATCCACTTGGCTCAGTGGAAGGCGATGTTGCTGCAGCCAATAGAGAAAATGACGAGCGGCACTGGCGCGGGTTCCGCAGGAGGGGAAGTTGATTTGAGTCTTGAGATACTCGGCCAGGAGAGAAGCGCTATCGGTTGTCACGCGACGAGTAGGTGTCGTACCCGACGAAACATATGAGCGGACTGTCATGTTGACCCCTTTCGGATGAAGACGAAAGGATTATGATTATGTCGAGCAATTCCGCGGGATCACTCAAGCCAGTCGGCCGGGAGCCCACCATGCTCGGCATAACTTAATGCTCTTGATAACGGCTCTGGTTCGATGTGCCGAACGAATGGCAACGCGCGCCGCACTACCTGCGCCAAGCCATCACGCGCGCTGAGATCGACGCAAGCCGCAGCCGCTTCGTCAAATTCGTGGGGTTGGACGCCTACGAAGCCGCCGGCGGATATGTGCGCCGCGACCTGTTCGCCGATGAACAGAACGCCGGATTCGTGACCGATGCCGAATTGCTGCAGCGACTGGTGGCGGACAAACTCGAATCGGCTGCCGCTTCGATCCGGGAGCAGGGCTGGGGCTGGATGGAAGCTCGCGTCGAGCGAGACTATGCCGAAATCAACAGCTTTGGACGACTCGCACCGACGATGCGCCCCTATACGCGGAAGGAAGAACGCGAACTGAAAAAGCTGGTCGCCCACCGTGATGACCTCGCGGAAAAGTACGACGCGAACGAGGGCGGCGACGAGGAAGCGTATAAGGAAGCCGAACGGCTCGAACAGGCGTTGAATGCCGCCAGCAGCGCCGTAGAGGCTTTTGCGAAGTGTGCCGAAACGTGGGATACCGAGCAGATCAGACAGGCCGGCGTTTTCGTCTTCATCGACGCGCAAGGCGAACTCGCCATCGAGCGTGGTCTGGTCAAACGCGAGGATAAGCCGGAGCTGGAAAGCCATGGCGCGACCGTGACCGGGCTCGCGAACGGTGAACGTGCCGCAATCAGCGAACCCACGCCGAAGGAAAAACCTCTCCATAGCGAAAAGTTGTGCAAGCGCCTGACCGCACACCGCACCGCCGCCGTACAGGTGGAACTGGCCCAGCGCCCCGGCATGGCGCTCGCGGTACTCTTGCACCGCTTGATCCCGGACGTATTCGATACGCGCTACGGTCATGCGGTCGCGGCCGACTGCGTGGGGGTTCGTGTCGAGTGCCAGCACGATGCGCTGCTGCGTGAGGCCGACGACATGGAGATGAGTCCGGCATGGTCGCAGATCAGCACGCAACGCGGCCAATGGCTCTCAGTGTTGCCGCAGCACATCAACGACCTGTTGCCGTGGCTGCTCGATCAGGACCCGGGCACCACCCTGCTTGACCTGCTGGCCTTCTGCACGGCATCGACCCTCGACGGCATCACCGCTCGCGACGGGGCGCATCCGATCAACGCGATCAGTAACGCGGTAGAACTCGACATGACCCGCTACTGGACACCGACGCGCGCGGCATATTTTGATCACGTTCCGAAAGCGCGCATCGTGGATATCGTAGCGAATGCCGTATCACCCAAAGCCGCCGCCGACCTGTCATCGATGAAAAAAGCAGATGCGGCCGCCGCCGCTGAGCTCCGGCTTGCCAATGCGCACTGGCTCCCGGAAGTGCTCACCCATCGCGACGTTCCGGTCATGAACCACTACGACGCTGACAACGAGGAGAACGCGGCGGACACGCAGGGCGATACGGATGGCAAAATCGATGGCGAACTGAATGGCGAGTCAGACGGCGCGAACAGCAGCGACGCCGATGTGCATTATCACGACGACCCGGCATCGACCGACGCAGCGGAGGATACGCCGGTTGGTACGCCGACTACTGACGATAGCGTGCCGGTCACACCGCCCGTATGGCCGTTCCCCACTGTGGCCAGCGTTGCGGACACGGAAGTGATGCAGCGTTCCGCGTAAGCAGCGCACTCCCCGCCTGCGCTCGTGTGTGGGTGGGGAGCTTGCTTTTATATGAGGTGCTCGCCCACTATTGCCGCCGCACCGACCAGAATCACGAGCAGGATAGCGGCGACCGTCCATAGACGACGGAGGGTGCGGGCAAAGCGCCGCTCCATCCTCTCTGCGCTCGCCTCGACTCGCTTCGTTGCCCCGCCTATCGCCCGCTCGAATATGTCGACCGCGCTGTCCATTCGCTCTCGCTGATCTCGCGCCGCCACCGCCGCCGCACCCACGAACCGGTTGCAGGCGATTCGCGCGACCCGGTTAGCCATCCGGTCAGCCAGCACGGCTATCGATGCCTCGTTGAGTTGCGCGAGCGCAGCCTGATACCGGACTTCATGCTCCCGGATCATTTCCTCAGCCAACTGGATCGTCGCCTTGCAGCGCGCGAGCGCGTCACGATGCTGGTGCATCAGGGCATCGGTCGCCACTTCCGCTTCCCGGCGCACCGCGTCGAAATTACCCTCACCCGCCCGCCGAATGCGGTCGGGCATCGCTTCATACAGCCGCGTGTAGTATTCCAGCACGGCGATCATCGACCACAGCGCATCGTTGTCCCGGAGATTCAGCGCACCCGATACCCGCCTCATCCGCAGGAGGCTGGCATCGTCAGGCAGGACGCCCGTGATATCGAGGAACAGGCGGCCGAGCGTGTCCGGTGGCCGCGCCCGCCTGTTACTCATTCTTCATCACCCTGGCGAACATGGTGTCGCACAGTGCGCGCCAGCGCAGCAGTTCCGCCCGCTCGCCAATGTGCATTGTTTCCGCCGCCTTGCGGATCGACATCCGCTGGCTACGAAGCTCGTCAGCCACCCGATCTGCGAGATCGGGAAAATCCAGCGACTGCCCCCTCGCCTCGATGGTCCGGCGAAGCTGCGACACCTGATACAGCGTGAACTTGTCCGGCGAGCCGAAATAGCCATTCCGCACGACATGCGTGATTGCATCGGGAAATGTCCGGCTGAAAGCATGCAGCAGCTCAAGGCTGTCGCGTTGCCGGTTGATCACCCACAAGACAACGAGCTGGCGCTGCAGCTCCCCCAACGTACTAGCGAGTGTCGCACCGAACCGCGCAACGCCCGCCTGATTGCGCGCCGCCGTATTGACGATGACTGCGGCATCCTGGTGCTCGTCGCAGAAATTGACGAGACCGATCCAGCCATCGGCCTCATCCAGACCGTATGCGATGCAATGCATCTCGTCCTGAACTGATTTCATCACGTCGGGATTGGAGGTATCGGTCTCCACCAGAGTGACGTGGATATCCTGTCGCTGCAGATAATCGGCCAGCGCGAGCGAAACAAAGCTCTTGCCAACGCCGCCCTTGCTGCCGCCAACAAGATAAATGGGATAAGTCGTCGTATCCATCTGGACCCTCTACAGGTTTTCGATATCGGGCGTGATCTCGAACGAGAACGCATCCCGAATCACCATCGATCCCGGCTTGCTGACTACCTTTCCCCCATCCTGCTTATGTTCGGCACGTACATTACCGATATGTGATGACCTCCCCTCATTTGCCTTCTTCGCACGAGGTCGTGCTGAGGCGGTATTCGTTGTGACGTTTTTTTCCGCCTGCGCAGACTTGTCTTCCTTGGCGGCATGTTGCATCGCATATCTCAACGTGCTCGCACTGATTTCCACACCGTCCTGCGCCACCTGCTGAACAATCTCCTCCAGCGTGTAGCCCTTCCTCTGTGCGCCGCTGATTTGAGACCGCATGGACTTCACTGCATCCCGGACGTTGACGCGATGCTCATGCACGGGCTTTTCCGGCAGCGCGTCAAGACGACCCGCAGCAGCGTCCCATTGGGCCTGCGTAAAGCTCTTCACCATCGGCATGATTCACTCCGGCACACCGCCTTCACCCCATCTTGCTAAGGGGAATAACGGCCGTCAATACCCGGAAACAGGCTCAAATCGAGACGCTGGAATTTACTGGAATGAACAGGAATGCTCTGGAATAGAAAATTTTTTTGCGCCGTTGCACACGGACAACGCGCCGTAATCTGCACGCAGAAAAACGCAGTCCCATCGACCTCCCAGTCGAATGATCAACGGTTATAAGCTGACAACGGACGGCATCGTAAATCCGCAGCCATCAATGCTGTAACGGATGATCGCGGGACTTGATGCGACTTGTCCGCCCAACGCGATTTTCCCGCACCGCACATGGGCGTCCGCTCGCTCATTTTGCGCGAGCGCCGGTATCCTCGCGTATGGGATCAGCACGTTTTCTACCCGAAGCACGGTAGCTCATGCTCTCGCATGTTGCGCCAGGACTCGCGCCTCTATACCTCCGGTAGATCATCTTATTTGCGCGGGCAAGAACACATGCTCACGCGATACGCTATTTTTTCCACTAGGTCGATTCATCGTGCTGCGCTCGATGCTCGGTTTTCCTGCGTGACCTTGTACAGTTTTTTGCAGCGGCAGTTCATCTATTTGCGCGGCCACGGTCATTCCCGCTCACGGGATTTGCGGACGACAATTTTAAAAACATAAAAACAAGGGATGGCAGGATTGGCTACCGCCGGTTTTGGGCACCACGCCGTGGTGAGCGCCTCGCATACCGTGTTGGCTTACCGTGAAGACAAAGTGTTATCAGCGCTGGATGAGGAAACTGATATGACTTTCCGTGTCAATCGGGATCGGTTTTCGTCGATTTCCTTCCATAGGCACATGAATTTGCTGAGGGCGGCGTAGCAGTAAGTCTCGACGGTGGATCGCACTGATATCCGCGGGTTGGCTACCGCATTACAGAGGTCCGCCCCATGAGCCTGCCGCTATCTAAAGCCGCAAATCGGATGACATCCGTTGCATAGTCCGCTCGCGGGTTACTCGGGTGCCGGGCTACGCCGCCTTCAGGAAACTCCTCCATCTGGCTCTTTGTCGGTGGGCGAAGCGCGACGCTACGCTGCCTGTATGTCTCGCGGTATGGCAAGCGACATTGCCAGCCGGCTGATGTCCCAGATGAACGCCGCTAGCTCGCGAGCGACGGCAACAACCGCGATATTCACGTTCTTGCCGCGTGCTGCCAGCTTGCGATATCGGCGGCACAGTCGAACCTGTGCGTCCCAGGCGCGGTCGATGATGCGCTTGGGGATGCCTTCGTGCCGGCGCTGGATGTCAGGACTCACGCGTGCGGGGTAGCGGTAGCTCCAGGCTGCCTCGACGAGCAGTTTTCTTGCATAGCTGTTGCCATTTTTCGTGATGCTGCCCTGACGACGCCGGTCACCCGAAGAGTGTTCAGATGGTGTCACGCCCAGCCATGCCATCAGTTGCCGCGGATGCTCGAAGCGCGAGAGGTCGCCCAACTCGGAGAGCATGCCCACGGCGGTGATGAACTGCACACCGCGCATGGTCTGCAGGCCCAGTACAGCCGGATAGAACCGCCAGTCGACGACGGCTTCGCGCAGGGCGGCCTCGATGCGGTCACATTGCGCGAGCCTATCTTCAATCGTGCGACGGCACTCGTCGAAGGCCAGTTGTTGCCAGTGGTTTGGGAACGCAAACGTGCTCACCCATCGCCGGTGCGCCGGCCCCCAGTTGGCGCTACCTGTATAGCGGACACCATGCGCGAGCAGAAATGATTTCAGTCGCTGTCGTGCCTGCCTGAGATCCGCTTTGGCCGCTGCCCATGAACGGGCCAGATCGCGGAACGCCTCGTCCTCGACGTCCGGTACATGCACCGCTGACAGGTCACCGGCGCGCAGCGAGCGCACCAGTTTGAGCGCATCACGCCGGTCTGTCTTGACGCGCTCACCTGGCTTCTTCGGAATCAGCGATGGCGCGCACACCATGCAGTCGAATCCTTTCTGGACGAGCTCCCGGTAGAGTACATAGCCACACGGACCTGCCTCATAGACAACGTGTACGTGCCGCGCTTTCGACTGAAGACGCTTGCACAGGCGATCGATATCAGCCTTCATGGTGCCGGTCTTGCCCAGCAGTTCCACGTCGCCCATACCGACCGCGTACGCCACCGTGATCGACTCCTTGTGAACGTCCAGACCGACGTACACCGTGCTATCGTTTTCCATGCTGGCCTCCGCGCTGGAAATCGCCGGGTGTGCCCCTGTGCACACCATGCGGCTCTGGCAGTAATGCTAACCCGCGTCTGATTCCTCACGGCGGGCCAGCCGCTGACTCACGGAAATGGAATGGACGCCTCCCACCTCGTAAATGGTGGAAGCGATGAACAGACACACATACTCACTCACGGACCGGCCGTAACGGTACGGTCGGAATAGAAGATCATTGAGGTCTTCAGAGCCAACCGGAGGAGGTCCGCCATGAACCATACGGCCATAGGCGTCGACATTGCCA
>NZ_FCOK02000094.1 GCF_001544555.2 Caballeronia udeis | reverse complement strand
AGGTTGATTTCGGTCTGAGCAGCAGACGACAACTCGATCTTCGCCTTTTCAGCCGCTTCTTTCAGGCGTTGCAGCGCAAGCACGTCCTTGCTCAGGTCAACGCCTTGATCCTTCCTGAACTCGGAGATGATGTAGTCAATGATGCGCTGGTCAAAATCTTCGCCGCCAAGGAACGTGTCGCCGTTCGTGGACCGCACTTCGAACTGCTTCTCCCCGTCCACGTCCGCGATTTCGATGATCGAAATATCGAATGTGCCGCCACCCAGGTCATATACGGCAACTTTACGGTCGCGTTTTCCAGCTTTGTCCAGGCCGAACGCAAGCGCGGCCGCGGTCGGTTCGTTGATGATCCGCTTCACTTCCAGACCGGCGATTCGGCCCGCGTCTTTCGTCGCCTGACGCTGGCTGTCGTTGAAGTAGGCCGGAACCGTAATCACGGCATCCGTCACCTCCTCGCCAAGATAGTCTTCAGCGGTCTTCTTCATCTTGCGCAGCACTTCAGCCGAAATTTGCGGCGGCGCCAGTTTTTGATCGCGGGCTTCGACCCAGGCGTCGCCGTTATCGGCGCGCACGATCTTGTAAGGCATCAGGCCGATGTCCTTCTGCACTTCTTTTTCGTCAAAACGGCGGCCAATCAAGCGTTTGACTGCGTACAGCGTGTTCCTCGGGTTCGTCACCGACTGCCGCTTCGCCGGCGCGCCGACGAGGACTTCGTTGTCGTCCACATAAGCAACGACCGACGGTGTGGTGCGCGCACCTTCCGCATTCTCGATCACTTTAACGACGTCACCTTCCATGATCGCGACGCACGAGTTTGTCGTGCCCAGATCGATACCGATGATTTTGCTCATTTTCATTACCTCCAGCCACTGCAGAAAATTTAGCCTCGTACGTCAAATCAGCGGGTTTGCGCCGCTCTCAGCATCAAAAAACAATATATCCCCAAGCATCGGGATCTCGCCCGGTCCGGAGCCGGGAAATCTCCTGAAAGAGGAGTTCGCCCATTAGCAAGAACGTTCGTTCGAAATTTGGTGCGAGCACCCACGACGAAGCCTTGTTTTCACGAAGCCGCGACGAAGCAGATGCGCTCTTGAATTTCCTGTGACAGCGCCTATCTTTGATTTCGCTCAGGCAGTCGCGTGTCCAATAAGCTTGCTTCGCCATCCATACGACTTCTCAAGTATGGAGCAATCGTGCGGATAGCGATAAAGGAGATTGATCATGAACCCGGAACTCAGGAACTGGAATCCGTTCAAGTTCTTGCGCAGGACGAGCCAGGAAAGCCCAGCGTCGCAGTCAGCGGATTCTGCCGGTGGAAAACATGAGTTTCTCGAGTGGCCGGAGCTACCTCGCCGTTTTCTGAACGACCCGTGGCGTGCAATGAGCGACTTGTTTCAGGAACCATTTTTCAACGAACGGGATCGGTGGTTCGGGGATTTCAGCCCTGCTCGCTTCCGGCCTCGCATCGACGTGGTCGACGACGGTAAAGCGCTGCGTATCACCGCCGAACTGCCCGGCGTGAGCCGGGAGGACATCCAGACCTCCGTCGAAGCCGGTGCGTTAGTCATCCGCGGCGAGAAGAAGCAAGACCAGCGTACCGAGGAGGACGGTTGCTATCGGCTCGAACGCGCGCATGGAGCATTTATGCGGCGCATACCGCTGCCGGACGGCGTCGATGTCGAGCATATTGACGCGCGGTTCGACAATGGCGTGCTTACGCTGAATCTGCCGAAGACGGAGACGTCCGCGTCCACGGTGCGCAACATCGACATCCAGTAGCGGCACGACGAAGCGCGAGGCAAGTCAAGCTGGCCGACGGCGCTGGCTCGGCGTTGTTGCGGCGCTTCGCCGGCTGTCCTGCCGGCGCTCGTCTACGTAGCTCGTCTATGTAGATTACAGCCGGATAAAATCGCTCAGCCCCACCCATGCTGCCGACAGAGGCCACGGCTAAAATCGGACAAAACAGGGGTGCGCTGTCTTTTTTTAACCGTCTATGCATGTCCTGCAGATGGAAGGGAAACAACGTGACCGATCGCATCCGGGCGGTTCGTAAATCCAATCGCCGCGCCTGATGAAAGCGTACCCTCCAGCGCATTCCCGACCCTATTTTCAAGCGCTGAATCAAATTCCCAACACTTCTCAAGGATTCCTCTGGACTTGTGTACCTCCGTTATCCAGATTCCTCTAAACTTTAGCTAGCGTACCCATGCGAAACCATCGCCATGTCTTGTCGATAAACCATGGATTCTGGACGCGAGGGTTTGGCGCATTCTTTGCTGCAGGTCTCCGCGCGCATCGAGGAGGAAGTAAAGTTGGAGCACCTTGGCCGGCATTGACGCGGTCGGCGGGCACGAAAAATAATATTCGAATTCCACCTTGCCGGGAAAAGGACTCGGCGACTGCACTCACACGAGGAGTAGGGAGATGAAACCAGCTCTCATTTTGACGGTGTCCGGCACCATCTTGCTTGGGTCGGCAAGTATGGTGAACGCTCAGGAAACGCAGCAGAGTGCGCCCCCATCTGCACGAGCGAAGATGGTGGAAGACGCCAACATGTCCGCTCAATCCGGTACCGACGTGTCGTATGGTGGCGTCTCCGACACGCGAAGCGAAACGGGGGGCGCCCAAACGGAAGGCGCCCATCCTCCCGTAGCACCCATAACCCCCATATCTTCCCCATCTTCCGCATGCGCCGGCGGAGCTCGATGCGACCTCTTTTCCAAACACTGAGACAGCCGTCTACCGAGCCCGAGCGATGAACCAAGTCAATGGAGACTGCATCTGCGCAGGTGGACATGAGCCGATTGGCCCTCGCGAATGCCGACAAATCCTTTCGACTTGCTGTCCGCTTGCCACGCACTAGACTATAAAAAGGTGCATGTTGGGATGCACTGGGAAACAACGTCATGAACCGCCCCGCGACTCGACCTATGCGGTGCGCAAATGGCATTTTCCCCCGGCCACGGGGCGAGCAGCGGCCGGCCGCAGCCTTTCTCGCGGTGTTCGCGAGTGCGGCCTAATTTGCTCGCGTCAATAACTTGCGTGGATCCTGCAGCCAGTAGAACATCACCATGAATCGGCCGCCGGTTCGTTTTCCGTTTCGCGCAACAGCCGCCGTATCGCTCGTACGATGGCTCAAGTGGGGGGTATTTGCCGCTTTTCTCGTAACGATCGTTATTGCTGCGCGACTCGTCCAGAACGAAATAGAAACGTCCCGGCTTCAGGCGCGCTATCTGTCTGACTTGGGCCGCGACATCGGCTTTCAAGTCGGTGCGGGCGCCAGCGACTCTATCCGGTTTCCCACGAGCGGACCGTACGACGTGCGTCTAGGCTATGAAGCGCTGCCTGACTTCGAAAAGCGTCTGCTCGCGCGAGGCTTCAGTGTCACCTCGCAGGCGCGCGACTCCGCGATGATGACGTCTGTCGCAGACGACGGCCTGTATTTGCCCTACGACGAAAAAGACCAGGCAGGCCTTCAGCTATTCGACGCCACCGGTTCGACCCTCTACGACGTGCGCTATCCGGCGCGGATCTACGGCAACTTCGACGCGGTGCCTCCCCTGCTCGTGAATGCGCTGCTGTTCATTGAAGACCGCAACCTGCTCGACCCGGACCAACCGAACCGCAATCCGGCGATCGACTGGGGCCGCTTCGGCCGCGCCGTACTCGACCAGGGCTTGCGGATCGTCGATCGGCATCAATTGACACCGGGCGGCAGCACGCTCGCCACGCAGCTCGAGAAATTCCGCCATTCGCCCGGCGGCCGCACGGCGACACCGCCCGAGAAATTACGCCAGATCGCGTCCGCGTCAGTGCGCGCGTATCTCGGGGGCCCGCAAACGCTGCCGGTACGCCAGCAGATCATTGTCAGCTACCTGAACACGGTGCCGCTTGCCGCGCAGCCCGGCGTGGGCGAAATCGCAGGCATTGGCGACGGCCTGGCCGCCTGGTATGGGCGCGACTTCGACGAGGTCAACCGGCTTCTGGCGGCCCCCCTGTCTCCCGAGACGCTCGACGCACAAGCGCTTGCGTTCAAGCAAGCACTGTCGCTGGTCATTGCGCAGCGCGCGCCCTCCTACTTCCTGCGTCGCAACAACGCTGCGCTCGCGCAACTGACGGACAGCTACGTCCGGCTTCTGGCAACTCGAGGAATTATCCCTACGATGCTTCGCGACGCCGCGCTGACAGCCCACCTCCAACTGCAGTACGCGAAACCGGTCCACCCCGATACATCGTTTGTCACCCGCAAGGCGCTGACCTCGCTGCGCACGCATCTGGTCAATGCGCTCGGCGTGCCGAGCTTCTACGACCTTGACCGGCTCGACCTCTCCGTACACGCGACGCTCGACAACCCGGTGCAGCAGGCCGTCAGCGAACGGCTCGCACTCGCCACCACGCCGGAGGGCGCGAAAGCGGCCGGTCTATACGGCTTCGAGATGCTGCGTCCAAAGGACGATCCGTCGAAAATCGCTTTCAGCTTCACGCTGCTCGAGCGGCGCGATGGCGCAAACCTGGTGCGAGTGCAGACCGACAGCGTCAACGAACCATTCGACATCAACCAGGGGGCGCGCTTGAATCTTGGCTCGACAGCCAAACTGCGCACGCTTATCACGTACCTGCAGATCGTCTCCGAGTTGCATGCGCGTTACGCATCGATGACTGCAGCGGAACTTCGCAACATCAAGCCCGACCGGCTAGATGTGCTGAGTCGCTGGGCGCTCGACTATCTCGGGCACGCACCGGACCGTTCACTGGGCGCAATGCTCAATGCTGCGGTCGAACGCAAGTATTCCGCGAGCGCCGGCGAAACGTTCTACACCGGCGGCGGCGAGCAGACGTTCAATAACTTCGAAGCGAGCGACAACAGCCACATCCTCACCGTGCATCGCGCGTTCCAGCATTCGGTGAATCTCGTGTTCGTGCGGCTGATGCGCGATATCGTCCACTACGAGATGATCCAGGTAGCGGGACCGACGTCGAACTGGCTGGACGATCCGGTATCGCGCCATGCCTATCTCACGCGCTTCGCCGATCAGGAGAGCCGCGTGTATATGCATCGCTTCTATGCGAAATATCACGGCAAGGCACCTGACGCGGCGCTCGCGACGCTGCTGCGCGACGTGCGCAAGTCACCACCCAAGATAGCCACGGTACTGCGCAGCGTGGCGCCTGAGGCCTCAGAGGCGTGGTTCGACACGCAGATGCGCATCGCGCTCAAGGGTACGCCGGCGGCAGCGCTGGCGCCCGCGGATATCGCGAAGCTCTACGCGAAGTACGGTATCGATAAATTCAGCCTGAACGATCGTGGCTATATCGCGAGCGTGCATCCGCTCGAATTGTGGACGCTCAACTACCTGCGGGACCATCCGGACGCCACGGAAAGCGACGTGCAGGCCGCAAGCCGCGACGCGCGTTTCGCTTCCTATTCGTGGCTATTCAAGACGCGCTACCACGGCACGCAAGATCGACGCATCAGGCACATGGTCGAGCTGCAGGCGTATGCGGAAATCGGCGAATCGTGGCGCAAGCTCGGGTATCCGTTCGCGACGATCACGCCGTCGTACGCGGCCGCGATCGGTGCGTCGGGTGACAGGCCCGCCGCGCTTGCGCAATTGATCGGGATCGTCGCCAGCGGCGGTACGATGCTGCCGGCGCAGGACTTCGCCTCAATCGACTTCGCGCAAGGCACGCCCTATGAAACGCATTTCACCCGCGCGTCTACGTCCTCGCCCCCGGTGCTCTCACCCGAGATAGTCGACGTGGTGCATGGCTTGTTGCGCGATGTCGTGCTCGGCGGCACCGCGAAGCGGCTGGAGGACGGCATGCCGCTTGCGAATGGCCGCACGCTGGACGTCTATGGCAAGACGGGTACGGGAGATCAGCGCTTCGACGTGTTCGCGCGCGGGCGGCGGCTGATCGAATCGCGCAAGGTCAATCGGAGCGCGACTTTCGTCTTCGCGATTGGCGATCGATTCTTCGGCGCACTCACCGCTAACGTGCATGAACCGTATGCGGCGCGCTATGAATTTACGAGTGCGCTGTCGGTGCAGTTGTTGAAATCGCTGGCGCCAGTGCTTGAACCGCTGATTGACCAGGATTCTCATGCGGCGCCCGGTTCACCCGTGCAGCCGGTTGCCGCGAGGTGACGTGGCTCCGTGAGTGGACCGTACTCTCCGGCCACATTCGATCGATATCTATAAGGATAACCAACTTAAATACTGAAAGACACCCCACCATCGCAGCGATACGATTACCGACGCCGACACATTAAGAAAGGAACTCGACCTGACCGCACAACGTGGCTAGTCGGAAGACCGCGAAGAGAACGAGCTGGCGATCTTTTGCTATGGCGCCGCGATCCAGGGCGCCGACAAGCGCACGGTCGGCTGTGTCAGCATCAGCATGCCGGTTTATCGGCATCAGGCGGGAGCGCATGAGACCTATACGGTGCCATTAAGGGAAGCTTGCAAGAAGATTGCCGCGAGGCTGGGGCCTGCGAGTCTTTGATTCGTGCGTTTGATTAAATTGTTGCCTGTACGAGCCGCGAGAAATGGTCTCGCGTGCTGACCCTCATTGACTCCATTGACCCGAAGATAAGCCCCATAACCGAACCAGGCTTGCGAAAAGGCACCGTTGTGCTATAAAAAATCTAGCTAGCATGTCTATCGGTCGCCCGGTGGGAGAAATGGGTGGCTCCACTGGAGCGAGCGCGACAGTCCATGGGTCTTCTAGAGCTCAGAGGCATTTCCAAGCACTTCGGCGCCATTCACGCCCTGAACGACGTGACGTTCAGTCTTGAGCCGGGCCAGGTGGTCGGGCTCATGGGAGACAACGGGGCCGGGAAATCAACGCTGGTGAAGGTTATTGCCGGTAACTTTCCCCCCTCGCACGGCGAAATTCTCATCAATGGTGAAAAGGTGCATTTCACCAAGCCTGTCGACGCCCGCGCCCAGGGCATCGAAGTCGTCTATCAGGACCTCGCGCTCTGCAACAACCTGACGGCGGCGGCCAATGTCTTCCTTGGCCGGGAGCCACGGATCGGTTTCTGGCCCATCCGCATTCTCGATCACGCGACCATGTACAGGCGCGCCGGCGAACTCTTCAAGGAACTGAAATCCGAGACCCGCCCGCGGGACCTCGTCCGGCAGATGTCGGGAGGTCAGCGACAGGCCGTGGCGATCGCTCGCACGCGTCTTTCCGAGGCGCGGCTCGTCATCATGGACGAACCGACTGCAGCGATCAGCGTCCGGCAGGTGGCGGAGGTGCTCAGCCTCATCAGACGCCTGTCCGAGCATGGAATCGCAGTCATTCTCGTCAGCCACCGCATGCCTGACGTTTTCGACGTTGCTCACCGCGTGGTCGTCATGCGGCGTGGGCGCAAGGTCGCGGACAAGAAGATCGAAGCATCCTCGGCGGAAGAAGTGACCGGCCTCATCACCGGAGCCATTGCCGCCGCCTGAACCTGACTGACAGCTTGACTCGCTGTCTGACCCGCTGCCTGACTCGCACAGCTATGCATGGGGTCGCACTAGGCGCTAAAGCGCCAGATGCGACCGACACAAAAGGTGTGGGGTCGCACTAAACGCTGAAGCGCCAAGTGCGACCGACACAAAAGGTGTGGGGTCGCACTAAACGCTGAAGCGCCAAGTGCGACCGACACAGGAGACTCGAATTGAACGATGCGCCGGAAAGGCCCACCTCAATACCGCCGTTGCTTGATGATCCGCAAGCCACGAGAACCCATACCCGCTGGACGGGGCTGCTCGCGAGCCAGGTCTTCTGGGTGGTGCTCGCAACTATCGTCGCCTGCATCCTGCTCTCGTTCGCGACCTCGACCTTTGCGACGCACCAGAACCTTTTCAACGTCACGCGCAACTTCGCCTTCGTGGCAATCGTCGCGCTCGGCATGATGGCGGTGATCATCACGGGCGGCATCGATATTTCGGTCGGCTCGACTATTGGCCTCAGCGGTATCGTCCTCTCGGTGGTCATGAACGCCGGCTATCCGATCTGGGCCGGCATCGGCATGGGGCTCCTGACCGCCGGGCTCGTCGGCCTCGTGAACGGTCTGCTTATCGCCTATCTCGACATGCAGCCTTTCGTTGTCACGCTCGGCATGCTGAGCGTCGGCCGCAGCCTCGCGCTGGTGTTCTCCGGCAGCCGGACCATTTTCGATTTCGGTCCCGACGGCAGCAAACTCCTGGCGCTCGGCGGCGGCTCGGTCTTCGGTCTCGCCAACCCGGTGTGGTTCCTGATCGTCCTCGCCGTGCTTTTCTGGTTCGCCTTTACGTGGACGCGCTGGGGCCGCTACGTCTTCGCCGTCGGCGGCAACCGCCATGCGGCGAGACTCACCGGTGTTCCGGTGCGCCGCATCATCTGCTCCGTCTATGTGCTCGCCGGCCTCATGGCGGGGGTCGCGGCAATCCTCGAAGTCGGCTGGCTCGGCGCAGTGACAACGGGGCTTGGCGAGGGCGACGAATTGCGCGTGATCGCCGCGACCGTGATCGGCGGCACCAACCTCGTGGGCGGCGTGGGCAGCGCGTTCGGGACCGTCGTCGGCGCCGCGCTGATTGAAGTCATCCGCAACAGCCTGATCCTGCTCGGCGTCGACTCGTTCTGGCAGGGTACGGTCATTGGCACTTTCATCATCATCGCCGTGCTCTTCAACCGGCTCGGCGGTGAACGGCAAGGAGATTGAAATGTCTTCAGGCCCACCGGCCGCAACGCGCAATTGCCGGACGCCACGGGTTCACACGACGACGTTCCGCCGGAACGTTAAAGCTCGAACGCGGGCTTTCCTTGGGACTATTATAAAAATGGTGCGAGCAGGCATGGGCACCGTAAAGCCGGCGCTAACAGCTTTGCATGAGACCAGAGTAAGGAGGAAATAATGAAGAAAGCTTTGATGTGTCTTGCCGCGATTGGAGGGCTCGCGATGTTGGCCTCCCCCACCTTCGCAGCTGATAAGACCCTGGCGTTGGTGGTGAAGGGTCTCGATAACCCCTACTTCGACCTCATGCATCAGGGATGCGAGCGGGCGAACAAGGAACTCAACAAGGAAGGCTACACCTGCTACTACACCGGGCCCGCGACAGCCGCGGACGAAAGCGCCGAAGTGCAGATCATCGACGACTTGCTGACCAAAGGTGTGTCGGCAATGGCGATCTCGCCTGCGAACGCCCCTGCCGTGGCCGAAGTGCTGCGCCGCCGCAATGTGAAGATCCCGGTCATCACCGCCGATGCCGATTTGCTGCCGAAGGACGCCTCGCTCCGGAAGAGCTACGTTGGCACCGACAATTACGACCTGGGCGTCAAGCTTGGCGAGCAGCTGAAGTTGCTGATGCCGAAGGGCGGCAATATCTGCCTCGTCATGGGCAATCCCGCCGCCGACAACATCAACCAGCGCGCCCAAGGCACGCGCGACGTACTCTCCGGCAAGAAGGGAATCGCAAAGCTCGCCGGTGAAAACGGTTGGAAAGAGATCAGCGCCTGCCCGCTCTACGTCAACGACGACGCCGCCAAGGCGAACCAGATGATGCAGGACACGCTAACCGCCAACGCCACCGGTCTCGACGCCTTCGTGCTGGAGGGTGGCTGGCCGCTCTTTGCCCCGCAGGCCTATTCGCAGGTCGTCGCGCCGATCATGGATAAGATCCAGAGCGGGAAGTTCGTCATCGTCTCGGCCGATACGCTCGGACCGGAATTGCAAGCCCTCAAGGACCACAAGGTCAATGTACTCGTCGGCCAGCGGCCGGAGGAAATGGGTTATCGGGCGGCGATGGTCATGCGTGACCTTGCAGAAGGAAAGTCGGTAAAACCGGTCATCCACACGGGCCTTGATACTTGCACCTGGAAGAACGCGGACACCTGCCTCAAGCATTGAAGGCGGCAAGGATCCGTTCAAAGAAATGGATGGGCGATGCCTGAGCCGAGACAGCCCTGATCTGTGCGATTCACAAGGTGTTGACTGACGTTCTGCCGAACAAGACGTACGTCAGGATAGCTAACTTAATGGGTTCATTGATGTTTGGAAAACAAACTCGCCGCTCGCGGGTTACCGCGAGAGCGAGTTCATTTCGCATATCAAAGCACGCCAAGACGCCGCGCTCTCTGAAGACAATACTCAGTGACCGAAGCAATCACAAGCGCGGTCACAAGCCCGATCACTTACTGGCCGGGCGGACGACCTGACTGCGACGACCCGCTTACCGCCGGACCATAACTGCCGGTTTGAGCTTGGGCTTGAGCGGCGACCACCCGTGCCTGTGCAGCCTGAATGTCCCGTGGGTAATTGGGGTCATGGCCGCCCGGATTGTAGCCGGCCTGCTCGATCTGAATGAGCTCGGCTCGCACCTGCGCCCTCGTGACAGGTGCATTCGATTGCTGCGCGAACGAGACGACCGGAATGGCGAGTACTGAAGCGGCAATTGCCGTATAGAGCAATGATTTCATGATGACTTACCTCCAAGGACTGCCTTTGTCCTCGTTTCAAACACCCCATGCTGCGACCAGCAATTACATTTTAGTTGTTCGGGGAGCGATGATGGATCGTTGAACCCGTAGACGTTGAACCCTTCATCCCCTATTGCGCAATAAGGCTGGCTGAGCGATCAGACGCGGGCCCTCCGATGTCACGCAGTCCAGGCTGCAATCAGGGATTTGGGGCATGGCGTGCCCGCCGGACTTTGCTCCGGGGTACAGGATCCGTGCTGCTACGCAGCGTAGCCCGGTCTCTCTTGTTCATCGTCGACTGATGAGACCCGTCGTGTTGGCTAATGAGGTCGCGGATGATGGGATAAACGTCCGTTTGCCAGTGCGGCCCTGAAAAGAGATCGTAATGATTGCACTGGTGCAGTGTGACGCCGCGCTTGTCGCGCGTGGCAATACCTGCGCACAGGTCCTGCGCGGCGTGGGTTTGGCCGCGTCCGGAAACGTCGTCCAACTCGCCTTCGATAGTGAGCAAAGCCGTAGCACGGATGTCTTGCGGACGCACTGGCAGGCCTTGTACGCACCAGTTGCCACGAGCCAGACGGAATTCCTGAAACACGGTCTGGACGGTATCGAGGTAGTACTCGGCCGCCATATCAAGCACTGCACCATATTCTTCGCAGGACCGCTGGTGCACCTCGGCGCGCTTGAGGTCGCCCTGGATCATATCGAGGCAGTAGTTCCAGTGCGAACTCGCGAGCCGCCCCGGGTGCATCGCGTCAAGTCCGGCCCGCTGCAGAAAACCCGGGTACACCTCGCGACCCGCGCCGGGGTAATGATCCGGCACCGGGTGGATCAGGGTCTCCCGAAACCATAGAAGCGGCTGGCTCGTGGCGAACCGGTTGACGGCATTCGCACCGCTACGCGCGTCGATCGGCCCCCCAATCAGGATCAAGCTTCTGGGCGTTGGCTCCTGCTCGCTGGCCAAAAGTGAAACGGCGGCAAGCGTCGGCACCGTAGCCTGACAAACCGCAAGTACATGCAGGTTTTCCGCGCCGATATGGCGAACAAACGTCCGAATATAGGACACGTAGTCATCCAGATGAAAAGGCCCGTCTGCCACCGGCACGTTGCGCGCGTCACGCCAGTCCGTGATGTACACCTCATGGTTCGGCAGCAGCGTCTCCACCATCTCGCGGAGCAGGACCGCATGGTGACCGGCCAGCGGAGCGCAGACCAGCACCACGGGCCGTGTCTTCGTGCGCCCGGTGGAAATGGCAGAAGGCTCCGGCTGTGGCGAAAATCGCAGCAGGTCGCAGAATGGTTTCGCCAGGACGAGTTGTTCGGCCACTGGAATCTTTCGGCCTTCCGCTTCGATCTCCCTGATGCCGAACGCGGGCTTTTCGTAGGTCTTGCTTAACCGGTGGAGCAATTCGTACCCCGCCGCAAAGCTGCGGGTACCCGAAACGCAGGCCAACGGGCCCCAAGGGTCGGCGAGCGCGTTCGCGGCGCCGGCGGCCCACAGGGAAAACGGTGCGAGCAGCAAGCGCTGGTATTCAACCATCGGGTACAACCACGGTTGCGTTGCCGTTCGTACCATTCGTTCCATTCGCCACCTCCAATGAGACGGGCGAAAAATCCGGACGAACCTCGGGACGGTAGAAAGGAGTAGTCGACTAACTAACTGTCCGCTTGAAGGACACGATGCGGGTTCGCAACGCATCGGCCCACTCGCTCAGCTGCAACGGCACCAATAAGAATCGTGAGGGTCCGTGAAGTTCCCGCGAGAGCCCGATACACAGGAAGGATGGAGGCCTCTGCTGCAAACGACTCTCCTGACAAATAATTTTAGAAGATCTGGAGAAAAACGCACGGCGAGGCCATGCCGGTCCCGATAGGCCGCGGTTGCCCGAAAGAACGACCTCAACTCGCACCGCGGTCGTCAGCCTTGCCTCAAAAATAGGGTGCGCTTGATCAGATCAAGAGGACTCTACGTTGACACACAGTCTTAACAATCAGCCAGTCATCGGCGTCATGGCGCGTTGAAACGCATCCCGTTCGAGGCAAGCGGAATAAATCTGGTCGATGCGAGGAAAATCCGCCATATCGAGCCCCATCATCCGCGCGTTGTAGACCTGCGGGATCAGGAAACAATCGGCGATGGTCGGCAGATCGCAGTGGCAAAACGGCCCAGCTTGCCGGCCCTTTTCAAGCAACGCTTCAAATTGGCCAAAACCCTGTTCCAGGTAGTGAAGCGCCCACCGCCGGGTCTGGATGTCGTCGAGTAGAAACTCACGGCTCAGCCGGGCCCGCGTCTTCATACTCGATAACGGATGCATCTCGCAGGCAATGTGCAGCGCCAGGCTGCGCACCTGCGCCCGCTCATGCGATGAACCAGGCATGAGCGCAGGCGACGGATACCGCTCCTCCAGGAATTCCAGTATTGCGAGCGACTGCGCAATGTAACGTCCCTCGGACTCGATAACCGGCACCAGCCCCTGCGGATTGATCGACAAAAACGGCGGTTGCCGATGCTCACCGCCGTCCTTTGCCAGATCCACGCAGAACGACTCGTAAGCGATTCCCTTCAGGTTGAGCGCAATGCGTACGCGAAGCGACGACGAACTCGCCGGGTACTCGAAGAGCTTCATGTCTTCCCTTTTACTATCAGAAGTAGTGCTGCAATCCCATCCTTAAGGAAAGCTGATGATCGTTCGACGAAGGCGACAACGAAGGCAAGTCCGCCAACGCACCGCCATTCGTCTTCTGGAACGTGACTTCGGCATAAGCCAGCGTCCGCTTGGACAGTTGATATAGATTGGCGAGGCCCACGGTGGTGTATCCCTTGCCCGCAAACCCGGTATGGAAGCCGCCCAGACTCACCGTATTGGCAATGCTCGCCTGATAATCCACGCCGAGCTCTTCGGTCAACGCGGTCTCCGTGTCCTGCCGAGTCTGCAGATGCGCCTGATCGATCATGCCGTGAATACGCCAGCGATCGCCGAGCTTGTAGGTTCCCGCCACCCCGATGATCCGCGTGTTGTCCGCCACGAAAGACGCGCCGCCGGCCAGGTTCTGCCCCATGAAGCTCGTGTAACCCAACTGCGTATTGAAAGCATACGTGCGATGATTCGTGTCGCTATAGACCGCGCCGAGTTGCAGCGGTCCACTCGCATAGAGCGCCGCTGCGCCAATATATCTGCCGAGCGCGGTGCTCGCGTCGCTGAACGAATACATGGTGCGAATGCCGAAGCCGCGATACCCCGGGCTCGCGTACTTGACCGAGTTGCTGAGGGGCGTTACCGCCGCATTGTCGATATTGCCCGGGTGATACATGAAGTTGTTGAATTGCACCGCGCCGTTGGCGTTGGGCGTGAACACATCGTTCGTCAGATCCCATTGCCGGCCAAGCGTCAGCGTTCCCCACTGCTGGCTGGCAAGTCCCACATACGCCAGCCGGCTAAACTCATAACCCGATATCGCAAAACGGCCGGTGTTTGAGAAATAGCCGTTCTCCAGCTTGAAGATGGCGCTCAGGCCGCCCCCAAGATCTTCCGAGCCAACGAAACCGAACTTGTCAGGCACCGCAATGGGTCCCATGACGACCGCCTTGCCGCCATTCTGATTGCTGACGTAGCCAATCCCTTCGTCGATACTGCCGTACAGGGTGAGGCTGCTGGTCTGCGCATCACATCGATCGACATAGCCTATGCAAATAGTCGCCACAGCAATGAGACCCATAGTTTTTAGCATTACTAATCCTTTGGAAGATATCAAAAGCGAGCGTGTTTAAACACCGGCCCATAACGACCGGATGAAGGTTCCATGTCAGATGTAAAACTGGATTGGATCGGCTACACCCAGGCGCGCGCGAAAGCACAACGTCTGGCCGGACGTCCTGCGCAATGCGGTTACGTCAGTGATTCATGCGTCGAAAGCACCTTCCAGCAGGCTTCCGTAGTGCATCCGTTTTTGCGCGATGTTCAGCGTTCTCAGGCAATACCAGAGCAACGCGGCATTGCTGGCAATCACGGGCCTGTTCACGCGCGCTTCAAGCCTTTCGATGACACCGGCGAGCCGGATTCCCGCGCAACTGATAACGAGCGCATCGAATGGTCCTTCGAGCGTGGCCGCCAGTTCGAGCCACCGTTGTGGATGCAGCATCCCCTGATCGTAGGGAGTGGCCTGCGGCAAGCTTTTTTCCAGAACGACACGCAGACCCTGTTTCTCGAAGAACGCGGTTTCCGCTTCCACCACCTCACGCCTGTAGGGCGTCATCAGCGCGATACTGGTGGCATTCACTGCCGCCAGCGCCGCCATGACCGCCTGAATTGTCGTCACCGACCGGATGCCGGTCGCAGCCTGCACGCGGCGGTTGATCTCATCCGGCCCTGCAACGACGCCCGCCGCGGTGCAATTGAGAGCGATCAGGTCCACGCGGGCGTCTGCAAGCAGCATGGCGTGCGATTCGAGATTGTCGATCAACGCCTTGTCCGATGCGATGGACGTATCGCGAAACGGCAGCCGCGTAGTAAGAAACTGCACGCCGTCGGGCGCCATCATCTGCACTTCATGGTCGCAAAGGCCGCCCGATGGATACAGATGCCCAATGCGCGCCACTTCGCCGAATCCACAACTCATGGAAAGTCCTGTGATGACGGTTTGATTTATAAGGCGCGCATGCCGCACCGGGCGGTACGGTCAGCGAAGGCGCTTCAGCTTTTCAGCGATACCGCGCCGGTCGTCATCGAAGCGCTGCTCCAGTGCGGACTGCGCGTGAGCGCAATGGCCGCGGCTGCCACCAGCGCCGAGCCGGCGAATGCGTAGAAGTTCCACTGGACATCAGCGCCTCGGGAAGCCAAGTACGCGCCGACCATCGGACCGCTCATTGCGCCGAATCTGCCCACGCCCACCGCCCAGCCCGTGGCGCTCGCCCGCGCATGCGCCCGGTAATAGTTGGCGATGAAACCGAGCTGCACCATTGCCACCCCAATGCTGCCGAAGCCCGCGAGCGCCACCAGCACATAGTTCATGATGAGACCGCTCTTGATCGCGAGACTGGAGATGGCAATTGCGCCGATCACATAGCCGCCCACAATAGTCTTGCGCGTGCCGAGAAAGTCGCTGATACGCCCGATCAGGATGCCGCCCAGCGCCGACGAGAGCATGAACACCGCGAGGAACGAGAGGCTCGAACCCAGGTCGTAGCCCATCTTGCGCATGAGTTGCGGCAGCCACGTGCCAAGGCCGTAGATCACCATGACAGCGGCGACCTGCGCCACCCACAAGCTGATGGTGGCGAGCGCGTTCTGCTTCGAGAACACTTCGCGGAACACGGCGCCGACGCTCGGTTTGGGCAGCGGGTCCCTGACATTGCGCTCAAGTTCGGCGGGCGCAATGCCGAGCTTCCTGGCAAGCACCGCCGCTTTCTCGTGACGACCGCGTGCGATCAGGAAGTCGAGCGATTCGGGCAGCATGTAGAACAGGAACGGCACCGCAAGCAACGGCGCCGCGCCGAGCGCCACAACGAAACGCCAGCCATGCGAGCCGAGAAACGCCATGCCGATCACCGCCGAGAGCAACGCGCCGCACGAATAGCCCGAGTACATCAGCGCGAAGTTGAGGTTGCGCTTTTCAGGCGGCGAAAACTCGATCGTCAATGCCGCCGCTGCCGAAATTACGCCGCCCAGGCCCAGTCCGCCAATAAACCGTGCCACTGAAAACGCCAAGGGCGTAGGCGCGCAGCCAGCGCCGATCATCGAGAGCGAGAAGAGCGTCACGCAGCCAATCAGCAACAACTTGCGCCCGACCAGATCGCTCACCACGCTGATGAAATACGACCCGATCAGCGTGCCGAAGAGCGCTGCACTGCCCATTGCGCCGATCTCGATGGGTGTGAGTTTCCAGTTGGCATCGGCGAGAAGCGAGGGAACGATCGTGCCCATCACGCCTATGTCGTAGCCTTCGGCCACGATGGTGAGAAAGCACAGGATGAGTACCAGATACGTCGTTCGCGCGGGCGGATGGAACGCGTGGGACGCTGCGGTATCAGACAAAGCCGCCATGAAGGCACCTCGATATATTTAGCAGAGCAGATGATGCGGGGCAGGATCTGCAGGCGCGACCGTTCCGCACGCCCAGACCGGACGCGCCGGCTTTCAGGCCGGTGCGAGGTCAGGAACATTGTGTCGATGTGCGGGTCGATCCGCGTGATGATCTAAATACAGAATGACATTCTTTATTCAGGCATGTCAAAAGATTTTCAAAAATCCGCCCGGTTTCCCGGGTTCTTTTGACGACGCTGAAGCTTGCAATGTGCTCGATGTGCGCCAAGTGCACCGCAGCAAAAAAATCAGCGCGGAAGCGGATCAGTATCGGGCTGGATGCTGACATCGGACTCGGAACCGCCCAGCAGGAGATCCGTCATCATGCTGGCGATCTGGTCGATGTCGCGCACGTCGCCAATCCGGTGATTGATCACAAAACCGTCGAACGCCATCCAGATCACGTGCGCGAGCAAGTTGCCCTGCACCACCGACGCGCGCTCCGGCGGCAACGAGTCGTGCAGCAATGCGCCGATGAATGCATCAACTGAATCGATCAGCTTGAACGGCTTGCCCTGGTTCGGCGGCGCGCTTGCGAGTGCGTCGATCAGCGCATTGGCGAACGTGTGGTCAGTGGACGGAATGTCGGACCAGAGGCCAACCAGGATTCGCTTGATGCGCGCCCTCGGCGTATCCAGGCTCATCACCTCGTCGCGCAGCAGGTCGAGCTGCTTCGTGAGCCAGGGCTGGTAAATCTCGTACAGGATGACAAGCTTCGAGTCGAAGTAGACGTACAGGTTCGCCACTGTTGTTTTGGCAAGGCGAGCGATCTCGGTCATGGTCGTCGCCGAATAGCCCTTGCTGCTGAACGCGGCAAACGCGGCCTTCAGGATCGCCTCCCGCACTTCTGGTTTCTTGACCTGCGGCACTGGGTTCCCTCTAACAGGATGATCTGCGGATATCGCGGGTATCGCCAGACACCGGCGTCCCTACTTTTTCGCGCCCTGACTCCAAGCGCTCCAAGCGCGGGCGCCCGCCATTCTAGCAATCCCCCCGCTTCGATCGACGAACAACGCCTCGCGCATAACGCTTGACAAGCCATTTTTTTGAAAACAGAATGCCATTCGTTATTGACGCACATCTGCTTCCCTTTCGAGGACGACCGCATGATTGATACTCCCGCGCCCGAGGGCACGCTCACCGGCCGCTACGCCGAGCTGGGCACTGGACTGATACCCGTCGAGCCGTACATTTCGGCCGACTACTTTGCGCGCGAGAAGGCGCACATCTTCAAGAAGACGTGGCTGCAGGTCGGCCGCGTGGAAGAAATTCCGGAAGCCGGCGACTATTTCGTCAAGACACTGGCTGCGTGCGATACAGAGGTCATCGTCGTGCGAAACAAGCAGGGACGGATTTGCGCGATGCACAACGTCTGCTCGCATCGGCTCAATCAGATTGCTTACGAGAAGACCGGCCACACGCGCAAATTCTTCTGCAAGTTCCATGGCTGGGCGTACGACCTGGACGGCAATCTCACGGGCGTGCCCGACGAAAAATGCTTCTTCGGCCTTTCGCATGCGGACTATGCGCTCACGCGCGTAGCGTGCGACGTGTGGCAGGGCTTCATCTTCGTCAACATGGATCCGAAGCCCACGCTCTCGCTGGACGAATTCATGAAGCCGATGTACGGCGACATAGAAGGTTATCCGTTCGACAAGATGACAGTTGGCTTCGCGTGGGAAACGGTCGTCGACTGCAACTGGAAGCTCGCGCTCGACGCATTCCAGGAGGCGTATCACGTGGCCTACGTGCACGGCAATTCGATTGCCGACGCGATCGACAAGAGCGACGGTGGCAGCATGCCGCCGCTCGACGCGCTGTGCGGCGAGTTTCATCGGCGGCTCTCTCTCGCGGGCAACCAGAAGTCGGTCTATGGCAACCCGAAGGCAGTCACCTCGGGCGGCGCGGCGGCAAGCGAAGCCTTGTCGGATGCGAGCGCGAAGCGGCCCATTGCAGCGGCGGCATTGCGCGCGGGCATTGGCAGTGCGCGCCATGCCTTCCCGCTCGACGCATTGCCCAAGGGCGTGAACTGGACCAAGAGCCCGAACTGGCTCTTCGACATCAACGTTGTTTTCCCGGACTTCTATCTCTCGCTGCGCCCGAACTATTGCCAGGCGTACAACTTCCGCCCGATTGCGCACAACAAGACGCTGCTCGAGGCGCGCGTCTATTACCCGGAGATGACGACACCCGGTGGCCGCTTCTTCCTGGAATACATGAAGGTCGCGCTGCGCGATGTGCTGCTCGAGGACCTGAGCACGCTCGAGCGCACGCAGCGTGCTGCCGAAACCGGTGTGAAGAAGTTCATGATTCTTCAGGATAACGAATTGCTCGTGCGTCACAGCTATCACGTAATCGAGCGCCTGCTGGCCGAAGCGGAAGCTGAAGCCGAAGCGAAGGTACACCCCGTGGCGGCCGCCGCCTGAGGAGCATGAACATGGAAGAAAAAATCATCGTAATGGCCGGGCGCAGGCCAATTTCAGGCACGCCATCCGCTACTTTGCCCGAGGAGTTTGCCGAACTCCAGCCGTTCGTCGAACGCTGGGCGCTGGTGACGGAAACCGAGCGCAACACGCAACGTCATGCCGTGGGCATGGACGCGATTCTCGTGTTCAAGGAAGCCATGCTGCCGCGCGTGGACGCCGTGGTGCAGTGGCTCGACCAGTTTCCGCTCAACGCGTTGCCCGATGCAGCGAAGCCGCTGATGTACCTGCTCCTCTCGTTCGCGGAGATCGCGCCCGCGGTCGAGTTCTACAAGCAGCCGGCGGTCATCGACGGATACGACCCGCGGCGCTTCGTGGCCGATGAAACGTTCACGATGCGCCCCGCTCTCTGATGTAGCGCAGCTTTCATACAGGAACAACACCATGCCCAAGTGCCGCATTTTTGGCATTGACGACGGTCTCAAGGAGGTCGTCGCCAACGGCCTTTATATGAAGACCTACATCGGTGAATCGATCAGCGTTGCAGTGATCAAGTTCGTCGAAGAGGCGGGTCGCGAACTGCCGGCGAAAGCACACGACCACGGCGAGGAAGCGTCGCTGCAAGTGAGCGGCAGTTGCTCGATCTTCGAAGTTCGACCTGGCGAGGCCGATGTCGAGCGTGTCATGAATGCGGGCAGCGCGGTGATCATCCCCGCCGGCCTCAGCCACTATGGCGTGAACCGCTTCGAACCGGCTGGCGTCAGCATGCGCCTGAACGTGGTCACGCCGCCTCGCGCCGAGTACGGCAGCGGTGACGAAACGCCCTACTATCCGCTCGCGGATCGGGAGAGCTCACGATGACTACCCTCAACACGATGTCCTGCCGGCACGTCTCAAGCGGCGATTGCGTAGACGGTGCAGCACTCTCAGCCGGCATCCAGATGCTGCTTCAGGACGAAAGCATCGATATCGAAGCGGGTACGCTCGGCGAAGAAGTCGGCGCGATTCTGTCGGGCCGGATCGACGTTGTTGCCGCAGGCGAGCACTACGTCCTCTGCGCAGGCGAAGCCATTGTGATTCCCGCCGGGGAAGCGCGGCGCTTCACGTGCCTCGCCGAGCGCTGCGAGTTGTATCGCGTCACCGTTCGCGCGTACCCCGGCGCGTATAACAACGTGCCGGGGCAGGCATGAACCAGCATTCGCACGTGGCGATTGTCGGCGCGGGCCACGCAGGTGGGCGCGTGGCGCAGCACCTGCGGGCGCTCGGCCACAGCGGCCGCGTGACGCTGATCGGCGCCGAAGCGCATGCACCTTACGAGCGGCCGGCGTTATCGAAGGAAATGCTGCTTGGCACGACAGCCAGCGCAAGCCTCGTGCTCGCGCCCACGGCATTCTGGATGGACGACGCGCTCGCGGGCATCGGTATCGAGCGCGTGCATGCAACGGCCGAATCGCTAGACGTCGATGCACGCCGCGTGCGCCTCCATGACGGACGTCATATCGGTTTCGATCAGCTCGTCGTGGCAACGGGCGCGGCGGCGCGGCGCCTGCCCGTACCCGGCTGCGACCTCCCGGGCGTTCACGTGTTGCGCACGCTGGATGACTGCATCGCGCTCAAGGCCGCGTTTCCGGCGTGCCGCGAACTCGCAATCATTGGCGGTGGCGTGATCGGCATGGAAGTCGCGTCGAGCGCAACGAAACTCGGCATGCGCGTGACCGTGCTCGAAGCGGGCAGCGCGATCATGAACCGCTGCCTGCCGCCGCTCGCGTCCACGTGGCTCGAAGAGCAGCATGAGGAACATGGGGTTGCGGTTAAGAAGAATGTGCGCGTGGAGAGGATCGTGAAGACGGGCGAGCGGCTGCAGATCGTAGCCAGAACCGGCGATGAACATCTGCTGACCAATGCCGATTGCGTCCTCATGGCGACCGGTGCCGACTGCCACCCTGCTTTCCTGCACGGCACCGGCCTGGCTGATGCGCAAGGCGTGCACGTCGATGCCCATTGCCGCAGCCCGCTCGCCCCGTGGCTTTATGCAGCCGGTGACGTCGCCTGCTTGCGCGACGCAGAATCCGGCGTCGCGTTGCGCCAGGAAACGTGGCGCAATGCAGAGAACCAGGCGCGTGCCGTCGCGGAAATGTTGCTTGGACGCACTGAGCCGTATCGCGAAACGCCGTGGATGTGGACCGATCAGCATGGCCATGCCATTCAGGTGACCGGTACGCCCGACAGCGCGCACGAATGGATCGTGCGCGGCAGCCTGGAAGCGGCGAGCGCGACGGTCGTGGGGCTGCGCGACGGCCGCGTGCATGCGGGCGTGACGATCAACCAGAGCCGCGACCGGCGTCATATTGAAGCGCTAGTGACGGGCCGCCAGGCGGTGGACAGACTGCGCATAGCCGATACCCGGCATGCACTGAAGACCTTCCTCTGACCATGACGACCATACCGGCTTTGCTTTCACTTGAGGAACGCGTCGCGCGGCTGGAGGCTATCGACGCCATTCGCCGCCTGAAAGCCCGCTATGCCGCACTCGCCGACGCCAAGTACACCAACGACTACACACGTCAGCCCGACACCGTCATGCACGACGTCGCGCGGCAACAGGCGGAATGCTTCACGCACGACGCGGTCTGGATCGGAGGCTCGGGCTTTGGCAACGACCTGGCGGGACGCGAAGCACTGCACGAATGGTTCCGTCGTTCGCCCTGGCGCTTCGCCATGCATTACTACACGAGCGAATTGATCGATGTCGACGTTCGTACGGGAACGGCACACGCAACCTGGCGGCTCTGGCAACTGGCGCTGCGCGATGACGACGCTCATGCCGTCCTCCTCGGCGCGATCACGGAAGAAAAATATGTCGTCGATAGCGCGGGTCACTGGCTCGTGAGTGAGATGCGCTTCGTGCAACTGAAGATGATGGAGCCGAGTGCGTTTCCCCTGCCCATAGCGAATGATTTTGGCACGCTCGCAGCCATGCGAACGCGCGGTACAACCCTCACGGAATGAACATGAACGACTCCCCCACGGCGCCCACGGCGAGCAAGGTCATCGCGTTTGCGCCGGGCCGCTGCGACACACATAGAGCACATCAAGCACATCGCGCGCACCACGCGTGCCGCGACGAGGCCTTGCCGATTGCCGAGAACATCTGCACGGTGCGCTCGAACGACTGGGTCAACCCCGAATACAAGCACCTGGTGCTGAGCGCGCCCGCCACCGCATTGACAGCGGTTGCCGGCCAGTTCTTCCATATCGCGTGCCCGCCCGGTACCGATGAAGCCGCCTACCTGCGCCGTCCGATGAGCATCTATCGCGTGGAACCGGACGACGAACGTATCGAGTTCCTTTACAAGGTGCAGGGCGTGGGCACGCGCGGTCTCGCTCGCCTGGCTCCGCGCGACACGCTCGACGCACTCGGCCCGCTCGGACAGGGCTTCAGGTTGCCGGCCGCCGCGCCGGGCGAACGAGCGCACGTGCTGCTGCTTGCGCGCGGCGTGGGTCTCGCGACCATGGCGCCGCTTGCGCAGGAAGCCATCCGCGGCGGCGCGCGCGTGACCGCGATCCTGAGCGCGCGCAGCGCGTCGCTTGTGATGTCCGCCGATTATCTGCGCGAATCGGGCGCGCACGTTCTGGTTGTCACCGACGACGAACAGACCAGCGACGTCGTCCAGATCGAACGCATGATCCGTCGCGTTCATGCCGCTCAGGCGATCACGTTCGCCACCACGTGCGGGTCGAACCGCCTGCTCTCGACGCTGCAGCGCCTCACGGCCGAGTTCGGCATTCCCGGCGAGATCGCGCTCGAGCAGCACATGGGCTGTGCAATCGGCGCCTGCTACGCGTGCGTGCGTCCGTTCAGAAAACATAGCGGCTCGGATGAACTGACTTACCGGCGCGTGTGCTGGGACGGTCCCGTCTTCGATCTTCAGGAAACGACATCATGGTAGACCTCCGTGTCAACATCGGTTCGCTTGCGCTTGCGAATCCGGTCATGCCCGCGTCCGGCACGTTCGCCGAAGGCACGGCGCAGGTCTTCGACCTGAACTGCCTCGGTGCGATCGTGACGAAGACAATCACGCACGATATCCGCGAAGGGGTACCGCCGCCCCGCGTGGCCGAATTCCGCGACGCGACTCTCTTCTCCATCGGCATTCCCAGCAAGGGCAGCGACTATTACACCAACGAGACGGTGCCCTTTTATCGACGATATTCACCGCCGCTGATCGCGAGCATTTCGGCCAACAGCATCGAGGAGTTCGGTGAACTTGCCGCGAAGATCTCGGTGCCGGGCGTGAAAGCGATCGAGGCGAATGTCTCGTGCCCCAATCTCAAGAAGGACGGGCGCGCGTTCGGCATGGACCCGGAAGCCACGTACCAGGTCGTGAAAGCGATGAAGGCCGCCACCAGTGTTCCCATCTGGCCGAAGATGACGCCCAACGCGGGAAACGTGGTCGAAGTGGCGCTCGCGGCGCAAGAAGCCGGCGCGGACGCGCTGGTCGTGAGCAACGCCATCCTCGCCATGGCAATCGACGTAAAAACTTTCCGGCCGCGTGTGGCGAACGTCATGGGCGGACTGACCGGATCCGCAACGCGCCCCATCATGCTTCGGATTGCGTATCAATGCGTGCAGGCCGTCTCCATTCCGGTGATTGGTTGCGGTGGAATCGGCAGCGCGTCAGATGCGCTCGAATTCCTGCTGGCCGGATGCCGCGCCGTGCAGGTCGGCACCGCGAACTTCGTCTCGCCGACTACCATGCCGCGCCTGATCGAAGACCTCGTGAAATATTGCGAGCGGCATGGCATCTCGCGTATTACCGACATTATCGGCGCGCTGCGCATGCACGAACCCATCAATCTTCAAAAGGCGTCGGTGCTATGAACACCATCGTGATCAAGAATGAACCGGCCATGACGAACTTTTCCCTCGTGGAGGGCTGGTACGAGATCGGTGCGGTCACCGAACTCTTCGCTGAGCGCGATTGTTGCGGCGTGGAGCTCTCGGGAGAGAAGATCGGCCTCTTTCAGGTCGATGGCGAAGTGCACGCACTCGACGACATCTGCACGCACGGCGCAGCGCTCCTGAGCGACGGTGACATGGAAAACGGCGAAGTGGAATGCCCGCTGCATGCAGGCCTCGTGGATGTCCGCACAGGCCGTGCGCTGGGGGCGCCCATCACGCGCGACACACGCCATCACGACACGAAGATCGTGGACAACCGGCTTTTTGTGAGGCTGCAAGCATGACGCACATGTCCAACCCAGCCTCGAAACGCGCGCGGATCGCGGTGATCGGCACAGGCGGCACGTTCGCCATGCACGGACGGCATCGCTTCGACTGGATCGAATATGCCGACAGCGGCGTGATTCATCCTATTGACGATCTGCTTGCCACGCTCGGCGAACTCGCGCCCGATATTGACCTCGTGCCGACTCCGTTTCGCAGTCTCGGGAGCGTGTCGATCGGACCGGCCGACTGGCTCGAGCTCTCGGCGCTGATCCGGCGCACGGCTGCGGCCGATCCTTCGCTGACGGGTTTCGTCGTCACGCACGGCACTGCGACGCTTGAAGAAACGGCATGGTTCCTGGACCTGACGCTCGCACTCGGTCAGCCCGTCGTCGTGACAGGTGCGCAGCGTCCGGCCAACACCGATGGCAGCGACGCCAGCGCCAACCTGCGCGCGGCGCTCGCGATTGCGGCGTCGCCCGCGTCGCGCGGCGCGGGCGTGCTGGTGACGCTCGGCGGGCTCTTCTTCGCGGCGCGCGACGTGACGAAGGCCACGAGCTTCGAGCTCGGCGCGTTCGAAGCGCCGCCGTTCGGCCCGCTCGGCCGTGTGGATGCGGACGCAAGCGTGGTCTGGCGCCGCCGCATGGCAGAACGCGCGCCGCGCTGTAATCTGCCGGAGGACGTGACGACACTGCCGCGCGTCGATATTGCAATGTCCTATGCGGGTGCGGACGGCGCCGCCATCGATGCGTTCGTGGCCGCCGGCGCGCGCGGCATTGTCTCGGCGGGTCTTGCACCGGGGCGGCCGGCGTCGAAGGAAACGAGCGCGCTCGTGCGCGCGGCGCAGGCGGGTGTAGTGGTTGTGCAGGCGACGCGCGCGCCGCGTGGCACCGTGCCCGTGCAACGCTTCCTCGCGGCCGACGGCCTCCTGGCCGGCGGCGATCTCGCACCGCCCAAGTTGCGCATTGCGCTGATGCTCGAGATTGCCGGGCACGACGCGAGCGGCGGTATTGACTTGCAGCGCCTTCAGACGCGCCTGCTCGCACTCTGATGCGACGTGCGATGAGCGCGGCGCTATTCCCTCTCAGCTATTGACCTGATGATCATGCAATTTTCCTATCTCGTCACCTTCACGCATCCCGACCCCGACGCGCGCATCAGCGCGAGCGATCTGGAGACGATGACCACGCGCATCGACGCCACGCCGGATCTTCGCCGGGCACGCCTCTACACGCCGCAGCACGCCGACGACTACTACACGAACGACGGCCCTTCGCCCATCTTCGCGCTGCAACTCGACTTCGATACCCTCGCGGCGCTCGAAGCATCCATTGCCGCCGATGGACACCTGCAAGACATCGCGCGCCGCGATTTTCCGAGTCTCGAGGCGTGTGCCGTCGAACAGCAAGTGATGGCGCGACGGCCGTTCCCGGTGCTTGATCCCACGCCGCGCGTACCCGATGGCGCACTGCCCTGCCAGTTCCTGGTCCACTATCCCGGCCGCGCGGAAAATCTCGACGAATGGCTCGCCTACTACCTCGCGCATCACCCGCAAATCATGAAGTTCTTCGACGGCGTGCGCGAGATAGAGATCTTCACCCGCGTGGACTGGATCGACGCGATGCCGTGGCCACGGGTTCACTACATGCAGCGCAACAAGCTCATGTTCGACAGCGCCGAAGCCCTAACCGCCGCGATGAATTCGCCCGTGCGCCATCAGATGCGCGCCGATTTCGAGCGCTTCCCGCCGTTTGAAGGCAGCAACGTCCATCATCCAATGTCGGCGCGGACATTCATGAAGTGAGCCGGGTTTCGACGGTTGTGGTGCGCGATAAGTGTCCCGTTGTCGCCGAACTCCTGATCCGGGTGCGCATACCGGCCCGAACGCGAGTCGGCGCCAAGAATGAGTTGAAATCGTTTTAACGAGAGCGGTACAACAACCCTTAACTAACTGCCTCAGCCTGGCGCAGGCGCGGCAGCAAGCGGTCGAACTCCCGCTTGACGATGCCGTAGCATTCGCACGCACGGGCTTCCAGACCTTCCCGGTCGAGCACCTTGATGCAACCGCGGCTGTGATGGATCAGGCCGGCGTCATGGAGCTTTCCCGCGGCTTCCGTCACCCCTTCGCGGCGCACGCCCAGCATGTCGGCGATCATTTGCTGCGTTACCTGAAACTGGTTCGACGGCGTACGGTCAATCTCGATCAGCAACCAGCGGCACAGTTGCTTGCTCAGCGAGTGGTGACGGTTGCACGCAGCGGTCTGCGCGACTTGCGTCAGCAGGGCTTGCATGTACAGGAGCATCAGGCGGCGCAGGAAATCCGAGCGGCCGAACTGCTCTCTCAAGGCGCTTGCGCTCATGCGATAAGCGAAGCCCGGGCATTGAACCTGAACGCGCGTCGGCATGGTGTCGCCGCCGGTCAGGATAGGAACGCCGGTCATGCCTTCACGGCCGATTGCCGCGATTTCAACAGAGCCACCGTCTTCCATTGTATGAAGAAGAGAGATGATGGCCGTCGTCGGGAAATACACGTGATGAATGCGTTGCCCCGAATCGCAAAGCAACTGGTCTGTACGAAGCTGTACGAGTTCCAGGTGAGGCGTAAGAGCTTGCCATTCGTGTGCGGGAAGCGCACCCAGGAGATGATTGCCGTGCAGGTCGGATTGAAGAGTCAACATGTTTTTCTTCTCTGATTCGTGCGCTGTGTGCGCCGTATTATTTATTCTGGTCCGCTCCACGTCTCGTGATGCATCTGACGGCATCCATCGAAGACATGTTGCGACCAGCCCCGTAAGCAGATCTGCCAAAACCGTTCGCTTGATTTCGAATTTCGATATTGGCTAGTGCTGCATCCCACATATAGCGAAGACCGTGCCAGCAGGGGTAAAACCCAATGCCATCATGGAGCGTTCCGGAATATGCAGCAGCGCACGGTGGGGATGAAAACGTTTTTGTTTCAGTCTTGAAGCGCCCATGATCGAATCGGCCCTATCCGTCCGATTAATCGCGCAAACGCTTGCGTCTGTCCAATGCCTTACTGGGGGCGCATCGGGTTTTCCCGATGCCGTTTGAAACCCTTGTTGTGCGGACTTCAAGCCGAGGCCGCATAAGCAGTTGCAGGCCGTTTTAAAAGTGATACAGAAATGTACGTTCGAAACGGGGATACGAAGCTCGACGGGACAAGCGAAACCTGCGGCATGCCACCGATCATCCGGAAGATCGCGCCCACCCTATCCCGTTGCCTGGCCGCTTCACGAGCTACATTTACCCTACACGCTTAACAGGACAAAACCTTACAATAAGCGGTCGGGCTGATTTCACTCCTCTCTATTCGCGAGGAAGCCCGTACGTTGCCCGACCGTTTCTTCCTGAAAAATAGGTAGCAAATCATGCAAATGGGGACTGAGCGCCGAACGGATATCGCGGCTTTCACATTAAGAAAAATCATCGTCGTGGTTGCGATACTGGGCCTGCTGGCCACGCTAATTGTTTCAAAGATCATGAGCGGCCCGGACGAGGCGAAGCGTGTCGCGGCGAAACAGGACATCAGCACAATCATGCAGGGGCTGACGGTATACCACCGCGACAACGGCCGCTATCCGAGCCAGGAGCAAGGGCTGCGGGCCCTGACCGAGAAACCTGCTACCAACCCGGTGCCGAAGGTCTGGAAGGACGGAGGTTATCTCCAGCGTTTGCCAAACGATCCATGGGGCAATCCGTATCAGTATCTCAACCCTGGCGTCCATGGTGAGATCGACGTATTCAGCTACGGGGCCGACTCAAGGCAAGGCGGTGATGGCGACGATGCCGACATAGGCTCGTGGCATTAGCCCGTTACCCGTTACCCGTTACCCGTTACCCGTTACCTGTTATCCGCTTCACCACGCACCGGATTCGGCATGTCCGATTGCGTGTCCCGTGTTCTCCAATCTGCAACTGCTCGCGGACAGCATCGAACCCTGAAACCAGCGGCCGCCCGCAATTTGCATACGCACCGCCAAGTGGACCGGGCCTTGGTTCTCTACCGCAGCGACGCGCCGCCACTGGCGTACTGCCCAGTTTCCGCATCCCACCCGCCACCCAGCGCCTTGTACAACGCGACAAGGTTCGTCGATACCGTCGACGTGCTGTCGACCCATTGCTGCTCGTTCGTCAGCAAGGTTTTTTGCGCCGTCAACACATCCAGGTAATTCGACAGACCCCGGATATAGCGCTTGTTTGCGATATCCAATGCGCGTTTTGATGCTTGCACGCTTGCCTCCAACCGGTCTCGGCGACGCTGTTCGGCGGCAAACCCCGTCAGCGCGTCATCGACCTCCTGAAACGCCGAGAGCACCGTCTTGCGATAGGTGATCGCCGCCTCCTGCTGCTGCGCCTCCCTCAATGCAAGCGTTGCGCGCAGGCGCCCGCCTTCGAAAATGGGAATCGAAAGACTCGGCCCCGCGCTATAGCTGCGCGCGCCCCAGCTACCGAGATTCGTAAACTGCGTCGCCTGAATGGCGACGCTTCCCGAGAGCGTTATCTTGGGGAAAAAATCTGCCTTCGCCGCGCCGATGTTCGCTGTCGCCGCATGAAGCTGAGCTTCCGCTTCGCGGATATCCGGCCTGCGCCTCGCGAGTTCCGATGAAAGCCCGATCGGCACGCGCGGCGGTACCACGGGTGCGGCCGGCCCTTCCTTAAGCTTTGCCGCGAGCGTTTGCGGATACTCTCCGAGCAAGACTCCAATGGCGTTGATCAGCTTCGCCTCCTGCTGCTCTTCCTGCGGAATATCCGCAGCGTTCGACTCGGCCTGGCTTTGCGCATTGGCAACATCGAGATCGGTAGCGAGTCCATGCCTGGCGCGCTCATTCGTCAACTGCACGGTGCGCTCGGCAAACGCCAGATTTTCTCGCGTGATGCGCAGCTTCTCCTGCGTGCCACGCAGATTGAGATAGTCGCGTGCGACTTCCGCAGCCGTCGACACGATCGCGTCGTGCCTCGCTTCGTTTTGAGCATCGACGGTGGCGCTCGCGTTTTCTGCCGTGCGCCTCACACGGCCCCAGAGATCGAGTTCCCACGATGCATCGAAGCCGTATTGATACAGGTTGAACGGCGGCAACGCGCTCGATGTGGCGCTTTGCGTCGGTATGCCGCCCTGTCGTCCGCCCAGCCCGTTCGTATCGGTTGCCGACGGTGACCCACTTCCCCCAAGCAAGCCGATGACGCCATCGGCGCTCTGAAGCTCACGCGTGTAGGACGCGTTGCCGTTCAACGTAGGGACCTCGTCCGCTTTCGCTTGCCCGAACTGCGCCCGCGACTCGGCGAGCCGCGTGGCTGCGATCTTGAGATCGAGATTGCTGTCCATGGCGCGCGTGACCAGCTCCGTCAGAAGTGGATCCCCGAAACTGTTCCACCACAGCGGATCAACGGGTTCAGGCACCGGGACCGAACGAACGACGTCGGTAACAGTAGTGGCCGCCGCCTCCGGCCATTGCGCCGGTGTCTGCAACGCGGGACGCTGGAAGTCGGGGCCCATCGTGCAGGCTGACAAGAAGGCTACAAACGGAATCCATCGATAATCAATGCGCATTGACCTGTGCCCCCTTCGGCAGCTTCGGCAACAAGAAACAAATGGGAGCCAGCACGAGCGAGATCACGCCCAGCATGATGAAAACGTCGAGGTAACTCATGACCGACGCCTGCTGCTCGACCGTCGAGGCGATCGATCCAAGCGAGCTGACAAAGCCGTTGTACGGCGTGATGTGCTCGGCGAGCCTCGCATGATGAAACTGTTCGCGCCACGCGAGCTGGGTGGTCACCAGCGACACGCCGAAACTACCGCCGAGGTTACGCATCATGTTGATCAGCGCCGACGCATTGTTATTCTCTTTCGGCGGAATGCCGATGAACTGCACGGTCGAAAGCGGAATGAAGAGGAACGGCAGCCAGATGACCTGATAAAGCCGCGACAACGATACATCCCAGAACCCGATGTTCAAGTCGAGACCCGACGTATGAAGCAGCGCGAATCCGGTCCCGGCGAGCGACATCATGACAAGCCACTTGGGCTGGAACAGGCGCCCTGTCACGATGCCCGCAATCGGCATGATGAAGAGCGTGACGAGGCCGCCCAGACCGAGCGTCAGTCCGGCATTGGTTGCGTCATAGCCGAGCAGTTCCTGCGTGAATTGCGGCAGCATCTGCGTCGTGCTGTTGATGATGAAACCAAACGCAAACATCACGCTGCAACTGATGGCAAAAGCGCTCGACTTGAAAAGCCGCAGGTTCACAATCGGCTGTGCGGTGGTCAGTTCACGAATCACCAGCGCCACAAGCGCAACGCCCGAGATCACCGTGAACAGGCAAATGAAGTTCGATGAAAAGCCGTCCTCGCGCTCGAACTTGTCGAGCACGATCTGCAGGCAACCGAAACCAACCGCAACGAGGAAAAAGCCCAGGTAGTCGATCCGCAGGCCTTTATTTAGCAGGGCGCGCCGCTCCTGCTGCACCAGCTTGCTGTCGCTCACGAACATCCACGTCAGCACCAGTGAGACTATGCCGACGGGCAGGTTGATCAGGAACACCCAGTGCCACGAATAATTCTCGGTGATCCAGCCGCCCAGCATCGGGCCAATGGCAGGCGCCGTGACGACCGTGAAGCCGTACAGCGCAAACGCCATCGCGCGTTTTTCCGGCGTGAAGGTATCGGCGAAGATGCTTTGCTCAACAGGGGCGAGGCCGCCGCCGCCCAGGCCCTGGAGCACACGAAAAACAATCATCATCGGCAGCGACGTCGCGAACCCGCAGGCCACCGAACTCACCGTGAACAGCAACACGCAGATCATGTAGAAGCGCTTGCGGCCGACCACGTTCGCGAGCCATCCGCTGATAGGCAGGACGATCGCATTGCTCACGAGATAGCTGGTCGTGATGTACGTGCTCTGGTCCAGGCTCGCGCCAAGACCGCCGGCAATATGACGGAGCGCCACGTTCGCGATGGTGGTGTCGAGCACTTCCATGAAGGTCGCGATCGACACGATGACGGCGATCAGCCAGGGGTTGAACGGCCCCGCCGCCGACCTGGGCAATGGTGCGTGGGCTGCATAGGTAGCGGCCATGGTTACCGCACCGTCACGCGCGGGCTGACCGAGAGGCCGGGCGCGAGCGGCAGATGGCGCCAGTCGTCGCCGTCAAAGACGATCTTCACGGGCAGGCGCTGCACGACCTTCACGTAGTTGCCCGTTGCGTTCTCCGCGGGCAGGCTGCTGAAGACGGACCCGGTCCCGCGCTGCAGGCTCTCTATGTGCGCATGGAGAACCTTGTCCGGATAGGCGTCCACGGTGACATCGACCGGTTGTCCCACGCTCATGTGAACAAGCTGCGTTTCCTTGAAGTTGGCGGTGACCCACATTTCGTCGGGAACGACCGCCACCAGGGCCTGCCCGGGCGTGACGTAATTGCCGAGGTTCACGGTGCGGCGCGTCACCTTCCCTGCTTGCGGGGCAAGCACTTCGGTATAACTCAGTTGCAGCTTCGCATTGTCTACATCGGCCTGGTTCTGGCGGACCGACGCCAGCGCGGCATCGATCTTCGTTCTCTGCGACGCAACCTGGGCCTCGCCCGCCTGCACCGCCTGCTTCGCGCTATCGAGCTTCGCGAACGCGCTCTTGGCCGTCGCCTGGCTTTGTTCCAGTTGCTGGCGCGTGATGGCGGCAGGATCGGTTCCCGTGTACCGGGCCAGATCCTGTTTTGCCTGCGTCAGGTCAGCTTCCGCGACCCGCACTTGCGATGTCTGCTGCGCGAGGCTGGCCGTCTGATACAGCAGGTCGGCGCGCGCCTGCGCGACTTGCGCCACCGCATTCGCTTCCTGCGCTTCAGCTTGTTCGAGCTTCACTTCAAAGTCGCGCCGGTCGATCCGCAGCAGTGGCTGGTTTTTCTCGACGTGCTGGTTATCGGCGACCAGGAGTTCAACGACACGTCCGCTCACCTGCGACGCAATCTGGCTCTGATTGCTATCGATGAATGCGTCGTCCGTGCTTTCGTAGTGCCGGCCATGCAGCCAGTAAGCAACGCCCGCAGCCACGCAGACCAGCAGCACCGCTCCTCCGATGACCGCGTTCAGACGCTTGCGCCCCGGGCTCATCGGCGTGGAGGTTTCCTCTTCCTGCCCCTGCCCTTTGCCCGCCTCGGTGTGATCCCCGCCGGCCGTGTTGTCGCCGGAGGGCGTGCTGTTTTCGCTTTCACTTCCGGCCATTGCACTCTCCAAAATAATATTGAGATGCATTCTACAATAGAACTGAACGGTATCGTTCTATTAAAAATTCCTGCGATAATCGCCGTGTGATTTCATGTAAGGAACAGTGGTGAGCCGGATCCCCAAAAATGTTGATGCAGAGACGACTTCGTGCCCGATCAGGTCAATGTTCTCGCGCAAGAAAGGTCGACCGTCGAACGCGATGGCAGGAGACGTCGAAGAACGGATTCTGGATGCCGCCACGGCCATGTTCCTTCAACACGGCTTTGGGGGGACATCGCTTGAACGCATCGCAGAAGCGGCAGGAGCGGGCAAGGCAACGCTCTACAGCCGGTACAGCGGCAAGGAAGCACTGTTTTCGGCGGTAGTCACCCGAACCTGCGAGCGCAGCCTGCATCTCGTGTTTGAAGCGCCGCAATCAACGGCGCTTGCGCAACGGCTGGTAACGGTGACGCACACGCTCGTCACGCGATTGCTCAGCGACGAGGTGATCGGACTCATCAGAATGGTGGTTGCGGATGCGCCGCGGTTTCCGACGCTTGCGAAGCTGACGAGCGACGCCGGCAGGTCACGCGCAATAGAAGCAGTAGCGACGATGATCGCCGAGCATTCCGGTCGTACTCTCGAGCCTCAAGCGCGCGCGCAAGCCAAGCGGCATTCGCGCACTCTCGCGACGCAGATTCTTGACGCGATCGTCTCGCCAATGCTCATGCGAGCCTTGATGGGTGAAAGTCTTGATGATGTCCGCGGCGACATCCGCTCGCATGTGAAGCAGACGATCGCCCTCTTCGTGGCGGCCAATGCACTGGAAACGTTTCTGCCATGGATGCCAGAAGCGGGTCGGCCAGCGCGCCCTGCAAACCAATCGCGTTGATGACGATGTGATAACGACCTGCTTTTTGTGCGGTTAGTTCGTCGGCGCCTATGCTGAGAAGCTGCCCTCGTTCAAACAGACTCCGGACAATTACAGCGCTGCGCAACGGCATGGCGGTGACAAGCCTTCCGAGCCATGGGCCGATGACCAATTCGTGAAAATGACGTTTTTCTTCTGCGAGCGAACTTGGCCAAGCCGCGTTTTTTGACGCAGTGCGCCGGCTTGCCCTTCGATCGCGGCTGCGCGCCGGAGTCGTCGTGCGTGCTATGTTCGACCTGACGCCTCCCGACCATTAAACAACCAGGATGCAGCGCCCATGAGATCGTCCAGCGAGAATCTCTCTAGCGGTATCAGCGTATTTGCTGCCGTCGTCGACGCGGGGACGTTCGCGGCCGCGTCCGAATTGATGGGTCTGTCGCCACCCGGGGTTAGCCGGGCAATCGCTCGACTCGAAAGGCGGCTGAAGACACGGCTCTTCAATCGGACGACCCGCGCCGTTTCCCTTACTGAAGAGGGCCGACGGTTCTATGAGCAGGTCATGCCGCACTTAAGGGGAATGGAGGAAGCGGCCGCAGCCGCGGCAGGAGGCGCCGCGACAGTGCGCGGGAAGCTGCGAATCAATCTTGACCCGGTTTTTTCGCGAATCATTCTGGGCCCGAAGCTCGACGAATTCATGGAAGCGCATCCTGAACTTCAACTCGAGTTCATTGCGAGAGATCAGCTCGGCGACCTCATCATGGACGGCTTCGATCTGGCCTTGCGATTTGGTGAACCTCACTCATCCAGCCTGGTTGCACGAAAGCTCCTCGACACCGCGATTGTCACTGTCGCATCGCCCTTGTATCTCGCTCGCCGGGGGCGGCCAGCGGAGCCTCAAGAGCTGAGTCGCGGTGTGCACAGGTGCCTCGAATTCCGGAACCCGGATACCGGAAAGCCGTATCCGTGGGAATTTCATCGCAAGCGCAAAAAGATAGTTATCCAAACTAATGGACGGCTGACGGTGAATGATCCGAGCGCCCTCCTCAACGCGTGTCTGGCCGGCTCCGGCGTCGCGCAGATGCTTCTGCTCGGAGCCGAGCACCTGATCCGGGAGGGACGGCTCGTCAACCTGTTCCCGGACTGGCCGGATGAGCGCTTCCCGCTCTATGCGTACCATCCATCGCGGCACCACATGCCGACCAAGACAAGGGTATTTCTCGACTTTATCGTCGCTTTGACGAGTGCGAGTTAGCAAGTCGAACTGAGCCAGTTGTCGCGATTCCGTGCGACTCTGGAACGATGCCGGCGTCAACTGCCTCGATGAACCTTTTTCGCGCCGGAATCAACTTCTTGCGGAGGTCCCTTAAAGGCCAGTTCAAAAAGAGCTCGGAAGGGCTGTTTACTTTTCCACGAAACGGTTAACCTTGGATACCTGAAC
>NZ_FCOK02000093.1 GCF_001544555.2 Caballeronia udeis | reverse complement strand
CCCTCAATGCAGAGCGCGACACACCAATCAAGATCCGCCAAAACAAGTATCTGAACAACATAATCGAACAGGATCACTGGGCAATCAAGCGTCGCGCTCGGCCCATGCTCGGGTTTAAGACCTTTCGGTGCGCACGCATCCTGCTGAGCGGCATCGAACTGATGCACATGATCAAGAAGGGGCAGTTGAAAGGCAGCAGGATAGGCCAGACTCCCGCCGAGTAGTTTTATTCATTGGTCAAATAAGTTATCCATATCATTATGAATTTTTCTCGCCTGGATATCCTTATTGCGACAGAACCCATCGAACAGCTTGTCCAGGCTCTTCAGCTTACTCATCATCGGTCATCAGTTCGTGTAGTCCGACGACTCTAACCCATTCACTGTCTCCGTTTGCACCAAAACCAGTCGGGCCACGAGCACCAAGATCGCATAGTCGCGCTCGCCGCCAGGTGTGCTGCGATCGCAGCAGGCGAGCAATCGTTCGACCTGATCGGGAGGCAACGACCTGGGCAGGTGTGACAGTCTCCAGCATGCAACGCCAGGCAGAGTGCGAGCCAAGTCTGTCTGAATGGCACCACGCTGCAGTAGAAATCGCAGGAACGAGCGCAGCGCGGTGACGGCCATCTTGCCTTGGCTGCGACTCACGCGCTGGATCACAGACGTGTACCTGCTCGGCATCCTGCAAAAGGCGACTGGACATGACTCGACAGGCCAGGTCGCGGTTGCCTCGGTGAATACGCTCACACCGTCAAACACCGACAAGATTGCTGTCGTACGCATTGGGATTCGCCACAAGTTCTAATCGAGGGGGCCTCTTTAACAACCCAGCAGGGGAGGCCCCTTGCCGAAACCGTCATCTGGAAGACGATATGAATTCAGCTCGTAAGAAGCTGAAGGAAATACTGGGACGCGAAAGCCTGACGATCTGCCCTTTGGTCTACGACTCGCTATCGGCCCATTCGGCGGGGAGTGCCGGTTTTGAGATTGGCCTGATTGCCGGCTCTGTGGAGTCGATGATGGTGCTCGGCGCGCCGGATATCGCGCTAGTCACGTTGACCGAGCTCGCACAGATTGCGGCACAAGCATGTGGAGCGTCGGCGATTCCGCTTCTGGTAGACGCTGACCACGGCTACGGAAATGCCCTCAATGGCGCGTGCACCGTTAAGGAACTGGAGAACGCCGGCGTAGCGGGATTGACCATCGAAGACTACGTGTTGCCGCGTCCATTCGGCGTGTCGAAGGCGACGCTCACGTTCATTGAGGAGTGGATGGGCAAGCTGCTTTCAGCGCTGGACGCTCGATCTGACCCTGGGCTCGCAATCATTGCGCGAACGAATGTCACTGCGAGCAGCATGAGGCCGAATGCATTGCGAGGCTACCCCTCCAGAGATTCTTAAGCAGTGTCCCGAACCGCTTGCCGAGCCGGGTATCCTGGAAGTTGCACCCGATGACCTCGGAATCCAATCACGTTTTCTGTATGAATCTTCCAAAGATTTAATTTTTCATCATGGTTACGCAAGCCTATCATCATCATCGCGACGTCAAAGGGTGAGAGACCGGTGTGATCGTTAATAGGATGACGAAGGCTTTCGAACTTCAAGATAGGTCACCACCGTAGCGGTGCTGCGGCAGCAACCATATCGCAACAAGCTCAGAATCGAACGGATATGAGTCGCCTCAAGATATCAATCTGCAGCATCGATATCGCTCGCGCATGTTTGAGACTGCATCATGATGCGCCCGCGCTAGCTCGCTACTGATTGTTCAGAGGTTCGATCATTGAATGAATTTTTGATAGATGACTCGTGATTTCGCCGACGGCTTTGCTTTCATTACGGTCTTTAAGATGTTTCAGGAATCGACGGCGATGCCGGACAATGTCGTAGCCGAATGACTTGACGACGTACATAACATAGGGGCGCAGGATCGTCGCGAGCGCATCGTTGATAATGACGAGAAGCTGATTGCCGGTGCAAAGCGCGAGCAATCGGTAAAATTCGAGACTCGCTTCCATCCGGGCTTCGAAATCCTTTTGAGCAACGAATTCCGCAGTCTGACGCACATTTTCCTCAAGCGCCTCAATGTCTTCGTCCGTCGCGCGATGTACGGCAAGCCTGACGATCGTCTCTTGAATGAGAATTCGTGCTTCGGCGATCTCTGACAGGGATACGCGTCCCAGACTACGAAAGTCCGCGATGGATTGCGCCACGGTATTGCGCGTGCCGTCCAGGATAACCGCACCCCCGTTCGTTCCCTTGAGCAGCTTGACGATCCCGGCTCCTTCTAGCGAGCGAAGCGCTTCCCTCAACGCCGCGCGGCTCACCGAAAACTGTTCTGCCAGGATCCGCTCGGCGGGCAATTTGTCACCGGGTCTCAGCTTACCGTCTGATAGATCTTGCCGGATCTGGCTGCAGATCTCTTCGAAAACTCGCTGGGGCTTCACGGCTCGAAACTGCTGCGCGGGTCGCCGCACTGATGTTTCTTTCTTTGCGTCACCGGAATTCATATCTGCCATAGGTCTGATCAATATAGGTTATCAGGAATAGTGTACCTCCGTTTTCCACTCCAGAGAGTCGGGCATCTGACACTACAAGGTCGACCCCTATTAGAAAAAGCGATCGTAGCGGATGCTGCCAAGAGAAACTTTTTGCGCCACAAGCATCCGCACGAGCACCTCGATCATTGGCGGTGGTCCCGCCAAATAGTAGTCGTACGTGGCAAGGGGGGCGGGCAGATTGCGTTCGAGCAGTTCGTGGACGAAGCACACATCTCCGCGCCAGCCTGCGCCTGCCGCTAGAGCTGCTACGGAAACGGACGTGTGCACGCGAGTGGGTGTCCCGGTCAAGATTAGCTGCCCAAACTCCGGAATATCCGCGGGCCCGCGGCCGCCGTAAAAGAGCCAGCGGGTGCCAGGTCCCGGTTCGCCGGATTGTTGAGCGTTGACGATTGACACGACCGGTGCCAGCCCAGAGCCGCCTGCCACGCAAACTATGTCGCGTGATGTGTGAGGGCGAAGATAGGCGAGCCCGAGGGGGCCCTCAATATATATCGAATCGCCTATTTTCAATACATCGAACAGATAGTTACTCACAAGACCATCGGGGACGCGGCGAATCATGAAGCCCCATTCACCCGCCTTATTGGGCTGATTCGACATCGAATACGCGCGGGACCGATGTAGGCTCGGCAAATTCAGGACCGCATACTGGCCGGGTAGGAAGCAGGAAGGGCCTACTGCAGCAAAGACAAATTCCCGAATGTCGGCAGTGATGTCACGGCTCGCCACGAAGCGCGCCTCGAAGCGCAATGACGGCACTGGCGCGATGAACTCCGGTGCAACACGGGTCCTGATTTCACAATTGGTCAAGGGTGTGCATTGACAGGCGAGCACACGATTGCGCTTACGTTCTCTAGCACGGATGCCCGGGGCGGCTGGCATTAGGTCCTCAATCTCTCCCGTGACGAGTTCGATCTTGCAGGATCCGCATCCTCCCGCATTGCATTCGTAGGGAATGCCAATGCCAGCGCGTAAACCAGCGCGCAGGATGTTTTCTCCCGGTTCGCAAAAATAGGAATATTCAGTGTCGGCAACACGGATTTGATAGGGCGCAGCTCTCGGCATGGTGGGTTCATTCCTCTGATGTGATCTTTGGATTCAAGTATCTGAAAATTAGAAAAATAGTAAGGATAGTTAATGGTCTGTCCAATTCGCAAGAGTAACGTACAAAAAATCCGGAGCGCGCCCGTCCTCGCACCCCTTCCACCATTGCTCCCATCAAATTTGCATGCGGATGCCTGAGGGAAAACGATAGCTCGAATAATGGAAAAACGAATGGACAGACCAATATATACATTCTATCTTACTGAAAACGAAGGAGACATCAGATGGCTATAGGCAACAGGCTTGAGACAGAGGTGTACCGCAGGGGGTGTCAACGGAAGCCAACGCGTGGCAGGTTTGCGAATGCGTGCCGGCACATCGTGAAGGCGGTATTCACCTGTGGATGGTGTGCTTCGACCTTGGTTGCTGGAGGCGCCTGGGCCACCGACTATCCGGACAGGCCAGTGCGGATGGTTGTGCCTTATCCGGCGGGGGGCACAACCGACATCATCGCCCGCGTGCTGATGAGCAAGGTGTCGACTGGTCTCGGCCAGCCGGTGGTGTTACTCAACAGGCCGGGTGCGAGTGGCGAACTCGGCATGGATATCGTTGCCCACTCCAGGCCCGATGGCTACACCGTGGGCTTCGGCAATAACGGACCAAACGCCATTGCACCGAGCGTGCGTGAAAAGCTTGGCCAGCAGAAGCTTGCCTATGACCCGGTTCGAGATTTTCAACCGGTTGCCCTTGTTGCCGAGCAGCCTTTGATTCTTGTTGTCAACGCTTCGTCTCCGGCGAAGACGGTCAACGATTTCGTGAGGGAGGCAATGGCCCATCCCGGCGCGATTAGCTTCGGTTCCACTGGCATCGGTTCATTCTCACACGTCACAGGTGAGCTGTTTGCGACCGCCGCGAACGTAAAATTGGTTCATGTCCCTTACAAGGGGGCGCCGGAAGCACTGCAGGATCTGCTCGCCGGCCGTATCAACTCGATGTTCGCCACGTATCTGGATGCGTCGCCGTATCTTAAATCAGGAAAAGTTATAGCACTAGCGGTTAGTAGTATTAATCGACTTCCGTTTCTACCAGAGGTCCCGGCGATTGCGGAAACGGCGATTCCGCGGTTCTCGGCTGTTGGATGGTTCGGCGTACTGGCGCCTGCGGGCACGCCGCGTGTAGTGGTTGAGAGACTCCACCAGCAGATTGCGACCGCCGCGAGCCTTCCAGACGTGAGGGAAAAACTCCTGTCGCTCGGGTTCATACCTGCAGTGTCAGGTCCCGATCAGTTTGCTAACCGTATCAAGACCGATGTTGCGAAATGGGACGCACTAATGAAGCAACCCAACGTTAACCTCAACTGATCCAAACCGCGTCGTTGCACTTGATTGCCCGTCGGTTACCCGGCGGGCAGTGTAGCGGCGCCTCTATCCTTCAAGTCAGGTGATCTCGATGACTCAAGAAATCATAGCCGGCGAGGTATTGCCGAAGTCGGTATGGGCGCAGTTGGCAGGCGTACCGTTTGCTCAATCCTACTACGACGTAAAGGGGATCCGCACGCGGGTCCTCGAAGCAGGGGAGGGAGAGCCGCTCATTCTGCTGCACGGTACAGGAGGTCACGCTGATGGTTACCTGCGCGTGATCGGCAAGTTGGCAGAGCGATTTCACGTTTATGCGTTGGATATGCTTGGTCACGGCTATACCGACACAGCCAACGTAGAAATTGAAATCGAAGCTCTCAAGGCGCATGTCTCGGATTTTATCGACACAGTCACATCCGGTCCGGTGATCTTGTCGGGTGAATCACTCGGGGCTGTTGTCGCAAGCTGGTATGCCATCGAAAACCCCGAGCGCGTCAGGCGCCTAGTGTTGAACACCGGCATTCCGATGCCTCTGGATGCCCAGGGAAAACAGCAGGTTCAGGACGGACTAGAACGTTCCAGGCAGGCTTCTTCGGCGTTGACGCGGGAAGCGATTGCGAAGCGGTTGGCGTGGTTGATGCTCAATCCCGAGATGAGTGTGACCCCCGAATTGATTGACATCCGATACGACATCTATGCGCAACCTGGGCGAGCGAAAATACTGGCCGGCATCGCCCAGACAGTGATGGGATCACTCGTGAGCGGAGCATGGGACGACACCTGGCTAAATTCGTCGTCGCTACGAGACGTGGCGTGCCCGACGCTACTGATATGGACTGGGCACAATCCGGGCCAATCCGCCGAGCGGGCCGCCGAAGCAGCTAAATATATCCCGGACCATCGCATGGTCGTGCTGTCTGGTAGTGCGCATTGGCCGCAATGGGAGGAGCCCGAAGCCTTCGTCAGGCATCACGTCGATTTTCTTTGTCAGTAAAGCAAACCATGTCAAATTTCTTTCAAAGCCCAATTGCGACGATACCGTCTGATACCACGTTAGCGGATCTCATCGTAGACAACGGCGAGCGCGGCCAGTTCAAAGTGCATCGGAGTGTGTTTCGCGATGATGGCATCCTCGCGCTAGAGCGCGATCGCATCTTCGATAGGTGCTGGCTTTACATGGGGCATGCATCTGAGTTGCCGGCGGCGCAGAGTTTTGTCCGGCGAATGGTCGGCGGCAGGGATGTCCTGCTGACGCGGACCAAAACCAACGAGTTCAAAGCGTTTTTCAATTCGTGCTCGCATCGCGGTGCGCAGGTATGCCGCGAAGCGGCGGGCCGCAAGTCGGCATTCCAGTGTCCTTATCACGGCTGGGTCTACGACAGCGATGGTCGACTCGTTAACGTTCCGGGACGCGACGCGGTGCCCGAGAGCTTCAACGATGATGGTTCGATGAATCTGAAGGGCGTACCACGTCTGGATGCGTTTCGTGACTTCATTTTTATCTGCTTCGATTCGGAGGTCACATCGCTGTCCGATTATCTGGCCGATGCGAAACCCTACCTGGAGTATGTGGCCGACCAGGGTGCTCAAGGTATGGAGATTGTGGGCGGAACTCAGGAATATAGTTCGCCGGCGAATTGGAAGTTGTTGCAGGAGAACAGTGCGGACGGTTATCACGGCGCCACCACGCACGCATCATATCTGGATTATCTGAAAACGCGGGACGGAGCGGCTCCGCAGTTCGATCCAGCGCTCACGTTTGGCAATGTGCGCGACCTTGGAAATGGGCACGCAGTCGCGGAGTCTGTTGGAAACATGCCTTGGGGACGGCCGTATGCGCGCTGGGTACCGGGCTTTGGCGAAGACGCGCGCGCAGAAATTGAGCAGATCGAGCGCGAGACGCTGGAGCGACTCGGCGCCGAGCGGGGAGAGGTCGTCACGCGGGGCGATCGCAATCTCCTGATTTTCCCGAATCTGGTCATCAACGACATTATGGCGATTACGATCCGCACGTTCTATCCAATTGCTCCGGGCCGAATCGATATCAACGCGTGGGCTCTTGCCCCCCGGGCGGAAAGCGCCGCGTCACGCGATCGACGGTTGAAAAATTATCTGGAATTCCTGGGACCGGCAGGGTTTGCCACACCCGATGACGTCGAGATGCTCGAAATGTGCCAGCGCGGCTATGAAAACGTAGGCGGCAACGAATGGAACGACCTCTCTCGCGGCATGTTGCGAGATAAGCCATTCAAGTCCGATGAACTGCAGATGAGGGTGTTCTGGCGCCGCTGGCGCGAACTGATGTCACGAACTCCCCGCGAAGGAGTCGCCCGATGAATGCGCCTTCGATCAACGCGGTCAGTGAGTTCCTGTATTACGAAGCTCATCTTCTCGATACGTGGCAACTGCGAGAATGGGCCGATCTCTTCGCCGATGACGGTGTCTATCTCGTTCCACCGCCCAGTGAACCGGAGGGTGATCCTTCGCACACGTTGTTCCTGATTTACGATGACCGCGATCGCATCCGCGAGCGCGCGATCCGTCTGATGAAGAACACGGCTCATGCGGAATTTCCCAAATCGGTGACGACACATCTGATCAGCAACATCGCAATCACCGCTGTTGATGCCGAGCGACTCTCGGTGAGGAGCACGTTTGTCGTTTATCGTGCACGCGGCGCCAAATTCGACGTATTTCCAGGGCACAGCAGGTACGAGATGAGTACCAACGTACAGGGTGGCATCAAAATTCATTCAAAGCGCGCAATGCTGGGTATCGAGGCACTGCGGCCGCAAGACAAGCTAACGATTATTCTCTAAAAAGAGGTCGCATATGAATCAGAATTCAGGCGGCGTCGCGCCGCAATACGACAGGCTCGCCTATGTTGCGCTGAACGTGACGGACCTAGCGGCGTCCAGACATTTCTACGAGCACGAAGTGGGACTGCAGTTTTCCGGTAAGGGGCCGCTGGGCGAGCTGTACCTTCGCTGCGGCTACGCGCATCACTGCATGGTGCTCTACACAGCGGCGAAACCCGGACTGAAGCGCATCGCGTTCGAGATGGCGGACAGTGTGGCGTTGCGGGACCTGAGAGACCGCGTGCAAGGTCGCGGACTGGCGACCCATGAAGTCCAGCAGGAGCATTACGTAGCCAAAGCCGCCGATGGTGCTTTCCAGATAGTCGAGCCAGTGACTGGCGTGACGCTGGAGTTTTTCTCGGGTATGGAGGCATTTGGTGGACAGCCCTTCGTTCCCACGGTCGCGAAGATCCAACGCCTCGGCCATATCGGCATCCGTTCACCTGATATCAAGTCGACTGCTGAGTTTTTCATGAGCGTGCTGGGCTTCGCCTTGTCAGATTTCGTGGATTCGAAAGCGTATTTCCTCCGCTGTCCACCCAATCCGTTTCATCACTCGATGGCGCTAGGCCACGGCGCCGAGGCGGGTTTGCATCACATCAACTTCATGGTCAGCGAGATTGATGACGTTGGCCGTGGCATCGCGCGCTTTACGAAGGAAAGCATACCAATTGTGCATGGGCCGGGGCGGCACCCGCCCTCGGGAAGTGTGTTTCTGTACTTCCTTGACCCAGATGGTATGACTGTCGAGTACAGCTATGGCATGGAAGAGTTTCCGCCGGGCATGGACGCCCGCAAGCCCCGTATGCTGGCACCGGTGCCCGAGTCGATCGACTACTGGGGCAGCATGCTCGACAAGCGCAAAGGCATCGCCGGTGAGATCGAACCTGCGGACTTCCACGCCGATGCGGAAGACGTGCCAGCTTCGGCAAGCGTGTCGCAAAATGGCGGCTAGGATGAGCGACCTGGAATCATTGCGTGGACGGGTCGCAATTGTCACCGGCGCCGGCCAGGGAACGGGGGGTGTTGGCAGGGCCATTGCGCTGTTGCTCGCGGCGCGCGGCGCGCACGTTCTAGTGACCGACATTGCATCGAGCGTCGAGCAGACTGCCACAGAAATCGTGGCAGCGACTTCGGCGCAGGTATTGCATGTGGTGAGCGATCTGTCGCACGAGGCGGGAGCCAACGAGGTCATTGACCGCGCGGTTGAGCGATGGGGGCGGCTTGACATCCTCGTGAACAATGCCGGCGGGGGGATCATTCGGCCATTTCTCGAACACACACCACAGACCTTGCGCGAGACGGTGGACCGTAACTTGTGGACCGCCATCTGGTGTTCATACTTCGCACTGCCGCATATGCGTAAGCAGAGTTTCGGACGCATCGTCAACATCGGCGCGGACTCGGTACGAAACGGTTTGTGGGACCACGCTGGCTACAACGCTGCGAAGGGTGGTGTGCATGGGATGACCACCGGTCTTGCGCGCGAATTCGCCGCGCAGGACATTACTGTCAACACTGTTGCTCCGTGTGTGGTCGATTCGGAGCGGTTGCGTACCCGTATGCAGGAACAGCCGGAGTTGACCGGGAAGGTGCTAGGCATCGTACCCAAAGGACGTGCTGTTAAAGCGAGCGAGATAGCCAGCCTGGTGGCTTATCTGGCGAGCGAAGACGCGGCGTTCATCACGGGCCAGGTTGTTTCGATCAACGGCGGAAGCACGATGCTGTAAAGACATTTCCCGGAACGGATTAGATATGACTCACGACCGACGCACCTACGATTGCCATACCCATTTTGTGCCGGAACACTTCCCGGCTTACGCCGGAAAAGGAGTGAACGTACCTTGGCCTACGTGTCATCACCTCACGTGTGGACACGCACAGATCACAATTTCGGGAAAACCGTTTCGTAAGGTATCGGCTGCCGCGTGGGACGGCGCCCGCCGGGAGGCTGACATGTTGCGTGCTGGTGTGGACGTGCAGGTTGTATCGCCGATGCCAGAACTGCTTTCATACTGGTTGCCCGTCGAAGACGGCGCGACAATGTGTAACTTCATCAACGAAGAGATCGGTAAGCTCGTGCAGCGCGCGCCGTGCCGGTTCGTTGGCTTGGGTGCTGTGCCGTTGCAGTACCCGGCGCTCGCGTGCCGGGTACTGGAAGCGTTGATGGAAAGTGGCTGTTTCCGTGGTGTCGAGATCGGGTCCAACATCAATGGGCTGCCTATCGGGGACCCGTCGTTTGAAGAATTTTTCGCCACGGCGGAAAGGCTGGGCGCTTGTATCTTTGTTCACGCAATCCGGCCGATCGGCGATGAACGACTCGTAGGTCCGTTGTCGTTGCGCGCCGTCGTGTCGTTTCCGTGTGAGGTGTCATTCGCAATCTGTTCGGCGGTGACAGGCGGTTTGTTCACCCGGCATCCAGCGCTACGGATAGCTTTCAGCCACGGCGGCGGAGCGTTCGGCGCAGTGCTACCGCGGCTCGCGCATGCATGGCAGAACATTGAGGCGATACGCAGTCAGTTCGAGGAGGATCCGCGTGTAATTGCCCAGCGACTGTTCTATGACAGCCTCGTCTACGACCCCCGACAATTGCGCCACATGATCGAGCAATTTGGCGCCACTCAAATACTTGCCGGATCGGACTACCCATTTGATATCGCTGACCCCGAACCTGTCGATTCCGTACTTCGCGTTGTTAACGCTGACCAGGCTGAACTCATTCTTCACACCAATGCCGAAAATTTTCTCGGAGTGACACCATGACTGATACGCGCGCCGCGTGTGCGCCAAAACATCTGGACTCAAGCGATGCATGCGGGAAATCCAACGACCGGCAATTGCTGCAGCTTTGCAGGGCTGAGGACGTGCGACGTGCAGGCTCGTTGCGCGTCGAACCGGCGGGCGTCGCGCCGCTCGCGGTGTTTCATGCCGACGACTCGTTCTTCGTCACGGAGGATGCCTGCAGTCATGGAGATGCTTCGTTATCGGAAGGGATGGTGAGCGACGGACAGGTCGAATGTCCGTGGCACAGCGGCGCATTCTGTCTGCGCACTGGCGAACCGACCGCTTTTCCTGCTGTGCTGCCAATCCGCGTATATCCGGTGAGTGTGAAAGACGGCTTCATCTGCATTGCGCGACCCGTCCCAGACGATGACGTGTATGCGAATGGGACGAATGCGGACAGGGTGTAGGGCCTCTTAAGTAGCGAAAGATGAACGTGCCGATGTGTTTCGAAATCTAGCTATATATATTTAATAATTAGATGTACATACTAAATAAAAAATTGGAGACTTCGAATGAAAAAGACGGTGGTTTTATTTGCGCTTGCCGCTACCTTGCCGGCATTGGCTCATGCGCAAGGTAGCGTGACGCTGTATGGGATTGCCGACGTGGGCATTAACTGGACGAGCAACGCCGGCGGCAGCCACCTCATCAGCATGACGGATGGCGTTTCGCGGGCCAATCGTCTCGGCTTCAAGGGCGCCGAGGATCTCGGCGACGGACTGAAGGCCGTTTTCGTACTCGAAAATGGCTTTACTCTGGTCAACGGAACGCTAGGTCAAGGTGGGCGTATGTTCGGGCGCCAAGCTTTTGTCGGCCTGTCGAGTGACAAATACGGCAGCGTGACGTTGGGACGACAGTACGATTCGGTCGTCGACATGATGCAGCAGTATTCGGCGTTTGCCGTAATTCCCGGCGGTTACCTGCTTTTCCGGCCGGCGGATATCGACAACTTCGGCGACAGCCATCGTGTTAACAATGCGATCAAGTATACGAACACTCTCGGGCCGGTGAGCGTAACGGGGCTGTATAGCTTAGGCGGCGTGGCCGGGCAGTTCTCGCAAAATCAGATCTGGTCGCTCGGTGCGAGTTACTCAGGCGCCGGCCTGGGGCTGGCTGCGTCCTATTTGAACGTGCGCAATCCGAACACATCGTTCTTTTCCGACACATCATCATCGGCGTTGACGGGGAATGTCCCGAGTCCCGTGTATTCGGGTTATGCATCCGCTCATACCTACGAGGTGATTGGTCTTGCCGCCCAGTATGTGCTGGGTTCCCTCACAGTCGGTACGACGTACAGCAACGTCAGGTTTGATGACCTCGGCAATCTGAGCTCGGGCCCGAACGCCCTTCATTACAGCGGAACGGCTGTCTTCAACAGCATCGATATCCATATGGGTTACCGCTTCACGCCATCGCTATCGGTTGGTGTCGCGTACAACTACACCCATAACGGCGGCGCATCCACAGCTTCTGCTTCGCGCGGGGCGACCTACAACGAGTTGATGGGTGGCGCGGACTACCTTCTGTCAAAGCGCACCGATGTCTATGTCATGGGCGTTTGGCAACGCGCAAGCGGCACGGATTCGAGCGGCAAGCCAGCCGTTGCCGATATCGGTCTCGGCGCCGTGTCGGGTAGCAACACGCAGAGCTTGGTGCGAATTGGTTTGACGCACAAATTCTAGGAGGGGTGCACCAATGGTTTTTGATCGATTAGGAAGTGAGGTGTTGCGATGCGACCGCCGGCTCCGAGGGGGTAGACGATGACTCCGCTGCAAATCGAAGACGCGGCCGCGGCGTTACGAACTGCACAGCAAACCGGGGAATGCATCGCTCCGTTGCGGCATCGCTATCCGGAGTTGGATATCGATAGCGCTTACGCAATTCAGCAAAGCAACACCCATTATCGTCTCGCCGAAGGGCGACGCCTCGTCGGGCGGAAGGTGGGTCTGACGTCGCTGGCGGTGCAGAGGCAGCTTGGAGTCGACCAACCGGACTTTGGCATGCTGTTCGACGACATGGGCCGTGGCGATAGCGAGCCTATTCAAATGAAAGGACTGATGCAGCCGAAGATCGAAGCGGAGATCGCCTTTGTGCTGGGGCGTGACCTGTCGATGACGCTACCCGGTGCAATTGACGTGCTGCGATCGATCGACTATGCCTTGCCTGCGCTCGAAATTGTTGGCAGCCGGATTGCGAAATGGGATATCGGCATCACAGACACGATCGCCGACAACGCTTCGTCGTCGGCATTCGTGCTCGGCAGCACGCCGCGCAAGCTGGCGGAGTTCGACCTGCGGTTGTGTGGGATGCGAATGGACAGGCGTGGACAGACGGTATCGGTCGGCACCGGGGCCGCATGCCTCGGCAATCCGCTCAACGCAGTGATATGGCTTGCTCGCAAAATGGCATCGCTTGGTATGCCGTTACTGGCAGGTGATCTCGTGTTGTCAGGCGCGCTCGGTGCGATGGTGCCAGTGGAGCCCGGCGACGTGTTTGACACCGAGATCAACGGTCTCGGCTGTGTACGAGCGGTTTTCGAGCACGACATTGGGGAGCACCCGTGAACCAGGACCATATCGCGAAGCGCCTCGATGCCGCAGCGTTGGGCGGCCACAGGATCGCACCGATCGAGGGTGCTGCCAATATAGCGATGGGGGACGCGTACGCGCTGCAGGCCGCGACATTTGGTTTCCGACTCAAACGAGGGGAGTTTCCTGTGGGCACTCGAACTGGCTGCGCGGGGCTCGATGAAAGTGGCCGCATTAGAACGACGGAGGCGGTTGTCGGGCGGCTTGCGTCGGGTATGCAAATCTCAAACGGGGAGTCCTTTGGGTTGCCGACTGGCTCCCGCGTTCGGGCCGAACCGGCGCTCGCGCTTCTGCTCAGGCGCCCTGTGGGCGGCAATTGTAGCGACCTGGATTTAATCGGCGCGATCGAAGCCGTGGCCGTCGCGATCGAACTTTTCGATTCGCGTTACGAAGCAGCCGAATTCACCATGCAGGAGCTGATTGCCGATAACGCAGGGCTCAGCCGTTTTGTGACAGGCCCGTGGCGCGCCCCGCGGGGCCACTTCACCAATCTCGGCGTGACCCTCGAAATCGACGGTCATGTCGCGCAGTTCGGCTCGACGGCTACGCTAGGCATCGAATCGATGCAACCACTATTGCAGGCACTACGTCTTGCGAACACTCCCGATCTGCTGCCCGCGTCGAGCATCGTGTTGTTAGGGGGCGCGACGCCGGCACAACGCATTACGCCTGGACAGCATGTTGGGGCGGGTATCGAAGGTCTCGGCCACGCTGGCCTAACCATCAAGGATGATAAATGACAGATCGGATCAAAGTGGCGATCCTGGGATCGGGCAACATCGGCACCGACCTGATGATCAAGGTGATGCGCAACGGCCGCCATCTCGAGATGGGTGCGATGGTCGGCATCGATCCCGACTCCGATGGTCTCGACCGTGCGCGGCGCCTTGGGGTGCCGACGACATCGGACGGTCTCGACGGACTGCTGGCGCTGCAGTGCTTCAGTGAGATCGATCTCGTATTCGACGCCACATCTGCCGGCGCGCATCGCCGTCACCACGATGTACTGCAGGCGTATGGCGTTCAGATGATCGATCTGACACCGGCGGCAATTGGCCCATATGTAATCCCGGCGATCAATCTCGAGGTAGAGAACGCCACCAACATCAATATGGTGACCTGTGGTGGGCAGGCCACTATCCCGGTGGTGGCTGCCGTCTCGCAGGTGGCGGCCGTGCACTACGGGGAAATCGTCGCTTCGATCGCCAGCAAGTCGGCTGGCCCTGGTACACGCGCGAATATCGACGAGTTTACCGAGACCACGAGCCACGCGATCGAGACGCTCGGCGGTGCGCGCAAGGGCAAGGCCATCATTGTCCTGAATCCGGCAGAACCGCCCTTGATCATGCGTGATACGGTCTTCGTGCTCTCCGAGTACGTGGAGCCGGCATTGATCGAAGCAAGCATCGCACGCATGGTCGCCAAGGTGCAGACCTATGTGCCAGGGTACCGGCTGAAGCAGAAGGTGCAGTTCGACGTGATCACGCCGCAGAATCCACTTCGAGTGCCGGGCATCGGGCCGCTACATGGCTTGAAGACGTCGGTATTCCTGGAAGTGGAAGGCGCCGCGCATTATCTACCGGCCTATGCGGGCAATCTTGACATCATGACGTCGGCGGCGCTCGCCTGCGGCGAAATGATCGCGCGGCGCCGCTTGCGCGCTGGTGTCAGCCGTAATGAGAGGTCTGCATGATTTGCTTGCTCAGGTGCAGGTGGGAAAATCATAGGTACGCTGCGCGGCGGGCTTTTCGCATTGGCGCGACGGCAACGGGTGGGAAGCCGGTCGGCACGCGACCCGGCGAGCGCAACACGGGTGAGATCAGATGATGAAAAACATTTACCTATCGGACGTGACTTTGCGCGACGGCAGCCACGCGATGCGCCATCAGTACAGCGTCGCACAGGTGTCGGCTATTTCCGCGGCTCTCGATGCGGCGGGCGTTGACAGCATCGAGGTCGCGCACGGCGACGGTCTGGACGGCTCAAGCTTCAACTATGGATTTGGCGCGCATCCCGATGTGGAGTGGATTGCCGCGGCTGCCTCGACTGTCAAGCGCGCGCAGATCGCGACGCTGCTTTTGCCGGGTATCGGCACGCGGCAACATCTGCGCGAGGCGTTTGACGCCGGTGCTCGGATTGTTCGCGTCGCGACGCATTGCACCGAGGCCGATGTTTCGCGTCAGCATCTGGAATATGCGCGCGAGCTTGGCATGGAAGCGGTCGGTTTTCTGATGATGAGCCACATGACGACGCCGAGTCTGCTCGCTGCGCAGGGGAAGCTCATGGAACGCTACGGTGCTTCCTGCGTCTATGTGGTCGACTCCGGGGGGGCTCTCAGCATGTCCGATGTGCGTGATCGCTTTCGGGCGTTAAAGGACGTGCTGAGACCTGACACCGGTACTGGCATGCATGCCCACCACAATCTGAGCCTGGGTGTTGCCAATTCGCTAGTCGCGCTGGAGGAAGGTTGCGACCGGATCGATGCGAGTCTCGCCGGCATGGGGGCGGGCGCGGGAAATGCGCCACTGGAGGTTTTCGTCGCCGCCGCTGAACGCCACGGTTATCGGCACGGCTGCGATTTGTTGCGTTTGCTGGACGCGGCCGAGGACCTCGTTCGCCCGCTTCAAGAGAGAGCGGTGCGAGTTGACCGGGAGACACTGATGCTCGGTTATTCAGGCGTCTATTCGAGCTTCCTGCGTCATGCGGAAATAGCGGCGCTGAAATACGGACTCCGTACCGTTGACATACTCGTCGAGCTGGGCAGGCGCAAGATGGTTGGCGGACAGGAAGACATGATCGTCGATGTCGCCCTTGATCTGCTCGCTCAAAAAAGCGTTCAGTTGGGAGGCCGGACGCTGCATGCGAAGGAGGGGAGCGGCGATGAACGTCAGTAAGCGAGTAGGCGGCTGGAACGAGCGCGCACGCGACTACTGGGGCGGCGCGCTGATGTTGTTGCTTGGGATCGCCGCAATGGTCCAGGGATCAACCTACAGGATTGGCAGCCTCGCGCAGATGGAGGCGGGGTTTTTCCCGGTTGCGCTCGGCGCGATTTTGGCGCTGCTCGGTTTTGCAATAGTCTGCCGCGCGGGACGTGCGCGAGCGGTCTCAAGTAATGCTCAGCCGCAGGCGGTCGACTGTCGGGGTCCGCTCTGCATCTTGCTGGGCATGGCGTCATTTGTAGTCGTGGGAACCTGGGGCGGCCTGTTGCCGGCGACGTTTGCCCTTGTGTTCATCTCCGCGCTCGGTGATCGCCAGAGCCGGGTCAAACATGTGCTGATGCTCGCGGCGCTGATTTGCACCATATGCGTCGTCGTGTTTTGGTGGGCTCTGCAACTGCAGTTTCCGCTGTTTTCGTGGGGGTGAATAATGATTGAGCAGTCTTTATCGGCGTTATGGCAGGGCTTCGGCGTTGCCCTGGAACCGCATAACTTCATGTGGGTGTTCTTTGGCGTGCTGGCCGGCAACCTGATTGGCGTGTTGCCCGGCATGGGGCCGTTGTCCGCCATTTCCATCCTGCTGCCGCTGACTTACTCGATGCATCCCGTCCCGGCGATCCTGATGCTTGCAGGCATTTTTTACGGCTCGCAATATGGCGGTGCGATTGGCGCCATCCTGCTTAATCTGCCCTGCCATCCGCCGCACGCAGTAACTTGCCTGGACGGCTATCCGCTGACGCGCGCAGGCAGAGGCGGTGCCGCGCTCGGCGTAACGATGATCGCGTCTTTCTTCGCCGCATCGGTCGGTATCGTACTGATGATCTTCGCGTCCCCTTTGCTGGTCAGCGTGGCCTTCAAGTTCGGTCCGACCGAACTCTTCTCGATCATGCTGATGGGCCTCGTCGCTGGCGGCACGATGTCGGGGGGCGCAGCGCTGAAAGGGGTAGCGATGACCGTGGTCGGCCTGCTGCTGGGTGTGGTCGGAACCGACGTCAATTCGGGAACCATGCGTTTTACCTATGGTTTCAGCGAACTGGCGGATGGCGTGCAACTCGTCGCTCTGGCTCTGGGCTTGTTCGGGGTCACGGAATTCCTGCGTAACGTTAACCGTTTGCAGGTGGTCGGCACGGGAGCAAAAGTGCGTCTGCGCGATATGAAGCCCAGCCGGAGCGATCTGCGCAAGTCTTTCGGGCCGATCCTGCGCGGCACCGCAATCGGTACGCTATTTGGCGCCGTGCCGGGCACGGGCCCTACGCTTACCACGTTCATTGCCTATGCGCTGGAAAAGAAGCTGTCGCGCACGCCTGAGCGCTTTGGCAACGGCGCGATCGAAGGGGTGGCTAGTCCCGAGGCCGCGTCGCACGCCAAGACACAGGGCGATTTCATCCCCACTATGACGCTTGGTATTCCCGGCGATCCGGTGATGGCACTGCTGCTCGGCGCGCTGTTGATCCACGGAATCCAGCCGGGTCCTCAATTGCTCGGCGAGCATGCGGACGTCTTTTGGGGGCTGATAGCCAGCTTCTGGATCGGCAACATTCTGCTAGTCATTCTTAACGTGCCGCTGATTCAGATCTGGGTCAAGGTGTTGCAGATGCCATATCGCTATCTGTATCCGTCAGCGTTGTTCTTCATCGCCATCGGCGTCTACAGCACGAACAACAGCCTGTTCGAGGTTGGCGAGGTACTGGTGTTCGGTGTAGCGGGGGCGATCTTCGTCGCACTCAAATTTCCTGTCGCACCGGTTCTGCTGGGCTATGTGCTCGGCCCGATGATGGAGGAGAACTTCCGGCGCTCGCTGCTGCTCTCGCATGGACAGATCGGGGTCTTTATCCAGCGGCCGATCAGCGCGGCTTTCATGGGGATCGTGGCGGTGCTGGTCGTAGCGCAGCTATTTTTCGCGGTTCGCGCGGCGACTCGCGGCAATGCCGATGACGATCCTCGTCTCCCTTTACCGCTGGTCGATGATGCGTCTCGTGGATCGGATGCTCAAACCGCCGAGACCATCCACGGCCGCTCGCAACATCTGCGAACCCCGAGGCCCTGAGCGGCACAGGGCGGCAGCAGCGGGTGCGCCATCGGGCGTTGGGGTGCGGGTCGCCGACGCATCGATACCCGCACGAAGTCCCTTCCTCTCTTCCTTTCGAACGTTTGCATAATGAACCATCTTTCCGATTCATTGGGTGCGACGGGCGGCGAAGCAAACCTCTCCGTCGCCGAAGCATACTTAGGGCTGCTGAAGCGGCGCGGTATCGAGTGCCTTTACATGGGCGCTGGCACCGATACCGCCCCTTTGGTGGAGGCATACGCACGGAACGAAGGTCGCGACGAGGCGTATCCGCGTGCGTATGTCATCACGCATGAGAACGTCGCCGTCGGCATGGCGCACGGCTACTACATGGTTAGCGGCCGGCCGCAGGCGGTGATGCTGCATGTCAGCGTCGGCGCGGCCAACGCGGTCTGCGCGTTGCTTAACGCGGCGCGCAGCCAGGTACCAATGCTTTTTACCGCTGGCCGCACGCCGCTGTTCGAACAGGGTTGCCTCGGCGCGCGAGACAGCGAAATTCATTGGGCGCAAGAAATGTTCGACCAGAATGGAATGCTGCGCGAAATCGTCAAATGGGAATACGAGTTGCGCGCGGGAATCCATCTGGAACAGGTGATTGACCGGGCGTTGACCATCGCAATGGCGCAGCCGCGCGGACCGGTTGCGCTGACATTGCCGCGCGAGGTGCTGGCGGAGTCCATGGTGCAACGCGTCGGAGGTGTCAGCGCTGCAAACACCGTATCCTCGCCGGTGCCGACGGAGCTTTGCCCCGATGACGACGCGATAACTCATCTCGCCGATGTGCTGTCGAAGGCTGCCTTTCCGGTCATCGCCTGCACGGGGAGCGGTGCCGACACAAGGACCGTCGAGCTCGTGTCGCGCTTATGCGAGCGCCATGGAGTCGGCGTGGTGGAGGCGAAGTCGCGCTATGTGTCGGTGCCGGCCAGCCATCCGATGCATCTCGGTTACGACGTGACTACTGCACTCGAGCAAGCCGACGCTGTGCTGTTCCTGGAGAGCGACGTGCCTTGGGTGCCGGGGCGAACAGGCCCGCAGCCGGGTGCCTTCGTCGCGCACGCGGGCACAGATCCATTGTTCGCCCGTTATCCGATGCGCAGTTTCCGCTCTGACCTGACGATCACTGGCTCGGCGTTCGCAGTGTTGCGGGCATTGAGCTCGCAGCTCGAAAGACGTTGCGACAGCGGCACAGCTGCCGCGGCTATCGCAATACGTCGCGCAAGGATGAGCGACGTGGCAGCCGGGATCCGTCATGCCCACGCCGCTGCCGCGGCGGCGGACGAGCAAAGCGGCGGCGCGATCACTAAGCTCTTCCTATCGCGCTGTCTAAACCAATTGCGGCCGGACGATGCGCTCGTGGTGAATGAATATCCGGCGCGCCGGGAGCAACTGTCGTTCGACATGCCGGGGACTTTTTTCGGTGTTCCGCCTTCTGCTGGACTGGGTTGGGGCCTTCCCGCTGCACTCGGCGCGCAGCAGGTGATGCCAGAACGCACCGTGATCGCGATGCTGGGCGATGGCGCCTATCTGTTCGCGAATCCAGCGTCGTGCCATCACGCGGCAGCGATGCACGGGCTTCCGGTGTTGACAATCATCTACAACAACCAACGCTGGGACGCGGTCAGTAGTTCGGCCGCGCGGATGTACCCCGGCGCCTATGCGTCACGTGCGATCGCACGGCACGGATCGGGGCCTTTGTCTCAGCTGGCGCCGTTGCCCCAATTTGAAAAATATTGTGAGGCCTCGGGCGGTTACGGTGAGCGTGTCATCGCGCGAGAGGATCTGTTACCTGCGCTCCAGCGCGCCTTGCGCGTCGTGACGCAGGAACGCCGGCAGGCGTTGCTGAATGTCATTGGTGCATGAGCGGCATGCTGCCGTGCGTGTGGCCCTTGCAGGAGGAATCATGAACGCTACGTTGTTTGAAGACAGTCAGGCGATGCCGATGTTGTACATCGGCGGCTCTTGGCGCCGCGGCCAGGGGAAGACTACGACGGTCGTGCGCAACCCGGCCAGCGGACGCGCGCTGGGCGAACTCGGCCACGCGGACGCGAGGGACATAGACGATGCCTTGGCCTCGACGGAGTGCGGCTTTGCGTTGTGGCGCTATGCGCCGGCCGCGGAGCGGGCTGGCGTGCTGCGGCGAGCGGCCGACCTGATGGTCGCTCGTGCTGCGGCGTTTGAGCAGCGGATTACTCAGGAGCAGGGCAAGCCGTTAGTGGAAGCGAGTGCCGAAGTAGTGGGCACGGTGCAGCTACTTCGATTTTGCAGTGAGCAGGTCGGCAGTATCGCGGGACGCGTTCTGCCGTCCACCGATACCGACGCCCAGTGGGAGATCCGGTCAGTTCCGGTCGGACCCTGCGCGTTGTTTTCACCGTGGAACATGCCGCTGGTGCTGACTGCGCGCAAGGTTGGGCCGGCTCTCGCTGCGGGCTGCTCAGCGATCCTGAAGCCTCCCGAGGAGGCGCCGTCGGCAGCAGCGATGATGGTGCAGTGCCTGCTCGAAAGCGGCTTGCCACCTGAAGTCCTTAATCTACTGTACGGCGATCCTCCAACGGTTTCATCCCGGTTGATCGCTTCGCCGGTAATCAGGAAGGTCTCGCTTACCGGCTCGGTGGCAGTCGGCCGCACGGTCGCCGAACAGGCCGCGCCACGCTTCAAGCGTTTGACGCTGGAACTCGGCGGTCATGCACCCGTGATCGTCCACGACGACGTAGATGTCGAAGCAGTCGCCTGGCAATGCGCGCGGGCCAAATTCCGCAATGCCGGACAGCTTTGTCTTGCACCCTCTCGTTTCTTTGTGAATGAGACCGTCTATGAGCGTTTTGTTGCGCGTTTTGTGGAGGTTGCGGAGGCACTTGTCGTAGGAGACGGCGTGCTTCCCGATGTTGAAATGGGGCCTTTGGCCAACGAGGGGCACTTGCGTTCGGTTGAAGCCGCTGTCGCTGGCGCAGTTGGCGAAGGCGCACTGTTGCTGTGCGGCGGCAGGCGGCTTTACGATGAAGGCTTCTTTTACGCGCCAACCGTACTCGGCAACGTGTCGCCATCAATGCGAGTCATGCGGGAAGAGCCGTTCGGCCCCGTCGCACTGATGTGCAGAGTAAGCAGCCTTGATGAAGCGCTACTGTGGGCCAACCGCAATCCGCTCGGTCTTGCCGGTTACGCATTTGCCTTGAACGCGAAGGTGCAACTGCGCATCCAGCGCGAACTTGACGTGGGTGCACTCGCCATCAACAGTGTGCGGGTGTCCTGCGCTGAAGCGCCGCTTGGGGGACTCAAGGATAGTGGTGTGGGATATGAGAGCGGCGACGAGGGGCTTAAGGCCTATCTGTCGCTGCGCACGGTTCATCGACAGATTTGACCCTGCGAGCCGTATTCTAGAGTTGCCTCGGATGCTTTTTCGAATCTCGCGTCGACGGGCGTAATCGGCGGAGCGGACTCATGCATTCGCGATGAAATCGCAAATACGTACGTGCCGCTTTCTTAAACTCTGACTTTTCAGATCGACCGCTAGCGAAGTGGCAAAGCGGTCATCCTCTGCCTGGAAGGTGTGGATACATCGATCCTGATGTGAGGGAATCCGTGTCAGCACGTGAATAGCGAAACGCCATATGGCAACTCACTGCGCGATACGCAAAAACGTAACCCCATCAACGGCCCATGCAAACCTGCTAACCGGTCAAAAAAATCAGAGCGAACGTTGCAGCCGCGCAGCCACCGCAAGCAACACGGGAAGGAACGTTTGCTCCAATGTCGTCACGGTTACACGTCCAGAAAACACACTGACGCTCAGTGCGGCCTCGATCTCGCCGGCGCGATTTCTCACCGGCACCGCCATCGCGGACATGCCGATTTCCAGTTCCTCGTTGCTGATCGCATAACCGTCTTCCGACGCACGCTTGACCGCCTGCATGACGGCATCCGTATTCCCGAGCGTGCGTGTGGTCAGGTGCTTCATCGGGACACTGTCGAGATGCCTGCGAATCTCGTCTTCCGGTAAACCGGATAGCAGCACGCGTCCGGTCGCCGAGCAATATGCCGGCAACCGCCCTCCGAGCTTGACTCCAGTCGACACGATCCTGATTGCTTCTGCACGTGCGATGAACACCGAATAACCCTCGTCCAGCACCGCCAGTGATACGGATTCCTGCAACTCGTCGCGCGCATTCGCAAGAAGCGGCTGGGCAATTTGTGTCAACGACGACGTGCTGAGGTACGCGCTACCGAGCCTCAGCATCCGTGGCAGCGGCGTGAAGAACTTGCCGTCGTGCGCGAGATAGCCGAGATCGACGAGCGTCAGCAAGCACCGGCGCGCGGCCGGGCGGCTCAGATCAGCGAGATGCGCGGCGTCCGACACGGTCATGCGCGTAGTAGACGCACCGAATGCTTCGATGATCGCCAGCCCCTTGGCGAGGCCCGCCATCCCTTCCTTTGCACGCACCTTGCCGTCCGGTCCGGCGTCATCTTCGGCCGACGACTCACTCTCCCGCCCGTTGACAGGTTCTTTAGCAGATGTCATATTTAATCTAAATATCGAACATTGTACGTTATTCGAACACATTCAGTGGAGTCCGTCAACTCGGAACCGCAAACGAAGGGCGGCAACGTAAAACGGCCCCTGCACTACATGGAGCGAGCAACTTGAACATCATCCCCATCAAGCCAGCCAGGCGCGCCAGCATTACGTGGCCGTCCGAAGGCCTCACGCGCGTGCCCTACACGCTGTTTCAGGATGAAGGCGTGTACGCCGACGAGCAGGACGCGATCTTTCGCGGCCCAAACTGGAGCTACCTGTGCCTCGAAGCGGAAGTGCCGAGTCCGGGCGACTTCCGCAGCACCTTCGTTGGCGATGCGCCGGTGGTGGTCACGCGCGATACCGACGGCGAACTCTATGCATTCGAGAATCGCTGTGCGCATCGCGGCGCGATGGTCTGCCTCGAAGACGAGGGCAATGCCAAGGATTTCAGCTGCGTCTATCACGCCTGGACCTACAACCTGCAGGGCGATCTGCTCGGCGTCGCGTTCAAGGACGGCATCGACGGCGAAGGGGGTATGAAACCGGACTTCTGCGTCGGTGACCACGGCTTGCGCAAGTTGCGCGTCGCGACGCTGCATGGTCTCGTTTTCGGCAGCTTCTCCGACGACGTGCCGCCGCTCGACGAATATCTCGGCGACGAAATTGTCGAGCGGATCGCGCGTGTGCTCGAGAACCGTGAGCCGGTCGTACTCGGCCGCTTCACGCAAATGCTGCCCAATAACTGGAAACTCTACTTCGAGAACGTCAAGGACTCCTACCACGCGAGCATCCTGCATTTGTTCTTCACGACCTTCCAGTTGAACCGGCTGTCGCAGCGCGGCGGCATCATCGTCGATCCGAGCGGTGGCCATCACGTCAGCTACTCGGCCGTCGATCATGCCGCTGAAGCCGCGGCGCAAGCAAAAGCAGCCAGCAATTACGCGGATCAGAAGATCCGTTCCGAAAGCGAGCACCGGCTCGAAGACACGTCGGTGCTGACCGGCATGGATGAATTCGGCGATGGTGTCACGTTGCAAATTCTTTCCGTGTTCCCCGGCTTTGTGCTGCAACAGATCCAGAACGCGATCGCGGTTCGCCAGATCCTGCCGCGCGGCACGCATCAGACCGAACTGAACTGGACCTATCTTGGCTTTGAAGACGACACCCCGGAACTTCGCGAGATGCGGTTACGCCAGGCGAACCTGGTTGGCCCGGCCGGCTATGTGTCGATGGAAGACGGCTGCGTCGGGGGCTTCGTGCAACGCGGTATCGACGGCGCGAGCGACAGCCGCTCGGTGCTCGAGATGGGCGGCGACGACGCCGAAAGCAGTGCGAGCCGCGTGACCGAAGCATCGATTCGCGGCTTCTGGAAAGCCTACCGCAACGCAATGGGATATTGAACATGGCGCAAGACATCCATCAACTGATCGCGCGCGCGCAGGCCGAATATGTGCGCTGCATCGACGACGGCGATCTCGCGCAATGGCCGGACTTCTTTACGCAAGCTTGCCTCTACAGGGTCACGACCGCCGATAACTACAAGCGTGGCCTGACGGGCAGCATGATCTATGCGGCCTCGCGCGGCATGCTTGTCGACCGCATCGCCTCGCTGCGCGACGCCAACATCTATGAGCGCCACAGTTACAGGCACCTGCTTGGGCAGCCTTATGTCGTGAGCGAAAGCGAACAGGAAGCACGCAGCGAAACCTCGTTCATGGTGGCGCGGATCATGCGTGACGGCTCGACGAGCCTCTTCGCGACCGGCCACTACTGCGACGTGTACGTCCTGGAAGAGGGCGGAGTGAAGCTGCGCGAACGGACCGTCGTGTGCGACAGTTCACGCATCGACACGCTGCTGGCGCTGCCGCTATGACGCAAACGATAACCCGCGCTATGACGGTCGCGCTTGCGATCGGCGACCCCAACGGCATTGGTCCCGAAATCGCGGTGAAGGCGGCGGCACAGATCGCGAGCGGCGGACGCAATAAGCACGATACCGAGCCGCAACTGCGCCTGGTCCTATTCGGCGACGCCTTCGTGATTCGCTGGTACGCGCAGCGTTGCTGCCCTGGGTTCGCGCTGAGAGAGGTGCAGTCGGACGCTTTGCCGGCGCCCGAAGCCAGCACGATCGATATGGTCGGCATTGTCGACGCTGCTTCGCTTCCCACCGATGCATTCGTGCCGGGAAAGGTGGCAGCCGCGGCCGGTGCCGCGACGCTTGCCTATGTCGGCGCCGCGCTGCGCGCCGCGCGTGCGAGCCACGTCGACGCCGTAATCGCGTGTCCGCATTCAGAGACCGCGATCAATGCGGCAGGCGTGCGCTTTTCCGGCTATCCCGGCTTCGTTGCACAGGAGATGGGCATGGCGGCCGAGGACGTCTATCTGCTGCTGATCGGCGGCGGTCTGCGCATCGTCCACGCGACCTTGCACGAGGGCATTGCGTCGGCGCTTGGCCGGCTCGACCAGCGCCACGTCGAACGCGCTGCGCGGGCCGCCGTGCAGGCGCTGCAACTGATGGGCATAGAGCGTCCTACGGTCGGGCTGATGGGCATCAATCCGCATGCAGGGGAGGGCGGACTCTTCGGACGGGAGGACATCGACATCACCGAGCCCGCCGCGCGGAACTTGCGCGACGAGGGCATCGCGGTGATCGGACCGCAAGGCGCAGACCTGTTGCTCACGAATCCCGACATCGACGTGTTCGTCGCGATGTATCACGACCAGGGTCACATTCCCGTCAAGCTGCGCGCCGGCCGGCATTCGGCGGCGTTGTCGATCGGCGCGGGCGTGATGTTCTCGAGCGTCGGACATGGCAGCGGCTTCGATATCGCCGGCACGCTGTGCGCCGACCCGGTACCGCTGCTCGGCGCGATCCATCTGGTCACAACCGGAACTGTGCTCCCCGCACAGGTCGGCTGAAACGTCTTCATCGCTTATCGAGGCCACATTTTGGATTACCAGATTTCCGTCGCACAAAGCGATGTCGCGTTCCGCTGCGATGCGGGCGAAACCGTGCTCGACGCCGCCGAGCGTTCGGGCTATGCCGTGCCGTATTCGTGCCGCAAGGGCGTGTGTTCGAGCTGTGAAGGCGGCGTCGTGGCTGGCGGGGGCCGCTCGTCCGTGCAAGGCGATGTAGAGGGCCCCACCGAGCGCGTGCTGCTGTGCTGCCTGCGGCCGTCCTCGGATATGACGATCGCGCCGCGCAAGATCGAAAAGCGTGAACCGGTCGTGCGCAAGACGCTCGACATGTCCGTGTACCGCGTGACGCAACCGGGCGCCGATGTGAGCGTGTTGCAACTGCGCTTGCCTGCCGGCGTGCGCGCAAAGTTTCGCGCCGGTCAATATTTGCAGATCGAGCTTGAAGACGGTAGCCGTCGAAATTACTCGATGGCGAATCCGCCTCACGAAAGCGACAGCGTCCAGCTTCACGTGCGCCACGTGTCGGGCGGCAAGTTTTCCGAAGGCGTGCTGCGCGGGCTGGAGAAAGGGCAGAAGCTGCGCGTCGAGCTGCCGTTCGGCGAGTTCTCGTTACAGGACGAATCAACGAAGCCCGCGATCCTGCTTGCGACGGGTACGGGCTTCGCGCCGGTCAAGTCGATCGTCGAGGACGCTATCAAACGCAAGCTCGAGCGTCCCCTGTATCTGTACTGGGGCGCGCGCCGTCTCGAAGACCTGTATCTCGCCGAGCTTGCGAACAAGTGGCACGCAAGCGGCAAGCTGACGTTCGTGCCGGTGCTGTCCGAGCCGCACAAGGGCTGGACCGGCCGCAGCGGGTTTGTGCACGAGACGGTGCTCGAAGACTTCGGCTCGCTCGCGGGCTTCCAGGTCTATGCCTGCGGCAACCCAGCCATGACGAGTGCCGCGCACGAGACGTTCGTGAAAGCCGGTCTGCCCGACGACGATTTCTTCAGCGACGCCTTCGTTCACACAGATATACGCCCCTAGAGAAGGCGTAACACCTTCACACAAAAATCAAGGAGACAAACCCGTGGCATCTCCCTTCATCGACGTAGTCGAGGTCATCGAACGCCAGAAGGTCGGCCGAGGACAGTGCCTCGTGGTGCTGCTGTGCGCGCTGCTGATGTTCCTAGACGGTTTCGACACACAGGCCGTCAGCTACATCGTGCCCGCGCTTGCCAGGGACTGGCATCTGTCGCGCGAGATTCTTGGTTCGATATTTTCCGCCGCGCTCGTCGGCCTGATGGTCGGCTACCTCGCCGTCGCACCGCTGTCGGCGCGCTTTGGCCACAAACGCATGATGCTGGCGAGCAGCGTGCTGTTCGCGGTGTTCACGCTGCTGACCGTATTCGCCACCAACGTCACCGAACTGATCGGCCTGCGCTTTCTGGCCGGTATCGGCCTCGGCGCGGCTGCGCCGAGCGCGGTGGCGCTGACCTGCGAATTCGCACCGAAGCGGCTACGCGCCACCTTCGTGCTGCTGGTGTATTGCGGCTTCTCGCTCGGCTTCGTCGTGGCCGGACTCACGGCCGGCGCGCTCATGCCCACGCACGGCTGGAAGTCGCTGATGCTCGTTGGCGCGCTCGCTCCGCTCGCGCTGACGGTACCGTTCGCCTGCTTGCTGCCGGAGTCGCTTACGTTCCTGCAACGTCGCCCGCAAGCCAAGGAGCGGATGCGCGCGGTGTTGCTGCGGCTTTTTCCGCGTCTTGATGTGCCGGTCGGCAGCACGTTCCGGCTCGAGGATCAGGGCGAAATGCGTGCGAGCGTCGCGGCACTTGTCAGAGGGCGCACGTCGGCTGGGACGCTGCTCCTCTGGCTTATCTTCTTCCTGAACCTTGCTGAGTTCTACTTCATGCAGAGCTGGCTGCCCACGATGCTCACCGGCTTGCAATATTCCTCCGCGGCGGTTGTCTGGGTGACGGCGTTGCCGACGATCGCCGGCGTGCTGTCGGCCGTTCCGCTCGGCCTCGCGATGGACCGCGTCGGCCCGTACGTGACGCTCACCGTGATGTACCTCGCCGGCTGCGTGTTCATGTGGCTTGTTGGGAACGCGTTCTCGGGCAGCGTCGCGTGGCTGATGGTGACGGTCTTCTGCGCCGGTTTCTGCATCAGCGGAGGACAGAAAAGCGTGATCGCACTCGCGGCCGTCTACTACCCGGTCGATCTGCGCTCGACCGGCGTGGGCTGGGCGCTTGGTATCGGTCGGCTCGGCGGCATCGCGGGGCCTCTTGTCGCGGGCATGCTGTATTCAGCGCACTGGACGCCTGCGGAAATCTTCCGCTTCTCGGCATGGCCTGTACTCGTGGCCGGCATTGGTGTGTTCGTCATGGGGCGCATCTACGGTTCCCGTTTCGGGGCCGTCGAGGTGAGCGCCACGCACTAGACCAGAAACAGACCCGAGCCTGCGCGGACATTTGCGCCGGTCACGGGCCTTCAGTCGGGACAACGTTAGCTATCCTGCTGATCTACCGAAGTACCACTGTCGAAAACCACTTTAAGAACCCAGCGATGTCTGCCGTTTTCTCGCTCTGTGGCGGGAAAGCGCGGACTTGCCACGTCGGAGACATGATGAAAAAGACCAGAATCGCCTTGTTGGCCCTGCCGCTTCTCACAAGCGTCGCTCATGCCCAAAGTTCAGTTACGCTGTACGGTTTCGTCGATGCCGGACTCGTATACGTGAACAACCAGTCCGGGCACTCGAATGTAGAAACAATCACTGGACAGACGAGCGGCAGCCGATGGGGCCTACGTGGCAGCGAGGACCTGGGCGGTGGGCTGAAAGCGATCTTCACGCTCGAAAACGGCTTCGACACGTCGAACGGCAAGCTCTTGCAAGGCGGCCGTGAGTTCGGCCGCCAGGCCTTCGTCGGGCTCAGCAGTGACACTTGGGGCGCGGTGACGCTTGGCCGCCAGTACGATCCGATGACGGAACTCATCGGCGAGATTGCCGCGACTTCGATGTGGGCATGGCTCGGCACTCATCCGGGCGACTTCGACAATCTGAACTCGACATTTCGCGTGAACAACGCGGTGAAGTATCAGTCGCCCCAATTTCATGGGCTGCAGGCGAGCGGCATGTTCGCGCCTGGCGGCGTGGCGGGCAACTTTGCGTCGGGGCGGGTCTACACGCTTGGGCTCAAGTACGTGAATGGTCCACTGAGCGCCGCGCTCGCGTACGACAACATCAATAACCCTTCGGTGTCGGTGCTCGACAGCGCGCTTTCGCCGAGCCAGACTGGTTACGTGACGCCGGGCCGAAGCCCCGTGTTCAGCGGCTACGCTTCGGCGAACGTGTGGCAAATCTTCGGCGCGGCCGTGTCGTACAAACTCGGGCGGGGCAGCATCGGGCTCGTCTACACGAACACTCGCTTCGAGGACATCCGGAGCACAGCGTCCACACCGAACACGGGCAACGCGGTCTTCAATAGCTATGAGATCAATGGACGCTATTTCATCACGCCTGCGCTGCTGATCGGTGCGTCGTTCGACTACACGAAAGCCCCTCACGCCAAGTATGAACAGATCGATTTCGGTCCGAATTACTCGCTCTCGAAACGCACCGACCTGAACCTGGTCGGCGTGTGGCAGCGTGCATCGGGCGTCGATTCGACCGGGTATGCGGCGGTGGCGGCAATCAGTACGCTGGGGCAGTCGTCTACGCCGACGCAAGTTGCCGTCAAGCTGTCGTTACGTCATCGCTTCTAGATATGAAGAGGTGAGGACGGGTGCGAGGAGATGCTGGAGGTTGCAGTGGAGAGGATGCAGCACTACGATAAATGAGGGCGAAGCGGCAGCTGGCCCTCAGGCGCAACTCCCGCAGAGTTGGTTGTGTCCGATATGGCAGCGCCTGGCGGCACCACGTCGTTGTTTGCGCACCGACCTGAACGCCTTGCGACACCTACCACTTGCCTGGAAAGCCACTCGTGTCATTTTTCTCCCGATCACCGCCTCACACGGGCCGCTTCCTGACGCTGTGAAGCACGTTGGGCGGCCGGCCTCGCACGAAAAATCTTTCGCCTGGCTTCAGGGACAGCTCGTCACGCCGTTTGATGGTCGCACGGTAGTGGTCACCCGCCACGGTGTGGCGCCGGCGTCGGTGCACCCGCGTTACCGTGATGATCCGGTCAACGCCGGGTTCGTGAGTGATTTGCGACACATCCTTAATCTGGGATACCGCCGCCCCTAAAATTCGACAGCGCTTTGATGAACGAGGAAGATGCAGAAGAGGTTTGGCGAGAGGCCCTTCGGCCGATGTATGAGCTCAAGAGGCTCCGCGAGGCCGGGCTTTCGGCGAAAATCAAGACATGGGACTTCGGGGCAATGCTGTTGACGAGCTACGTCGTCCAAGGCGACGTTCAATTTCACAGAACGCGCAAGAAAATCTCGATGTCGGGCATCGATCAATACCTCGTTCACTGTCTCGTTGGCGGCGAGCTCACGTCGGAGTTCGCTCAGGGTTAACAAAGGGTTCCACTGAACTCGGTCGCCGCGAGGGATATGGCAGTGGAAAACGTAGGCTTTGCTGTGAATGCACCAATGTTGACATTGAGCATCTCGCGCGCTGCGCTTGATCGACGATTGCCAGAGGGTGCCAAGCTTCATGGCGCCAGTTGGGAGGCGGACGACTTGATCGGGGCGATGGTCGCTTCGCACATGCACACGCTCGCGCGCTTGGCGACTGGCACGAGTACAGAACAAACCTATTTGGCCGCCGACGCGACGCTGGATTTGTTGGCGGCGTGTCTTCTTCCGCAAGCGAAGTCGGAGCTGCGGCAGGGCGATCCGCGCCTCACGCCGATGCTGCACGCGCAAGCCAGCTCCTACATTGAGCGGCATTTGCTTGATCCCGATCTTGGGCCCGCAGCGCTATGCAAAGCGCTGAAAATTTCGAGGACAGCGCTCTACGCATTGTTCGCTGAGTCCGGCGGGGTCGCGAAGCGTGTCAAAGAGAGGCGGCTTGATGAAGCCCTGAGAAGGTTGACGGCTCCGCGGCATGCGCGAGTGGGTTTGTCAGCGAGACGACGTTTAACCGATCGTTCAAAGAGCGCTTTGGCTGCACCCCCTCCGAAGCCCGAGGCGAATTGTTGGTCAAGGCATCCAGGGCGGTCGAAAAAATGCCCGAGGATCTGGTCGAAATGCATCAGCGAAAAATCAAAGGGCTGAGCGCCTGATCGGGGCTCCAAACAGGGCTGGCGATTGTTTGGCAAGAGCGTCCTGTGATAGGAGGGTTGAAACGGCTCGGTGCAGGCATTGAAAATGCGAATCACCGAGCCGCTTTCCTTTCTGCGCGTCGCGAATCGGTCAGCGGAGTGCCAGTGGTCCGGATTGCGTTTGTTGGTGACGCGCACGCGCGCGATCAACGGCTTGTGCCCAAGTGACTTCGCTTCCTCGCAGTCCTTCGGGATTGGCTCTACAAAAACGATCGTTTGCGCGGCGCGGCCCGTCTTCTACCGCCGCCTCTCCATCAACCTGACAGAGCCTTCCGTTGGTATCAAGTCACTACGGGCAGATGCGCCAGGTGGCGGGTATTCCTTCCCGGCGCTGGTGAGGGATTCGTCCTCCCCTAACGTATCTTCATAGCGTATCGATGGCGGACGGCTTGCGCGATATAGGTATGCAGGCCATCTCCGGCGACTGCCAGCAGCTTTAGCCGCTCAACCTTTTCAGGCCTGGGCGTGAAGTAGTTGTACAGGTAAGCCGAGCCATCCCTGAAATACACGCGAATAGCTTCCTGAAATATTTCATATCCGATGACGGTGGAATTTTCATCCGGATCGTCATACCGCTGCATGGATGATCCTTTCATGCGATGAGCGGCGCCATCAAGCACGACGCCTGATGGCGTTGAACGCGAGAGGGTGGCAAAGCACTTCGACATGCGATGCGACTACCCAATCATTTACCATGACCACCGAACGCCCGCATTTTCGGTTATCGTGCGCTGATGTGAGCCGCCGAGATTGCTCAAATAGCTGAGCGTCGCATAGGCGCCGCTAGACTTGCCGATCTTTGCTACCAGACCTTCCCCGACCTGCCCGGCCGTCTGCCTGACAGAACCGGGCAGCGTCGTTGCGCCCCCGAACGTGACGTCGTCGCCTCCCCCGAAGTTACGCAGCACAGACAAGCGCAGATACGGTTACGGCGCAAACGGCACCGGTGGCAATGCGGTCCTCTCGGTTCAATAGGCCATCCTATCAAAATCAACTTCCTCGACTATTTCCACTTTTCACCAGAGCCTCCGGCAGTTAAGTGCAATATCGTTGAAGTTCCTCCGGCCCATCCTTCGCGTCGTCTGTCGACAACCCGCGTCACCCTGGAAACCGTTGGCGTTTTGGATCCGTCTGGTGCGCGGGCCTTACCGCCGTCATTCACCCCTGCACAAGTTTTTGTTCGCTGCCGAACAAGCACGTCTATTTCGGCGCTCATAAGATTCTTCATCGCATCGTTCGAGTTCTGATCGTTGGCCTTGTGCCGCTGAGGTGAATCAATGAGCTGTAGTGTCGACATCGCGGGAATCGTTGATACGTGCATGACCTGCTGTCTTCTCGGGCCAAATTACGAGAAAATCGCTGGCTTCACCGAGCACTCCCGGTGGGGCGCCGCTGCCGTGGACGAATGTGGCGACCAATCACCTCGTCCGTTGCAGAGTACTGCTGTGAGTACACCGCTGCTGGAGGTGCACAATCTCGTCAAACTGTATCCGGTGGGCAGCCGCCGCAAGGGGGCGTTGCTGCACGCGGTCGAGCGGTCGCTGCTGATCCTCGACGAGCCGACCTCGGCACTGGACGTGTCCGTCCAAGCCATCATCTTGCGCCTGCTCCCGGACCTGCTCACACGGCTTGGCATGAGCTACCTGTTCGTCTCGCATGACCGCAATGTCGTGAGGCCGCGTTGTCGAGGTCGCACGGACCGGAATCATGTTACCGCGCCGAGCCATCGCTACATCAAGGCACTTATCGCAGCCATTCCCGGCCCAACGAGCAGCGGTTGCGCTTCGAAGGCAGTCCGACGAGCCCCATCGATCCGGACCCGAACGCCTGTCGTTTCCATGGCCGCTACCTGGCCTGCACGGACCGTTGTCTCACTGTGTCGCCGCCGCTACGCCGCCTGCCATTTCGCCTAAGCTGATCCAGACTCGCCACAACTGCCACTCAAGGAGGAACACCGATGCCAACTCAACCCGGCGACAACGAAATCTGTCGTATGGATGCTGTCACCCTGGCCCAGCGCATCAAGTCCAGGGAATTGTCGGCACTGGAGGTGACCGAGGCTGTGCTGCGCCGTATGGACGCGCTTGAGCCACACCTGCATGCGTTTTGCACGCCGACGCACGAGGTTGCGCGCAGCGCCGCGAAGGCAGTCGACGCCAAAATTGCGAAAGGTGAGCCGGCCGGAGCGCTTGCCGGGGTGCCGATCGGCATCAAGGACCTGGTCGCGACCAAGGACATCAAGACCGTGATGGGCTCGGTTCTTTACAAGGACTTCGTTCCTGACGAAGACGATATCGTCGTCGAACGCCTGAAAGCGGCCGGCGCGGTCATTATCGGCAAGACCAACGTGCCCGAGCTTGGCTACAGCCCGGTTGGCCATAACCCTGTTTTCGAGACCACCCGCAATCCTTGGAACCTTGCCCTGACGCCGGGTGGATCGAGTGCAGGTTCGGGCGCGTCGGTCGCCTCCGGCGTCGCGCCATTCGCGATCGGAAGCGACGGCGGCGGCTCGGTGCGCATCCCGTCGGCGCATTGCGGCCTGTACGGCATCAAGGCGTCGATGGGGCGCGTACCGCTGTATCCGGGGTGCCGCGATGAACGCTATCCGGGCGTCTCGAGCTGGGAGACGCTCGAACACATCGGCCCGATGAGCCGCACCGTCGCCGATTCAGCGCTGATGCTCAGCGTGATCAGCGGCCCCGACCCGCGCGACCGCTATTCGATTCCGGCCGTCGACTTCGACTACCAGGAGGCAGTGTGCGGCGACATTAAAGGTCTGCGCATCGCCTACAGCGAGGACTGGGGATACGCGGCGGTCGATCCCGAAGTGCGGCGCGTCGTTGGAGATGCGGTCGCGGTGTTCGAGAAAGAACTCGGCTGCACCGTAGAGCGCGCAGACCCCGGCTGGCGTGCCGATGCCGGCGCGACTTTCTGGGCGCTGGTCGCCGCCGACTCGGATCTGTCGGGCATGCGCCGGATGATCAAAGGGCGTGAAAAGGAAATCTCGCCGCACCTTATTGATCTGCTAATGCGACCGTGGACCGCTGAGGACTTTACCGATGCACACACCCAGCGCAAGGCACTGTGCAACAAGATGTGGCGCTTCATGGCGAACTACGACCTGCTGCTGACGCCAACGCTCGCGGTGCCACCGTTCCCGGTTCACATGCAAGGTCCCGAGGTCATCGAAGGACGGATGGGCCGCAATGCCGATTGGTTGTGCTTTACCTTCCCGGCCAACATGACTGGCCAACCAGCGGCGACGATACCAGCCGGGTTCACCAAGGATGGCCTGCCGGTCGGACTGCAGATCATTGGCAGCCACCTCGACGACCGCACGGTGCTGAAGGCCTCGGGCGCTTTCGAGCGCGCCCGCCCGTGGGCGCACAAGTGGCCCGCGTTGCTTGAGACGCTCGGCTTGTGACACCGGCCTGCCAGCAGGCTTTCCATTTACCTTCCGTTCCGTCGTCTCTCCTGCCACCTTCCGTGAAGGAAACCGAATGTCGATCCATTCCATCCGCAGCGTGGCCGCGGTGCTCGCCGTTACCACCGCGCTTGCCACGCCGGCCCTCGCGACCCCGCCCAAGGACGCACCGACGATCGTGTCCGAGCAAGGTCCGAACAGTCTCGACTCCATGGTGCCGACTGCGAACGACCACCGCCACATGGTCGTTTCGCAGATCTACGACCGGCTTGTCAGTATTTGTAAGCTGAAGAGCCTGGACAAGCGGTTCGATGGGCGGCACTCCATCGCAACATAAAGTTCCGGACGAAGGTCATGCCTGGCTTCAAGCGGTTCAGGAGCGCCGCAACCACGATTTCAGGCATCGAGCTGACGCATCGCATTCGCAAGGGTCAGTTCAATCTCGCGACGCTCGACCTCAAAGACACCGCTACACCTTGCGTTTGGAATGCGGTCCTCTCGGATCAATAAGTCATCCTGTCAAAAATAAACCTCCTCGACCATTTCCGCTATTTGCATCAGAGCCTAGAAGCATGACAATCCAAGAACAGCAGTTTGCCGAAGCTTTTCGGAGCGGCATGCGCAAGCTGGTATCAGGGGTGAGCCTGATAACCAGCACCGACGGCACACAACGCGTCGGCCTGATTGCAACTGCAGTCAACTCCGTCAGCGTCGCCCCGCCGACGCTTCTGATATGCGTCAACCAACAGGCGTCTGCCCACGATGTGATTCGCAATTCAGGGATCGCGGCAATCAACATCCTGCGCAGCGCCGACCGGGAAATCGCCGATTCATTCAGCGACAGCAGCCGGCGCGACGAACGGTTTATGAAAGGCGACTGGAGAACACTGGCGACACGCGCTCCAATCCTTGAAACCTCGCTCGTCGCGTTCGACTGCAAGGTCGCCAGAAGCCTCGAGCACCATTCGCACACAATCTTTCTTCTGGAGGCCATTGACGTCTGGACGACGGAGAAATCGTGCGAAGCTTTGATCTATGCAAACAAGGAATATAGAGCGATGGATTTGCGGACAACCGCCCTGTGAAGCCAGCCGTTCTAGGGGCTCCAGGTCTAACAATGCTTCACTAGTACAACATCCCTTAAATAAGTTGAATATTTAACGGTCCGTTTTTATCATGGCGGGATGAGCCGAGGCCGTCAT
>NZ_FCOK02000092.1 GCF_001544555.2 Caballeronia udeis | reverse complement strand
TCAACTCGTCGTTACGCTCCTGGAGCCTTATTTGCAGCCAGATAATTATTAAACCTATTTACGGGATGTTGTACTAGGATAGTTGCGTGCAATAAGCAGCCGCACGTATTCGATCGCCCGAGTCTTGCCAATGCGCGACGGCCCGTAGATGAGCGCACCCATGACCCGGTAGCGCAGACATCGCGCGACCAGTTCGTAGAACTCCTCGATTGCTGGGGTGGCAAAATGCGAATTGACGACTTTATTTCGTTCGGACTGCAAATATAAATGTCGATCAGAATCCGTGCAGTCCGGATCAGTCAGGACTGGCATGGTTTTCGAATTGACAAAATTATTTCGGTTTACGGACACCTACCGCAAGGAGTCTGAACGCTTGCTGCTGTGGTCGATCACCGAACTGCGCAAACCGCTCTCCTCGCTCACCCACGAAGACCTGCTGCTCTACCAGCGGTTTCTGGCAGACCTGCAGCCGGCACAACGCTGGGTCATGACCGGCCGTAAGGTGGCCCGCGCGGATCCGCACTGGCGGCCGTTCGCGGGACCGCTCTCCCCCAGCAGCCAGCGACAGGCGTTTGTCATTGTGAATACCCTGTTCGCCTAGCTGGTCAACGCGGGTTACCTGGCCGGCAATCCACTCTCCCTGTCGCGTCAGCGTGCGCGAAAGGCGAAGCCGCGCGTGACGCGATTCCTCGAGGACGATCTCTGGCAGGCCGTCAAAACCTCGATCGACGCGATGCCCCGTGATACCGTGCGCGAGCAGGAACACTACGCGCGCAACAGGCACCTTCCGATTCGATCAGCGCTGTCTCGAAGAGGGGTCTGCAGATACTAGGGCCACCAGGCAAGGTGGTAGAACATCAGGCACGCTCCCCGGAACCCTCGGAGCCACACCCGGCGGATTCCATCTGTCGAGAAGCTCTCGAGTGTGCGGTGCCCTAGCGATATAACGCCAATCGTCATCCAGGCGATAGCAATCAGCAGGGTTGGAAGCGACGAGGTGCAGGCCGCAACGAACAGGGCAAGCGGCAAACAGATCTCAAGTGCCGAACGCTTTTTCATTCCCTGTTCTCCCCGTCAAAAGCGAACTGACTTTAGCTTACTCCGCTGTGAAAGAAGGGAAGGATCACCTGCGACGCGGAACTGGCTGCATCCAGATTTTTGGGCAGATGGCACTCCTCTAATGCGCGCCCGCCGTTTTAGACAAGACTTACAATGAGCCCTTTGTCGGCAGTCGGCGTTGTATCAACGTCGGCCTGCGCAAAGCTCAATCGACTAACTGACGGGGGCGAGGATGAAGGACAGGGCCACCGTTCTGTGTGTTCGAGGTAACCGCATTCTGCTCGTCGCCAGGGAAAGATCACGATGGGCGCTGCCGGGCGGAAGAATTCGTCGGGGCGAAGCGCCCCATGAAGCTGCGTTGCGTGAATTGGAAGAAGAAACCATGCTCGTCGCTAACGAGCTAATGTACCTTTTCCAGTTTAGCGGCTTCAACACGCTGCACAACGTCCTCTTCGCTGACGTCGCACAACATACAACCGCACAGCCCAGCAACGAGATTGCGAAGTGCAAGTGGTTCGCTCCCGTCAAAATAACGACGCTTTCCGCCAGTGTTCCAACTCGCGGAATTGTGGAGCTTTTCTTCAAGCACATTGGCGTTCTGGGACCTGACAACGTACGGCAGCCATTGCAGCACGTGGACCGGGTAACACCATGAGCCACATTTACCAGTACCAGGGATTCGCCATTGCGGTCGCCGTTGAGAGCGACCGCAGTCAGAAGGACGCGAGCGGTGCGCCGCCCAGCGTGTGGCGATAGTGACAATCAGCAGAATCGGAGCCGCAGTCGCCGTCTTCTCCCCACTTCGCTTTGGTGAATCACAAGGCAAGTCATTTACCAGCGAAAACGATGCGCTCAAGAGCGGCTATAGCGCGGGGCGCCGCGTTGTCGATGACTTGTTGACTTCGTGACTCTCCCGTCAAAGAGACTTTGCAAGCCGTCTCCATTACTGTTAATGCAATGACAGGTCGCAATTGACCACCCATATTTACCGGTCTACGTATCGTAGCTGACGCCGCTCGTTGCCTTCGTGGGACCGTTCTCGACTCGTAAGAGACTCAAATTTCTCCTTAACGGTCGTTCAAGCCTCGTCAGCGAGGAACTATTAACGAACAAGAAGAATGCAACCATGCGCGCAAAGTTGAGGTGGGTGCAATGATCTTTGTCCGATCGCTATCTGCGGGACGACTTAAACCAATGAGCCGCCTGCGTTCACTGTCGTCTCCTCTGCCCGGCGCATCGCCCGCAGCTGTGCAAATCAAGCAAAAAAAGAGAGGCGAGTTTTTCGCGTCGTTCATGCCGTTGCACCAAGGGCCGAAAACGCCTGGGAGGCAAACACGCTAACGAGTAATACTTAGGCTTACCTTACGTCCCATGATTAAAATCGGGAATGTCACGCCTCATCTATGCATCGAGCGCAAGGAACGTTTCTTTTCCGGACAACGTGTCGAAACCCTAAATTTCCCGATGGGTTCGCCGTTAAGAAGAGGGAGCCGTTCCCTATAACACTAACTAAGATGCCCAATGTTCGCTTCAATTCGCACACGCATTCTTGCCGCTTGCCTCACCATCGTCGTCGTCGCGCTGCTCGCCAACGCAGCACTCAATTATTTTGTCGCGAAGTCGTATAACGACGAAGCCATTGCGGCAAATCTCGATGCCGTGTCTGCAGGCCACGTTGCCGGCATTAACGACTGGATCGCCACACGTTCCCTGATGATCAAGTCTTTGCAGACATCCGCGAGCTCGTCCGATCCGCTTCCATCGCTTCTCGACATCATGCATGCGGGTAATTTCAGCAACGTGTACGTTGGGCGATCTGATAAGACAGCGAAATTTTCGGCACCCGAAGGTATTCCCGCTGACTATGATCCAACTACGCGCCCTTGGTACAAGGAAGTTATTGCCAACGGCAATCCCCTCGTGACCAAACCCTTCGTTGACGTGGCAACCGGTAAGCTAGTGGTCTCATTTGCAGCGCCTACCGCCGAGGTTGAAGGTGTTAAGGGGGTCGTCGGCGGCAATGTCAGCCTGGAAACTGTAAGTGCGAACGTCAACTTGATCCATCCCACACCGGCAAGCTTTGGCATGCTGCTCGATGGTAACGGCAATATTATTGCCTATTCCGACGCGAAGTTGATCGGCAAGCCGGTAACCGACCTCGCTCCCGATCTTTCCCTTGGCGCATTGATCGGTGCGCGGACTCCGGTTCGCATTAAAGTCGGTGGTGCAGTAAAACTGATGAAGGCCACACCGATTGCTGGAACCGATTGGCAAGCTGTGGTCGCACTCGACGAAGCAGAAGCGACCGCCGGCATGCGCTCGCAACTCATGAGTGCTGTCATGGCGCTGGTGCTCATCGTAATAGTCGCAGCCGTCGTCATGGGCGCGGTCACAACGGTCTCGCTCAAGCACCTTGCGACCGTTCGCGACGCCATGGAAGCGATCGGATCGGGATCTGGCGACCTGACGACGCGTCTTCCTGCCGACGGCCGCGACGAAGTTGCGCAGATCTCGCGTGCCTTCAACCAATTCGTCGATAAACTCTTGGTCGTCATGAAACAAATTCGCGACACCAGCGAATCTGTGCGGCTCGCCGCCAACGAGATCGCCACGGGCAACATTGACTTGTCCGGTCGCACGGAGGCGGCAGCGGCAAGCCTTCAGCAAACGGCCGCGTCCATGGAAGAGATCACTTCCACCGTGACTCTTTCGGCAAGCGCCGCGAAACAGGCGAACAGCAAGTCATCGTCTGCGTCAAGCGTCGCCGCGCGCGGCGGAGAAGTTGTCACCGACGTGATCGGTACGATGGCGTCGATTGAAACCGCATCGAGCAAGATTGGCGACATTATCGGCGTCATCGACGGCATTGCTTTTCAAACGAACATCCTCGCACTGAATGCAGCAGTGGAGGCAGCGCGCGCAGGCGAACAGGGACGTGGTTTCGCTGTTGTAGCGAGCGAGGTGCGCAGTCTGGCACAGCGCAGCGCCCAGGCGGCCAAAGAGATCAAAGTGCTGATCGAAGCAACCGTTGACAGCGTTGCCTCCGGCTCTGCGCAGGTCCGTCAAGCAGGCGCGACGATGGAAGAGATCGTGGGATCAGTCAACAGCGTGACGACCATCATGGCAGAGATATCCGGTGCTTCCGACGAGCAGACGCGGGGGATTCAGGAAGTCAACCGCGCCGTCGCACAACTCGATGAGATGGTGCAGCAAAACGCCGCTCTTGTTGAGGAATCTACTGCCGCTGCCTCAACGCTGCAAAGTCAAGCGAATGACCTGGCCAATGCGGTCGGACAATTCAAGATTGACTAATATTCGGAAAAAAACTGGCTAAAGGCCGGTGATCGGCTTGGAGCAGTCCTGATGCCACGTCGATGATACCGAGCTAAGAAGACTCGCGGTAACAAGCGGATCAAGCCTCCCGACAGCATCCGCCGCTTCCTGCAGTGGACAGACCAGGCGTCCGTTCATTTAGCGACTGTCGCGGATCTGGCGCCCGTGACGAGAGTCCGCCTTTGGCCGGCCCCTTCGCGGGCTCCCAGCGGCTGGCAGCTCTCGCTTGGCGATGAGCTCGCGGGCAAGACGCTCGGATTGCTTGGTCTTGGCCACGTCGGCTCGGCTGTCGGCATCATCGGGCGGCCATTCAGAATGAACGTCATCGCTTGGAGTCAGAACCTCCCCACGAAGCGCGCCGCGGAAAAGGGCGTGCAGCTAGTCAGAAAAGATGTACTGTTCTCCACGCAGATTTCTTGTCGATTCACGTGCGGCTTAGCGAGCGAACCCAGGGTTTGGTCGGCACGACGGAACTCGCGCAGACGAAACCTGCAAGCCGGCGATCAATACGTCTGGAAAGCCTGGCTGAAATCAAGGTGACGTTGGTGCGGACCACGACCGGAGGCGCAGGACGACGGCCAACGGTGATGCTGGCGCCAGAGCTCACGACTGAGCAGCGCCGCGCAGTCAAGGTCTTCGAGCTGAAGAGGTGGGCTCCTCAGTTATTTCATGTATAACCTATCAGCCTTTTCTGCCACTTATGCCTGGCGAAAACCATCTATCCGGCGCTCCGCCATGCGAAGGTAGGGCTAGGGGACCGATCGTCGACCATGTCGCAATACTTGGGGCACTCACGACCGGTCAGATTGCCGGCGCCGCAATGGACGTATACGACGCCGAACCGCTCGACAATCCGCAACATCTGCGCGAATCGCCCAATGTGCTCGCGACACCTCATATAGGCTGCGTTTCGATGGAGTTGTATCGCACCTTCTAAAGCGATACCGTGCATAACATCGTTCGGTGGCTTGATGAAACCGGACGTTCTGCGCAAGGCTAGCGGAGGAGATGATCTTCGCGAGGTCCGTCTCGTACTCGAGGTCCTTGTATTGCGCCGACCGGTCTCGCGGATGACTCCAGAGTCCCGGCGAGTGATGCCGAACGCAGTTCATCTCGAACGCGTTGAAGTGGATCCCGGAAGAGGTCGCTCAAAGCGACGCGCTAACGCTGGTGGAAATGCGGAATCTGTTGTCTCAGGCCGTGGACATTCGTCGAGATCGTGGAGACCGAAATATCCGGTATCTTTTCGGACTCGAACTCCCGAGTGCCGATGATCGCGGTCACTTGCCCGACGGCACGCATCCGGACATGGCCGGGCACGCAAAGATAGGACATCGCTTCTTTGATGGTCTCCTCAGGGGCTCTGTCAACTTGTCGAGACTGAGGCGGAAAGACGGCAGGAAATAGCGTCCCCCGGAACGCGTAGGACGGGTTTTGGGTGACTTCGGTGAGTTCGCGCCAGGCAACGAAACCCGCCGCGAGTTGTTTGCGATAGAGTGAAGCGCGCAGCCAAGAGTGAATTTTTAACAATGGAGAAAAGAAAAACTTTGCGGCTTGCGCGGGTTGCGGCAATGTCGATCGTGCAGACACAGACACCAGCGACAGCCGCAGGCGTCGCGCAATATCTTTTGTGGCCTCGATGTCGCCTGCAGATCAGCCTGTCTGCGCGTCACTTCGTACCGTTTCGATCTGGGCCGGCGTGCTTAAGCGCGCCGGCCGGATGCGGCCGTAGGCGAGAAGCGCGATGCCACCCAGGATCACGAGTGCTCCCAGCACAACGAAGCCGGACATATAAGAGCCGGTGGACTTGTAGAGCACGCCGACAAGAAAGCCCGCGAGCGTGCCGCCGCCACCGGCTCCGATACCGTTGATGATTCCGGACGCCGGGCCGATCGCTTGTGGCTCGATGGTCGACTGCAATATGGACCAGATATTCGGAGTATAGCTGCTGGCGTAATACCCAAGCGCTACGGTGATGAGCGCGAGTTTCGCGTACCCGCTGTCGACTACGGGCAATAACATCATCAGGATGCCTGGGATGAGGAGGCCCAACGCCGCAATAAGCACGCGGCGCCCCGTGCGGTCACTGATCCTAGACATCGGCAACGCGAGAAGCACCGCGGCAAGATAGGGCAATGAGCTCGCGATGGCCTGGCACGTCCCGGTAAAGCCCACGGATCGCACGGCAAGCGGGATCCACAACGTCACGCCCCAGAACAACATTCCCTGGGTAATGTAACTGAGTAGCAACAACAGGAAGGGATATCCGCCCAAAGCGGTCAGTGTGAGCCTCGGTATAGTGGCCTGCGTCGGAGCGATCGCGCGGTATGGCGCCTCCGACTCTGGTCTTAGTTTGGCAATATAGAGCGGCACGATGCCGACCAAACCGATGCCGCCCATCAGGAAAAACATGATCCGCCAGCCAAACGCATTGTAGATGGGCGTCAGAATCATGAAGCCTACTGCGAGCGCAATGAATTGTCCGTAGTACTGGACAATGGCATTCGCCTTGGTGCGCTCGTCGGGCGCGAACCAGGCCTTGGCGAATCGAGACTGCTGCGGCCAGTAGACACCCTCCGCAATGCCAAGGATGAATCGGCAGCCTAGCAAGACGGCCAGGGAATCCGTGAATCCTACGATTACAGTCGCCAGTGACCAGATTGCGAAGCTCCAGATCACCACTGTTTTCGGATCGTACTTTCGGGTCAGGATGCCGCCCAAAACGTTGGCGACGGCGTATCCGACCAGGAAGATCGTCAACGCCCAACTGGCCGTCACAGCAAAGCGATCCCCCGCGAAACCGAGATCCCGCGCCACGGACGGAAGCCCGACCGATAGCGTGGTACGGTCAAGATAAGCCACGAAAAGCCCGACCATCAGCGATCCGCCGATGCTCCACCATCTTGATTGCATCATTGTCATCTCCTCCACTTCGTTTGTTTTTTTGCCACAACCCGGCGCAAGCTCGGCACGCGGGACATTGATGTCTGTCGCCGTTCCTCGATATCGAGGGCGTCGCCTTGAAGCGGTCAACGAGCGGCAAATCGGGTCAACATCTCCCTGTCGATCTCGATTCCCAAACCTGGCCCGTCTGGAATCTGAACGATGCCGCCGACATGTTCGATCGGCTGGGTCAGCAATGCCATGCGGATCGGATGCTCGGTTCGGTCGAGTTCCAGCATCGGCTCAGTCGCCGCGAGTGAAGGCGGTGTGTGCGGCGGCAGCACGGCGAGCAACTGCAGCGACGCGGCGATCGCCACCCCCGTTCCCCAGACGTGCGGGTTGTAACGCATGCCGAATGCCACCGCCATGTCGGCGATCTTTTTGCATTCGGACAATCCTCCCGCAGCGCAAGTGTCCGGTTGAATGATGTCCAGCGCCCGGGATACGAGCAGGTCGCGAAAGCCAAAGCGCGTAAATTCGCACTCTCCGCCCGCGATCGGGATCGAAAGAGCGGCTTTCACCTGCCGGTAGCCGGTCAGATCTTCCGGAGGCACCGGCTCCTCGAACCATCCGATGTCGTGCTCCTCGATCATCTTGCCGAGACGGATCGCGGCGACCGCATCGTAGGCGTGATTTGCATCGACCATCAAGGCGACGTCGGGGCCGATCGCCGCGCGCACGGCGCGTGTCACCGCTGCGTCTTCCTCAACACCGAAGCCCACCTTAAGCTTGACCGCCTTGAATCCTTGAGCAACGTATCCAGCGGCTTCTTCGGCCAGATACTGGACCGGATCGCCTGAGCTGCGCCGGTACAAACCGGTCGCGTAGGCTTGAACATTCGTGCGAAGCGGGCCCCCCATCAGTTGATAAGCGGGGACGCCGAAGTGCTTGCCCTTGATGTCCCAAAGTGCAATATCAATACCGCTCAGTCCCTCGATAACGACGCCCTTCTGTCCGTGATCGCGGAATCTGGCATAGAGTTCCTGCCAAAGCGCATCGGTCCGCAGCGGATCCATGCCGATCAGCAATGGCGTCATGCTCTTGACGACAGTTGCCGTTATCCACGCCGGGCCATAACACTCGCCCCATCCGACGAGACCGTCGTCTGTCTCGATCTCGACTATCATCGCCATCCGCGTGTCGTACCACGCACGGGAATACGCGAATGGCTCGGAGAGTCTGGCCTCGAGGACGTGGGTGCGGACACTTGTTATCTTCATATTTCGACTAGGAATTTTTCACGGCCCGGCTGGAAGCCAGGCGCCAAATGGATCAGGCGACGCCAATGATGACGGCATCGCGATCTGTTACCATATAATATGACTTTTAAATGCTAGCATAAAGTATGACTTTTTTGAACCACCCATTCAAACGGAATCTGCGCGATCAGTTGGTCGACGACCTGGGGCGTGGCATCGTGCGCGGGGAACGGCAGCCGGGCGACGTCCTTCCGAACGAGGGTGAGTTGCTCGCGCATTACAACGTCAGCCGGACCGTCCTGCGAGAAGCGTTGCAAGTACTTTCAGCCAAGGGACTGGTGGACTCGCGTCAGCGGCGGGGAACCACCGTGTGCCCGCGCTCGGAGTGGAGTCAGCTCGATCGTTCCCTGCTCGAGTGGCATGAAAGCTCTGACGTTGCAGACGCCGCCCTGCAACAATTGATGGAGGTGCGTAGGATCGTCGAGCCAGCAGCAGCGGCACTTGCTGCGCAACGCGCGGGTCCGCAAGAGCGCGACCGCATCAAGGCGGCCTATGTCGGAATGGAGACCTCCGGGGACGACGTCGAAGCGTTCGTGACGGCAGATCTTCAATTCCACACGGCGATCCTTGAGGCAAGCGGAAATCAGTTTTTGCTGCCGATCGTGCAAGCCATTCGCACGACGCTCGCCGCATCGCTGCGGATCACTAACAAACGTCAAGACGAGAACCACCAGGTTTCCTTGCCGCTGCATGCCGCGATTCTCAAGGCTATTCTTGCCGGCAAAGCAGAAGCGGCAGCCCGTGCAATGCAGGTTCATCTCGACGATACGGAGCGCAGACGCGCGCGCAACAAAAGCGAGGTCTCAACGCTACGTTAGTTTGGCGTTGACCGCGAAGACTAACGACGTGACTAGCGTCACTGGCTCGTTTGTTTCTGGCAAAAACCACTTTGCTTGGTGGAGAATCGCGGGCAACAACGCGAAGCATGTCGCTGCCGAAGCGCGCTTACTTCGAGCTGAGACATCTCATTCACAGGGACCAGTGCTATCTCATCAGCGCGCAAAACCGAAGGAGCCACTGCGCCCGCTACGAATAAATGTCGACGTATTTCGCTAACTCATCTTCTGCGGAAAATCAGCGGCCATTCGCTTTGCGCCAGGCATCGAAGTCGACCAGCGTCTGTGCGTGCGATGCCGGATAGAGAACAATGATCGAACGCCCCCAAGAACCTGTTCGCCAACGAAGTCCTCGAAGGCCGTCATTTCAGTGCCTCCACAGCAATCTCGTCGGCGAGATGCGCGTGAACGACGATGACACCATCGTTATCTCCCACGATCACGTCTTCGGGAAAAACAGGCGCCCCACCGCAGCCGACCGGCACGTTGATGTCGATAGCCTGATGCAAAGTAAGATTGGTCGGCGCCGACGGACGCTGGTGAAAAGCAGGAATCGCCAGTGTGGCGATTTCCGACGCGTCGCGAAAACCCCCATCGGTTACTACGCCGGCCACGTTCCTCATCATCAGGCGCGACACCAAAATCGAACCCGCCGATGCTGCGCGCGGATCGTTACGGCTGTCCATCACGAGCACGGCGCCCGTCGGACATGTCTCAACGGCCTTGCGCTACGGATGCTCTGGATCGCGGAAGACTTCCAGCTTGTTCAGGTCTTCACGTGCCGGCATATACCGTAACGTGAATGCCGGGCCAACCATGCTTTCCTTGAGCGGTGCGAGCGGTTATTGCTGCCTAAAGCCTCGCTTGTAGAGTGCGGTCGCTATGGTAGCGGTGCTTATACGCTTGAACATTTGAAGCGTGCTGCTCGAAATCTCCGACATTTTTTCCTCTTTGGTTTTACATTCTTCGACCGCCTGTAGCGCAGCCGAGGTGAACGATCGCGTCCGCCCCAACTCAACGCAGCAGGCTTCTTTTTCCGGACCGCGCGGAGGCGAAGTTCGCATCCCACGCCGCAATTTTCGCCAGCTATGGGACCATCGCCGAATTGTGCGGTAACGTCCGTGCAGCCCCCCGGCTCTCGCTCTCTTCCACAATGGCGGACTGCCTCGCAGGCACGACGAGATCGTCGAGGTGGAAGCGCTTCAGCCGCAGGAACTCCGGTCCGAGCTCATCGAGACTATTCACGCCGAGAAGTCCCATGTCAGCGCGAATCTCGGCCTTAAGCAAGGCTATCGCGTGCTCGACACCCGCCTGACCGGCAATGGTTGCCGCGTAGTTAAATGGTCGCCCGATAAATGCACACTTCGCGCCAAGCGCGATGGCTTTCAACACGTCGGTGCCTCGCCTGAAGCCGCTATCGATCATGACGGGCATACCCTTGCACGCCTTGACCACATGAGGGAGCATCCTCATTGGCGATACTGTGCCGTCCAACTGACGTCCTCCGTGATTGGACACGATGATGCCGTCAACGCCCAGGTCTCGTGCGGTCGCTGCGTCGTTGGGATGCGTGATTCCCTTGAGCACTAACGGGCCCTTCCATTGCCCGCGGATTGCGCGGATCGCGTTCCAGTCAAGGTGCTCGCGGCCACTGAAGTCACGGTTGGCCCGACGCGACAAGAGCGGCTCGCCTCGCGTGGCACCGGCATTTTCGAAGTACGGCATGCCATGTCGAATCATCGTTCGCAGGAAAGTGAAAAGCGACCATGTTGGATGAGTAAGGCCATCGCAGAGCAGGGAAAGATTTGGCCGCAACGGAGTCTTGAAGCCATTGCGAGCATTATTCTCCCGGTTCGGGACCACGGCTGAATCTACCGTAACAACAAGCGTCGTCACTCTTGCTGCAAGCACTCTCGCGACGAGACCACCAATCTCCTCCAGCGTTCTTGGCATGTATGCCTGGAACCACGTACCCGGAGCTGCCCGAACCACGTCCTCCATGCGAATGAGCGAGGCGCCGCTTAAGATCATTGGAACGCCGCATGCCTGGGCACCTTGTGCCTGCGTAAGATCGCCTCGATACCCCGACAACGAACTAATGCCCATGGGGGAGATGCCGATTGGCGCCTCGTAGCGCACGCCGAACAGCTCGATGCTCTGGCTTCGCCCGGACACGTCCCTCAGGACCCGGGGAACAAAGCCGAGTTCGTTGAATGCGTCGCGATTGTCATCGAGCGACGCATTGTCTTCCGTAGCGCCGGAGATGTATCCGAAGAGCGGACGCGGCAAGCGCTTTTTTGCGATGCGCTCGAAGTCTGCCAATGACAGAATGTCACGCATCTTGTTTGACGCATCCTTGAGTTGCTTGGTCATATTTCGACAGCGGTGGTGTTTAGAATTGGTAAGGGGCCCGTTATTCGTTCGTGACGAGCGTCGCTGGCGCCTCTTTCGGCGTCAGGCGCGCGAAGAACACCAACAGGCCAGAGATGACGGATGTAGCTGCAAGACCATACAGGCCACCTTTGATCGAACCCGTATGCTGTTCGAGAAAACCGAAAGTGGCGGGTGCGACGAACCCGCCAAGGTTGCCGACCGAGTTGATCAATGCGATCACGGCGGCTGAAATGCGCGGATCAAGATAGCCCTGCGGAATTGGCCAGAACAGCGAAGACGCTGCCTTGAACCCGATCGCCGCGAAACAGATGGAGATGAAAGCAAAGATGGGCAAACTGGTGGTCGAAAAATACAGGCCAATCGCCGCGACGATCAGCGCCGACGCCACCCATGCTTGCTGGAAGCGCCATCGCGCAGCCAACGCCGCGTAGATGTACATCGCAACAATCGAAATCAGCCATGGGACCGAATTCAACAGACCGACCTGGAAATCCCCCAGGCCGTGGCCCATGGTGCGGATGACGCCCGGCAACCAGAACAGGGCCGCGTAGATGGTCAACTGAATGCAGAAGTAGAGAAAGCAAAAGAGGACAATCTGCGGGTCGCGAAGCAGCTTAAATGCGGACACATGGATCGATCGGTAAGCGTCGCGACTGCTGTTTTCTTCCTTGATGCAACCGACAAGCACCCTCTTCTCGTCAGCGCTCAGCCATTTTGCCTCGCCTGGCCGCGACACCAGCCAGAACCATACGAATCCGCTCAGGAGCGTCGAACCGGCGCCCTCGATGAGGAACAACCACTGCCAGCCGTGCAGATTCAAGCCGTGGAGCTGCAGCAATGCGCCAGATAAGGGACCCGAAACAATGGACGATAGCGCCGATCCGCTGAGAAATAGTGCGACGGCCTTGCCGCGCGCACCATCCGGGAGCCATTGGGTGAAGTAATAAAGCACGCCCGGAAAGAAGCCCGCTTCGGCCGCTCCCAGCAAGATACGCACGATGTAAAACTGCATCTCGTTTTGAATGAACGCCATGAGGATGGACACCACACCCCACGTCGCCATGATACGAGTCAGCCACACCCGAGCACCGTACCTTTGCATCAGGACATTCGAGGGAACCTCAAGCAACGAGTAGGTCAGGAAGAATAAGCCTGCCCCCAGGCCATAGGCCGCCGCGCCAATACCGAGATCGGCCTGGAGATGCGGGCGGATAAAGCTGATGTTGACCCGGTCAATGTAATTCACCATGAACATCACGATAAATAGCGGCAGCACGTGCCGCTTCACCTTCGATACCGCAGATTCCAAGACCCGTTCGTCATCCACTCCACTGTTCGCGCGGTTCATGTCTCGTCTCCAATCCTTTATGCAATAGCGGGGGGCGCTTCGGGCGCACGGCGCATCTGCTTGTTTTAGTGATAGTGGTTTTGTGGGGTGCTCCAGCCTTCATCTCTCCCCGGACATCAGGCGATAGACACCAGAGGACGGTTGCGTATTAACCGGTGCTCTGACAACAACCGCGGCCGGCCTCCTCCCGCGCACCATGATTGATCGTCCGTTGAGTTCAAAAAGATATCCGAACAATACACGCAAAACATCAGGTTGTCAGACTAATTGTTTCACCCTAGGGCCATTCGCGAATTGCGAAATTTGACCCTTAGGCTTCCAACTAGGCCGTACGTTCGCCGGCGTCAGGCAACTTGATACCCATGCGCTGAGCCGCGTTCCGAAGATGTCGTTCGGCGGCCAGCGCCGCTGAAACGTCGTCCTGGTTCGCGATCGCGTCATACAGCTCGCGGTGCTCCAGCTGCGCTTCGTCCGTCCCGCCCGTACCCCATGCCAAACGTCGTTCGGCCGCTAGCTGAGCGCTTAGAAAGTCGTGGAAAGCGACGAAGTAATCGTTTTTGGTTGCTGCAAGGATGGCGCGATGAAAATCAATATCAGCCGCCGCAGCCGCAGCGGCGTCTAGTTCCTTTCTCTTGACTTGCATCTGCTTGAGCGCCTGGCTCATTCTCTTGAGGTCATCTTTCGATCGGCGCCACGCCGCAGCTCTCGCTGCCTGGGTCTCTATCCAAAGGCGCATTTCAAAGAGCTGCGGATAATGCAACTTGCTGCCGGTGTCCTGAGGAAGGCGGAAGACAGTGCCAGCTGGATTGGACGAGACATAGGAGCCCGATCCCCGCCTGACCGTCAGCACACCATCAGCCTTCAGCTGCGAAACTGCCTCACGCACGACAGAACGGCTGACGTCGAGCTGCTCCGCGAGTTGCTGTTCGGTCGGCAAGCGCGAGGCAGCCGCAAACCGGCCTCCGGCGATCTCGGCACGAATGGCCTTGACTACTCCATCTACTAACGAATTAGGTCGTTCAACCACCAACATATATCGGTCCCATCAGTGGATCGCCGAGAAAAATGGATCATTCAAGTTGCGCCAAACAAGTTTCGCAGGTTTTGTCAGAAAATGGCGAGCGAAAGCAATTCCTGTGTGCGGCGCTAATGAATGTCCCTCAGTTTTCGTCTTTGAACGTACCGCGTCAACTACGGTGCATTGACTCGAATGGAAGCGATAGCAAAGCGGTACTTCATCTCAACCGATGTTGTTTGCAAGGACCTCCCTCGAGAGTCAAGGCCTGGGTTCGATTTTTTTGACACTCGCAGATACTGGATACGCACCTTCAGGTGGGCCTGTTGGTGTAGTCATTGCTTTCCCCAAGTCGGCTGCCGCTATCGTGTCGAAGCAATACTAGGAATAGACTCAGACTGCGTCTTTGCAAGCGGCCTTTGCCCGAGACGTATCGGGCGGGCCACGATATTAGCCGCACAAGAGAACCCTCCTTCTGTGAGTTGGAAGTTGTGTGCCCCCTGAGACAGAGTCGCGCAAAGACACGACTCGCGTGCCGAATGGTGGCTTTTTATGGAAGTTTGCCGATAATCGCGCTGTATTCGTCCTTCATGAACGCTCGGCGCGTATGCGTACGGACATTGCCTTCGGACCCGAGCGAATAGCCGAATGCCGCGAAGCTTTGCTCATCCGGTGCGTCGATGACGCGTAACAATGTCATATTTGCCCCTCCGTCCAGGAGATCTCTTTCATTTCACAGCGAAAGGTCTTGCCCTACTCCGACGCTTGACCGGCCCGCTGTCGGCTGTTTTTGATGTTGCGTAAACCTTGATCGGTGAATTGTGCAAGAACCACATACAGCAAGTCGTCTTGACGATTCCCTTTACGATTAGCACGATTCGAGATTCAGACGCGCAAGCTCGACCGCGAACGCTACTGCGATCGTGTTGCTCGAAAGCGTTCTGCACGGAATCTGACTGTAGGCAATGGAATCGCGCGCCACTGGCGGTTTAGCTTCCTGGGCAGTTGAGGAAGGCGTGAAACGCAGGTCGAGATCGGCCGCCTTGGCGGTGAAGCTGCACAGGATCGGGCCGCCACCAGGATGGCTCGCGCAATCGAAATCTCGCCCGGCACCTTCCGGGTTAACGCGAAGCCAGCAACGAGCTCAACCAGTGATAGACAGACTGGGACCGGTATCGCCTTTTGACACGGTTTCCGGCGCACGCCAGGTCAAGCGCTTCGCACGATCTTCAGCAAGCGCTCCACAATCAACCAGTGGCATCCGCGAGTGCCGTGCTACTCAAGTGCGCTCAGGCTGGAAGATCTCAATGCGTAGCATCGCCTGGTCCAAGCCTTTTTTGTCTCGAACCCGGCAAGCCTGATCTTCGTTTCTCCTCTCAACCCTTCAGGCTTGCTAGCGCCCGCGCACGAATTTCGCTAAGACTCAGTCGCGGCGTCAGGGCGTCCGGGTCCACCCGCACTTCAATCAGCGCCGGTTTGCCCGAGGCTACCGCTCGCTCAAACGCAGACGCGAACTGCGCCGTGCTCTCCACCAGCTCCCCGTGGCAACCAAACGCACGCGCGAACATCACAAAGTCCGGATTGACAAGATCCGTCGCCGACACCCGCCCCGGATACTCACGCTCCTGGTGCATTCGAATCGTCCCGTACATGCCATTGTTCACCACCACGAAAATCACGTTCGCACGGTATTGAACAGCAGTCGCCAGCTCCTGGCCGTTCATCAGAAAACAACCGTCGCCCGCAAACGCAATCACCAGACGGTCCGGCGCCGTCAGCTTCGCTGCGACGGCCGCAGGAACCCCGTATCCCATCGAACCGTTCGTCGGCGCCAACTGCGTCCGAAAACCCTTGTATTGGAAATATCGCTGCAGCCACCCCGAATAGTTGCCCGCGCCGTTGGTCAGAATCGTGTCGGCAGGAACACGCTCGCTCAGCCATCGCACGACTTCACTCATCTGCACCGGACCCGGCGATGGCAACGGTTCAAGTGCCGCAACATACGCTGCGCGCTGCGCTGCCGTACGCGTTTTCCAGGGTATATGCGCGACCGGTTCGAGAACACGCGCCGCCCGTGCAAATGGCACCATGCCACTGTTGATCGCCACGGTCGGCTGATACACACGACCCAGTTCTTCAATGCCCAGATGTACATGTACCAGCTTCTGCTTCGGCACTGGAATATCCACAAGCGTGTAGCCGGCAGTCGTCAACTCGCCAAGCCGGGCACCAACCACCAACAACAGGTCGGCATCGCGAACGCCTGCAAGCAGATCGGGACCCGTCGCCAATCCCAGGTCGCCCACATAGTTGGGATGCGTGTTATCGAACAAATCCTGGCACCGGAACGACGCCGCCACCGGCAGATCGAAACGCTCCGCGAATGCCTGCATGTCTGCCACCGCCTGAGCAGTCCAGCCCCCCCCGCCAATGATCATCAGCGGCCTCTGCGCGTGCGCCAGCAGCGTGCGTACCACTGCCATATCCTCTCCGCCCGGGCTTGGCACGATCGGCTTGTAGGCCCCCGCATCGGCCACGCGTACGGCCTCGGTCAGCATGTCCTCGGGTAACGCAATCACCACGGGACCGGGGCGCCCGTTGACGGCGCGATGAAACGCCTGGCTGACGAGTTCAGGAATGCGGCCGGCATCGTCGATCTGCACTACCCACTTCGCGACATGACCAAACATCTGCCGGTAGTCGATCTCCTGGAACGCCTCGCGATCCGTCTGCTCTCGCGCGACCTGTCCGACGAACAACAGCATAGGCGTGGAGTCCTGGAAAGCCGTGTGAACGCCGATGGACGCATTAGTCGCGCCTGGCCCGCGTGTCACGAAACAGATTCCCGGCCTGCCGGTCAGCTTGCCGTACGCTTCGGCCATATACGACGCCCCGCCCTCCTGCCGACACACCGTGACGTCGATGGCGTCGCGTGCATCATGGAACGCATCGAGCACCGCGAGATAACTCTCACCCGGCACACAGAACACCCGCTCGACGCCATGTATGCGAAGCGCATCGACAAGGATTTGACCACCGGTCCTGCTCGTACTATTGATACTCACACTCAGCTCCCAAAGTTAATGATCCAATCGGCTGTGACGGGCGGATCAAGCCGCCATTGCGGCATTACGTCATTACGCTTGTTCCGGAAGGCGCGTCGAGCGTCTCGCGGCCCGTTATCTGCTTGCGCACCAGCAGTACATATGCCGCCGCGCCCAATACGCCGACCAGCGCCGCAACAACAAATGCGTTGTTCAGCGAGTTAGTGTATTGGAGCGTATAACCCGTCACGATCGGCGCGAACGAACCGCCGAAATAACCGCCAAAGTTCTGCAACGCTCCCACTGACGCAATCATGCGTTTCGGCACGACCACATTGACGAGCGTCCATGCACCGCTACTCGCGACGTAGAGAAAGAACATCACCACGCAGAGATAACCGACGGCGAGGGTCGCGCTTTCGGCCCGGGCGGCCAGGAAGGTGAAACCGGCGCTCACCAAAAGTGCGACGGCGATCATCCATTTTCGGCTATTAACCGGGGTCAACCCGCCTTGCATGAGTTTGTCGCCCACGTAGCCGGAGAGCAGACCGCCGAAGCACGCAAAAACATACGGAATGCTAAGTACCCAGCCCGTCGTTCCTATCGCGAGATGACGTTCATGCTCGAGATAACCCGGCAGCCACGTGAGATAAAACCAGACCAGATAAATCACGCCGCCGAAGCCGATCATCATGCCCCACGTCGTAGCCTGCGCGAACAAATGGCGAAAGTCGGCCCAACTCAGTTTGCTGGAGGACGCCTCGTCCGCAGCTTCAGCGGCGGACAAGGACGCATCGTGAGCCGCTTCCGCCGGAGGAATGCCGGCCTTGCTGCGGCAATAAAGCATCCACAGCAGCGACACCAGGATCCCGGTCACGCCCATGATCACGAACATCTGACGCCAGCCGAAAGCGAGCATGAGCCAGGTGAGCAGCGGTGGCGTGATGGCGGGAGCAAGCGTGGTCGAAGCGAGGAAGACCGCCGTGGGTTTGCCTCGCCGCTGCCGCGGGAAATACTCGGCGATCACCTTTGCGCCCGCCGGATAAGTGGGGGACTCCGCTACCCCCAACAAAACCCGTGACGCCACGAAGTTCCTGAACGACGTGCTCAGCCCGCCGAAAACCTGCGCAATCGACCAGATGAACAACCCGATGCCCAGAACGCGGCGTGCCCCGGTCCGGTCAAGCAGCGCTCCCAGGGGCAGTTGCGAAAACGCGTACGCCCACGAGAACGCCGAAAGCAGCAAGCCCATCTCGCCAGCGGATAGATTCAGGTCTGCGCGAATATGCGAGTTGCCGATGGCAAGCGTGCTGCGATCCAAAATGTTCACAGCACCGATGACAAATAGCAGGATGACCGGTACCCACCGGTATTGCGCCCTGTGTTCTTGTCCCTGCATGACGGTGTCTTCTCCTTCAATTTAGTTAAGCTTGTATCGCTTCGTTAAGCACAGCTTCGGTCGCCCAGCAGAAAAGGCGCACCTGCCTTGGTCGCGACCTCGTGGAGCTGACTGCGCAAACTATCGGGCATCGGTATGCCCAGCTTGCTGCGCTCATCGCGCGCAAGGCGTTCCGGATCGCCCGGGATCAGCACCGGCCGCGCGGGGTCCGCGGGCGTGCAGGTTCGTAACGCGTCGATGACGTCATCGACATCGGACTGGTATTCTTCGAGCGGCCGAAAGGCGGCGGGGTTCATCGCGAGGAAGAAGTGACCGATGTTGTCGGGCTCATTGCTCGCCTGCGTCTTGTTGCGAACCGGTGAAAATGAGCCACCAGCGAGCGTGCTGCCGAATAATTGCGCCATCAGTCCTAGCCCGTAGCCCTTGTGGCCGCCCAACACCATGCCGTCGCCGCCGAGCGGCGCAAGGCCGCCGCCGAGACGACCGAACAACAGACGGAATGCTTCGGCGGAATCCGTGAGCGGAGCGCCGCTCGCATCGAGCGCCCAGCCCGGCGGCAACGGCTTGTCCTGCAGCGCGTAGACCTTCACCTTGTTCGACGCAATCACGCTCGTCGACATATCCACTATCACCGCCGGATGGCGCCCCGCCGGCACGGCGAACGCGAACGGGTTGGTCCCGAGCATGGGTTGCGCGCCATACGTCGGCACCACGGTCGCGAGCCGCGTCGAACACGCGACTATTGCCATGAGACCGCGTTTCGCCGCCATCTCCGCGTAATAACCGGCCGCGCCGAAATGCTGCGAATTAAACACGGAGACCGCGCCGATATCGCTTGCGAGCGCCTTCTGGATCGCAAGTTCCATCGCCATGTGCGAGGTTGGATGGCCCATGGACGCCTGACCATCGACTAACGCGGTCGTCGCGGTCTCACGCACGATGCGGGCGCTCGCCTGCATGTCGATCTGACCAGCGCGAAAAAGCTGATCGTAGAACATCAGCATCGAAATACCGTGGGAATCGATGCCCTTCAGGTCCGAATCGATGAGGATATCCGCCGATAGCGCGACCGCTTCGCGCGTCATGCCCCAGGCCTGCAGGATCACTTCGATTTGCTGCCTTGCGATGCGTGCATCGATGCGTGGAATGGTGTCCGTCATAGCTGCTCAGCTTCGAAAGAATGATAAGGAGTATTATTGAACGGCCGTCACCGGGTCCGCGCCTCGGCCGTGTCCAAGACCGAGCACGATCCAGACCGCGACCGCGCCGCCGCCAAGGAACAGCAGGCTGCCCGCGGGCACGAGCATGGGTGCGGCTGCGCTCCCGGTCACCTTGCCCACCCACGGCATCAGGTTCTGCGCGATGAAACCGCCGACGCTCGATCCCGCCGCGATCACGGCGAGCGCCGCAGCACCGCCCGCGCCCTTCATGAACGACTCAGGCAGCAACCGCGGTGGCAACGACCAGAAACACGGGATCATCAGATAAAGACACGGTGCGCCGAGCGAGAGCGCCGCGAAGCGCAATGTGTTCGACATCGGCGCCACGCTCATGACGAAGCACAGTATTCCCAGCACCGCGGCGCACATGCTCGCTACAAGCACGGCGCGTACGTGACGCAAGCGGCGCGGCAGCCAGAACAGGACCAGCGACGTGATGAACCACGGGATCATGTTCAGCAAGCCATTCTCCGTGCTGGTCACGCCGAAACCACGCACAAGCGTCGGCAGCCAGTACGCAATGCCGTAGATGGCGATCGAGATCGTGCCGTAGCCAATGCTGAAGAGCCCCACCGTGACGAGCGCGGCGATGGACCATTTGCCCGTGGCGGCGCGCGGTGGCGGTGCCGGATCGCGTCGCAGCGTGTCTTCGATCATCTGCTTCTCGCCACTCGACAAGAAACGCGCCGATCGCGGATTGTCAGGCAGGCAAAGCAGCGTGACGAAGGTCAGCAATACGGCCGGTGCGCCCGTGGTGAGGAACACCCATTGCCAGCCTTGCAAGCCGGCGAGACCGTGCATGCCCAGCGAGATGCCGCCGATCAGCGAACCGAGCATGTTGCCCATGCTGCTGCCGAGTGTCAGCAAGCCCACAATGCCCGTGCGCTGCCGCTCGGGAAACCACATGCCGAGATACAAAATGATGCCCGGATAAAGCCCCGCTTCGGCCGCGCCGAGAATGAAGCGCAGGATCTGGAACGCGAGCGGCGACGGTGTCCATGCGAGCGCGAGCGTCGCCACGCCCCAGGTCAGCATGATCCGTGCGATCCAGCGGCGCGCGCCGTAGCGATGCATCGCGAGATTGCTCGGCACCTCGAAAATCAGATAGCCGATAAAGAACAACGATGACGCAAAACCATACGACGTCTCGCTCATTTTGAGGCTGCTCAGCATCTGCAGTTTCGCAAAGCCGATGTTCGCCCGGTCGATATAAGCGACCAGATAAATCGCGACCAGCAGCGGCACGAGCCGCCACGAAACGCGTTTGAATAGTTGTGCTTCGATGCTTGGGTTAATCACTTTTGTCTCCATGCCGGTCGCTTTTTTTGCGATCCTCTGGCTAGTTTTAAAACACCTGATCCTGCATCGGTTCGGCCGCATAGAAGCGCCGGATTCTTTCGAAAACACCGCCCATCTTTGCGTCGAAGGTATCGCGCGTTGCGGCCGCGATATGCGGTGTCAGCACGACGTTCTCGAAGCGCGCAAGCGGATGGTTCACTGTCACCGGCTCCTGCTCGAACACGTCGAAACCTGCTCCGCCGAGATGGCCGCTGTCGAGCGCGGACACGAGCGCCGCCTGATCGACGACCGGGCCGCGCGCCGTGTTCACGAGCACCGCGCCCGCCTTCATTCGAGCGAGGGCGCGCGCGTCGATCATGGCTCGGGTGTCCTGTGTCAGCGGCACATGCAGACTCACGATATCGGCTTGCGCAAGGAGTTCGTCGAGTGTCACGCGCCGCACTCCGAGTTCTGCTTCGCTCGTGCCCGAGAGCGCGACCGGGTCCACGTACAACCCGCTCGTGCCCCACTCGCGAAGACGCAGCGCCGTCGCCCGGCCGATGCGTCCCATGCCGATGAAACCGATCTTCCTGCCCGCCAGCGTCTGCGACTTCAGGCGCAGCGCATTTACATGGAAACGCCCCGCCCTCAGTTCCGAGTCCGCGAAGGCGAGATGACGGCAGGCCGCCAGCATCAGCATGACCGCGTGCTCGGCCACGGTCGTCGCGGTGCCGTCAGGTGTGATTGCCAGCGCCACGCCGCGTTCGCGCAGTGCAGGGGCATCGACGGTATCGTGATAACCCACGCCCTGATGCACGACCAACCGCAACTGCGTTGCCGCGGCGATCATCGCGGCATCCAGACGCCGTGTCGCCACCACGATTACTTCACACCCCGGCAGCTGACGATAAACCTCCTCCGGCGCATCGCCGGCCAGCGTCACCAGTTCGAAGCCCGTCGGCAGATAACTACGGACCGTGTTGTACAGATCCTCCGCGCCGCGTGCGAGATACAGCACGCGCACCCGCGTTTTCGCGTTCACGATGCCACTCCCTGTCCAGCGCGGTCGGCTTGCCACGCCTCGAACTCGGCGCGAGCCGTGGCATCGGGCGGATAGAGTCCGAAGGTACAACGCCCGCCGCGGACCTGCATCTCGACCCAGTCCTCGAATTCGGTCATGCTTGCAGCTTCTTCAGCGATCTCGTTGGCAATCTCCGCCGGGATGACGACCACGCCCTCCGCGTCGCCAACGATGATGTCGCCCGGATACACCGCGACGTCGCCGCATGCGATCGGCACGTTAAGGTCCACCGCGTGATGATGGATCAGGTTGGTCGGTGCGGACGGTCGCATGGCGTAGACCGGGAAGTCGAGCTTCTGCAGGTCGGGCGAATCACGAAAGCCGCCGTCGCTCACCACACCAGCCGCGCCGCGGACCATCATGCGCGTGATCAGGATGCCGCCCGCCGATGCAGCCCGCGGGTCCTTGCGCGAATCGATGACCATCACGTGGCCTGCCGGAATCTCTTCCACCCCGCGGCGTTGCGGATGAGTGCGATCGGCGAACACGCCGATATGGTCGAGATCTTCCCGCGCCGGGATATAGCGCATGGTGTAGGCTTCGCCGACCATGCGGGACGCGGCCGGATTGATCGGTAACACGCCCTGCACGCAGACATTGCGAAGACCGCGTTTGAAGAGCGCCGTGGTGAGCGTCGCCGTACTGACCTTGAGCAGGCTGGCGCGGTTCAACGCGGTGAGCGGAGTAGAAGTAGTCACGTTAACGTCCTGTCGAGATGTGATTCAGAGAAGCAATTGAGCTCAGAACTTATGGCGGATCGCAAAGCGGATCGCGGTTTGCTGATCCGATGACGACGGGGTGAGCCCATTGAGCGATGCACGTGCGGCGCGGCCGGTCGAGTCGGTTCCCGACGCGTGCTGCATGACGCCAATGACGTAGAAGTCGGTTCGTTTGCTGAGTATGTAATCAGCCGCGAGAGAGCCCTGCTGGTAACGCGCGTTGTTGGCTCCGCTGCCGTCTGTGTAGTTGTAGGCCGCCGCCAGGAGCAGCGCGGGCGTCAGTTGGTATTGAAGACTCACTTCGCCGCTGTTGAACGTCTCTGTACCCGACGCTCCCGTGGCATTGAGCGCAGAAACCACGCCGCTCAGGCTCTTGAACTTCGTGTTCGAATAAATGCCGCCGATGGTCGCCGCGCCTATCGTATAAGTCGCGCCTGCCGCAACGATCTGCTCGCTCTGTGCCGACGCATAACCGCTGATAACCGGCGATGTTCCGAAGTTGTTGGTCGCGGCCGTTGCGCCAACGGCCGTGCCGAAGAACGATGCATTCGGATTGCGGGCATTGAGATAACCAAGACCGATGGTCAGCGGCCCTCTCCCGTAACCCGCGCCCAACGAATAGATCTGGTTCTGTCCCATGCCGCCCGGCACGCCGCCGAAGCTGTAGAGGCCTTCTGCAGAGAAGCCCGCATAGCTCGCGCTCCGGTACTTGACCGAGTTGTTGACGCGGTTCGCGTTGTTGAGGTTGTCGAGGTCGGCGGGATGCGCGCCGATGCTGCCCGAGAACATTGCACTCGGCATCAGCGGATGGATGTAGTCCACCACGGGGTCGTACTGGCGCCCAAGCGTCACCACGCCGTAGGGCGTGGACACGCCCACATAGGCCTGCCGCCCGAACTCCAGATTGCCTTGTCCCAGCTTGCCGCTGTTGACGTCGAAACCGTTCTCCAACTGGAAAATGGCTTTCATGCCGCCGCCGAGGTCCTCGCTGCCCTTCAAACCCCAGCGGCTGCCGCTCAGGATGCCGCTGGAAAGGCTATACAGGTTGTGGCCGTGTCCGGCACTCGTCTGCACATTGCTCGTGTAGTTGATGCCTTCGTCGATGATGCCGTACAGCGTCACGCTGCCTTGGGCATGAGCAACACTCGCGGCACTACCGGCGGCAGCCAGCACGAGCGATGCGCGCATGGCACGAACGCAAGTGCGGTTGCGAGCGGAAAGGACGGCGCGGCTAAAGTGTTGTGAGTTCACTGCTGGGGTCTCCTGGTTGTTATCGTCGACGCGTGGGTGCGTCATGGGTGCATCGTGGTTAAAACAGCCGCAAGGGGTCAGGCGGCCTTGAGAATGCGATCGGCAATCATCGAGCCGATCGGAATGGCGGAAGTCGCAGCCGGCGACGGCGCGTTGCAGACGTGCACCATGCGCGGGGTATCGGCGAAGAGAAAGTCGTGCACCAGCGTGCCGTCGCGCATTACCGCCTGGGCGCGAATACCGGCCTCGCAGGGCAGCAGGTCATCGAGCGTCAACGACGGGCAATACTTCCTGCATTGTTCGAGATACCCGCGTTTGAAGAGCGAGTTGCGCATCTCGGTCGTGCCCGAGCGCAGGTTGCGCCAGATCGTTTTCCAGAATCCGGGGAAGCGCGTGAACTCGGCAATGTCGCGTAAATTAGCCGACCGCTTCGGGTAACTCTCGCGTCCAAAACCGAGCACGGCGTTTGGGCCAACCGTCACGCTGCCGTCGATCATGCGGGTCAGGTGCACGCCGAGAAACGGCAGGTCCGGGTTGGGAATCGGATAGATCAGGTGGTTGACCACGTTGTTCCTGGAGGCCGGCAGCCGGAAGTATTCGCCGCGAAACGGCACGATCTGATGATCGATGGGAACACCCGCCATTCGCGCCAGCCGGTCCGATTGAAGGCCGCCGCAGACGACCAGTTTCTTCGCTTGCCACTCGTCGTCTTCCGCGCCGATCTTCACGAGCTCGTCGGTCTCCTTGATCGATGTCACCCTGGTCGACAAGCGGATCACGCCGCCCGCCCGCTGAATGACGAGCGCCATGGCCTCGCACACGGCGCGGTAATCGACAATGCCGGTGGCATCGAGGAAAAGGCCACCCATGCCTACGATATTCGGCTCGCGCCGCTGCAGCTCGGCCGCATCGAGACGCTCGACCCGCAGCCCATTTTGCTGCGAGCGGGCGAAAAGCGCCTCCATGCGCTGCACTTCGAGCGGATTGGACGCCACAAGCAGCTTCCCGCACACCTCGAACTTGATACCGTGTTCGACGCAGAAGTCCTTGGTCGCTTGTGCGCCGCGCTTGCAGAGTTCGGCCTTAAGACTTCCGGGCTGGTAATAGATACCGGCATGAATCACGCCGCTGTTGTGCCCCGTCTGATGTTTGGCCAGCGTCGCTTCTTTTTCCAGCAGGAGCAGCGAGGCGGCGGGTTCGCGTTGCAGCAGTTCCATGGCAGTCGCCAACCCAACAATGCCGCCGCCGATGATGCAAAAGTCGTAAGTCATGTTTCGTGTAGGTCGCCGATCGATAAAACCGTCTTTTTGTTTATCAGGTTGTCAGACTAATCTTGCCAAAAAAAATCGATGCCGCGAGGTCGGATCAGCCTTTAAAGGCCGCCCCGAAATCGCAGCATCCGGTTCAATCCGTCGGGGGCAATTCGATTCCCAGACGCTTGGCCGCCGCTCGCAAATGCTTCTCTGCCGCTGCGGCCGCCGCACGATGGTCGCGACGGGAAATCGCGTCGTACAGCTCGCCGTGTTCTTGCTGCGCGTCGGTCGAGCCGCCCGCGTGATACGCCGAGTTTTCCCACGCTTTGCGGCGCGTCGCGGCGAGTTGGCCGCGCAGGAAATCGTGGAAAGCAACGAAGTAATCGTTCTTCGTTGCAGCCGCAATCGCACGATGAAACGCGACGTCGGCCGCCGCGGCCGCATCGAAATCGGTGCGCTTGTTCTGCATCTCGCGGATCGCGTCGCTCATGCGTTTGAGGTCGCTTGTCGAGCGGCGCTGAGCCGCGCTTGTCGCTGCCTGCGTCTCGATCCACAACCGCATTTCGAACAGTTGCGCGAGGTCGGGCTTACGTCCACCCTCGCTCGGCAAACGAAACACGGTGCCCGCCGGTGTTTGTGAAATATACGAGCCCGCACCGCGTCGCGCGACCAGCACGCCGTCCGACTTCAACTGCGCAACGGCTTCACGGATCACTGAGCGGCTCACGTTGAGACGCTCAGCCAGTTGATGCTCCGTCGGCAAGCGGTCCTCCGCGGCAAGGCGTCCCGAATCGATCTCCGCGCGAATGGCGTCGACGACACGTTTGACCAGTGAATCGGGGCGTTCCAGCTCGAGCACGGGACTCATCTCTTTATCAGGTTGTCGGACAATACCGATCTCAAGAGCTGCTGTCAAGTTCTTGTTCGATTCGATGCCTGTTGCCGATTTCACCGATGCCCTTCGCAAAGTCCTGATTCTCGCGGCCCTTAATTCATTGCCGACCCCACAAATGGGGCGAACTCGCTATGCTCGCGTCGTAGACTGAAGAGCACGTCAATGCATTGGTCGAACCGAAATTAGCTCGACCAGAAACGTCGCGGGACGAACTCAAAAGGCATTTGGACCATCTTCGGTCGCGAACGCGGTGAATACAGCGACGGCCACCGGCGTAGAGCGCATTATCGGCGCGCTCTTTGCGAGGGCTGCTGTCTTGCAGGTGCCACGCCTCCTGTCGCCCCCCCAACTGCCCTTCGACTTGAACTATGCAGGCGGCGTTGCGGACGATGGCAGTCGTTTGCGTGAGGGCACTCTTCTTTTGTTCATGTAAGTTTACAGCCTCGGTCGACGTGATTTTAACTAGTATAACTAACAAACAAATTATTCTTGGCACCTACGGCGAGGTGTTGCGGTATCCGATCTGCATCCTGCACCCCAGTGGTTCGCCGAAATAAAAGCCCGTGCATATGCCAGGGTTGTTTCTGTTTAACCACCTAAGGGCGACGCCATTGCCGCCCTTGCTCGTACTTCATCCGGCCAGGTTTCTGTTATCCGCCATGGCAACCACACGCTGCGCCATCCGGATGTTCGCGTAATCAACCAGCTTGCCGTTCACCTGCACCGCCCCGCGTCCTTCGCGCTCCGCTTCTTCCAGCGCTGCGATAACGTGTTGAGCCTCGCGTAACTCGTCGTCGCTCGGAACAAACGCGCTCTTCGTTGAGTCGATCTGGCGAGGATGAATAACTTGCTTGCCGTCGAACCCCAGGGTTGCCGCCTTGATGGCAAGCGCCGACGTCAGCTCGGCGTCGCGGAACGCACCGCAGGGACCGTCGATGGCTCTCAGGCCGTACGCGCGCGCCGCAACCAATATGCGCATCATCGGATACGCCCACATGTCGAGCGCCGTGCTAGTGGTGTCGCCGTGTTGCGAACGTGAGGTCATCCGGTACGCGGGATGTGACAAGCCGATATCAACACCCTTAGCCCCAATCGATGCGGAGAAGTCGCCCACGCCGAAATGCAGCGACTCGATGAGCTTGGAGCACGCCGCTATATGCTCGCAGTTCACCAGCCCGCGCGCGGTTTCTATCATGACCTCCAGCCCGATGGCGCGCGTCCGGCTCAGAGCACGATTGCCGATCAATTCGATCACGCGGTCAAGGTCGCCAGTACTTTCGACCTTTGGAATCAAGAGCGTATCCAGCCGGTCGCAAGACTTGAGCAAGCGTATCACCTCCGTCTCAAAGCTCGCGCTACCCTGCACATTGACCCGTACGCTGAGCATTTTACGCCCCCAGTCGAGGTCGTTCAAAGCGGCGACGGCACCCTCGAGCGCCGCTTCTTTCTGACTCGGCGGCACGGCGTCTTCGAGATCGAGGAACACAGCGTCCGCGGCGCTAGCTGCTGCCGACTCGACCATCCTTCTCTGGTGTGCAGGCACGGCAAGAAATGTTCGTGTGATTCGCATGAAAAGTGGATCCTTTTTCGTTGGAAAAATAGCTTAGGCAATCCGCAACCGCGATGGATGCAGCCCCAGTTCCCAAAGAATCGAGTCAGTATGCTCCCCTACGGCGGGCACGCTGTTCATCGCCGGCGACAGCCCGTCGATGATCATCGGCGGCAGGAAGACGTTGAGCGGTCCCATCGGACTGCCGATGGATCGGATGCGATCCCGTTCGTGCAATTGAGGATGGGCCAGAAACTCTTCAACAGTGTTCATCCGGCTGTTCGCGATTGCTGCCTTTTCCAGCCGCTCACTGAGCTCGTCGCTGGTCCACCGGGTAAAGCGTTCATTGATCAGCGCTTCGAGCGCATTACGATTGCGCACGCGGTCCGGATTTGAAGTAAAGCGTTGGTCGGTGCGCACCGACGGATCGTCAAGTACCTTTTCGCAAAAGCTCTTCCATTCCCGTTCATTCTGAATACCGAAGAAAATGGTCTTCCCATCGCCGGCGGTAAAGGGGCCGTACGGGGCGATAGTTGCGTGACGCGATCCCGAGCGCGCGACCGGCTTGCCGCTGTCGCGCGTGTAGTATGCCGGGTAGCTCATCCACTCGCTCATAGCGTCGAACAGGGAGACCTCGAAGGCTGTGCCCTCCCCGGTCTGCTCACGGCGATAGAGCGCGAGCAAAATGCCGTTCAGTGCATACATGCCGGTCGCAATATCGACGATCGAGAGACCGCACTTGGCTTCGTCGTCGGGTGTACCGTTGATCGACAGGAAGCCGGTCTCGCATTGCACCAGCAAGTCATAGGCTTTCTTGTTCGCATACGGACCCGTTGAGCCGTATCCAGAGATGTCGCAGGCAATCAGGCGCGGATACCGGTCAACGAGCGATCGAGCATCGAGTCTTAGCCGTTTTGCCGCGCCGGGCGCCAGGTTCTGGATGAACACGTCAGCGCGCGGCAGCAATTCCTCTAGCACCTCCTGACCGAATTCCGACTTCACGTCGAGGGCCAGGCTTTCCTTGGAGCGATTTGCCCAGACAAACTGGCTGGACATGCCGTGCATCGCCTCGTCGTACCCACGCGCAAAGTCACCGCTGCCCGGCCGCTCGATCTTGATGACCCGCGCGCCCCAGTCGGCGAGATGCCGGCTTGCAAGCGGAGCGGCAATCGCTTGTTCAAGCGAGACGACAGTGATGTTTGCGAGGGGAAGGTTCATATCGGACACTTTCTCTGTTGATTGAGGATGGCCGGGCGGGCGTTAAAACCGCCCGCGCCCGTTGTCTGGAGAAAGTGTCCCGCAGGTGGTGCGGCGTGTGAATTGCCTATTTTTGAAGGCCGCGTTCGCGATTGAAGACTTGCTCGCGCGAGGGCAGGATCTAGGCGACGCGGTTGAGGGTGCGGCGCTCGAGAAAGCTCGCTATGTTGCTGGACACCGCTTGAGCGAGCACCTCGACGGCAGACGTACCGGCCCATGCTACATGAGGTGTGAGCAACAGGTTATCCGGCTGACGCGTCACGAAACGATGCTGCTCGTGCGGCGGCTCGATCTGCAAGACGTCGAGTGCCGCACCCGCGATAGTTTGCGCGAGCAAGGCGGCTTCCAGCGCGCGTTCATCAACAAGCGCACCGCGCGCCGTGTTGATCAACACCGAGGTCGGCCGCATCATCGCGAACTCGCGTTCGCCAATGAGCCCCTGCGTCTCGGCGGTCGAAGGGCAGTGCAGCGAGATTACATCGCTGGTACGGATCACTTCGTCGAAAGGCGTATATCGAGGTCGCACGTTGGCGTGGCCCTTACGTTCGCTGAAGAGTACATGCATACCCAACGCTTCCGCCAGCCGCGCGACCTCACTGCCGATTGCGCCCGAGCCGATAAGACCCAATGTCGCGCCACGTATCTCGCGTATGGGCGCAGCATGGACGCAGAAGACATTCGATGCGGTCCATGCTGACGACGCCGCCAGACTGCTGTACGCTAGCATCTGGCGTCGCAGCATGAAGATGCAAGCAATCACATGCTCGGCGACGCTGGCGGCTGCGTAGGCCGGGACATTGGAGACCTGGATATCGTGTGCGCGGCAATAGTCGAGATCCACACTGTCGTAGCCGCTCGCGGTGACGCAGATGTACTTGAGCCGGGGCAAATGCCTGAGCGCGTCCGCTCGCAGCGCAACCTTGTTGGTGATGGCTATGTCGGCATCGGCCAGCGCCTCGACAACCTCGTGTTCGCGCGTACTCGGACGCTCGGCCCAACGGTCTGTGGACCAGGGACGGGGAATTGGCACAGGCAGCGTTGCGCTGTCCAAAAAAACAATGTTGCTCATGGGAGTCGATATCTCAAACGTTCGTTCAGCAACCCGGCATTTCCGTCAGCCCAGGATGCGGGTCCTGAAGATGCTTCACAAAGTTCTGCGCGGCGCGTGGCAGCGCATCGAAGTCGCGGTAGCCGATCATGCTCTCCAGCGCCGACCATTCATCGGTCAGCCTCACGACCTTGTACCCATAGTGTTCGTCCGGATTGCCCACGGTCACGTCAGACATGATCGCGAGACCAACGCCTGCGCGTACCATCGTGCGCATTGCATCGAAGCTCGTCACTTGCAAGCGCGCGCGCACCTTGCGCTGCAAGTCCGCGGCGCAGGATTGGGTCATCCGGAAGATAAAACTGCCTTCGTGGAAGGCAACATGGTCATAGTCGAGCGTCTCAGCAAACGCGACTTCGTCCTTGCACGCGAGCGGATGCTGCAACGGAACCACCGCAACCAGGTTGGAACGGCGGAACGGATGCACGGTCAGCCCTGCCGTCGATACCCCTGACCAGAACACGCCCAGATCGGCGAGCCCGTCCCTCAGCGCCCGGACAATAAACGGGCTGCTCCACTCTTCGAGATGAATATCGATCTGCGGATACGCTTCCAGGAACGAGCGTATGGCCGGGCCGATAAAACCGACAATCGCCGTGCTGTTCGCAAAGACACGCACTTCGCCCTTGGAACCATCGCCGAATTCGCTCATCTGCGCACGCATACGGGCCATCACAGCCATCATGTCCTTCGCGTGCGTCAGGAGTTCGAGTCCCGCGGCCGTCGGGCGCACGCCCATGTTGCGCCGTTCGAGCAACTGCACTCCGAGTGCATCCTCCAGGTCGCTGATCCGCTTGCTAACTGCTGACGTCGCTATGAAGTGCCGCTCCGCAGCCCGGGCAAAGTTGCGCTCCTCAATAACGGTCAGAAATATTTTTAATGTGACTAGGTCGATCCTCATGCAGGTCCGGTGTGTGGACGGCGTTAAGGCTGGACGCGCTGCATACGGTTCGTATGTAAGCCAACCGCATGCAGCGCCGGCCGCTTAGCCGTGGTTAATCGTGATGGTCTTCAGCGTCGTGAAGCTCAACATGCCCTCAAGACCTTTTTCGCGACCATAGCCACTTTGCTTGACGCCACCAAACGGCAACTCTATGCCCCCGCCCGCACCGTAGCAATTGACGAAAACCTGCCCCCCATGGAATGCGTGGGCGAGCCGCATCTGACGCCCGCCGTCGCGTGTCCAGACACCGGCGACGAGACCAAAGGCGGTGTCGTTGGCGAGGTGTACAGCCTCGCCCTCGTCGGAGAACGGCATGGCGACCAGCACCGGGCCGAAGACCTCATCCTGTGCGAGCGTGTGCTTGTGCGGAACGTCGCGCAACAGCACCGGCGGCTGGAAATACCCGCCGGACGCGGCGTTCGGCGCCAGTTTGCCGGTCGCGGCGAAGCGGATGCCGTCGGCCTCGGCCTTGGCGAGAAAAGTCTTCACGCGGTCGAGCTGCGTCGCGTTGATCAGCGGTCCGCAGTCGTGATCGCCGTCTGCAGGACCCGCTGTCACAGCATGAAAACTCTGCGCGAGGCGTTCGATCAGTTCTTCGTAAAGCGAGGCCTGCACCAGCAGCCGGCTGCCGGCGGAACAGGTCTGCCCGCTGTTTTGAACGATGGCATTGCGGATGATGGGCAAAGCGGCATCCAGGTCTGCATCGTCGAAAACGATCTGTGGCGATTTCCCGCCCAGCTCGAGGGTTACCGGGCAGTGATGGTTTGCCGCCGCCTGCGCCACGGCCGTGCCCGTTGCGGGCGACCCGGTGAAGGATATGTGCGCGATGCCCGGATGTTCCGCGAGCGCGACGCCGGCTTCGCGGCCATAGCCTGTGACAATGTTCAGCACGCCCGCGGGAAGGCCCGCCTCGGCCGCGAGTTCAGCGAGCTTGAGATACGAGAGACAGGCGTCCTCGGCCGGCTTCACCACGCATGTATTGCCCGCAGCAAGGGAAGCCGCGACGCTGCGGCCGAACATGGCCGCCGGATAGTTCCATGGAATGATGTGACCCGTCACGCCATGCGGCTCGCGCACAGCCAGCACGGTATGGCCGGGCAAAAACGGAATCGTTTCGCCGTGCAGCTTGTCGCAGGCACCCGCGTAGAACTCCAGGTAACGGGCGCAAACGGTAATATCCGCCGCAGCTTGCTTCAAAGGCTTGCCGGTGTCCTCCGACTCGATGCGTGTGAGCGCCTCACGATTCTTCAGAATGAGTTCACCCAGGCGCGCGAGCATCCGGCCACGGTCCACCGGGCTGATCCGCCGCCACGTGCTGTCGAACGCCTTTCGCGCCGCCTTGACGGCCGCGTCTATGTCCGTCGCGTTGCCACGCGCGATGCGCGCAAATTCCTGTCCATTCGATGGATTCACCACGGCGATCGTGTCACCGCCCGACGGCGCAACCCACTGGTTGCCGATGAAATGATGGCCGCCTTTAGTCAAATCAGTCAATTCACTTCCCCTGTACCGAAAGTTCGCGCGCTTGAGCCCGCTGGTCCGCATTGACGATTGCATCGTCGCTTTCAATTGGGAGCGGCGCCCAGTTCGTCGAGCGCACGAAATCGCCGCGCGGCTTTTCGACGTCGTTCGGGCGGTTTGCGACGCTGTTATACGTGATGTACGCTTGCCAGCGGTTTTCTGCGGACATGTTGACGCCCGAGCCATGAATGGTAAGGCAATGGAACAGAACCAGCGTTCCCGCCTTGCCGACAATCGGCACCGGGGCACCTGACGTGTTGAGGATTTCCTTGATGTGATCGCGCTGCACTGCGCGCTGCGGCAACTGGTAGGCAGCCTGGCTATCGTCGTAGTAGTGGTCCACCAGGCCAAGCTTGTGGCTGCCGGGAATGATATAAAGCGAACCGTGTATTTCCTGCGTATCGCTTAGCATGACCATGGCGGTCAGCATGTCGTTCGTGGGGTAGCCGTCATGCACCCAGTAACCAAAGTCCTGATGCCAGAGCCATCCCGTTCCCTCCAGCGCCGACTTGGTATTAACCTTGGTGTGCGCCACGTATACTTCGTCGCTGCCGAGCACTTGCATCACAGGATGCAGAAGCCGTGGCGTCCTGGTAAGAGCGCGGTATGGAGGGGAGCTTGCCGGACCATTGTTCTCATGAACGCGGAAGATAGACCGTACCGTGCCGGAGCGTTCGCGAAATACCGAATCCGCTTCGACCGTGCACAAGCGCTCGGTATCTCGCCTGAGCGCCTGCACTTCTTCAGCACTGTAGCAATTGGGGATAACGATAAATCCGTCGCGATGATAATCCGCTATTTGTTCTGGGGTCAGTTGCATCTCGTCTCCTGTCTTCTTTCCTGTGGTGTGTCTTGGTACTCAATGATTGCATCCTTGATAGCGCAGTCTAAAGCAGCGCATCTCCGGTCTGGTTGTCGAATCGCGATGACGGCGTTTCCGAGTTAAGAATGGCCTGCGGCCACTTGTCCTTTCATACTCGGCGGGCGCACTCGGGTCGTCGCAACGACGAGAGAATGAAGCAAACAAAAAATGCGGTTAGCAGGCTTTCAGGCCGGCGCCACCGCAAGACAAATCAGGAGCGAGACATGTCAATCAACACCCCGGCCGCGATGCCCTACGTGGACGCGCCGCCAGCCGAGCACAGCGTCTATTCGAAAGTCTCCTGGCGACTCATCCCATTTCTGTTGCTGTGCTACACGGCCGGCTATCTGGACCGGGTCAATGTAGGCTTTGCGAAATTGCAAATGCTTGATGAGCTGAAGTTCAGCGAAACGGTTTATGGGCTTGGCGCGGGAATTTTCTTCATTGGCTATGTGCTGTTCGAGATTCCCAGCAACATCATCATGCACCGGGTCGGCGCGAGGATATGGATTGCCCGGATCATGATCACGTGGGGCTTGATCTCCGCTGCGATGGTCTTCGTCAAGACACCCACGACCTTCTACGTCCTGCGTTTTCTTTTGGGGGTGGCGGAGGCCGGCTTTCTGCCAGGCATTCTGCTTTATCTGACGTATTGGTATCCGTCGTCGCGCCGTGGCCGGATCACCGCGTTGTTTCTCGCAGGTATTCCGCTGGCGGGCATGCTTGGCGGCCCGTTGTCCGGCTGGATCATGCATTCGGCGTCGGGCGTAGGCGGCTGGTCGGGCTGGCAGATGATGTTCCTGTTTGAAGCGGTGCCGTCGGTGTTGCTGGGTATTGCGGTGTTCTGCCTTCTGGACAACAACGTCCGGTCGGCAAAATGGCTGAGCGAGCCCGAGAAGCAGTTGCTGGAAGCAAACCTGGAAAGCGATGTTCATTCGACCCAGGTCCATTCGCTGCACGGCGCGTTCACCGATCCGCGCATGTGGATCTTGTGCGTCATGTATTGCTTTATCCTGATGGGGGAATACGGCGTGCTGTTCTGGATGCCGAGCATTATCAAGGACACCGGCGTCAAGGATCCGCTGCAGGTAGGCTTGCTGAGCGCAATCCCCTATACGGCAACCGTGATCGCGATGTTCCTCGTCGGCCGTCATTCCGACAAGACCCGTGAACGCCGCTGGCATCTCGCGCTTCCCGGCGTGGCTGCGGCGCTTGGTCTGGGGATCACGGCCATGTTCCCGCATGACACCCTGATCGCGGTGTGCGGCTTGACGTTAGGAACGATGGGCGTCATGGCAGTGGTGTCGCAGTTCTGGAATCTGCCGCCCACGCTGCTCGGTGGTGTTGCTGCGGCCGCCGGCATTGCGCTCGTCAATTCGATGGGCAACGTCGCCGGCTTTATCAGTCCTTACATGCTGGGTTGGGTCAAGCAACACACCGGAACCACGAGTATCGGTCTCTACATACTCGCGGCAAGCATGATCATCGGCAGCGTGATGGTGTTTGTATTGCCGTCGCGGCTGGTTAACCGCTAGGGCTGAGCGCTCCTGCGCGCACTGTCGGTTATAAAGTGTGGACGAGCGATATCACGTACGGTACGCCCAGCCAACGTAGCCCGCCCGCATGGGGGTGAAATTGCTTGAGCATGTTTGGAATGCAAGACCCGGTGGAGTTGATGTTGCGGTACCGGGGTATGCCCTTTCTCTGCTGCGAGAGGAAGTGAGCCGAAGCGGCGGTGACTTGCCGACACTGGCAAGGTGACGAAGTCCGTGGGAAACGGAACTTGCGGCGAAGCGGTTACGCCAAGATGAGCTTCTAGGCTGAGCATGGGACGGTTGAGGGACACGAACCTTTTTGAACGCATCTGAGGGTTGAATCTTCACCCCTGCCTTCCGCTTAACAGGCAGGACGCAAACTGTCGCCGGATACACGTATGACCCTGCGACACGAATGCCGACTGGATATGTAAGCCGGGCAGCAAGGAACCACGGGGAGCGCGCAGCTAGACCGTGGTGTTCGCGACGACTTGCGGAAAGCAAGGATAAAGACTGCGACAGGCAACCTCGCCTATGCGTTGAGTCCAGCATGTGAACTGGGGAAGGCTTGCACAGATGCTAAGAGGGCAGTTCAAAAAGGCTGCTCAGTTCGGCTGAAGATGTTCCAGCAGACGAGTGAGCAGGCTAGTTTGAGGAAT
>NZ_FCOK02000091.1 GCF_001544555.2 Caballeronia udeis | reverse complement strand
TAGTTGGGCTCCTTCTATCAACGCTTCACGAACCCTGCACGATGACGCGTTTCAGCGGTACTTCCGCAGGCTGCTAGGGTAACCCGGCATGCCCGGCCGTTTATTCCATAGGCGGAAACGTTACGCATCATGCCTCTACTACCTCGGCGCGAAGGCCCCAATGCACACCGATGCGCAAGTTGCGCCGGGGTTCAGACGTCGGGAGATATGGACTTTCATGGCGGAGGTCACGGGTTTGGGGGCATGCGTGGGCGTTGACGCGGGCGGCTGGCTCTTGGAGCAGGTTTTTCGGGAGGGTATCAGGTCCGCGATCGCAGGATAGTGTCGCTCTACCAGATAAGCGGCAAGGGATTGGTGCCATCGCGGGCAGAACTCATTTGACCGTCACCCTGCTTGGCGCTATTCGACGGTACTCCCTGCGCCACAATGAGGCGGGACCTGGAGGAACCGAGAACTGGAAAGCCTATGCCCGGATCTACGATCTGATGGTCGAGTACTTCGCGAGCGGTCTCAACCGCCACCCGCGCAATAAGTGCAGCCGGCTTCCTGCGCGCGGTTCACGCCCCATGTCCCCGACGGGACGATCGTCATCCCAGGCACTACATTCGCGGCCCATTCCTTTGCCGCTTCTTCCGGGCTCATGCCGGCGTTGCTGGCGAGCTTTTTACTCTGGGCTCGCAGCGCCACATTGCATACGCTGAATAGGGTGCCTTTCTCAAGCAGCCGGTCAATGGCCATGCCGTCCACTGGCAGGATGCCGGGCTTCGGATGCAGGAACGGATTTTTCGTAGCAAAGGCCCTCGTCTCCGGGTCAATGATCCTGAGTGACTCACCGATCTTGTATTTTGACCACATCGCATCGTTCAAAGCCATCGGCAACGCCTCATGTCGCAAAACTACGACTGCCGTCGCCGCGCCTGACGACGCATTCGGGGCCAGGAACGTATATGCAAATGCAAGAGGGTGTCCGTCGTTGACAGCATACGCGTCGACCACCTGGCGGTGTCGTCCCGTCAGCTTTCCCGGCCAAAGTGCACCGTCGGATTCTGGTTCTACCACCTGTGCGCCCGAGCGCAATGGCAACAGTCCCAGGAGGCCGAGTGCTGCGGCATTGGCAACGCGACTGAAGAGACGCCGTCGCGGCACTCTGTAAGTCGTGTCTAACCTGAGATTGATCGTTCGCTTATCCATTTTGCGCGTCCTTCGGCATTGTTGGTCAGGGCTGCGTCTTCGTGCTTGCCTGTTTGACAAAACGCTTTGGAGGTTAAGTTTATTCCTCCGTAGAGCCGGATTCGCCACCGAAGGTGTACGTAGAAGCGCTAACACAATGAAGGTTGAAGTTGCCGCCAGCAGATGATGCTGGTGGCGATCTTCATGAACGCTTCGTGGATAAGGGCGAGGCGTTCGAAGCGAACGCGCAGGCGCAGGCGCCTGAAGTTATGCAGCCTGGCGATTCTGCGTTCAACGACCCATCGGTTTTGCCAAGGCCGCTGCCGTACGGCTCACCCCGACGGGCGATCTGGGTCGGGATCCCCCCAGCGTGTAGCGGCCGGCAGTGTCTGTCGTGATCGTAGCCACGATCACCCTGCACGATCGCTGGCTTCAACAGAGGTCGGCCACGCTTGCCACGAATTGGCGGAATGGCGTCGATCAGCGGCAGCAGTTGAGTGACGTCATGACGGTTGATGCCCGTCAGGATTAGCGCGAGCGGGATGCCTGTCAGCAAAGCGCAATCGTCTAACGGTTTTCGCCCGGGACGCCTGGGTCGCCGAGGTTTGGGCGGTGGCAGCAACAGCTGGATCAGTGTCCACAATTCCTCCACCTCCGTCGGCCACAAGGTGAGAGGCGTTCATTTCAATTTATCGAGTATTGGTTCAGCCATGTCCTCTTCGCTAACGAAACAATGAAGAGGATAACAGAGCACGATTCAGGTTAACAGCCCCTTCTGCCCCTTTTGTTAGAGTTTCTTATAGCTATCCGTGAATGTCTCAGTTCGGCGCGCAATGCCGCCCGTCAACTGATGACTGGCGAGCGTGGCCCAGGTTCGACCGGGGATGTCGAACAGTTCCGGCAAATGGTGCTTGAGCTAAGGTGGCCAAATAAGCATCGACGTTTGAATGCTTCGTGATAGTTCAATAGATACCGCTTGGACAGCAATGCCTATTCCATGCCTACGACCACGAACCATAACTTCTCCTGAGCCGCGATATCGAATGCTTATTTGAACGCTCTACCAACTCTTTTTTCAATGCTGCCTGCGCAAGCAATTCTCGACCGCTCTCGGCCTGACGAGAACCTTCAGGGAGCAAAGCATCGCTCCGACAATGTGACACCCGCTGAACCTCAATAGTCGCTTCCTTGTCAGAGGCGTTAAGAACGCTCAGCACGAATATTGTGCAACAGCCGGAATATTTTGTGGTGTTCTAGCGTTTTGCTCTCTGTTACCACCCGAAAGTTGGAGGACTTATGTCTTACGGAGCAGTCAATAGTGGCTTACAGATGATAAGTAATCGTTCGGATCTGGTAGAAGCGAGACGACGCTTACTAGATCACACCATCTACAAAAAAGTGGCTAGCGTGGAGAGCCTTCGATCGTTCATGAAAGCACATGTTTTTGCCGTATGGGACTTCATGTCGCTGGCCAAGCGACTCCAACGTGACCTGACGTGCGTGTCATTACCCTGGATGCCTCCTAAGGACCGTGAAGGTGCGCGTCTGATAAACGAGATTACTCTCAGCGAAGAGAGCGACAGTGGTCCAGACGGCTCTCCAATCAGCCATCTTGAGCTTTACGTCAGGGCTATGAAAGAAGTAGGTGCAGACACGCGACAGTTCGAAGCGTTCTGCGGACTAATTCGTCAGGGCCTCTCACCGACCCTGGCGTTGAGTGAGTGTAAGGCCCCTGACCACGTCCAGGCTTTCGTCTTGACCTCACTACGTGTTGCGCTGACAGGAAGTTCAGAGGAGGTAATGGCGTATTTTTTCTTTGGGCGGGAAGATGTCATTCCAGGAATGTTCGAGCGCCTGCTAGAGTCATTGGACAAGCGAATGGAGATACCCTACTTCAGGCACTACCTCAATCGGCACATCGAACTTGATAGCGGTGAACACGGACCGGCGGCATTAAACATCCTACTGAAGCAGGTGGGAAATGACAGAGATCTCCAAGAACGCGCAGTTGAGTTCGCGGTATCTGCTATCGAAGCCCGCATTGAATTGTTCTCCGGTATGGAGCGCTCATTACTCGGGTCCGGCGAGTGACCTGTTGTTGCCCACCAAGGTGGCGGGAAAAACGCCAGGGATACTGCCTCCCAAACGCAAGCGGGCTAGTAGGTGATGCGCCGTTCCAACTTGTGATTCGCCGCGCTCGTGGCACGGCGAAGACAACATGTATTCGATCTGGACCATCACGGTCCGCTGTTACCCGCTCGTGTCGGAATTGACAGGTAATCCGCATTCGAAAGACAGCTCGCAGGCGCGCTTCAGCGCAATGCGCGGTGTGGCGGCGACGCCCGACGAACGCCGCCCACGTGATAACCGACAACAGCGCATTCACCTGCCTTGAGTAAATATGAAGCGAGAGTTCTTGCCACCGACTTCGCCCCTTCTTCGCGAAACCGCGAGCCCGGTCACCACGTTTTGGACGGCAAAACTCCAGACACTGATAGATGACATGTTCGACACAATGCGCAGCGGTCAAGGTATTGGCCTCGCCGCTCGGAAAATTGGAGTATCGGAACGGATCATCGTGTTCGAAATCGTCGGTGGCAGTCGTGCTTCGGTTGCACCACCTCGGCGTTGGCCGACGAGCACCGCGCAAGCGCCGCATTGATCACAGCCTTTCTTGGTTCCTGTGAGGTCAAGGCGCTCACGCGATAGGTCAAGCAGGGTCGCGCGTTCGCCTTCAAGCACGACCTCATGTCACGCGCCAATCACAGTCAGAGTAACGAGAACGCTCATTCAATTTTCCCTTTGGAAAACTGCGTGCTGTGGGGCCGCGCAATAGCATGGAATTTGCCGAACGGCGTATCGAACGTTCGGAGCGACTGCATCAGGCAGCGCACTCTCCTACCCAGAACGCGCGAAGCAGCTTTTTATTCAAAGTGATCAGCGGATGACGGAAACGGGTGTTCGCAGCCAGTTTTTCTTAAGAGAACAAACAGAAAGTCAATTTCATTCGTATCGTAATTTATGGCAATCGGTCATAGTATTTAGGGATGCTATTATTTAGTTATTTTAATTAAAAATAGATAAACGGTGGACCGATTTCATACAAAAAAACGGCCATCCATGAGATCTGATAGGACAACAAGTGCGGTAGATGTCACTTCCGTATAGATTTTTCCTGGAACATCTAGAATCGGACAGGAACGCTACCGTTCTCTTTAAGATCGCAGCACGATAACAAGCAGATCAAACGTGATCGATTCGATCAACAAGCGTAGAGATAGCTCGAAGTCGGAAAACACCATCAACCCGTTTGGAATAACCAAGCGGTCGCAACTGTTATGGAGACGTAGCTAACGAAACTACGCGACTCGGTATTAGCGGCAACCACAAGAATGCGGTTACTAGCTGTACTTAGGCGCACTCTTCCGAACCGGGAGGTTCGATGTCACACTTCCTTTTAGGCAAACACCGTGCTGTGTTTAACGATCATACCCACCCAAATCGCATGGAACCTAAGGAGCGTCGCATTGCCCACGCTCCTACAGGTGGCGCAAGCCCTACGAAGTCGACAGTTGTGCTAAATGAGTCAGAGGAAACTACCGTCACCGAGCCTAGTTCTGGTCAACCATTAGTAGCTAGATGGACAAACGTGGATGGCCTTGGCTTGCGTTGCCGCTGGTATAAAGAATAAACTGATGCTGCGTTGTATACGCCCAGCGAAGGCGTATTGAACGGTTGTAACGGTCTTGAGAGTATCCGGTCTATCTAACAACACGGGGGCGCGTTTCGATATAGTGTTCGCTCGCGTTGTCGCGGTGTTCGAAGCGGCGCATCCACTCAACGCTTATCTATTCGCCAGTCGTCGAGCCAACTTCCTGAAATCACTCGTCGAAGATCGGATCGAAATCTGGCGGCACGACGGCTGAGTCGGCGACAGGTCTCCACCTTCAATCTCTCGCCTCAAATCCCCCGTACACCCGTTCCGACTTTAGCTCCGCCGCGGCACATCAACATGCGTCTGGAACCGATTCAAACAGCAAGTCTGCCGTTGCGCCAATTACGCAGATATCGCTATCGTCTACAGCCCGCCAAGTTGCCATCCGCCTTTGCGCTGCGCATCGGTTTTAAGTCTCTGGAAGACGTGGTTGTTGTTTCCATCGAGCACGTGCGATCCCCTCTTGGCAAGCTGCTTGTATTGCTTAATCGTCTTCCTTCATTGGTCGCTTGAGCAGCGGCCCACGATGGTCGCATTAATTCACCACGTGAGCTTACGGTTGGTCTTCACGCAGCAGATACATGATTTCACGACCTGTATTTGCGATATGGCTCGACAGGACATCCTGCGCGCCCTTTATGTTGTGCTCCTTACAAAGCGAAACTATCTCTCGGTGATCATCCTGGGAATGGGATTTGTAGTCGGATCTGGCCCACAACAAACGCAGGTACGGTTCGAACGCGAGCCGTAGCTTCTCCAGCGTCGCCAACGTGCGTGGTCTCTCAGCCTTCGCGTATAGACGTGAGTGGAAGTCCACGTTCAGGGCGAGCTGCTCATCCATCGTGCGGGTCTTATCAAGCTTCCGTACGATTTTATCCACCGCAGTGAAATCCCCGTCGTCGAGGCGCGGAATTGCCCGTGCGACCAGCATGGTCTCGAGCGCAATACGTAGCTCGACTATCTCTTCCACATCCGCCAGCGAGAGCGACGCAACCACGGCACCACGCCGTGGGACGATTTCGACAATTCCTTCCTCCGCCAGCAATCGGAACGCCTCCCGCACGGTTACCTGACTCACGCCGAACTGCTTGGCGACAGCGTCTTGCCGCAGGGATTCGCCCTGTTTCAGCACAGCGCGAAAAATTGCTTCACGCAGCGCATCGGCGACAACGCTGGAAATGGGCTGTCGCTTTTCCTGGAAAGACTGAGCGAGCGAAGTAAGTTGTTCCATAGGGTTTTCACGTAGCAAAAATGACGACGTCCCTATGTTGACACAAATTGTGACCAACGTTAGTTTACCGTTATCGATTACCGATTATCGATAATTAATGGAGCTAAGCATGGCACTTGACCTGACCAAATTCAAAGCCCTGACGTTTGACGTGTATGGGACCCTAATTGACTGGGAACCATCGATCATCTCGATGTTCCAGAGCGTTGCCGACCAGTATCACGTCGAACTCTCACGCGAACAGCTGCTGCTAGAGTTCGACCGCGCCCGGGCGCAACTTCAGCGCGTCCGTCCGGCACTCCCCTACCCGGAAGTGCTCCGTCGGGCATATAACGAGTTCTGCGAGCGCTACAGCATCCCGACAAACGACGCGGAGCGCGAAGTGTTTGCCAATGCAGTCATGTTGTGGCCCGCCTTCCCGGATGCGAAAGAAGCGCTCGCGTACCTGCACGCGCACTTCAAGATTGGCCTGCTGAGCAACATCGACAACGACTCGCTTTCGTTCTCGACGCGAAAACTCGATCTGAGTGCCGACGTAATTGCCACCGCTGAAAGCGTCGCGGCCTACAAGCCTGACCACAATCATTTTCACGCGGCATTCAAGAGCTTCGAGGACCTGGGAATCAGTCGTAGCGAGATCCTGCACGTCGGTCAAAGCCTGCGCGCGGACGTCATTCCAGCCAACGACCTCGGGATCTATTGCGCATGGATCAAACGGCCAGGTCGGAGTTTGGGGTCGCGTCCGGAAGACGCGAAGGGCGCAATACCCGACATCATCTTCGACACGCTCCAGGAACTCGCTGCGCATCATCGCGCCCAGCTCTCCATTTCCACTGGGAACTAGGAGATAACGCCATGAACCGTCGTTCCGCACTCTCAATCCGCTGGGCCCGTATCGTTGGCACTGCGTGCATGCTTTCTCTCTTCGGAATTATGCCGGCCAGTGCCCAGACCGCAGATTCCGCCATGGCCCGCATCAAGGCCCACGATGAGGTGGTAATCGGCTACCGGCAGTCGAGTATCCCCTTCTCCTACCTCGACGCGAATCAGAAGCCCACCGGATACACGATCGACCTTTGTCTGGCAGTAGTGGATTCGCTCAAGCGGCAACTTGGCCGTCCGGATCTGAAGGTGCGTTTTGTGCCAGTCGATCTGAGCACAATCATTCCTCTGTTGCAAAACGGCAGCATCGATATGGAGTGCGGTTCGACAGTTCATACGCTGAAGCGGGCAGCCCAGGTCGATTTTTCATTCGTTACAGCTGCAGCAGCGGACCAACTTCTGGTCAAAGCCGATTCGAAGATCAAGGAGTTTGAAGACCTCGCCGGAAAAGCGCTGGCGGTCCCTGCCGGGTCAACAAATGCAGCCCTTGCGCAGTCGCTTAATGCACAAAAGAAACTGAATATCCGCTTCGTCCTTGTCAAGGACCAGGCTGAGGGCTTCCTGACAGTCAGCACCGGCCGCGCCGATGCCTATATGTCGGACAACGTGATCCTGTACGGATTGAAGAAGCGCGCAAATGACGCGAACGCTTTTCGTGTTAGCGGCAGATCGCTTTCGTACCTGCCCTACGGAATCGTTGTGGCGCCGAACAACTCTGCCCTGTTGAACGTCATCAACGCAACCCTGGCTGAGAATTTCAGATCGGGCCGCGCTACCGAACTGTACTCGAAATGGTTTTCCCAGATCGGGATGCCTCTCAATCAGTCAGTACAACAAATATTTCAGGTGGATGCGATCCCGGGTTAATGAGCGGACCTGTTAGCTCGTTATCCAGGAATCGTTGACTGGCGACCGAAAGTCGCCAGTCAACCACTCAAGTGGAGTAGACATGAATTATCAGTGGAGTTGGAGCGCCTTCTATGACGTTTCCAGCGACGGCATTTCAACATACGCCCACAACCTTCTCTGCGGCGCTGGCTGGACTGTCGCGACAGCGCTGGTTTCGGCTGTCATTGCTCTGTTCGAGGGCGTCACTGTTGGCTTGCTGCGGGTATCAACGAATCGCTTAAGGCAACGTGCGGGAGCAGTCTACGTTGAATTATTCCGAGACATCCCGCTTCTTGTCCAGATATTCATCTGGTACTTCGTGGTCCCTGAGCTTTTGCCCAGTGCACTGGGAACGTGGATAAAAGCCCTCGAATACGGATCGTTCGTCACCGCGTCGATATCGATCGGCTTGTATACAGCGGCGCGTGTAGCCGAGCAGACGCGTGCGGCCATCACGGCAATGCCCAAAGGGCAACTCATGGCTGGTCTCGCACTCGGATTGACGAGAGCCGAGGTCTTCCGCCTGATCATCCTGCCTCAGGCATTCCGCTTGATGATTCCGCCTCTGACCTCTGAATTGGTAAACCTGGTCAAGAACACGTCCATCGGCATGACTATTGGACTAATGGAATTGACGGCTCGGGCAAGAGAAATGCAGGAAACGACATTTCACACCTTTGAAGCGTTTTCAGCGGCGACCGCAGGATACCTGTTGATAAATCTGGTCCTCATCGGGACGATCCGGGTTTTCGCTGTCGGAAGAAAAAATCGTAAGGAGCAAGCCACACGCTCACTGCCGGTCCAGGAAGTCTTGCCATGAATCACATGAATTTCAGCGCTATTACATCCAACCTGTCGTATCTCATCATCGACGGATTTAGCCTGACGGTCGAACTGACAGTCCTGTGCGCCCTGACGGGCTTCGTCCTGGGCACGGTCCTCGCTGTGATTCGCCTGTACGGACCACGATGGGCACAGACCTTGGTTGCGAGCTACGTGAATCTGGTCCGCTCGATTCCGTTGATCCTCGTCATATTCTGGGTCTACTTCCTCAGTCCGTACGTCGTAGCCTGGGTGGTGGGCTCCGCTAATCCCGTGCAGGTGAATGCTTACGTGTCGGCCTTCGTGACTTTCAGCCTCTTCGAAGCCTGCTACTACTGCGAAATCATCCGGGCCGGCGTGCTGGCGGTCCCGAACGGACAGGCATCAGCTGCACGTGCACTCGGCTTGAATGGCGCCCAGGTCCTCGCGTCCGTGATATTGCCTCAAGCTGTCCGGCATACGGCACCGATTCTGATCCTGCAAGCGATCGTGCTGTTTCAGGATGTCTCTCTCGTCTATGTACTCTCGCTAACCGACTTTGTCGGCGCTGCCACGCAAATTGCGCAGCAACAAAACAGCATTGTTGAGATGTACGTGTTCGTGGCCTTGGTCTACTTCATCACATGTTTTCTGTGTACCAAGGGCGTGCGTCGACTTCAACATCGTCTCGCCACTCATTGAGGAAGGAGCCACCACGTCATGATCCGCATCGAACACGTTTCAAAACAATATGGAAATTTCAAGGTTCTCGACGACTGCTCTACCACGATCGAGGAGGGCGAAGTCGTAGTCGTTTGTGGTCCCTCGGGATCCGGAAAATCGACTTTGATCAAATGTATTAACGCTCTTGAGCCGTACGGCAATGGGCAAATCTTTCTCGATGGCGTTGAAGTCGGGGCCAAGGAAACAAGTCTTCCAAAGTTGCGGGCCAAGGTTGGGATGGTGTTCCAGCATTTCGAGCTCTTTCCCCATCTGTCAATTCTCGAAAATCTGCTACTCGGACAGATAAAAGTGCTCGGGAGAGGCAGGGACGAGGCGGCCCACAAAGCGATGAAACTGCTTGCGCGAGTGGGATTGAGTAATCAGGCAGCCAAATACCCCGGGGCGCTTTCCGGCGGACAGCAGCAACGTGTGGCCATTGCCCGGGCACTGAGCATGGACCCGGCAGCGATACTCTTTGACGAACCAACGTCGGCCCTCGACCCTGAGATGGTTAGTGAGGTTCTGGACCTCATGGCGGGACTCGCCCGCGAAGGCATGACCATGGTCATCGTCACGCACGAGATGGGCTTTGCACGTCGGGTCTCGAACCGCGTGATCTTTATGGATCGCGGCCGCATTGTTGAAGATGTACCCACGCAGCAGTTCTTCGACATGCCCCATTCGGACAGGGCAAAGGACTTTCTTTCAAAGGTTCTGCACGACTGATGCTTGCCCGGGTATCCCGTGCGGTACAACTATCGCCACTGACCCACTGACCCATTGACTTGACGCCGCCTTGACCATGACAGCACAAACCTCTGAATTGACAGACTTCATCTTGCCTGTTCCGTCTGATGTGATCGATGCCGCCGAGCGACTGCGCAATGTCGCAATCCAGACACCGCTCCTGCAGTCGGATCGCCTGAACGCACTCGTCGGCGGAACGGTTTTTGTAAAGTTGGAGAGTCTCCAACGCACTGGCGCCTTCAAGTTCCGCGGTGCATACAACAGTATGTCCCGCCTTGAGCGCACCCGCTATCCGCAGGGCGTTCTCGCATACTCGACAGGTAACCATGGCCAGGCTATCGCCACCGTGGGCAAGATCCTCAATATCCCGGTAACGGTGGTGATGCCCTCTGATGCACCCCATGTAAAGGTGGAGAAAGCACGCAATCAAGGAGCCACGGTTGTCCTGTACGATCGGAAGACGGAAAGTCGCGAAGGAATCGCCGCGCGACTCGGGGCTTCGGGAGGGTACGCCCTTATCCCTCCAGGAGATCACCCGCATGTCATCGCCGGCCAGGGAACTGCCGCATTTGAGGCACTGAATGCTCTTCCTGCGAACACTACCCAAGTGATTATCGTTCCTTGCGGCGGTGGTGGACTCGCTGCAGGCACAGGTCTCGCAGCCGAAGCCATCAATTCGACTGCAGAGGTATGGGCTGCAGAACCTGAAAACTGCGATGACACGCGACGCTCGCTTGAATCCGGCACGCGAGAGGTGAACCAGCCAACGGCCACTTCCATCTGCGATGCCCTCCTCGCATCGACACCCGCAGTGCTCCCTTTCTCAATTAATCAGCGTCGGCTGAGCGGTGTCGTTACGGCCGACGATCGCACCGTATTGAACGCGATGCGCCTTCTGTTTGAAGAATTCCGCGTCGTGGTTGAGCCGGGCGGGGCTATCGCCATTGCCGCGCTCCTTGCAAATCCCTCAATGCTCCGAGGCAGACAGGCACTAGTCATCGCGTCTGGAGGGAATGTCGATCCTCATTTGTTCATCCAGGCGATCTCTTAACGGCGGTCCGAGCGGACCACGTTTAACTCCTCGTCGATGTCAGAAGACTCGTCGTACCTTCGGCATCACGGGATCTCCTCTCTCGAGGCTCTCGCATCGTTGGTCCATGCGGCGCTGAAGGTTGCGCCGCACACTGCCAGTTCATCCCGCCATGGTGTAACCATAATGCTTCATTCATTGCACATGAAGATACCCAACACACAAACTAACAGGGGTATGAACGACCCGCTTGTAATGACAATGCAACAAAGTTTTCAACCCAAGGCAATGGAACTGACTGATTGACGACAGCTGATTCAGCACAAGCAAGACCTTACCCAATCGGCCGTCTACCGCGATGTCGATCGCAGCGCCTCACCTATGCGGCTCGCCATCCCTACGATGCTGACCGCGATTTGTTTCTCGCGACGAGCATCCAATCGCTCGAGTGGCAAGCTGGTACTTAGTGCGACACGCTTGCCAAGCATCGTCACTCCGATAAATGCCGCGAAACACGTCAGCCCCGAGCTCACCTCCTCGCGCTCGCAAGCGAGGCCGCTCCGCCGAACCTCGTCGAGTTGCTTGAGGAAGTCAGCCCGCCGCGTCACCGTTCGTTCAGTTATTGGCTCAAGCCGCGTTGGAAGCAAAGCACAGACACCAGAATCATCCATGCTCGCAAGCAGCGCCTTGCCCAGCGCGCAGCAGTGAGCAGGTAGCCGGGAACCAAGGTCGGAAACGAGTCGCACCGGTCGCGCAGCGTCTTCACGCGCAATATAGACTATTTGCGCACCGTCAAGGACGGCAAGCTGGACGACTTCGTTGTGCACAGCCACGAAAGCTGCAGCTTCCCGCCTGAACAATTCATGCAGGCGATCGTGCCGAACGTATGCACTTCCGAGCTCGAATAGAGTGAGACCGATGATGTAGCCGTCAGAACGTTTCTCTATCCAATGTCGCCGCTCCAGAGAATCCAGCATCAGATACAACGTACTGCGTGACATTCCGGTGGCGTCCGCTAGCGCACTAGCTCGCACCGGACCAGCGGCGTCCGAAAGCACGTTCAATATGTCATGGACGCGCTTGAGCGCGGGTACGTCGTAAAGATCGGTCATAGGTTGCGGGTCCTTCCGTTCGAAAATCGCGTCTCACAGTCTGACGGCCTGATTTCCAACAGGCTGGAAATTGTAGCACCCTGTTGGACAGCGACGCCCCGAGGGATCTAGCATGGACAGCTTCCTCCAACCTCAACGTCTCCACCCTACTCTATGCGCGCTCTTTCAGCTTCCGACTGCTTGCCGAACGACATCGGCCAAGCCCTCCTCATCGGCCGAGTCTGGCGTCAGACCGGAACTCACGAAGGTCCTTGTGTCGTCGTAGTTCGCAATGGCGAGCTCATCGATATCACCGGCACTGTGCCAACGACAGCGGACCTCTTTGATCGCGATGATGCTGTAGAAATCGCACGGCATGCATCTGGCGAAACCCTCGGTCCGGTTACGGCTCTGATCGACGAGCATCTGAACAACAGCGCCCCTCAGTCTACGGTGCGCCTGCTCGCACCTTGCGATGTGCAGGCAATCAAGGCATGCGGAGTGACCTTCGCAGTGAGCCTTATTGAGCGCGTAATTGAAGAGCAAGCCGCCGGCGATCCCGTCAAGGCAAAGGGGGTGCGCGAGATGATCACTGCCGTAATCGGTAGCGACTTGTCGCAGATCGAACCCGGTTCTGAGGCGGCCATGCGCCTGAAGACAGAATTGCAGCGCCGCAACGCCTGGTCTCAATACATGGAAGTCGGTATCGGTCCGGACGCGGAAGTGTTTACCAAATCGCAGCCGATGTCCGCAGTCGGTTTTGGTGCCGATATCGGGCTATTGCCCGTTTCGACGTGGAATAACCCTGAACCCGAGATCGTGCTCGCTGTGAACAGTGCGGGAAAGGCGGTAGGCGCTACGCTCGGAAACGACGTGAATCTGCGCGACATTGAAGGGCGGTCGGCCTTGTTGCTTGGCAAGTGCAAAGATAATAACGGCTCGTGCGCGATCGGGCCATTCGTGCGCCTCTTCGACGAGGATTTCACGATGGACTCTGTGCGCAATGCCAGCATATCGCTGCATGTCGAAGGCATTGATGACGACTTCGTCCTCAACGGCGTAAGCCATATGAGCGAAATTAGTCGCGATCCGGACGACCTGGTCGCCCAGACCTGGGGTGACCACCATCAATATCCGGACGGCTTCGTGCTGTTCCTTGGCACGATGTTTTCCCCGATCCAGGATCGGGACGCGCCAGGCAGTGGATTTACGCACCATCTCGGCGACGTCGTGACGATCTCCACGCCGCAACTCGGAGCACTGGTCAACACGGTGCGACTATGCACTCATATTCAGCCATGGACCTTCGGCGTGCGTGCACTCTATAGCAGCCTCGCCGCACGCGGATTGCTGCGGCCGGCCGGCAACTGAGTCTTGGAGGGCGGCAAGGCGGTCGACTTATGAATGAATGCCGCCTTCTTTCTCCCCCATCTTGTTTCAAGACGCACCCGCATTTCGCCACGCGAAAAAATCCGCCATTGCCTGGGTTCCCGTACCGGAGGAAGATGTGTAGGAAACCCATGACCGACTTGATTGGAGCACGGCGTTAATGAAGACAGACGTTATGAGCAAAATTGACGTTTTGAGACGCCAACTGGACCCGAGCTTGCTCGTAGAAGATCCTCAGGCGCTATTGCGGTACACACACGACTGGTCGGGTGACTATGTCGGACGTGCGGGGCTTGTTGTTCGCCCCCGAAATACCAAGGAGGTCGCAGACGTCGTCCGTATTTGCGCCGATCAAGCGCTAGCGCTGGTTCCCCAAGGCGGTCATACGGGGCTCGTCGGTGGCGCTACGCCGTCCCCTTCCGGCGAAGAGATCGTAATCAGTTTGGAACGTCTGAACAAAGTCAGAGACGTAGATAGAACTAACTACAGCATGACTGTTGAGGCCGGCTGCGTACTTGCCGATATTCAGGAAGCAGCACTTGCCGAAGATCGGTTCTTCCCATTGGCCCTGGGAGCCCAAGGCAGCTGTCAGATCGGAGGCAACATCGCTACTAACGCGGGCGGACTAAACGTCTTGCGTTACGGCATGATGCGAGACTTGGTCCTAGGTGTAGAAGTTGTCTTGGCAGACGGGTCCATCTTGAACGGCCTGCACGGGCTGCGAAAAAATAATATGGGCGTTGATCTCAAACACCTGTTTCTCGGGTCCGAAGGCACTCTTGGAATCGTCACTGCTGCGGTCCTGAAGCTATTCCCTCGTCCTACTCAAACGGTCACGGCTTTTCTGGCAGTCGATAACGTCGAGGCTGCCATGGACATTTATAGCCGCGCAAGATCCGAACTGAGCGATCTTCTGTCAGCCTTTGAACTGCTGCCCCGTTCGGGAGTCGAACTCGCTCTTGAGACGGTAGTTGGTCTTCGCGATCCGCTGAGCAGCCCTTCCCCATACTATGTTTTGCTTGAAGCTGCGGCTAGTGGCCGAGCAAATTTGTCCCAAATGACAGAGAGTTTTCTCGAGGAGCTAGTCTCAACAGGGACGATCGCAGATGGCACGGTTGCAGCCAATCAGGCTCAATCCAGGTCTTTTTGGCGCATCAGGGAGGCGATGGTCGAAGGTCAGGTACGCTACGGCCGTCATCTGCGCACTGACATATCGGTTCCGATCTCGCTGATTCCCCGATTTATCGAGGAGGCCGACATACTCATTGCAAAACGCGCGCCCGACGCTATTCCTCTGAGATACGGTCACGTAGGTGACGGCAATATCCACTACAACGTCTTGCCACCTCGCAACCTTCAGGATACCGAGGTTCAGTCCTACCTCGACATGTGCGAAGAAACTATCTTCGAGGTCGTCGACCGTTTCGGCGGCTCGTTGAGTGCAGAGCACGGAATCGGGATAAGCAAGCAGGAGGCATTTCTTGCTCGCACTTCCGAGAATCATCTGAATTTGCTGCTAGGCATCAAATCCATTTTTGACCCAGCGCAGATTCTGAGTCCTGGGCGTCTAGTCCGGTAGACGATCCGAATCGTCGGATGCTATTGGATAGTCTAGCGATTTCGCTACGCTTGAGTCGTTGCGTTGCGCAGCGCAGCGCAGCGATGTGAACCGCCCCGGGAATGTCGGAGGCGAATTTGCTTGAGTCATGCCTCCATGGCAGACCCAGCGAGTTGACGATAATAAAGCTCTTCAGCCTCGGCGGGTGGAACGTTACCGATTGGCTCAAGCAGGCGGTGGTGATTGAACCAGTCTACCCATTCGAGTGTAGCCATCTCGACAGCCTGCAGGTTACGCCAAGGGCCAAGTCGATGAATCACTTCAGCCTTGTACAAACCGTTGATCGTCTCGGCCAATGCGTTATCGTAGGAGTCGCCCACGCTGCCTACCGACGGTTCGATGCCAGCTTCAACTAGACGCTCTGTATAACGAATTGATACGTACTGGACCCCGCGATCGCTATGATGGATTAGGCCATTCTGCTGCTCTGGTTTGCGCTCGTAAATAGCTTGCTCCAATGCGTCCAGGACAAAGTCGGTACGCGCCGAAGCTGACACCCGCCAGCCAACGATGCGCCGGGCAAACACGTCAATGATGAACGCTACGTAGACGAAACCCTGCCAGGTGGATACGTACGTGAAATCCGAAACCCACAGCGCGTCGGGTCGCTCAGCCTTGAACTGACGACTCACGCGATCCAGCGGGCACGGCGTCGCACGGTCACTGACAGTGGTCTTGACACGCTTGCCGCGCCTCACACCTTGGAGGCGGAGCTTTTTCATCAGCCGCTCCACGGTGCAGCGGGCAACCTCGATGCCTTCTCGTGCCAGTTGCCTCCACACTTTGCGAACTCCATACACGCTGAAGTTCTCCTCCCACACGCGTTGAATTTGTTCGCTGAGCGCCGCGTCACGCTTGGCCCGCGCCGGCATCAGCACCGGATTGGCTAGCCTCGCGGCATGCGCGTAATACGTCGACGGGGCGATCGGTAGCACCCGGCAGATCGGCTCGACCCCGTAGATCGCCCGGTGATCATTAATAAATGTCACCATCACTTCGGTCGGCGGTCGAGCTCCGCCTGCGCGAAATACGCCGATGCCTTGCGCAGGATCTCGTTGACTTGCCGCAGTTCCCGATTCTCCCGCTCCAACTCCCTAAGCCGATCCTGCTCCTGCGTGCTCGTTCCCGGGCGTAAGCCTCGGTCCCGTTCGGCCTGACGCACCCAATTGCGCAGCGTCTCGCCCGAGCAGCCGAACTTCGCCGCTATCGACGCAATCACTTTCCATTGCGAGTCATCAGCACCCTGATGTTCCAGCACCATCCGCACGGCCCGCTCACGTACTTCCGGCGAATACCTTGGTGACTTCTTCTTTGCGTTTTCCATAGCTCCATTTTCTCAAAGATTGGAGCCTCCGGGAAACTCGGGGCGATTCAATGCGATCGGTGACGGCGTTTCGACATCGTCACCGTGGCGATCCGGCACCGCATCTGCCGCTATTTGCGCCTCTCCTCGACCTATCTGAATAGCGTGCTCAGATGGTCATTCAGGAAAAATCCCTCTGGGTCAATATCGCGCCGCAACTCGCGGAACGCCGGCGCCTTCGGGAACAGTCTGTCAACATCCTCTCGACTCGTGAAATGAAGCTTGCCCCAATGAGGCCGCGAGCCAAACTCCCGCAAAATCCTATCGACGTCGCGGAGGAAGGGCCAATAATCGGCCCCTTTCGGATCACCGGAGCAGGAAATGGTGACGCTATCCTGGTTGTGGAACGGGCTGATCCACGCAGGGTCTGCCGCTGTAAAGCGGTATTCAACGGGAAAGATGCAATCCATGTGCTTGGTCAGCATCAGTTCACGAATTTCCCGGAGCGCCTGTTTGCCATAGATGGCCGGCACGGCGTACTCGAGCTCATGAAAATTTGGCACGTACTCCTGCGGAAAAATTTCAGAGTTGTGGCCAACTCTCTCAAATGCTGACTTGACCGAAGGCTCTTCTGTCGTAGCGTCAAGAACCCGCACCTCGCACACGTCGTAATCCCGTGACGATCGAGATACTTGCGCAGTATCGGGGAAGCCGTAAAGCTCGCGACTGGCTCTGGTTGGACACCACCAAAAGCAAAAATGCCGGTGCTGCCTGGCCAGCTCGTCATGCATTTCCATACACGCTTCGAAGTCTTCCCGCCACAGGCGCTCGCGAAGGTTATACGACTCCGTCACAGTCAAGGTGATCGCTGATACCACGCCGAACAGTCCGAGATTGACCTGTGTGGCGTGGAGAAGCTCGATATTTTCCCTTCCGTCAACCTTGAAGATGCTCCCATCAGGTTGGACGATCCGCATGCCAACAACATTCGATGAGAGGTTTCCAAGAGTGATTCCGGTCCCATGCGTTCCGGTGGCGAAGGCGCCTGCGGTTGTCTGCGAATCGATATCACCCTGGTTGAGAAGAGATAGCCCCTCATTCTTCAAGTGGCTGGCAAGCGCCTTGATTGTCGTTCCCGCCGCGACCGTCACCTGCCTCCAATCCCGGTCAGTATGGATAACGCCCTGATACCTATCCAAATTAAGTAGCAGACCACTTGTTGCTACGATGGGCGTGAACGAATGACCCGCTCCGCTGCAACGTACATTTTGACCTTGGCGAGTGGCCTCCCTTACCAGCGACGAGATCTCGTCCTCAGACGCTGGTGAAGCCATGTGACCAGCGACGAATGCCTGGTTTCCGACCCAGTTTCGCCAGTGTCCCCCGCGCGATAGTTCCATCACCATTTCTCCAAAAAAACGTCATACGTGACGACACGTCCTGTTACTTCCAAGACGACAATGCTTTTCTTGATCCACCATTACCCTTCCCGTGCCACCGGTTTCCCGCGGAGTTCTCCGATGCAGATCAGGTGAAAACAAGGAAACTCGAACGCCTGCGCCATCAACAGGGAAAACCGGTTAAACCATCTCTGCATTGCGTTACCGGGTGACGAGACGAAGGTCTCCCCGCTGCACGCTTCCCCTATGTCGATGCTGTGCAGCCGAAGTAGAATGACCCTGACGCGAACCGCCCTACCTCGTTAATAGCCGCCTTGCCCGAAGAGAAGAAGGTATGCCGATGTGATTCTTTTCTCTATCACTTATTGGCAAACCAGGGGTTTGCACCGGACCGTCGATACAATCAATATGAGGCAAGGTGATGGGGGGAGAACTATGATCGAGCGCAACTTACAGATCAATGCCGAAGGATTTTCGGCACCGTTGCCTGCCCGCAATGTCGCATTTTCAACGTTCACGGACGTCGAGGTGCAAGCAGGTTCGTTTGTCGGATGGAGCCTTGACTACACACAGATGTCCAGCGGTGCATTTCAGGGTTCCTCCTCAGAGGTTTCTCTAGGCGCGATACGCTTGTGGGTAGAGCGACTAAATCGCGTAATACTCCAACGGGGTACGGCCCCATCAGATAGTTTGACCGTGGCAGTGCCTCTCGAACTGGAGGGTCATTCCCGCATGTGCGGTCAAATGAGCGAGCGCAATAGCCTCCACGTATTTTCAAGCCTTCCCGAGTTCGAATTCTATTCGCCCGATCGCCACGCATTGGTCGTTGTTGAAATCGACGAACATGCTCTGTCAACAGAGTCGTTGCGTGAGCTTGCGATGTCGCTACGCATAAATTCCAGGTCGCCCATCGTCCCGATGGAGAACGATACCGCCGAGTCCATGCGGGACTTGCTTCGTAACATATTCGCCGCTTCAGCAAATTCCGTTGCAAGCCGGGACGATGATACGAACCAACGTCTCTATCTGATCGAAAGGACGGTTCTCTTTTCGATCTCCGAGGTCCTGAATGTACCGGGCGAGAAAACAGGAAAACTCACCACCAAGTCCATGAGAAGTTGGGCGCTAGTCAATGCTGTCCAGGCTCAGCTACAGGATCCCGCGACCTGCCCCCTTTCAATCGCCGAACTTTGTGTCCGACTCAACATCAGCCGTCGAACCATTCAATATGCGTTCCACGAAGCGTTGGATAGCAATCCGGTTTCGTATCTCCGGGCCGTGCGGCTCAATCACGTTCGCCGGGCGTTGCGTACAGGCCTGTCGGTCACCTCAGCTGCTACTAAATGGGGTTTCTGGCATCTGAGTAGCTTCGCACAAGACTACCGCACCATGTTTGGCGAGCTACCCTCATCAACTTCCAAGAGGTTTGCCAAGGAAATTGTTTAGTAACGAATGCACTTGGCACGAGTCATTTGAACCGATTCAGGTCGATGGCTTGGGGATGACCAGCGCTCGTGAGCCGCCAACGCCAGAATAGTGCCCGCATGCACAACTCCTCACAGAATTTCGTCAATTGCCTAGCCGCATTCCCACACATGGCCAACGTGTTCAATCCGTGTTCGGGAAGACGAACGAGACCAGCCTGATGCAAACGCAGCGCTGATTCGCCTGCAGCAACTTGTCACCTACATCGAAGCGAGACGAAAGAGCGCCAGGGTAGTTTTGGTAGTTGAAGCCTTGAGCTGCCGCGAGGGGCGATTCACGGGCGTCCCGATGACCTCGGAGCGGGTACTACGGGGGAACGACTCCACGTACGAATGGCGAAATCCCCCACCCCTCAGCGAAAAACAAGCTGCATCCTATGCGAACACTTGATGAGGTCGTTCGCGAACTCCGCAAATCGACTCCTTAGCTTAACTCAATACTCAATTGGTACACGCATCTGAACCCTGAGGGTCCGCTGGCGAGGCGTGGATGGCGCGGCATATTTCGGCTCTGGACACGGCAATATGCCGCAATCCGCGAAGCTTCGTTGCTCTCAGGCTGCCGATTCCGCCCTTCTGCTCTCGAGCACCGCGTAGCAGAAACAACAGCGTACTTTGCGCGCAGATCAGCAATCGAACCGCGGCCGAGCGCGGGACGGCGAACACCATCGGCCTACTCTTCGGGGAGCCGCCATTTCCTCGCTACGGAAATATGCAGAGCAAGCCGTCAGGGTAGTCACCTACGTTGCCGATATCTGATAGCCCGCACAAATTTGACTTTATACCTTTCGCGAACGACGAGATTAGTCGCAGCTAGTTTCCCGTTCACACAAAAAGGGCGATCACGTCCGGATAGTAAAGACCGGTAGTTCCGGAGCGCGATCGTTGTCTCTTAAACAAGTGCCGACTCCTGATTCACAGAGGAAGAAAATGTCAAACCATGCAAGCCGCACCCACGGCAGCCTGAGCGCAGACGACGCGCAATTAGCTGCTCTAGGCTATAAGTCGACGTTCGAGAGATCAATGGGCCTTTGGCAAAATTTTGCCCTCGGCTTTACCTTTCTCTCACCGGTCGTAGCAGCCTATACGCTCTTCAGCTTCGGTATTACGAGCGGGGGGCCACCCTTCATTTGGTCATATCTGGGGGCCGGAATTGGTCAAATGCTTGTTTGCCTCATCTTCGGCGAGGTAGTCTCACAGTTCCCCATTTCGGGCGGCCTGTATCCGTGGAACCGCCGACTGGTCGGAGCCAAATGGGCATGGATGGGCGGATGGATGTACGCATGGGCGCTAATCACAACAGCGTCTGCTGTCTCTGTCGGTGCCGCCCCGTTTTTTGCCTTGCTTTTGGGCTTCGCGACCACTCCTGCAAACACGACCGTAATCGCGATTGTCCTGCTGATCACAACTACAGTGCTCAATCTGCTCGGGACGAAAACCCTCGCTCGCGTAGCAATGTTCGGCTTTATTTGCGAAGTCGTTGGTGCGCTCTTCGTAAGCGGTTATCTTCTGCTGTTCGGGCGGTTGCACGCGATTCACGTGACGGTGGAAACGTTTAGCTTCGGCAGCGGTAGTTCCTATCTCCCAGCATTCCTTGCCGCGGCTTTGGTAGGCATGTTCGCCTGCTACGGCTTCGAGGGTTGCGGCGATATGGCTGAAGAAACACCAAATCCCAGCAAGACGGTGCCGCGTGCCATGAGAATGACAATCTACATCGGGATTCCGGTCACCATTTTTGCCTGCCTTGCTCTCCTGCTCGCCCTGCCGGATATCCAGGCAGCAATCTCCGGCAAAGATGCCGATCCGGTAAACACCATTCTCGTTCACGCATTCGGTCCCATCGGCGCTCGCGTCGTCTATGGCATTGTTCTCATTTCTCACGTTTCATGCGTGCTTAGTTTGCTTGCCGCCGTTAGCCGCCTGCTCTACGCGTACGCTCGTGACAAGATGCTGGTCGGCAGTAGTGTTCTCTCCCGCATCTCGCCCAAGACACATATTCCAGCGGCTGCTTTGGTCACGGCTGCCGTTGTCGCGGGTGCAATTGATTGCGTGGGATTCTTCCTTCCCGACGCCTTGACCGCCATCGTCAACTTTGCTGTCGTTGGGATCTACGTCGCATTCCAGATGGTTGTAATCGGTGCACTCTATGCGAGGCTGCGAGGCTGGCGCCCCAGCGGACAGTTCACTCTCGGTCGATGGGGTTGGACTGTGAACCTGCTGGCCATCGCTTACGGATCCGGAGCGGCATTGAACATTCTTTGGCCGCACACGCCGTCCGCTCCGTGGTTCATCAACTACGCAATGCTCCTCAGTCTTGCAGTCGTGTTTGGCGCCGGCGTAATCTATCTTGTCCTCGGACGCCCTCAGAACAAGAGCGATGCACCGGCCGGCGACGCGTGGAGGATGAGCCAGAAGGCTGTATCTTCGACACCGCACACAATGGAAGTGGCTGGCGAGGGATAGACACTCACAATAGGCGGACGGATGGGAGGTTTGCGAGATGTATTTTAGGAATACTTTTCGTACCACTGTCCGCTTCACCGATTGGTGTCACCGCACTTGCTCCTCGGCGTTGCGGTACACCCACATGTACGACGTGCTCTGCGCGGCCTTGCCGGGCTCCTTGAGCACCTCCACCGTTGTCTCATCACTGTGAATCTGCAGGTGCGACAGAAGCGCCCCCGGCGGTAGTGCAGTTCTGCGGGCCGGATGATTCAGTTCACCAGCGTGCCGCGTCCGACTTCGATGCCAGTGCGAGCCAGCGCGTGGGCCATCCGGTACAGCGGCGTACCATCGACGTACTTGCCTGCGCGGAATCTGCCCTTGATGCCAATCTAGCCTCGCCTACCCGTTAAGCTACGAAATGGCTCGCGACAAGGAAGATATCTCTTCGCTCGCAGTCGCTACGTGATGATAATTCTTGAAAAGTGAAAACAGCTCAAATTGAGTGGCTATGCCCAACTTCGCATATAGGTTCTTGCGATGCGTTTTGACTGTAGTTATCGAGATGCCGAGTTGCAGACTGATCGAAAGCGTGGAGTGACCGCGTAGCAATAGTTGGGCAATCTCTCTCTCTCGTGGACTCAACACGTCTCCATCGAACACCTGAAGATCTACGTCAGCACCCTTACGACGCCCGTTTCCCAAATAACAAAAACGAGCCACGCGCCAGTAGTGCCGAAACGCTGCAGCCAGGAAAGAGATGACCGAGGTCACCGCCTCCACGTCCTTGGGCGAAAAGCCTGCGTCACCAGATCGCCGTGAGAGCGTGATTCCCGCACATTCGCCCATAGGCAGTTCCAAAGCAATGCAGAGTTCCTGCCTTCCCTCGGGCCATCCTTCAGTAAGATATCCAAGCTCTTCAGATGCCTTAATTGAAACCTTGTAATTCTTTAGATTTCCGGCACCGAAGAATGATCCGTCGGGAATCATGTCGCGCAATCGATAGACCCCTGTTTTCAGGCCGACTCGATATCTCTTGTAAAAAGGACCGAGCACGTAAGTGTTTTTCACGTAATTGGTCAATCCCACCTTAGCGTATGCGCTTAACGACGAGTCGTAGACATGAATCGGATTGTCATCATCACGGTAGACAAATTGCTCGCAGTCGTCGAACTGGACCAACGTATCCAGCGCACGAGCCAACAGTTCAGGTAGAACTGCGTCTTCCAGGTGCTCGATAATTTTCACACTGACAGCCATCCACGAGGCCGGCAGAGGAGCCACCAGCTCGCTCTTGTCGTTGAATGCAGAAAAACTTGGCATCGTACATTCCTTCAGGTCAGAGCGACAGCATAGTTTGCGCGTCTCCCCCTTGCCACGACAACGTCGTGCATCTCTGTCGTCGCCGTCGGCAAAGAGACGGAAAAATCAGCAAATGCACCCTCGAGTCCGGTGATGGGTCTGCGACGGTAAGACAACGACTGACCACTAGCCAATATAAATCGCATTTTTGTCATCAAGTGCAAGGAGCAATAACCTCTCCGATCCCATTCGCATTGAAAGAGCCGGAACGCAAATTCACGTAGAGGAACAATTCATGGATTCGTCCTCCATTGCAGAGGACAGAGAACACGTCCAAGCTAGTCGGCCTGGAACAAATCGCTGCCATCAGTAGTCGTGTAGTCGGCTACTGGATGTGAAGGCAAATCATTGCCAGTCCACCGCGACGATCCATCAAACTCGGCTCCAGACGCCAGCATTTACAGGACCAGTAAACCAGAGACATTATCCTGCGTACAGCATGCAGAGTTTCACCTCGCGAAAATATTCGACGTGGGGAAGTCACCGATTGAATTGATTTGAGGGATAACCGTCCGACACATGACTGTGTAGGCGCTTTATGAAGGCGCTCACGTGCTTTCCTGGAGCACAAATGTGACTGTGTCCACAAAGGAATCGTGGGCACAGTGACCCAATTCACCGAAGTCAAGGCCGTCCGCAATGTGGCGGCATACCGGATTAGCTTGGTGAGGACGTCGCCTGCATTCAACGCACTGCGTTCAAATATTCGATATCAACCTGCGGTCAAGAACGGACCTAGTCGGACGGTTACTTGGGAGGCGAATTTGCTATGGTTGTGCAACGGTAAAATTTATCCGACGTGCTACGCAGCCGCCCTTTCAGGTATGTCTTCCGTACCGCGGAGCGATAAAGTCGCGACGAACCGAAATGGGCATTGGCTGCACTTCCCACTCGCCGCAGCCCGCTACCGCGTCGTCTGCGAAGGAACGGCGTGAGAAGGCCACGACAACAGAGGAATAATTGGTCCCTCGCCTCTGTCCATCCTCCTGAGAGCGCTTCCCATCTCTCTATGCATCAAGCCGCCAACAACCGCGTCGATCTAGCGAAATTTGCCTCAAATCTGCGAAACACCGCTTCGATGACGAGAGTGATAACCAAGTAGCCAACTGCCAAGACAAGCAGCGGCGTGTAAGTGACGGCCGTCTCCGAGCGGATGACGTTAATCTGGCCCAACAAATCAAGAACAGCAACCTGCGATGCCAAGGCAGTAGACTTTAAAAGCATAACAGTCTCTCCGGCGAACGTAGGCATCATCGCCTGCATTGCACGTGGAAGCCAGATTCGCCGCACCAAAGCAGCACCCCGAAACCCATAGACCCGTGCTGCTTCAATTTCACCTTTGGGAACGGAAAGCAGCGCACGACGCACGACTTCGCCGACGTATCCCCCCACGCTCAAAACGTTTGCAAAAACAACATAATAAAATCCGTCCGAAAGATACGGCCACATGAAACTATGTCGAATACCAGGAATTGACGGCAAGAGCGACCCCAACCCCCGATAATAAAAAAACATCTGCACGAGCAGCGGTGTACCTCTGATAATCGAAACGAACACCGATGCAACTCCGTATATCAGTTTATTCCGTGATATACGACCAAATCCTACAATTACAGCAAACGGGAACCCGAGCAGGCCCGAAAAAACCAGCAATTTCAGCGTTACAATAATTCCGGGAATTATCGCAGTTATAAAATATGTGCCTATCCACTGGAAATTACTCACAACCCAGTTTAACAAATTCATCCACATGATTATTCAGATCTCGGCGTCCAGCGGAGAAAACTTGCCTCGAATATATTGATAAACACATTCGAGAACTGCGTTACAACGTAATAGATTGCACCCAGTAACAAATAGTATTGTACGTAAAACTTGGTGGCACCCGCCGCTTGCGTTCCCGTAAACGTCAATTCATTATAGCCAACAACGCTGACCAGTACAGAATCCTTAATGATGGCCATCCAAAGATTAGAAAGGCCTGCAAAGGCGTATGGCACCATCAACGGTAGTATTGTGCGCCCGAACAAGATCACGCCATGCATACCAAATGCTTTTGCAGCCTCTATCTGCCCCCGCGGAATGGCGAGTACGGCGCCACGCAAAATCTCGGACGCATAGGCCCCCTGCACGATACCCAATACCGCGATCGCCGCGAAAAAACCCGATATGCCTACGGTTCCAACACCGATCAGATCAAGTAAGGCATTCAAACCTGATTGGCCAGCGTAGAATATAATCAGAATCAGCAGTATCTCTGGTACTGCCCGGCATATGGTTGAATAGCCGTTTGCTATTTTCACTGCCCATTTGGGGCCACCCAGCTTCACCCCCGCAACCACCCCCCCTATTAAAAGGCCCGCGATGTAGCCTCCAACGGAAATCTCGATGGTTACAACTAGACCTCGCAACAGTTGAATACCCCATCCCGACCACAAAGAACTTAGGAATTTTTCCATAGTGAGTTTCATTCCGAGTTATAGAATCGAACACACCAACAAGATTGGCGCAACAGTAGCCAGCTGAACCGTCGCCCCACCTCCATCTAGGCCAGGCGGCGCGAGGCCCGCATTTGCTCCGACATAGGCTATTTGGTTTGTCGAGATAGCTGACAATAGCAGCCAGGCTGCTCCGATCAGTTCTTCGGAGGGACACCAACATCAAATTTGAAGTATTTTTTTTCAATTTTATTGAACTCGCCGCTGGCATAAATTGCCCTGATACCGGCATCAAATTTGGCCTTCAAAGCGCTATCGTCTTTGCGAATTCCGCCCGCCATACCGCTATCCAGAAGAGGATCTTTTGGAAGAAACTTGCGCTCGCAGCACGCGTTTCCGCCACCTTTTATAAAATCATCCAGCGCTACAGCATCGGAGATAACCAGATCGACCCGCCCAGCGCTAAGATCGGCGGTAGCAGCATCTTGGCTGTTATAAAGTCTGACAGTCGCGCTCGGATATGCCTTTTGCATGAACTGTGCAAATGTGGTGTTCGCCTCAACGCCAACTGTCGTCCCTTTCAATCCATTTTTGGTGAAATCGAATTTATCGTCTTTATTTCCAATAAATTCGGCAGGCGAATTGTAGTAGGGAATCGTAAAGGCAATTTTCTTTTCCCGCTCAGGTGTAATCGACATTGACGCCCAGATAACATCGATTTTCTTTGATTGCAAGGCTGGGATGATTCCATCCCACACAGTCGAGACAATTACGCAATCGATGTCGCTCGCCTTGCACACTGCTTTCGCAAGATCGACTTCAAAACCTTCCCAAACTCCTGACGCATTCTTCCAGGCAAGCGGAGGGGCTGGTTCACCGGCAACACTTACTCTGACGGGATCAGCCAACGCCGATGAAGCCATGCCATATGAAAACATGATTGCTGCGGCCACAATTAGTTTTTTGCTCAGCGTTTTCATCTCTTTATATCTCTCCTGATCGGTCGTTAAGTATTCGTATAATTTAATTGAATAATTCTGATGAACTGCGATATCGTGCTTGCGGATGCCCCTTCCTCCAGTTTCACTGTATGTTGATTATCTCCAGCGGAATTCAGACGTTGGGAAATTGAGACTGTCATCTGCCTCGAGTGCATCAGCCTGCCCGTGCATTGACGAATTGCCTGCACCTATCGCTGTCTGGTGAGCCGAACACGTGCTGCGGAGAGCCTTCCTCCTCGACGATCCCGTTATGGAGGTACATAACATGGTTGGCTACCTCACGGGCGAACGCCATTTCGTGTGTAACAACAATCATCGTTCGCCCTTCGGCGGCAAGATCGCGAATTACGCGAAGTACCTCGCCAACGAGTTCGGGGTCCAAGGCAGAAGTAGGCTCGTCAAACAGCATTACTTTCGGACGCATCGCAAGCGCTCGAGCGATTGCCGCTCGTTGTTGCTGACCTCCCGACAGGAAGGCGGGATAGACGTCCTTCTTAGAATAGAGTCCGACTTTGTGAAGCAGCTCCTCGGCGCGCTCGATCGCTTCAGCCTTTGGCACCTTGAATACATGAATCGGGGCTTCAATAATATTCCCCAAAACCGTTCGATGCGCCCACAGATTGAAGCTCTGAAATACCATGCCAAGCTGACTGCGGATTCGCTGTAGTTGAGCAATGTCCGCAACCTCCATCCGTCCGTCTGAAGCTGGTCTAAGACTCATTTCTTCGTCGCCGACCACGATTCGCCCGGCATCGGGTATCTCGAGAAGATTGGTGCAGCGAAGCATTGTGCTCTTGCCTGAACCCGATGACCCAATCAAAGCAATAACATCTCCTTTCCGGGCGGTAAGAGATACGCCTTTGAGTACCTCCAAGGCTCCGAACCGTTTTTTAATGTTTTCGAGTCGAACTACTTCCTTCCCGTCTTCACCGTTATTAGTTGATTCGTTAACCACGCTCGTTTCTCGTAGGCTTGAAAACTCGGAAGCAGCAGATGAATGCACGGCATCGTCTTGAACGCCTATCCGCCCCAAAGGAAAAATCGTCACAGCCGTCTCCGTCAATGGTGCTTGATCTATATTGGGACGACCTTTTTTTGGTCACCATCCTACCGAAGGAGGAGGCGCCTCGCTGACCTTCTGAAAACGTCCAATACGGCAGGCAGTCCTCAGCTAGATCAGGCACGCATACCCTCTAGCCAATTCCGTCCGGAGGTGCCCCCGCCAAATGTTCCGCCTGGTTTATATGCGGGTGAATTCGAACTTGCACAGCCAAACTCGAACCACAAACCCGGACAGTTCTTTGGAAAACCAACCGGCAAGCGACGTGCTTCATGTGTTACGCGACCTCGCCGCGACACATGCAACGAACTAACATTGATTTAAACCAGACAGCCGACTCAGACGTAAAAATGTTCGCTACCCTAAACAATCTGGTCGCGGGTCCCGGGAGAAAGACGTCGCGCAGAGAAAACCCGCGACATCAGGCGAGGCGACAGCGACGATGAAAGTCAACCCCAATGGGAGTCGAAGGCACATCCAGGATAGCTCACGTCCAAGTGCGTGCCACTAGCCGATCATCCTCCTTAGGGAGGATGGTGGCTGGCGTGCCTCCAAACGAGAATAATTCGACACCTACTCGTGGAGCTTCCTTTGACAAATTTCCCAATTCAGCAAGTGCGTGATCAGTTTCCGGCATTGAATTCGTCGGTTGCTTTTTTTGACAACCCCGCGGGCACGCAGGTGCCGACTCGTGTCATCGAAGCGGTCTCCGCTTCTTTTGTCGCTGCAGCAAGCAATTATGGCGCATTCCACGCCACGTCCCGGAATGCGACTGCAACGAAAGCGCGAGCGCACGAGACGATGGCCGAATTGCTGGGTGCCGCGTCGGGCAATGAAATTCTGATCGGTCAGTCCACAACCATGTTGACGTTCCAGTTATCCCGCTCGTTGGGACATCTGCTAAAACCGGGTGATGAAATCATTGTCACCCGCATGGATCATGAGGCTAACGTCTCCCCGTGGCTTCGCCTGGCTGAGGACCAAAAGTTGACCGTGCGCTGGCTACCCTTCAATCGGGATACGTGGCGCATCGAGCCGGCCGATCTCAAAGCCTTGATTACTGACAGGACGCGAATCCTGGCGCTGAACTATGCAAGTAACCTGACCGGCTCGATCAATCCCGTCAAGGAACTTACGCAAATTGCTAAGCAAGCCGGGGCATTGGTTTATGTTGACGCCGTGCAATTTACTCCGCATGGATTGGTAGACGTTGGCCAACTCGGGTGCGACTTTCTTGCCTGCTCGTCCTACAAATTCTTTGGACCGCATCTTGGGGTGCTCTGGGGCCGGGAGTCGATTCTGGCTGACCTTCACCCATACGCTGTTCGCACGGCTCCCCAAGACCTGCCGGGTCGACATGGTACTGGCACGCCCCAAACAGAACTTCTCGCGGGATTGGCCGCTGCTACCGATTATCTCGCCTGGCTTGGAGCGCAGACGGGCGGTATAGGTGATCGACGAGCCGTCCTGGCTCACAGCTACGAGGCTGCCACAGCATACGAGATTCCCTTGGTGGAACAGTTGATTGAGGGCCTGCTGGAAATCCCCGGCCTGCATGTACACGGAATCACCGACTCCAAACGGCTTCATGAGCGAGTCCCGACTGTGTCAATCACACACGACAGACACAGCAATACCTCGCTGGCCCGCGCCTTAGCCGAGCAAGGTATCAATGTTTGGTGTGGAAACCTCTACGCGCTGGAAGCAGTCCGAACTTTAGGCTTGAGTGAAAAGGACAGTGTGCTTCGGATTGGTCTGGCACATTACAATACCTTACAGGAAGTCGAAAGAGTCCTTAAGGCGTTGAAATCACTTACGGCGTAATTGTAGCGTCCTGTTATCCAGATGAGTGCGCACGTCGCGTTGAGACTCCCGGCACGCAGTTCAAATGTCCAACGCAGTCTTCTGAGGATAGCGGTGAATTCACGAGCACAATGAGGACCGGACGGGAAATTCACTTCCCGAATGTCACGTTCACGTTAATGTAAATGACGGGCCATCTCTTCGGATGTGGCCCGCTTCTGCGACAAAAGTGACCCTCCGACTCCATCAGCATCGGGATTGGCAATGCGTCAACAGAAAACTGAAGACCTCATATTTACCTATCAATTTCGATACGAAAATCTATGTCAGCGGTTTTATGAATAGAGCTTTCCCATTAGCCATTATCGGAATTGGGATGTTTTGCATTACAGACGTGCTCGTAAAACTTGAGTCTGCGTCATACTCCGTCTTCCAGATCGCATTTGTCCGGTACCTATTCGGAACCGCTGGCTCATTCGCATTTTGGACCTTCAGACGTCCTCGGCAGCGCCACTGTCGCTCGATTCTCGCCAACAGCGTACGCTCTGTGCTTGTTGCGTCAACAACAATCATGTTTTCGTTTTCCCTCAGCACTCTCCCGCTCGCTGATGCGGTCGCGCTCTCCTTTCTCTCTCCGTTCTTCATTATTATTCTCGGCAACTTGGTTCTTGAGGAACGGTATGAAAAACGAATTCTCCTCTCCGTGGCAATCGGATTTTCCGGAATTGTTGTCATTTTCTTCGGGCAGATCAGCTTGACTGGATATGGTAAAGGCGCTTACTTAGGAGCAGTAGCCGCAGTGTTATCTGCTCTCACCTATGCAAGCAATCTGATCCTCGTACGAGCCCGCAGAGGTAGCGATGCCATGGAGACTGTCCTTCTTTTTCAGAATGCCGGCCCAGCACTCGTGCTACTACCCCCAGCAATAATTGCCTGGAAAAGTCCGGAAACGGAGGATCTCTTCATTTTTGCCGTTGTCGGGTTCCTGGGTCTTGGTTGCCATATTCTTTTGATTACTGCATATTCAAAGATCAAAGCCGCGAGACTGGCACCGACCGAGTACACAGCACTCCTCTGGGCAGAGTTATTGGGGTATGCGGTATTTCATGAAATTCCAAGGTCGATGACAATCCTGGGTTCCGCGTTAATTTTCGTAGGAACGGTAATAGCAGGCACGCGAAGAATAGACGGCAGCGCGCCCGAAGTGTAGGGACGGTAATAGCCAATATTCTCAACTTACGCTCCATTCCATGAAGCGAGTTTATACGCGAGCTGGAACTCGAGCTTGGCTTTTCCGAGTGGTCTGGGTAGGAGCGTGAAGGCTGTATGCGGCATCGGGACTAGCGGATCACCGCAAGCGCCCGGGTGAGGTTGTTATCCAGACAGCGCCGGATACGCAGAAGGCATCTACCGAGAATTGGCTTGAGTGCTTCCAGCGCGTACACGCGATTAGGACTACTGCCACATTCATCAAAGTGCGGCGAATCAAGCTCATTGAGCAGCGTGCACAGGCTGCCAGCGAGGATTTTTGCGCCGAAATCCTGCCGCAATGCCAAGTAGTCTGGGTCCGTAACGCCCCCAGCCGCAATCGGTGCTTCAGGCGTTTGAATGCCTCCTCTCCCCGCCAGCACCGATAATAATAGTGTAGCCCGAAGGACGCAGCCAGATAACACTGGCCATTGATCAGCGAGGTCATCAACACACGCACCCGACCGCTAAGACGGATGTCCCGGATCAGACGCACGGTGCTCCACGTGCGCGCCAGTTCAGTCGTGGGCATTCTGCTCGATGGGCACCTCCAGCGTCACCCACGGGCTCGGCCTCGCCGCTGCTGGCGAAGAAGGTGGCGCACTTCCAGTTACGTGCATCGACCCGCATGCAGAACGGAATCTCGCATTGCGCGAGTGCGGGCATCATTGCATTGCCGACATAGTCACGATCCGGCAACAACGGATCGGTAGTTATCGTCCGGCTCGGCATCGAACCAGTGTTTTTTGCGCTTGCGCTCTCGCGCCGGTCTTTCGCGTCAATGCAAGCGAGGCGGCTTTCTCATTCCTCGCTCGGTTCGCATCGATTGATGAATTGCATTTTGCAGGGGCGACTTACGCACGCGTCCAAAATCGTGATCGCTATGGCGCTTCTGCGTCGAGACGAGAAATAACCGAATCGACTTACATCGGCCCAATTGGGTCAACAGGCCATCAAGACCGGCGCATATGTACCTTAAGCTACTGCAGGTACCTCCAGGCTTTGCGATTGCCTGACCCAAAGAAAAAGAACGCTTGACAGAATTAAACACCCTCCAAGCACCCAAAGGCCCGCAGAGAACTTACCGGTTACGTCGCGTGCCACTCCAACCAAATAAGAACCCGAGAAGCCTCCAATCACTCCCGACGCATTCATCGTCCCGACAATTCTGCCTGCAACCTTCCTTGAAACGATTGTGTTGAGCGTTGACCAGATAGGTGGCTGAGAAGCGTACAAGGTCGCTCCAGCAATTACCAGTAACACAATGTTTAGCGCGATGGATACATCGCCAAATGCGGCACCTAGCACAATACTCAATCCAGAAATCAGTATAGTCGACGATGCGACTCGATTCAGATTCCCCGTCCCTTTGACAAACAAGGGAAGAATTTGCATTACGATGATAGCCATAAGAAAAGGAACCGCGCTGAGCCAACCCACAGAAGCGGCGCTCACATTTCCACCTGCCGCCATGACACTAGGCATCCAAATGATAAATCCCAGGGCGGCCTCAAATGTGAACTGCAACACCTGTCTCGTATAAGGTGTCGCGATGCCCGAAAAAACTTCTTACCAACAACTTCAGCCTGAAGAACGCGTAACCATTGCGAGCTTGCATCTGCAGGGTTCGAGTATGCGGGCCATGGCCCGCATACTCGGGCGCTCACCGGGAACTATCAGCCGTGAGTTAGTGCGAAACAGCTCTCCTGTTGGCTACGCATCGGTGCCCGCTGCAGCGCTTTGCAGCGCACGCCGTCGCGCAGCGCGCCGTCCGTCGAAGCTTTGCCTGCAAAGCGTTTGCTGGCGCATCACTCTCACCTTGCTCGAGTGGAAATGGTCGCCCCAGCAGATATCGGGCACACTGAAGCGCATGTATCCGACCGACTCGACCCAGCACGTCTCGCACGAAACCATCTACACGGCAATCTATGCTCAGCCGCGCGGTGAACTGCGCCGCCAACTCATTGCCTGCCTGCGCCACGGCCACGGCACGCGCATGCCACGCACGCGGGGCACAGACCGGCGCGGACAGATTCCCGACATGGTCAGTATCCACGTGCGACCGCCCGAAATTGAAGACCGACTGCTGCCAGGTCACTGGGAAGGCGACTTCATCAAGGGTGCGAACAATCAATCCTCTGTCGGCGTTCTGGTCGAACGCACCAGCCGCCTGGTGCTGCTTGCCAAGATGGAGGACGCCACCGCCGCCTCAGCGCTCGCGGGCTTCTCCGCCAAACTCAATTCGATTGTTGCGCCGTTACGGCAAAGCTTTACTTATGACCAAGGCAAAGAGATGTCGCGCCATCAGGAACTCACCGCCGCCACCGGCGTGAACGTGTACTTCTGCGACCCGCACAGTCCCTGGCAACGCGGTACTTGCGAAAACACCAACGGATTGCTGCGCCAGTATTTACCTAAAGGCACCGACCTCTCGGTCTACAGTCAGGACGAACTCGATGCCATTGCCGACAGCCTGAACAGCCGGCCGCGCGCTACTCATGCGTTTCATTCGCCATTCGAGGTATTCGCTGCGACACTTGCCTCAGCAAGCCAACCCCCAAGCTCTAAACATTAAACCCCTGTTGCACTTCACCCTTGAAACCGCCCAGGAAACCAAGGTTCCAGAAGAAGATAGCAAAGAGGAAAACAATCAAAGGGCGTCTTTTAAGTTCCGAAAAATAGGTAGCCTTGTCTTCAGCTGGATTCTCATTCAGGTCGGTCACAGATAGCCGTTCTTTCTTCAGGTGAGCAAGCAGCTTCAATTTTTCAGATGCACTTAACCTTGGCCTTAGCCGGCGAATCAGCCACGCCCCAAACCCATGCAGCGACCCAAACCAGCGGGAAAATACCCTCGACAATAAAGAGATCTCGCCAGTTTCCCATTCTCAGAATGACGCCTGCAAGCGGGCCGCTGACCATCGCAGCCAAAGGATAGCAGATCTGCCAAATCCCATTCGCGCGTGTTTGCTCTGACGGAGAGAACCAATTATTGATGAACAACATGAAAGTCGGAAACATTCCTCCCTCCGCAAGCCCAAGCACAACACGAACGACTGCAAGTTGGTCGGCGTTTTTTACGTAAGCCTGCGCAATTTCGGCAAAGCCCCACACCACTAATGTTACTGTGATCAGAAGTTTTCCATGCCCTCGATCTGCAATCCATCCGCCGATCAACTGCGCTAAACCATAACCGAGAAAGAGAACACCTGCCGAAAACCCAAGTTGCGAAGGCGTGAGTCCGAGGTCCCGGCCCATCGTTGGGATCGCAAAACTGATGTTGGTCCTATCCATGAACGCAATCATGAAGGCAACGATCATAACGGGCAGCAATCTAGTCCAGCGAGATTTCATGAGAATCTCCAATGTTAAGCATTCCGCTCTAAACATTCGTGACTTTATTTAGACAACGGATAAATTGTAGAAGAGGCTCCAAGGACGTTTGGAGCAATCATTTAATGTCACGCACGGCGCAAAAAACGGCAGACTCCGCAGGACGAGTCTCGACCGAGCGCAGAGAGGAATTCAGCGGTAATAGACAAAGCACCAGGTGGCTTCATAAACAATGCAGTTGTCAACTAACTCTGTCGCGCGATCGACTAAGAAAATCTTGATCCGAGAGTATTCGTAGAGAGCCACTCCGCATAGCCTCCGCGCAGACACTGCCCGCTCCCTTGATCGGTTGGCACGAAATCCCAAGGCGTGTAAGCGCCTGCGGTAAGCGCGCGATGGACAAACTTGCGACGGCGCTGACTGAGCAAGACGGCGCTTTCGATCCTTTCGAGATCCCATTGCTCTTTTGCGATACATTTCAACTCTTTGTATTTGTTCGCGTGACTTGGATTTGCGAGCAGGTTCGTAAGCTCCTTCGGGTCACTCGAAAGATCGAAGAGCTGTTCCGGATCGCGCAGCGATGTGATGAGCTTATAACTTCCCTTTTTCACCATCATGATAGGTGCTCCGGCACCTTCGAATAAACATTCGACAAACGTCGTGCCTTCATATCTCTTAATGCCTTTCAGACAAGGCACGATGCTTTGTCCAATAATTTTGTCAACGGCCTTCAGTGATCCTGTGGGGTCGGCAAGTTCAAGCATTGTGGGCAGCAGATCGATCAGGGAAACGTTCTCCTTGACGCGAATGCCTGCACCAAATTCCGGGTGTCTCACGATTAACGGCACGCGGACAGAGTGTTCGTACAGACACCTCTTGTACCAAAGTCCTCGTTCGCCCAGCATCTCCCCGTGATCACTTGTGAAGATAACAATGGTGTCTTTATCACGTCCCGTGCTCTTGAGCGTTTGAAGAAGGACGCCGACTGCTTCGTCGATATACGAAATCATTCCATAGTAGGCACGCCGTACCCGCTTGATTTGTTCCGGTGTGGGGGTGAAATCACGAAGCCGATACTGGGTGAGAAGGCGTTGAGTGTATGGATCTTGCTCGTCAAAGGGGATCGCTGAGACGATCGGCATATCGATATCTTCGTCACGATATAAATCCCAGAAGCGTTCCTCGCATTGATATGGATCATGAGGCTGGGTGAATGAAGCCACTAACAAAAATGGTCGAGGATCACTACTACGAGCTAGGTTAAATAGCTTACGTTTCGCGCGGTGTAGCACCTCCTCGTCATAGTCGATCTGCGGATTTCTTACACACGGACCTGCCTGCGTAAATGCCGTTGTATCGTTATTGTGTTCTTGAAACGTCGAATTCCAATCGCCCGTCCAGCTGAAATCCGCAGGATAAATGTCTGTGGTCAGTCGCTCCTCAAATCCATGTAACTGGTCGGGTCCGACAAAGTGCATCTTCCCGCTTAACGAGGTTTGATACCCCGCTCTTCTCAAATAATGTGCAAACGTCGGAACGGACGCTGGCAGTTCCGAGCCATTATCGTATGCCTCAATCTCTGAAGGCAGTTTTCCGGACATCATGGAAGAACGCGACGGATAACACAGCGGGGAATTGCAATATGCAAAATCGAACACCGTCCCACCACTTGCGAGAGAAGATAAATTCGGCACGTTTGCGACCGCATTACCGTATGCGGGGATCATTATCGGTGTAAGCTGGTCCACTTGAATGAAAAGAATATTTTTTGGAGAAATCGTCATGTTCTCGCTCCTTGTGATTAATATTTTCCCGTCTCCTAGCCCGAGTTCAGCTCTGCTTTTCTACAACGGAGTCAGTAAAACCGACGCGGCCAAAGTCGCACGCTCCCATTCGTCGTGTTACTTGCTGCGTACTTTATTAAAATTAAAACACGCCGATTTTTTACGTAAATTAAATTCCGTTTCGCGAGACGAAAAAATCCGTTGTGTATTCTTTCACACGGAGCAATTCCCTTGAATGTTGTCATCCAACGCTATAATTTTCCGCGTAGTCCCTTAGCGCCCTTAGCGGTCGCGCGAGGTGAATTGACCTGATGAATGAATATGGTGCTTTGCGGTTTACTTCGAAAAATTTTATTCTCTGTTCCCGTACGCACGGGCTCCGCATTTCTTCCCTAAGCGAAACTTGCAGCGATGGCTTCAACCTCAACCGACCAGGATGGATCGCCAAGAGCTTTCACAATCAAAAGGGATGACGTCGGTCGCGCCTCCCCTAAGAAAGCCGCCCGCGACGCTTTGAGAACCTCGATATCGGCCACGTCGATTAAAAAGCAGCGAATCCGTACCAGGTTTTCCAGTCTCATTCCTGCGGCCTCCAGGATTGCATGCACATTTGCGAACGCGATATCAGCTTGTTCTCGTACCGTGCTGCCAACGTGTCCATGACGATCCACACCAATCTGCCCTGAAATATGCAGAGTCCGAGACCCTGGGACAATTTCCATACCGTGGTGATACGTTGGGCCAGGTTGGACGATAGACTTAGGATCGTATGTTTTATGCACTGGGTTAAGTTCCTTCAGATTGATTGTTGGTAAGCGCGCGATTTCACACACCTAGCTTGCGTTGTTGAGAAGGCTCACGATTGCGTCCGCAACCTCACTTTGCGGA
>NZ_FCOK02000090.1 GCF_001544555.2 Caballeronia udeis | reverse complement strand
GTTGCCGCGGTTTGCGGGTTGATTGCAACACTCGTTCTGTATCGATCCACGGAAGCGCGCAGCCAGTACAAGACCGCTTGACGGGTGGCGCCAAACAGCATGGCCACGCCCCGCGCGATATACACTTCGCCTGAGGGCCGTGGCCCGGCGTGGCGTGAGGCTCGTTCGAATCATGCGCATGCCGGGCTGGCGGACAATGCCCACGCATAACGCGGTGAACGTGATGAAGCTACTGCTGGTCGAGGACAATGAGCAACTGGCCCACTGGCTCGCTAAGATTCTGGAAGACGATGGTTTTGTGCTCGATCGCGTCAGCGACGGCGACGCGGCCGACCGGTTCCTGCGCACCACGCGCTATGACGTCGTGCTGCTCGATCTCAACTTGCCGAACCTGTCAGGCAAGGGCGTGCTTCGGCGGCTGAGAGAACGGGGCGACGACACACCCGTCCTTATCCTGACCGCAAGCGGTTCCGTGGATGAAAAGGTGATCTGCCTGAGCGCCGGCGCGGACGATTACGTCGTGAAGCCGTTCGACGCACGCGAACTGGTCGCGCGGGTCAAGGTACTGGTGCGGCGTCAGCTGCCCTCGCGCTCGAACAGTACGCGCTGCGGCGATCTTTCCTACGATATCGACCGGCGGCAGTTTTCGGTAGCGGGCGAAATGCTGAGCCTGACACCGAGAGAGCACGCCGTACTCGAGACCTTGATCCTCAAGGCCAAGAAGACGGTCTCCAAGCCGATGCTGGCCGATTCGCTCGGCAGTTCGAGCACCCACACGAGCGAAGACGCCATCGAGATATACGTCTCGCGGCTGCGCAAGAAGCTCGAGAAAAGCACCGCCACCATCATTACGCTCAGAGGCCTGGGTTATCTGTTGCAAGCCAGCAGCGATGACGAATAGCCTGCGGCTTCGGCTTCTGCTGTGGTTGCTGCTGCCGCTGACCGTCTATGTGCTTGCCGCAGGCTACATGGCCCGTGAAGGCGCGCAGAAAACCGCGAGCCTGATCCAGGACAATGCGCTGCTTGCATCCGCCCGCGTGATGGCCGGCGACGTCAAATGGGACGACAGTTTCCTGCATGCCGACATTTCGCCGAGCGCCATCGAGATCCTGAGTTCGCCCTATGGCGACCGGGTATTTTTTCGTATCCGCGTGATCGACGGGCCGGCGATTGCGGGCACGTCGGATCTTGAGCAGGTCGAGCCGCCGAGTTCGCCCGGCTGGTACGACACCGAGATCGACGGTCAGCCGGTGCGGGCGGTCTCCATCATCCGGCCGATGTACGACTCCGGTGAAAGCAAGCGCATCCTTGTTTCGGTGGGCCGCACGGAGCTGGAGCGCGATGCATTGGCGACCGAACTGTGGCGGCCGCAACTGCTGCATTTCGCGGAGATCATTGCGATTGCGATCGTGCTGGTGTGCGTCGGCCTGACGTTCGAATTGCGGCACCTGATGGCGCTGACCAATGACGTGCGCGACCGCGCGCCGAACGAACTCGTGCCGTTGCGCTCGGAGCATCTTCAGAGCGAGTTGCGGCCTATCGTGGATGCAATCAATCAGTGCATTGCGAGGATCGAGCGGCAGACCGCCATGCAGCGGCGTTTCATTGCACATGCCGCGCATCAGCTGAGAACGCCGCTGACTTTACTCGGTGCACAACTGCAATACGCGCGGCGCCACGACGATCTCGCGACGGTCAAAGAGACGCTGTCAGCCATGCACAGGAGCAATGGGGCGCTGGTGTCGCTGACCAACCAGTTGCTCTTGCTCGCGCAAGCCGAGACCGCCGATTACAGCCACTTCGAGGGTGAGCGTGTCGATTTGCGCGAGGTCGCGACAACGGTGATTGAAGAGCTGGCGCTGCTGGCGCAGCGTCGCGGGATCGAGCTGGCTGCGCAGCTTGCCGGCGACGCGATCGTTTTAGGGAACGCCCGTTTATTGTCGGTGCTGGTCTTCAACCTGGTCGATAACGCTATCCGGTACACGCCTGCGTCAGGTCACGTGACGTTGTTGATCGAGCGGCGCGACAAGACGATCGTGCTTGCCGTCACCGACGACGGTCCCGGTATTCCAGCCGATGTCCGTGACCGCGTGTTCGAGCCGTTCTTCAGGGCATCGGGCGAAGAGGGCAGCGGCCTGGGCTTGGCCATTGTGAGGGAGATCGTGCGGGCGCACCGGGCAAGCATCAGTCTTGACGACGGACCCGGAGGCAGGGGTCTTGCGGCCGAAGTCCGGTTTTCAGTTTAGAACGATGGACTTCGTTTCACTCGCACCGGCGGACCGGTGCGAGTGACCAGCATCACGCTTCTTCGGCCCACGCCATGTTCTCCCGCGCCATCAGCGCTGAAGAGGCGGCCGGTCCGAATGTGCCCGCCGTATAACCACGCGGCCGGTCGTTCAATTCCTTCCAGCCGTCCAGGATTGGTTCGACCCATGCCCATGCCGCTTCGAGTTCATCCCGGCGCATGAAGTGCGTCAGGCGACCGCGCATCACATCGATCAACAGCCGCTCGTATGCTTCCGCGCGGCGTTCGCTGAATGCTTGCTGCAGATCCAGATTCAGATTCACAGGCAGCATATGCATGCCGCTGCCGGGCTCTTTCGCGAGCATCTGCAACTGGATCGATTCTTCCGGTTGCAACTGGATGACCAGCCGGTTGCCATAGTTGCGCGGCCCGCTGGGAATGATCGAGAACGGCAGGTCGGCAAAATCGATCACGATCTCCGATTGCTTCTTCTGCAAGCGCTTGCCCGTGCGCAGGAAGAACGGCACGTTCGCCCAACGCCAGTTGTTAATATGCGCGCGGATGGCGACGAAGGTCTCGGCACGGCTGTCGGACGGCACGTTGTCCTCTTCCATGTAACCCTTGACCGGCTCGCCGTCGATGGCGCCAGGGCTGTACTGACCACGCACGGTGTCCCGGGCAATATCGGAGACCGTCATCTTGCGCAGCGAACGCAGCACCTTGAGTTTTTCGTCGCGTACGGCATCGGGATCGAGCGATACCGGCGGCTCCATGGCCACGATGCACAGCAGTTGCAGCAGGTGGTTCTGCACCATGTCGCGCAGCGCGCCGGTCTGGTCGTAGAAGCCCGCACGGCTGCCCACGCCCACCGTTTCAGCCACGGTGATCTGTACGCTCTTGATGTACGGCGCCTGCCATAGCGGTCCGAAGATCGCATTGCCGAAACGCAGCACCATCAGGTTCTGCACCGTTTCCTTGCCGAGGTAATGGTCGATGCGATAGATCTGCGCTTCGGCGAAATGGCGGCCGACAGAAGCATTGATCGCCTGTGCCGACGCGAGATCATGCCCCAGCGGTTTTTCCAGCACCACACGCGAGTTGCTGTCGACCAGGTCGGCCGCCGCGAGGTTGTCGCAGATGGTCGTGAACAGGTCCGGCGCTGTCGCGAGATAAAACACGCGGCATACGTCCCTGCGCGCAATTTCCGTCAGCCGCAGGTAGTCGCTTGCCGAATCAATGTTGATGCGCACGTAGTCGAAGAGCGCCAGGAAACTGTCCCAGGATTGCGGATCGAGCGCCTTCTTGTCGACGAAGGGTTTCGATTGCTCTTCCACAAATTGCACGTATTGCTCGCGCGACCAGTCGCGCCGGCCGATCGCGATGATGCGTGTTTGTGCGGGCAGGTTGCAATGCAAATGCGCCATGTAGAGCGCCGGCAGGAGCTTGCGTGCGGACAGGTCGCCGGCACCGCCGAAGATGATCATGTCGACTGGAAGATCGGGCGCGGCTGAAGGTGTTTGAGTGGTCATGGTGCGTAAGGATCGCGAGTTTGCAGTCAGAATTGCGCTCCGCGGAGCGGGCCATTTACGACGCTGAGTATGTCGTTATACCAGTTACGCTTTAAACGGGCATGGTTCACGCGTGACGAGCGGCTGCACCAATCGGGATCATCGGGATACGGGAGAAAAAGCGTCCGACCGGTCGGGAAGCGATGCGGCGGCGTGCATGTAACTGTAGTGTAAGCAATGCGCCGGACGCTGCGTGCGGAACGATCAGACGGACCGGTGCTGCGCGAAATCGATCGTGACAATCCCGGTCTTTTCCTTCTTGACGCGGCGCTTGGCGACAGCCGCGACCGCGCCTATTTCCTCGCTGATGCGCGCCGTTCCGGCCGCCACCCTGACCGCGCCAATGGACATGGTGACGAAGCTGAAGAACTGCCGCCGCCGGCTTCGGTCTTCGCTGTAGATGCCGCCTGCGAGCCGGTCTTCCGAGGAGTAAAACCGTTTGACGTCTTCACCGAAGCGGTGAATGGCCTGGAGGCTGCGGCTGCGCCAGTCCGCGCTTTGAAACAACACCAGGAAATCGTCGCCGCCTATATGGCCGAGGAAATCGCCCGCTGGATCGCAGACCGAGCGCAGCGCTGCGGCGGCCGCCTTGAGCACTTCGTCGCCTTGCCAATAGCCGTAGTAGTCGTTGAATGGCTTGAAGTCGTCGAGATCGACGTAACACGCAACGAAGTCGACACCGTTGTCGATCAGCCGCTCGACATGCGAATTGATCGGCACGTTGCCGGGAAGAAACGTCAGCGGGTTGGCATAACGCGCCGCTTCCAGCCGGATCTCCGTCACGGCGCGCACCAGCCGCTCGCCGGTGGCGAGGCCTACGTAACGGCCGGCGTCGGTGATGATGAGACCGTCGGAGAGATAGCGCAGATCGTCGTTGGCAAGCATATGCGCCACCTGGTCCAGCGTGGCATAACGCTCGACCACCAGTGGCGCCGGATTGGCAAACTGAAGGCAGGGCCGCTTGCCGAACAGTTCGCGGTGGTAGGGCAGCGCGTACTGGTCCATGAAGGCACGGCGGTTGATGAGAGCGACCGGCCGCCCGTCGTCGATAATCGCCACCGCATGCAAGTCCGCCGCCGCGTTGAACAGGTCGACCACGTGGTCGTTGCATGCATCCATCGGCAACGAGGGCGCGAGAATCAGCATCCGGTCGAGCTCGAATCCGCTCGCGCGGGACTCGCGGTGCGTATGGGTATGCGAGGGATAGACGGTGATCCGGGACGAGTGCAGCAAGTGCTGTATGGGCGCGGGCAATGCCTGACTGGGCAGTGCCATCGGGCGTCCCAGCAAGAACCCTTGTCCATACGTGATGCCGAGGTCGCGGACGATTCCCAGATCGGCTGGCCGCTCGATACCCTCAGCAATCAGCTCGGCGCCGCTGGCTCTTGCAAACCCGGCCATCGCTTTGACGGCTTCGAATTTCAGCGGATCGAGCGCGATGTTATCGATGAAAAAACGGTCGATCTTCACGTAGCCGGGTGCCAACCGTACCCAGAGATTCATGTTCGCATTCGCGCTGCCGTAATCGTCCAGCGCGAACGCGGCGCCCCTTGCGCGCAAGGCGCGAACGGTCGCGTCGAAACGGTCGAGGTTGGCAATGACGCTCTGCTCGGTCAATTCAATCACGACGCGCTCAGGCGCAAGCGCGCTCGCGCCGAGCAGATTGGCAAGGCCGTCGTCCTCGGCGACACTCGCTTCTATTACCGAGGCGCTTGCGTTGATGAAGAGCAGGCCGGCGCCGTTGAGGCGCGCAAAGGACTCGCAGCATACCCGTGCCGCGGCTACCTCCAGACGGTGAGCCGACCCTTCCTCCTGCGCACGCGCGAACAAGCCGCGCGGCGTCTCGAGCGCAGTGTCCGCCGGACCGCGGATGAGCCCTTCATGCCCCGCAATCTCTCCATCGGCAAGGTGCACGATAGGCTGGAACACCGCCCACAACGCACGGTCGGCTATCAACGCGTCGACTGTCAATGGCGCGCCGTGTGTGACATGGAGGGTGGAGAATTGCATGGGAGTCTCGTTGATCTCATTGGCTTAACGGCGCGACACTGGGCGAGTTCAATGAATTTTTAATGACTTTGAGCACCAGGCAGGTGCGGGATTGCGGGGCGCTCCGCAGTTCCGGTCTGCATTCTGATCGATGTGCTGCGAATCTGCTGACAAGAAATGCACAGGCAGTCGCCAATTTGCCACTTGTAAAAGCCCGCATTGCCTGTTTTAAATCTTCATGTTGAATTTCTCATGAATGGATATTTAGTTAAAAATCCGATAGTCGATATGAAATAGGGGCGAGTATGACGTAGCAGAGCGTATGAGGATTAATGGTGATCCGGCGTACTGCCCAGGAAACGCGTTGTACGGTCTGCTTCTGCGTCATGCGTTTTTTTGACTTAGGGGTTACGGCTGCTGCGGGCGACCGGGTGATATCCGGGTGAATTGAGATCGGAGAATTTTCATTATCTGCACGCATCGGCCATGACTGGGCGTTACGGGGCAGGATCGCATAATTTCCATTATGTAGATTTGAATTGATTGTTATTAAATAATGGTGGCATATTTACGGGACAGAAATGGGGATAAATCAAGAGCCGTGCTTTCAGAATTAGCGATTTCGGTAAACTGATTGACGGAGAAAATATTTGACCATTTAAATGGATTTAGCTACTTTGGCGAGTCGTAACATGCAGTGAGGGTTAGTGCAATTAGCGAATTGTTCGTGAGGGAATTTTCATCGTCAGCCTATTATTGATTCGTTAAAATGGTGGGAGATCTTCGAACTTATAACGAGCAAAACAATTGGCTAGCAACATTGCGAGTGGGGCCTCGAGGCAGCGGCGCATCCTGACGGTCGGGAGCGATCCCGGCACTGCTGCGGAGATCGCTGAAACGCTGCGTGAACGCGGCTTTGAGGTCGATCTCGTCACGACCGGGCGCGAGGCGCTGCGCACCGCGCTTGTCATGGCTTACGACGCCATGACGCTTGACCGCAAGCTGTCCGACGCGGACGGAATCATGGTGGTCCGTTTGCTGAGGGAAGCCGAGGTCGAACTGCCCGTCCTGATGATCAGCGCGTTGTCGGATGTCGATGAAAAAGTGCGCGGCCTGCGCGCGGGCGGTGACGACTATCTGACGGAACCGTATCACCCGGACGAACTGGTGGTCCGTCTTGAAGTCATGATCCGGCGCCAGGACGCGAGCCACGCGTCAAGCGGCACGCTGCTCCGGGTCGGCACGCTCGAAGTCGACAGGTCGAGCCGGCAGGTCACGCGCTCGGGCTTGGCCATAGAACTAAGTCCGGCCGAATACCGGCTGCTGGTCTACATGATGGAGCAGAGCCATTGTGTCCTGAGCAGGCCCATGATTTTCGAGGCCGTCTGGGGATACCGTTTCGATCCAGGCACCAACCTGATCGACGTTCATATCCGCCGGCTGCGAAAGAAGATAGACACCGAAGGTGAGGAGCCGTTGTTTCATACGATCCGCAACAAGGGTTATCAACTCGGCGCATGACGTCATGATCGTTCCGGTGCGGCAACGTTGGCGCCCCAACGCGCACGCACCGGATTTGCAGTGCAATTGAAGCAGGCGGCAAGCGTTTTACCGGCATGCCGCGCCGCTTCAGATCACCATCGAGAGCCCGAGGGTGAGCGCCAGTGCTGTCACCGAAATGATCGTTTCGCAGACAGTCCAGGTCTTGAACGTCTGCGTCACGGTCATGCCGAAGTACTCCTTGACCAGCCAGAAACCGCCGTCGTTCACATGCGAGAGGATCAGGGATCCCGCACCCGTCGCGAGCACGAGCAGTTCGGGACGCACGCCGGTTGCGGTGGAGGCGGCAGCCGCCGCAATGGGCGCGATAATTCCCGCAGCCGTGGCCATGGCAACAGTCGCCGATCCCGTCGCCACGCGAATCAGGCCGGCGACCAGCCACGCAAGAATCAGCAGCGGCACATGCGCGCCGGTGGCTACATCGACAATCGCCTTGGACGCGCCGCTGTCGATCAGGATGCGCCCGAAGCCCGCTCCGGCACCCACGACCAGCGTGATGCTGGCGGTGGGTGCCAGGCACTCGTTCGTGAACTTGAGGATCGATTCGCGACTGAAGCCGCGCGCCGAGCCGAACGTGTAGAAACTCAACAGCACGGCAAGCAGCAGCGCCATGTCCGGATGCCCGATCAGGCGCAGCACGTCGTTGGCCGTTGACTTCGCCGGCACGATCAGGTCAGCCCAACTGCCCACGAGCATCAGCAGCACCGGCAACAGGACCGTCAGCAGCGTGATACCGAAGCTGGGCAGCTTCTGCGTGGCGCGTGCGGCATCCTGCTCGATAAATTGCTGCGCCATCGGGTTGACGCCCTCGAGCACGACGAACTTCGCGATCAGTTTCGAGAACAGCGGTCCCGCGATGATCGCCGTGGGAATACCGACAATCAACGCGTAGAAGATCGTGCGGCCAATGTCCGCGTTATAGGCGGTCACCGCCAGCAACGCGGCGGGGTGCGGCGGAATCAGGCCGTGCACGACCGAGAGTCCCGCGACCATTGGAATGCCGACGCGGATCATCGACGTGCCGGTACGCTGCGCGACGTTGAACGCAATCGGAATCAGCAGCACGAAACCGACTTCGAAAAATACCGGCAGGCCGACGAGGAACGCGATGCACATCATTGCCCAATGCACATTCTTCGGGCCGAACAGGCCGATGAGCGTCTGCGCGATCCGTTCAGCTCCGCCGGATTCGGCCATCATCTTGCCGAGCATCGTGCCGAGCCCGACGACGATCGCAATGTGCCCGAGCGTTCCGCCCACGCCGGTTTCGAATGACTTGAGAATCGAGGTCATCGGCATGCCGACGGCAAGCGCGAGCGCGACGGACACCACCATCAGCGTGATGAACGGATTGAGCTTGAATCGCGCGATCAGCACGACCAGCGCGATGATCGCGACCAGCGCGTAGACGAGTAACAGACTTCCCTGGACAGTCGCCATGGAGGCTCCAAAATAGCGGTCGGAAAAACCGGTCGAAAAAGCCGGACCGTCGAGCCGCGCAGGGCTTCAACGGGTCCGGCGTACCTGGTTAGAACTTGTGTCGAATGCCGGCGACAGTGACGAACTGACCGTTGTTGCCGGACGGATTCGAGACCCCTTCAACCCATGCCTTGGCGCCGGACGAACGCTGGTAAATGCCGTTCAGATAGACGTCGGTGGTCTTCGACAGGAAATACTCGCCGCCGAGTGCGAGCTGGTTGTAGTGAGCATTCGACGCGGTTGCCGAACTGCTGTTCTGGCTCGTGTAGATGTAGCCGAGCGAGAGCAGCGTGGTGGGCGTGAACTGATAACGCACGCTTGCTTCATAGTTCGCAAAACGCAGGCTGCCGCCGGTCAGGAGGTCGAAATGCGAGTTCGTGTACAGCAGGGCGACGGTGGCCGGCCCGAACGTGTACGCGCCGCCTGCGCCCCAGACCTGATTGCGCGCGACGTTGCTGATGATCGACGAACTGGTGCTGTAGTAGTTGTCGGAGGGCGCCGCGCCCGCCGTGTTCGACGCCGGGTGATCGACCAGCGAGTAGGCGGCGTCCAGGCGCACCGGACCCGCGGCATAATCCGCGCCCACGCTCCACGCGCGGTTGTTCGAGAAGTCGCCGGCTGTGTTCGAGAACGCGTACATGGCGTTCGCGGTGAAGCCTGAGAACGTCGGCGTGGTGTACTTGACGGCGTTGTCGGTGCGGTAGGTGTTGTTGATGTCGTCGTTGTCGTAGATCGCGTTGCCGTACTGGCTCATTGCGCCCACGCCGTTGATCTGCAGGTTCGAGAGATAGTCCTGCACGCTGTTGTACTGGCGGCCGAGGGTGATCGTACCCGCGCGGTCGTTGCTCAATCCCACCCATGCGCTGCGGCCGAACATGCGTCCGCCCTGGCCTGACGCGCCCGATTCCAGGCTGAAACCGTTTTCGAGCTTGAACAGGGCCTTGTTGCCGCCGCCCAGATCCTCGCTGCCCAGCAAGCCCCAGCGCGACCCTTGCACATTGCCCTGAGTCGCCTGATAGGCGCTATTTCCTTTTTGATTGTTGGTGTACGTGAAGCCGGCATCCACAATACCGTAGAGCGTCACGCTGCTTTGGGCGAAAGCGGCTTGCGCAACGCTTCCAGTCACGGCGACGGCGACGGCCACGGCCGTGCGTAGGATCTGCTTATGCATCTGGTTTCCTCTGGTCGAAAGAAGGGCGTCCATCGATGAATTTTCGTTGTCTTCGATGGAATAAGGATTACTAAACGTACACGGCAAAGCGACGCCGGAGAAATCCGGCGTATCGGTCATACTGGAAAATCAGGTTCAGTCAGCCCACTCAGTCAGGCCAGTTGAGGCGGCCGGCGCCACGCCGCGCGTCGCGCTGGAAAAACGGGGTGACCAGCGGAAGCGGCGCATGCTGCACACGCTCGAGTTCGTCAAGCAGGCGTTCAAGCACGCTGTGCTCCTGGCCGGGATGCAGGTTGCACGGGTCGATGAAGAAGAAATTCAGTTCGGCTTCGTGATCACGGACGATCACCGGCACGCTGCCCGCCGGCGGATGGGCGAGGGCGTCGGCCAGGTCCCAGGCGCTGATACGCGCCTCGCGTGGATCGATGGACAGCTTCAGGCGGTCGAGCGGATTGCCGGTCGGATCGGGATCGATCTCCGCGCGCACGCCGGGGCGGGTGTTCAGCGCTTCACGCCACAACTCGAGATAACCGCGCTCAACGGCGCGGACCGCCGCATGGTCGCGCTGCTGCCATTGCTCGAGCGCGGCGATCGCGCCGGCAATGCCTTCCTTGCCCACTTTCATGCCACGGCCAATGCCGCCATTCTGGAAATAGGCGGCACGTACCAGCGTTTTCTTGCCGGCCACAATACCGGCGGTCGGACCGCCCAGAAACTTGTGCGCCGAATACAGCACGAGATCAGCGCCCGCGGCAATGAAACGCGTGAGGTCATATTCGGAAGCCGCATCGACTATCACGGGGACACCCTTCGCATGCGCGATGGCGATGAATTCTTCCACGTGGATCAGTCCGAACTGGACCGTGTGATGCGAGACCACATACAGCGCGGCGGTAGTGCGCTCGTTGATTGCAGCCGCTAGCTGGTAACCGTGCGACTCCGTGGCCGCTCCCACCTGCACAACGCGAGCGCCCGCGAGCCGGATGGCCTGGTCGACGGGTGCGCCATAATTGACGAGATGGCCCGTTTGCACGACGACCTCGTTGCGCAGTCCGGTGGTATCGGGTAAACGCTCGATCAGCCCTGGATCGTCGCCGGTCATGGTCGCGGCAATGCCGAGCGTGATCGCGGCCGAACAGGATGCGGTGACATAGCCGCTTTCGCTGCCGCAAACCCGCGCGATCACGGCCGACGCCTTGCGTTGCAAGTCGTCGATCTCGACGAACCGAGGCAGGATCGCGGCCATTGTTTCAATGACCGGCGCCGCCACGATGGACGCACCCAGGCTCGTCATGGTGCCCGAACCATTGACGACCGGGCGTAGACCAAATCGGGAATAAATATCCATCGTGCGGCTCCTGATATTCCTTTATTATGGAATGTATGTTGTAATTGTGTATTAGATTATCATACGATGCGCTTGCGTCAAACTGTACAAAAACAATCAGTCTCCAGGAACGCGATGTCCGCCAAGCCCCGTCAAACCATGCAGGAACCGCCGCCCGCCGAGCAGCCGGCGCCGGATACGCCCGCGTCCCCGTCCCCGTCGCGCACGCGCACCAGCGCGATCGACCGGGCGGTGCAGATCCTCGACGCGTTGCAGGACACCAACCGTCCTACCACCGCGTATGAAATCGCGCGTCTGGTCGGTGCGCCGCTGTCGACGGTCTATTCGATCATCAACGATCTGGTGGAGAAGAACCTGCTGGCCCGCACGCCCGAGGGTGCAATCTGGCTGGGCTCGCGGCTGTACGGCTATGGGCTGACGTATGCCAGTTCGCTCGACTACCTGGCGGTCGCGCATGAAGAGATGAACCGCTTGTCGGCCCAGGTCGGCGAGACGGTCCAGGTATGCGGACTCGAGGAAGGCATGATGGTCGTGTTGCAAATGGCCGAGGGGCCGGGCCATTTTCGCGTGACCTCACGGGTGGGCAGCCGGGTGCCGCTCAACTGGACTGCGTCGGGACGGCTGCTGGTGGGTCATCTGCCGGACGCCGAGCGGATCGCTTATTTCACGCGGTACGCGAAGCCGTCTCCCACGGCGCGCGCCGAAACGCGTCCCAACGTGCTCGCGCGAATGGCGCGTGAAGCGCTGGACGCGCACCTGTCGATCCAGATTGGAGAATCGGATGCGTCCGTGGCGTGTCTTGCCGCTCCCGTGCTCGATCAGTCGGGAGCTTGCGTGTTCACCATTTCGATCGTGATGCCGGAATCCAAGGCGCTTCAGAGTACTGAACGTTTTGGTGATGAACTGAAAGTTGTCGCCGCGCGCATTGAAGCGCGCCTCGGCTGGCAGCGCCGCATGCCTGACTCTATCGGTTAAGCGCGACGCGGGTTGGCCGGTCTTTAAATCTTGTCCTCAACACTTGAAAGAGAACCAACGCAACATGGGATTTTCGACTGAGATGAACTGCTATGAACGACTGCAGGCCCGCGGCTTAAAACTTCAGGACGTGCCCGCACCCATAGGCAACTTCACTCATTGCACACGCGAAGGCAACCTGCTTTTTTTGTCGGGGCAAGGGCCGCTTGATGAGACCGGGTGCCTGATGACGGGGAAGGTCGGTGACAACGTCACCGCAGATGAAGCGTATGCGCATGCGTTACTCGTTGGTCTTAACCTGTTGTCGGTGCTGCATGTGGAGCTGGGAGACCTGAGCCGGGTAAAACGCGTCGTGAAGCTGCTCGGCATGGTGAATGCAACACCGGATTTCGCCGATCACCCGCGCGTGATCAACGGCTGCTCCGACCTCTTTGTCGATGTGTTCGGCGACGCGGGCCGGCACTCGCGTTCCGCTGTCGGCGTGGGGTCGCTGCCGGGCAATATCACGGTGGAGATCGAAGCAATTGTTGCTGTTCGCGATTGACGCGAGTTATTCCGCCAAGCTGACGCCCGAGCCGCCCATTTCTTCCGGGACATCTCTCATCTTCGGCAAGCCGTCCTTCATTCGCAGCTTCGTTTCCTGATAGTTGACATGGACGCCGGCCTCGTATGGGAAGTCTGGAATAACTGCTGCATACACGTCAGTGAGCCCCATGCCGGGATGCTCGGTGAAGAGGTGGCCGCCGCATGTCTTGCACCATTTGCGATAGCTGTGCGGCGTCTTGTTGTAAGTACCTATATTGTCGGCACCTTTGGTGATGTGCACTGCCTCGGGCTTCCATAGCGTGAAGGCGTTGACAGGTCCGGCCGACCAGCTTCTACACGACTCGCAGTGACAATAACCCATGCCAACCGGCTCGCCGGTGACCGTGAGCTGAACGGCGCCGCAAAAGCAGGCTCCCTGGTAAGTCTTTTCGTTGCTCATGATGCATCTCCTTCAATGGTTTTTATCCGGGCGTGCATGGGTTTGCCGATGCAGCCTCGCCCAGCGGACTGATTCGCGCCAAAGCACGCACTCGATAGCACCGCATGCGCTCATCCGAACGTCAGGATCGGCACTGGAAGCTACGGTACGTGGGTGCTAGTATTTACGAATTGCTTATCCTGATGAATGATCAGGCATCCAGATTTCTTGTGCAGGACGCCGTATTCAACGGACACTATTCATGGACGCCGTTTCCGAGGTGCTTCGCGCGGTGCGCCTGAGCGGAGCGGTGTACCTCAATGGAGAGTTCAGTGAACCGTGGTGCGTGATGGGGCAGGGAGATGCGGCCCTCTATGCGGCTTTCCTGCCGTTATCGGAACGCGTGGTCTCCTATCATCTGATCACCGAGGGGCGCTGTTGCGCGCAGCTCGCTGGCAATCAAGGCTCCGCGATTCACCTCAATGCCGGCGAACTGCTGGTGGTGCCGCAAGGCGAAGCGCACATTCTTGGTAGCGATCTGGCGCTTTCCCCCGCGTCGGCGGCGCCTCTGCTCGCCAGTCAGTTGCAGACAACGCCGGGCCAGGTGATGAAATTGTCTTACGGAGGCGGTGGAGCCGGCACGCGTCTTATCTGCGGCTTCCTGGCCTGCGACAACACCTTGAGCAACCCGTTGCTTTCCTCGCTGCCGCCAATCTTCAAGGTCGATATGCGCAACGATCCGCGCTCGGCATGGCTGGAGTCGGCATTGCAATTCGCTGCGGCGGAGGCGAGCGATTGGCGGGCCGGCAGTGCCATCGTTCTCGCCCGACTGTCTGAGCTGCTGTTCATCGAAGCGGTCCGCCGTTGCATCGATACCCTGCCTGCGGACCGGAAAGGGTGGCTGGCGGGTGTGCGCGACCGGTTCGTAGGTCGTGCGTTATCGATGCTCCACGCGCAACCCGCGCACGCCTGGACCGTCGATGAACTCGCGCGAAAGGTGGGCTTGTCGCGTTCCGCGTTGGCGCAACGATTCACAGACCTGCTGGGACAGCCGCCCATGCAGTATCTGGCGCGTTGGCGCCTGCAGGTCGCGGCGCAAGAACTCCTGACCGGCAGCAAGTCGCTCGCCGCGGTGGCCGAGCAGGTCGGCTACGAATCGGAAGCGGCATTCAATAGGGCGTTCAAGCGGGAATTCGGAACGCCGCCGGCGTACTGGCGAAAGAACCAGGCGGCGGCAGATGCTGCCGGCGCGGCCGTTAATCCGGTTGGCCCCGTTGGCGAGCCAAGGGCAGCCGCTTAAGGCTTGGCTCGCCCGCCCCGGTCGTTCGCCATTGATGATGCCCTTCGCTCAGGCTCTAGCCGCTAGCACTTGGTCGCATCGACCCCGTCAACACCTGAGCACGCAGGCAAAAATTACGGCTGCCCGAGCTGTGCGCATCGGCAATAAGGTAAGAAAGTATTAGAAAGTTATACAGCGTTAATTGTCTAGTGAATCAGCCATTAAAGTTTCCTTTACCGACTAATTAATTTGGTAGAGCGTGGCAGCTGAAGGTCACGTCATTCGCCATTAATTCGGACTGCGAGGTATTTATCGGATGAATGAAACAAGCCCTTTTCACGGCCGCCATTATCCTCAACTGGATGCATTGCGCGGCATGGCCGCCCTGATGGTCGTCATTAACCACTTCGTACTGGTCGGCCCGCTCTGGTGGATACCCAAGTCACCCATGCGTGTGCTGGCGCTTGGCCATGAAGCGGTCATCCTGTTCTTCATACTCAGCGGATTTGTCCTGACCCTTCAATTAATGTCGGATCGTCGAATGACATATCGCGACTATGTGATCAGGCGGATTTGCCGGATCTACCTGCCTTACCTTGCCGTGCTGGTTGCCGCTTTTTTTGCCATTACCCTGATCAATATAGAACCGGTCAAGTGGGCAGGTTCATGGTTCAACGATATCTGGACCGGATCATTCTCCGGCAGCGAAATACTGGATCATTTGTTATTTATCGGACAATACAAAGCCAATCGCGTGCTTCCGGTCATCTGGTCGCTGATCTACGAGATGCGCATTTCATTGATGATGCCGTTGGTCGTGTATTGCGTCAGCCGCTTTTCCGGGCGCGCTTGCCTGGCGGCGGCCCTGTTCATTTCCATGGTGTCCTTCCTCTTCGCGATGGGGAGAAATGCGGACGAGGCCAGCAGCCCAAGCTTCAGCGGCGACTGGGCAATGACGGTGCATTACCTCGGCATGTTCATTGTCGGTGCGGCGCTGGCGCGCCACCGCGCGCGCTGGCAACGCTGGCTCGCGAAGGGTAATCGGACGATGTTTGTCCTCGCCGCTTCGCTCACGCTCTACTTCCTGTCGCGCTCGGTGATGTCGGTTACGTCGAGTGCGATCGGCCAGTACATTTTCGATTGGTGTGTGGTGGCGGGTGCCGCGGGCATTGTCTGCACGGCAATCGCATCGAGGGGTTTCACGCGGGTGCTGGCCAAGGGTCCGGTCGTATTCCTCGGCACGATCTCCTACAGTCTGTATCTGACCCATACCGTCGTTCTGCTTGCAGTGATCCATCTGATGCCTGCTTCGGGCTCGGCATGGCGGGCGATCGTGACGGCGGCGGTGCTGGTGATTCCCGTTGCTGCCATCACTCATTTCGTGGTCGAACGCCCGTCGATCCTGCTGGGTAAATTCCTGACGGGAAAAAACGTTACCGCGTCCTCGCGAGCGAACCAGACGTCCTGACGCCGGGCCCTCAGGCTGCCTCCAATGTAACCGGCCTGTTCAAGCGTCCACGCGTCGGCGCTGCATGCAGCAGGGACGTCCTAAGGCATCTGCACCCCGAGGCTTCCGGTTGAGCCGGATAGCCTCCGGGCGCTCCGGCAACCACAGGCCTTTAAACCCAACGCGCCGCCAGCCGCACCCTCAGCCTCAAAAATACCCCGCCTGTTCCATATCGGCGATCAACCCGGGCTGCTTCGGCTCCCACCCCAGCAGTTCCCTTGTCCGTTGGCTTGTGGCCGGGGCGTCCAATCCCGCGAATATCCCGAACCAACCGAAGTGTTCGTTCGCTTCCGCAGGGGTTTTGCTGACGACCGGCAGGTTCAGGTGGTGCCCGATCACGCCGGCGATGTCCTTGAACAGCACACCCTCTTCGGCGACCGCGTGATAGCGGGCTCCTGCGGATCCTTTCTCGAGCGCCAGCCGGTAGACCCGGGCAGCATCGAGCCGATGAACGGCGGGCCAACGGTTGAAGCCATCGCCCAGATAGGCCGAGACGCCTTTGTCGCGTGCGAAGCCGATCAGGCGCGGCACGAATCCATGATCGCCATTGCCATGGACCGACGGCGGCAGGCGGACCACCGATGCGCATACACCGCGTGCCGCGAGCGAAGCGGCCGTCACTTCTGAAGCACGGGGATAGACGGCGGAAGTCGGCACAGGTTCGTCCGCCTCGGTTGCCGCCCGGCCCGGCGCGAGGAGGGCGACCCCGGAGGTAACGAGCAGGGGGCGCCCGGAGCCCGCGAGCGCGGTGCCCAGTGTCTCGATGGCAAGCCGGTCCATTTCGCAGTTCTCGGCGAATTTCGAGAAGTCGTGGTTGAAGCCCGTATGGATCACGCCGTCCGCGGCGGCCGCGCCGCTTTGCAGGCTGTCGAGATCCTCGAGCGAACCGCGATGCACGTCCGCTCCGGTCGCGGCAAGCGACGCCGCCGAGGCATCCGAGCGGGCCAGGCCGAGCACGGTGTGCCCCGCGGCGAGCAGTTCCTGAACCACGGCGGAGCCGACAAAGCCGGTCGCACCAGTAACGAATACACGCATGGAGATCCTCCAGATCAACGATGAATGGAGGCTACTCTCGGCGCATAAACTATCCGGGTAAAGTAGTGACGTTATTCGGGTATACCGATTAACAGGATGATCGGCGCCGGTACGAATGCCTCCAACGCTCCCGGGTTACGCCTGTCCTCCGCAATCAGTCGAAAATTCGGGTTGTCGGCGAAAGCAAATTGGCTTGCTGACCATAGGCACGCGAGAACGATGAATGCCTTGAGAATATCTCGCCTGCAGTTCACGAATCCTCCCATTCTTCATCTTTGTGTCGTCGTCCCGCGACCGCATTGATTAACGCTTGCTGCATCCGAATGCTCCAGATGATCATGAGACGCTGAAAAAGTAGCGAAATTGCTTGTGGGCTTCTCCTCCTGCGCGACAGACGGCGGACTTCGGGGATGTTCCAAACGGTGACAGGGACAACAGCCTTCCGCAACGTTCCGAGGCCTGGCTGGAGGCAGCGTCGAAGGGAGCCTGAGTCGGGCAACATGTTCACCAATTGTTTTGTGTTGTCAGGGTGGCAGCAAGCGCCGTGCGGCGTCGCAAGACTCAACTTTGTCCGATACCGACCGGAGAACTGTCTACGATAAATGTGAAACGTTTGCTTCCTGTCGATCCTTACCGCCGTTACCGCCGTGTCCGCCGTCGCAAAACGCGTTCACTCAAACGTTATGCATAACAAACTTTTTTTTAGGCGCAGTTTTATTTGCCGGCCGCTGCAGGTCTGGCCTGTTGTGGAATGACTGAAAGCATCTGGCTGGCCAAGCGCGAAAGTAAAAAGACAGGCGGAGATAGTATGTCAATCAATCTAGAAGCGCAGACCCGTGCGCGGCGTAGCCGTGGCCTTGTGAAATCAGAATTTGTTGATTCGCTCATGGTGTCGGGAGCTACTTACGCGGTTATTGATCTAGACGCCAGGGTCGTACGGGCGAGTGAAGCACTCCAAACAATGATCCCGGGGATTGCAGGCAATTCCATCGTCGATGTCTTCCAGGTGGATAGCGCGCTCCTCCTCGGGCATGACGCTCCCTATCGTACTGTTCCAGGCATGTATGCTAATGCACGCGGCGAAAGCGTGCCCGCGATGCTTCAGGCCATGGTGGAACTTCCGGACACCGGTCACCGGCTTATCCTGGTGACCGACGGTGCGCCATTCCGGCGGGCGGAGAGTCAGCGCTTCGATTCAACGCCTTACGCGATCATGCGCGTGTCACCGGATGGCATCGTACATTTTGCCAATGCTGAAGCCTATAACCTGCTCTCACTCATGCCTGGTGACGTGACAGGCCGTCCGCTCGAGACGCTCTTCGAGGGGTGCGACGGCGCGAACATTGCGCGGCAGCTCGAGGAGTGCCTGCGGACACTGGAGCCGGTGCCGGTGAATGTGTCGCTGTGCAATCGGACGGATAACCGAGAGCAGGTTCGGCTGCTGCTGACGGCTGACCTCACCGCTGATCATCGCCCGCTCGGCGCGCTCGTCGTTATCCAGTCCACGTTGCTCGAACGCGTCCGGGACGAAATAGCGAAGCTCGCACATGACCAGACCATCCCGTCGTGGGAACAGCGCCTTGAATCGATTATCGAGAGCATCCGCAAAGTCTTCGATTTCGATCATGCGAACTTCGGCATCTACGCCGACGACGTCAGCGTGTTCAGAGCCTTAGCCATTTTCCCGCGCGATCGCATGAAATGGACCGAGCGATGGTTGAGGCTGCCGGAGAATATCCTGCCGTGGCTGGAAAGCGGCAAGACCGCGGTGCCAGATATTAATAGATTCCTGAAGGACTACCCGGCACTGGCGACCAGTGAAGTAGCGCAGATGTATGTCAGCAAGCACATGCGTTCTTCGGTGACGCTGGTCGCGAGGGGCGCGAAAAACCTCCCGACCTCAGCACTTTCGTTCTCGTCCAAGCATGCGGGGAGGTTTGGCCAGGCGCACGTCGACTTGCTGCGCGATCTGGATCTGGAGCCGGTGCTGATCCGAATCGAAAATGAAATTCGTTCCGACCGTGAAGCATTGGCGGCGCGCCTGCGCAGCGATTTGGCAAAAGCTCCGTCCCTGCCGGACATGGCACGCGATATTGTCGACCAGATAGCTATTAGTTTCAGATGGGATTTTGTCGCGCTATTTCGCGTCGACAGGCACATGAAGCAGTTCGAACTGTTTTATCACAACCCGTGCAAGAAGGCTTTTGAGCTGGACACGGCTTATTTGCAACCGATCGAACAAGGCATGCTCGCGGCCACGCTGCGCGAAAAGAGCACGCTGATTGTCAATGACATTGACGAACCCGGTGTCGAGCAGTTCAACTACATCGGCCTTGGAAGACCCGCGCGATCCGCGATGACCATTCCAGTCCACCTGAACGGGCGCATTCGCTGGATCTTGAACATTGAGTCAAAAGTCGCGCATGCTTTCCATGGTCCTGACCGGGAGGCAATCGAACGCCTGACGGAGTCGATCGAGGAGGGTCTGAAGCAGCGAACGCTTGTGGAAATCAACAAGCTCGTCCTCAGGGAAACCGAGCAGGGCGTCGTGACGGTGGGCATGGACGGCATGATCCTCGGCACCAACGCGGTGGCCGAGAGTCTGCTCGGGAGGCCGGGCAACTCGGCAGGCGGCTCGCAACGGGAGTTTTTCAGCATGTACGCGTCGCCGGATGATCCGCGCGCGGTCGATGTGCTCAAGGGTCTGGGCCGGACCGAAAAGCGGCGGATTGAGCTCGTTGGCGACGACGGTGAAATAAGGCCGGTCCTGGCGACGCGCAAGGCGCTCGACGAGAGCTTCGATGCCGCACTGTGGTTCCTGATCGACTTGCGCAGCGACAGGTGGACGGTCGATCTGCGGTTCCTGCGCGAGACCGTCACGGACGTCGCGCAGCAGACGCGCGCGCCGCTTGCCCTTGCGTCGTCGCTTGCGCGCCAGTTGATCGGGCTCGCGACCACGGGCCGTGACGCGACGGAATCCGGCGCGCCGGCGTCTGCGCTGCCCAAGAAAGAAGATCTGTCGACGCGGCTGATTGCCGAGATCAACAAGGCAGACATCACGTTCGAGCGGCTTGCCGAGAACCTCAATATCCGGCGCAACCCGGCCGGGAACATGCAGCGTCTCGATCTGCGTTTCTGCATCGATTCGGTCATCGACGGGCTGCCCAACCGCGATCGCGACCGTATCGACAAGGTCAGGCCGGAGACACCGGTATTCGTGAACGGCGACCCCGACCGGCTCATGTACGTGGTGCGCTCGATCATGGCGCATCTCATGCGCGTCGCGGCTGATGAGAATGCACGCGTCTGCGTCGCGCTCTCATTGCAGGGCAGTAGCGCAACGCTGGTACTGGCGATCGCCGACTGCCCGGGCGCCGGCGTTGAAACCGATGGCGACGACGCGTTCCTCGCGAACGCACGGCCGGACGCGCTATGGCGCGCTTACAAAGCCGCGCGCGGCGACGCCAGCCTGGGACTGAGCGCCGTGCGGCGCGTGATCAAGGCGTATGACGGCTCGTTGAAGGCGCGCGCGGGCGACGCTGAGCCGGGTGATCCCTCGCCGCCGTGGGTCGCTTTTCGAGTGATCCTTCCCATTGCAGAGCGGAGCGTCCAGCCATGAGCACCTTATCCGAGCAGGCGGTCGAGATCGCCCTGATCACTGATGACAACGGCACCGCCGAGCTGATCGATTCCGCTCGCGAGGATCTGACTCACCACATGGGCGATCATGAGGAATTAAAGCGATTCATCGGATCCCACGTCACCCGATGGGCGTCGGCGGCGACGGCAGAGTCGAAACTTGCCGCCATGGAAAAGGACGAGAATCCCGAGCTCATCATCCTCGACATTTTGATTCGCAAGGAGACACGCGGCGGCAATCCGGGCAACGGCATGGCAGGGATCGCGCTGCTCGACTGGCTGGGCAAGGAGAAGCCCGATGTTCCAGTGATCGTGCTCGGGGCGCAAGGGGTTGAAGGTCTCGAAGGAAGGCTCCTGGATCGCTCGCACATTGCGAGCCTTTCGATCGGTAACAGTGATCTCAACGGCGCATTCGTCAAGGCTTTGTCATCATTGACAAGCAGCGCTGGGTCATCGCGCCGGCGCATTACGGTTAGGGTGGGTCACTACAACGCGCGCTATTCGATCAGGGACGGGTATCGGAAGTTCAAGAGCGGATCGCTTCCCTATGCCAACCACGAATTCCTGGAGGAACTCGGAAGAAGGACCGATGCGTTCAAGCCTTCCGATCCGCGGTGGCAGGAAATCGTTCGCGAACTCGGCGACGCGGTGTTCAGTTCCGTCATTGCCGGTACTATCGGGCCGCATATTCTCACGCAGATGCGCCAGCGTGCGCCCGGGGGAGGCAAATCGCCTTCGAACGTGGATTTGCGCTTTGAGATTTTTGTTCCTCGCAACGAACTTGCGATGTTCTTCGGCGTGCCCTTCGAACTCGCCAAACCGCCCGAGGATATCGACAATTACCTGTGTACCCGCGTTCCGATGGCGCGCCGGATGCGCTTCGAGGACGAGGACGAGGAAGATGAAGATGAAGATATCGGGCTCGGGTCGGATCTCATGCCGCCGCTCTACAGAAAGATGCGCATGCTTTTCATCAACGCGAGCTTTGAGGGAACGGCGGTTGCGCAGCACGAGGTAACAGGCGACCGGATCCGGCTGGAAGTGGGCCGGCTCGAGAACACGGCGGCCGAACTGAGAACCGTAAGAGAGTTTGCGACGGCCGAAGGCGGTGATGTTCTGGAGTCGCCGACTGTACTGGGCGGTGGGTCGAGCCGCACCAGCGCCGACAAGCTGCTACACCAGATCGAAGATCAGGTGACGACGGGGAAGTTCGATATTGTCCATTTTGCCGGGCATTCGGTGACGCTGCCCAATGGGGGCGGGACCTTCCTGATTCTTCCCGGCAAGAGCGGCGAGGGAATTGCTGTATCCGTCCGCGAGATTGCCGAATGGATCAGACAAGGGGGCTCCGATCTGGTGTTCGTGCTGTCTTCGTGCAGCGGCTCATCGCTTCGCACAGCGATAGAGACCATGCGCGCCGGAGCAAAAGCTGCGCTTGGCTTTCGCTGGGACGTGAACGACCGTGCGTGCGTTGAGTATTTTCGGCGATTTTATACGGAATATCTGCGCCATAAAAAAACCCTTCCCGAAGCTTATTGCGAAGCATGCCGAAGGATTTCACTGTCTCAGCGAGGGGTGCCGATCTGGGCTTCTGCCGTCGCAGTCATGAGAGACTGAAAATACCTTCTCGCCAGTCAGTTCGGCTTCATGCCATGCAATAAATACTTAGTAAAACATATCAATTAGCCTGATGGATCCATCATGGAAAATTTCGACCAACTACTCCTCGAAACGATCAATACCCCGGGCCTCCTGGGCGTCCCTGACATCGACGACGAGCGCAAGCAATTCGAGGCTGATCATCCCCAAGCGCCGCAGCGTCTGCTCGGCCCGGTACCGACTATCTCGGATCGCGCAATCCAGTTGATCATCACGTTCGAAATAACGAGCGAGGCTCTTTATGAAAAGCTTTATCAGCGGCCGACCTGGCCCGCCGGCAAATCGGGCGTGACTATCGGCATAGGGTATGACCTTGGTTACGTGCAGGCCGCGCAAGTTGGTCGGGACTGGACAGCAAGCCTCGGCGCGCCGGCGGTACAAACCCTGTCGCTCGTATGCGGCTTGACCGGCGAAGCTGCCCATCAGGCATTGCAGAAAGTGACGGCGGTCGATGTGCCGTTTGCAGCGGCGAGCGCGGTGTTCGAGCAAACATCGGTGCCGCGCACCACGGCCGAGACAGCCGGCGCGCTGCCAGGCTCCGACGCATTGTCGCCCGATTGCCTGGGCGCGCTCGTTTCGCTCGTCTATAACCGCGGTCCCTCTTTTAGCGCCGATGGTGATCGCTACACCGAGATGCGCGCGATCAAAGCGGACGTCATGCAAAAAAACTTCGCGGATATTCCTGCTCAACTTCGTTCCATGAAGAGGTTGTGGGAAGGCGATCCGAACGCGGTCGGCCTCCTGCGACGGCGAGAACTCGAAGCCTTGTTGTTCGAGCAAGGCTTGTCGTAACGCTGCTGCGCCAGGCAGAGAAACAAGCTACGCGGGTGTCGGACCGTCTCGGACCCGCAACACCAACATGAACGACGCATGACCACATGCCTAATGGGGAGACAGATATGCCGATCCGTCCAATTGCGGGTACGAAGCTCGATTATTTCCTGATCATGTTCGATGAAAACGGCGCTGAGCGGCCGGAAGAAGACATGGGCATGCTCAGTGACGCCGTGCGCAAGCGGCTGAACGACCGGAGTGCGCCCGTCACTGACGTCTTCGTGATGGCTCACGGCTGGATGGGCGATGCCACGAGCGCCCAGGAGCAGTTCGACCGGTGGACTGCAGCGATGCTTTCCGTCAATGAAGACATCGGGAAAATGAACGCGCGCAAGCAAGGCTTCGCGCCCCTGGTGATCGGCCTGCACTGGCCCAGCCTGCCGTGGGGCGTCGAGGATGCCCCGGCCGCCGGGACGGCGGTGCTGTCGACGGACAGCGATAACAGCGCCGACATCGCCGCGATCGCTTCACAGCTCGCAGATACCGACAAAGCGAGAAAGGCTATTGCGGAGATCTTCGCCTTTGCGGACCGTGCGCGTTCGGCCGTGTTGACGCCTGATATCGTCGATGCTTATGCCGTGGTGTTCCACGAATCGCAACTGCGGGTCGGGAGCCTGCGCGGCCGCCCGGGTTCGGATCAGGAGGCGTTCGACGCGCCATCAATCGTCGAGCAGGCGCGACAACAAAGCAACCCGGGCGGGGCGGGGCAGCAGGTGTTGAGCAGCGGCATTGCGGCGACGATCAAGGACGCGATCCTTGCGCCGCTGCGACAGTTGTCATTCTGGAAAATGAAGGACCGGGCGCGCGTGTTCGGCGAGAGCGGCGCGCACGCATTGCTCGGCGACCTGCAGGCTGCGGCGCCCGATGCCGCGTTTCATCTGATGGGCCATAGCTTCGGCTGCATCGTCGTTTCCGCAATGGTCGCGGGTCCCGAAGGCGCCAATGCGTCGCCGCTGGCTCGCCCGGTCGATTCGCTCTTTCTCGTGCAGGGCGCCTTGTCGCTGTGGTCATACGCCACCGACATTCCCTACGCCCCAGGAAAGCTCGGCTATTTCCAGCGCATTCTGAGCGAGGGCCGGGTTCGCGGGCCGCTCCTCACCACGCGGTCGACGCACGATTCGGCCGTCGGCCGTTTCTATCCGCTCGGTGCGCGGCTCAAAGGGCAGGTCCTGCTGGGCGAGACGTATCCCGAGTACGGCGGTATAGGCGCGTTCGGCATACGCGGTAGCGCGGGTGCGCAAGATATGGTCATGCAGACCAGCGACTTCATCTATGTGTTCGAGAACGGCTGTATCTACAACCTCGATGCCAGCGACGTGATCAAGAACGGCGATGGCCCCGCCGGCGCGCACAGCGACATCGCCCACCCGGAGGTGGCGCACGCGTTCTGGGGGGCGGTCCTGACGATGAAAGGCACGGTGGCATCGGCCGAACCCGCGCCTGTGACGGCGGGTGGCGCCGGCGCCATTCCCCCCGCAAGCGCGCAGCCGCCGGCAGCCGGGGCAGCCGCAGCCCCGGTTCCAAAGCGCAAGCCCGGGCTGCTGGATATCGACGTTCTCCCGCGTGAAGTCGGGACGGCCGCGAAGATAACGAATTTGGGCCAGGACCCGGCGCATCGCGGTGTCCGGATTCTGGGAATCGATACCGCAGCCGACGCGCCGGCAACGCGCGGCAGCGCGCCTGAGCTGCCGCCGCTTGCAGAGCGCTGGATCAACGCGGACTTCGAGGGAATAGATCCGGCCGAGCCGCTCGTCAAAGGCAACTGGTACACGTTGGCATTCGACATTGACACAGTGCGGAAGATCTCCGCTCAAGCGACGGCCTTGGCTGAAGAGGGCGTGTTCGCACCGGGTGTCAACGAGGTCGTGCTCACGGTTCAGGTCGATACTCAGGACTTCGATCTTTCCGGCCGTACCAGCCAGATGCGGTTACCGCGCGTGGGAAAGGCGCATACCAAGGCGCGCTTTGACGTTTCGCCGCTAAAAGATGGCCCATGCACGATGAAGGCGACGATTCTCAAGGACGGTAACTTTATCCAGCAGATGGACCTCAGCTTCAACATTGGTCAGCCGAGGCCGGAGCAGCCGGACGAGGTTCCATCGCGCGGGAGGGCGTTCGGCAGCGCGGGGTTGCTGGAGTCGAGAGACCTCGGACTTCTGATAAAACCGAGCGACGGCGGCTACGATTGCACCGTATGGGGCGCGGTAGCGGCAAGCGCGCACTTGCCTATCACGCCCGCGTATCTGGACGACGCCATCCGGGTTGCCCGCAGCCAGCTGATGCAGGTCGTGATGCAGCGCGATGGGGCGGGTAACTATCCATTCCAGTCCGACGAACCTATATCGAAGGAGTCGACCGCGCTTGCGCTGAGGACCATGTCGTTCGCGGGCGCGCTGCTGTTGCAAAGGCTGTTTTATGCTCCGGGCGCCGGCCTCGATTCCAAAGCCGTGGGCGATGTGCTGCGCCGTCTCGCCGGAGAGCGCACGTCGCGCCTCAAGCTGCAGATCATCGCAGAGAGCCTGCCGGTGCCCTGGGGCTTGCTCTACGTGGGCGATGTGTCCGACCCCACCAAGCTCGATTGGGACAACTTCCTCGGCATGCGTCACGTGATCGAACAGATTCCATTGCAGAATCCAATGAGAGTGACGGACCGCCGCATTAGCACCCATCCGGTTCTCGCGGTCAGCGTCAACCTGAACGATGACATCGACGCTCAGATGGACTGCGACTTCGTCAAGCAGCAGCGCGCCTACTGGTGCCCGACCGAGCGGATAAAAGTGATCTCGAGATCGACCTCGCAAGAGCTTGTAGCGGCGCTCAACGATGTCAACAATACCGATCAGATCCTCTACTTCTACGGTCACGCAGGGTCCAACGGCCTCACCGATCCAGGCGGCCCGGGCAGATCAAGCCTTGCGCTGACCAACAGCGCGGTGACACTGGACGAACTGACGTTGACCGCGCCCGCCACTGTGCAACTGGGCGGCAACCCGCTCGTGTTCATCAACGCGTGCGAATCGGCCGAGATGTCGCCCATGTTTTACGATGGATTCGCACCTTACTTCATGAGCAAGGGAGCCCGCGGTGTCATCGGTACGGAATGCAAGACGCCTGCTTACTTTGCGATGTTGTGGGCGCAGCAATTCTTTGACATTTTTCTCAAGGGCGAGCCTCTAGGCACCGCATTCCTGGACCTGCGGCGCAAGTTCCTGCTAGAGCAAGGCAATCCGCTCGGCCTGCTCTACGCGGTGCATTGCAATGCCGATACCACTGTGGACCCCGCGATATGAAGCCGCGGGCGTATTCATATGTCTAGTTGGCTGACATAGTCGGTGCTGTATTTGAGCACCTTTTTCCTTAGGTCGTCGGCGATGGTGTCTAGCACATCGCCGTTGATCGCGGCCGTCGAGCTGGTGCAGACGAACTCGACGGCGCTGACATGCGCCTTGAAGAACAGCACTTGATCGAGGGTTGTCGTCGCCTTCAGCAAGAACGCCATGAGCGACACGCGGGATTGTCCGTCCGGCGTTTGCTCCACAAGCGCCATTTGGAAATTCGATGCATTCGCCCGGTTCGTCTCGCGACCGAAGATCTTGATCCAGGGTGTGCTGGAGTCGACGCTCGCCATCGCGTTCAAGGTGGTGACCACAAGCACAAGCGCCGTTGTTCCGGGGCCGAGAAGTAGCGACGCCACCTGGAGTATCGCCTGATGCGCTTCGAATTCGGTGCTGCCCTGGACGGTCTGCGTGTCCGTCTTTGTCTCAATGGTCCATCCGAGATTCGCGAGTACCGCGCAGTACGCGCGGTACCACTCGGTGACGTTTTTCGGATCGACTTGCTTTTGCTTGAGCACGAGCTGCGCGAGCAAGAGCGAGTTCATGATAGCTGTGCGCCGGTCGGCCGACACCCCCTGCGCAAGCGTGAGCACACCCGAACCAACAACGACGGCCTGATTCTGGTTTTGATCGAACGAGGGTGTGGTGTCATCTAGCAAGCCGTACGTCGGAACGAGCCGTTTTATGTCGGACAGGTCAGTACTGAGCAGGAAAGTTCGTGCGCCTTCAACGGAAGCCTGTGTCATGGCAATCTCCTCGCGCGCCGGCAAGCTTATGCAGTCATCGGATTGTGTGCGTGGTCTAGCGTTGCAATTCAGAGTAGTCGAAAAATCATGCGAACAAAAGATTGACAGGGCTACGACCGAAGTGACCAGTCCCAATGCAGTGGTTCGCAAACGACCGTCGGGGAGAATCGGGAATACCTATGAGATAGAGTCCGGTGGCGGATGGAACGTCACCAAGGGCTCAACAGTTGATTGCGATGGCAACGCCGACAACGGGCACGACAGGTGCGTACACGCTGATGGGGACGGCGCTTGGAGATGTCTTTAATGGCACCCATCCATTTCTTTGCCTTGGTCGTAAGTAAAGCCGGGAATCTGTCCGCGCCGGTCTGTGCCTCGTTGTACGCGACATGCGCGTGCTGTGGCCGTGACGCAGGCAGGCTGACGGCGCAGTTCGCCACGCGGCTGGGTGTAGATGGTTTCGTGCGAGACGTCAGATTTGTTTGTGGGCGGTCCATACAGCGTCGACACGTCCGAGGAACAGTTTTCTTTGTCGAAAACGGCCAAGTCAGATTTGTTTTGACCGGATCAGGTTTCGATTGAGCGTCACCACGACCGTTTTTCACCCTCCCGGGTCCTGTCGAAAACACTGTATGGGTGTACAGTGTCGACTTCATCGGCTGTTATCTCGCTAATGCGCGTCGAACGGCGGCTTCCCAGCGCGGGCCACGCTTCGCCCAAGCGCACTGGCGGACGATCTAACTCATTGAACCGGTTAGGAAAAATTGGCATCCAACAACGCAATCCGCATTCGCGGCGCTCGCCAGCACAATCTCAAGAACATCGATCTGGACCTTCACACAGGTCAGATGACCGTGGTGACCGGTCCTTCCGGCTCGGGAAAATCGAGTCTTGTGTTCGATACGCTCTATGCCGAAGGCCAGCGTCGCTACGTCGAAACGTTCAGCGCGTATGCGCGGCAATTCCTCGACCGGATGGACCGTCCGCAAGTGGATCGCGTGGACGGCGTGCCGCCGGCAATCGCTATCGACCAGACCAATCCGGTGCGCAGTTCGCGCTCGACCGTCGGCACGATGACCGAGCTGAACGATCACCTGAAGCTGTTCTACGCACGCGCCGCCGAGCTCTTCGATAAAAAGACCTCGCATCAGGTCCGGCACGACACGCCGGAGACCATCTACGTCGAATTGCTCGAGCGCACGAAGGCGAACGATCCGCGCATTGCGATCACGTTTCCGGTGGAACTGCCCGAGTCCGCCAGCGACGACGAAGTCGCGCAGTGGCTTTCCGCCAGCGGCTATACGCGCGTGCAGGCAAAGCGGCACGTGGACGGCCGGCAAATGCTCGACGTGGTCGCGGACCGGTTCCGCTTGCTGAACACGGAGCGGTCGCGGGCGCTGGAGGCCATTGAAAGTGCGTTGCTGCGCGGCACGGGCCGCGTCAATGTCTACGTGCTGCCGGAGCCGGGCGCGGAAGACGCTGACACTCTCATCGACACGCCAACGTGGCGCTTCTCCACCGGCTTGCACAGCCCGGAAAGCGACATCCGCTACGCCGATCCGCAACCCGCGTTGTTCTCGTTCAACTCGGCGTATGGCGCGTGCGAAACGTGTCGCGGCTTCGGCCGGGTGATCGGCGTGGATCTCGGCCTCGTGATGCCCGACGAACGCAAGACGCTGCGCGGCGGCGCGGTCAAGACGCTGCAAACGCCCGCATGGAAAGAGAATCAGGACGACCTGTTGCGCTACGGCGCGAAAGCGGGAATCCGGCTTGGCGTGCCCTGGAGCGACCTGACGCAGAAGGAGCGCGACTGGGTGATCAACGGTTCGCCCGACTGGTCCGGCAAGTGGCAAAACCAGTGGTACGGGGTGCAGCGTTTCTTCGATTACCTCGAATCGAAAGCGTACAAGATGCACATCCGCGTGCTGCTGTCGAAATACCGCAGCTACACGAAATGCCCGACGTGCGAGGGCGCGCGCCTCAAGACCGAAGCGCTGTTATGGCGTCTCGGCACGAAGGAGCAAGCGGACGCCGTACTGAAGCCGGCCGATCGTTTCCTGCCCGCGGGCGTGGCGTGGACGCGCCCGCAACTCGAAGCGCTGCCCGGTCTCACGCTGCACGACCTGATGCTGATGCCGATCGAGCGCATCCGCCGCTTCTTCGACTCGCTGACCTTGCCAAGCACGCTGCTCGACGACGCGCTCAAGCTCCTGCACAACGAAGTCCGCACGCGCCTGAAATATCTCTGCGATGTCGGCCTGGGTTACCTCACGCTTGATCGCCAGAGCCGCACGTTGTCCGGCGGCGAAGTGCAGCGGATCAACCTGACGACCGCGCTTGGCACGTCGCTGGTGAATACGCTGTTCGTGCTCGATGAGCCGAGTATCGGCTTGCATCCGCGCGACCTGAACCGCATTGTCGAAGCCATGCACCGGCTGCGCGATGCGGGCAATACGCTCGTGGTGGTGGAGCACGACCCGTCGGTGATGCTCGCGGCGGATCGCCTTATCGACATGGGTCCGGGGCCGGGCGAACGCGGCGGCGAGATTGTCTATGACGGTTCGCCGAACGAAATCGAGCATAGCGATACGCTGACGGGTGCGTACCTTGGTGGCCGCAAGCATGTTGCGCATGCATCGAACTGGCAGCGCCGCGCAGTCGATGCAAAGACGCCGCGGCTCGTGCTCGAAGGCGCGACCCAACACAACCTTCGCGATGTCACGGTCGAGATCCCCTTGCAGCGGCTGGTGTGCGTGACGGGCGTGTCGGGGTCGGGTAAATCGACGCTGATCCAGGACGTGCTCGCGCCCGCGTTGCTGCGTCATTTCGGCAAGGCGACCGAATCGCCGGGCGCGTTCCGCGCGTTGAAGGGCGCCGATACGTTGAGCGAAGTGATCTTCGTCGATCAATCGCCGATCGGCCGCACGGCGCGTTCGAATCCCGCGAGTTACGTCGGCGCGTTCGACGAGATCCGCAAGCTGTTTGCCAAAGCGCCGCTGGCCGCGCAACGCGGTTATAGCGCAGGCATGTTCAGCTTTAATTCCGGCGACGGCCGTTGCCCGACTTGCGGCGGTTCGGGCTTCGAACACGTCGAGATGCAGTTCCTGAGCGACGTCTATTTGCGCTGCCCGGATTGCGATGGACGGCGGTATCGGGCGGAAATCCTGGATGTGCAGATCGAGCGCGGCGGCAAGTCGCTCAGTGTGGCGGATGTACTCGACCTGACCGTGAGCGAAGCCGTTGCGTGCTTTGCGAAAGACAAGGAAGTGCTGCGGGTGTTGCAGCCAATTGTTGATGTCGGGCTGGAATATGTGAAGCTCGGGCAACCGGTTCCTACGCTCTCCGGCGGTGAAGCGCAGCGCCTGAAACTGGCGGGTTTCCTTGCGGAAACGGCGCAAGCGAGCGGCAACCAGCCGGGCCGCCTGTTCATGTTCGACGAGCCCACAACGGGCCTGCATTTCGACGATATCGCCAAGCTGATGCAGGCGTTGCGACGCCTGTTGGAACGCGGCCATTCGCTGATCGTGATCGAGCACAACCTCGACGTGATTCGCGCGGCCGACTGGATCATCGATCTCGGTCCGGAAGGCGGCGACGCGGGCGGCATGGTGGTCTGCGTCGGCACGCCGGACGATGTTTCGGCATGCGAACAATCGCATACCGGCAAGGCGCTGCTCGACTACGAAGAAGCCATGGCGCCCGGCGCGGCGCAGAAGCGCGCAGCAGGTGTTCCGCTGCAACTGGCCGCTGAAGTCGCGGCGGCGCGGCGCGCATTGCAGGGCGAGGACGTGGTGCGGATTGTCAACGCGCGTGAGCACAACCTGAAGTCGCTTGACGTCGATATCCCGCACGGCAAGTTCAACGTGATCACGGGTGTTTCGGGCTCGGGCAAGTCCACGCTGGCGTTCGATATTCTCTTCCACGAAGGCCAGCGCCGTTATCTGGAATCGCTGAATGCGTATGCGCGTTCGATCGTGCAACCGGCCGGACGTCCTGAAGTCGACGCCGTCTATGGCATTCCGCCGACGGTGGCCATCGAGCAGCGTTTATCGCGTGGCGGCCGCAAGAGCACGGTCGCGACCACATCGGAAGTCTGGCACTTCCTGCGGCTGCTGTACGTGAAGCTTGGCATGCAGCATTGCGTCCACGACGGCGCGCCGGTGACGGCGCAGAGTCCCGAATCGATCGTCGCGCAGATCATGCGGGATTTCAAAGGCCAGCATATCGGCTTGCTCGCGCCGCTCGTGGTGAACCGCAAGGGGATCTACACGGACCTCGCGAAGTGGGCGAAAACACGCGGACATACGCATTTGCGCGTGGACGGCGAGTTCCTTTCCGTCGATCCGTGGCCGAAGATCGATCGCTTCAAGGAGCACACCATCGAGTTGCCGGTCGGCGACCTGGTCGTCAGCGCGAACGATGAAGCGGCGCTGAAAACGATGCTGCTGGAGACGCTCGAACTCGGCAAGGGCGTGATGCATCTGCTGGCGCCGCTCGATGACCTGCATGGTGCGTTGAACGGCGGCAAGAAGGGGACGAAGCACGTTGGCGAGATCCGCGTGTTCTCGACCAAACGCGCTTGTCCGGTCTGCGGCACGAGTTATCCCGAACTCGATCCGCGCATGTTCTCGTACAACAGCAAGCACGGCTGGTGTCACACCTGCGTGGGCACCGGCGTCACGTTGACGCGCGAACAGCGCGAAGTCTACGACGACACCGTGATCTCCGACGACGGCCGCGGCCGCGAGCAGACGATTCCATCGGCGCAACAGGAACCGGACGATGTGGGTGACCAGCCATGCCCGGATTGCAACGGCACGCGCCTGAACGAAGTCGCGCGGGCGGTGACATTCGGCGATCAGCCGATAACGGAAGTCGGCCGCTGGACGGTCAGCGCAACGCGTGGCTGGATCAGGAGGCTGAAGCTCAAGGGTCGCGATGCGGATATTGCCCGCGACGTGGTCAGTGAAATCGAAGGCCGTCTGCTGTTCCTCGAGGAAGTCGGCCTCGGTTACCTGAGCCTGGATCGTGCGGCGCCCACGCTGTCGGGCGGCGAAGCGCAGCGCATTCGCCTTGCCGCGCAACTTGGCAGCAACCTGCAGGGCGTCTGTTACGTGCTGGATGAGCCGACTATCGGCCTGCATCCGCGTGACAACAAGATCCTGCTGGACGCACTGAAGAAGCTCGGCGACAAGGGCAACACGCTGGTGGTGGTGGAGCATGACGAGGACACGATTCGCCGTGCGGATCACATCATCGATATAGGCCCGGGTGCAGGGAAACGCGGCGGTACGGTCGTGGCGCAAGGCCGCGTGGCCGATCTTGCGGCGCAGCCTGATTCGCTCACGGGCCAGTATCTGGCGAACCCGATCCAGCATCCGTTGCAAGCGCGTCGCGACGTAAAAACCGCCACCGCGAAGCGCGCCGCCACGCCCGGGAACTGGCTCACGGTTCACGGTGCAACGCTGCACAACCTGCGCAACGTCACCGCGAGCATGCCGCTCGGCCGCCTGATTGCGATCACGGGCGTGAGCGGTTCCGGCAAGTCCACACTTGCTCGCGATGTGCTGATGACCAATCTGCTCGATGCCGTGGGCCGCTCGGTTCTGTCGTCGCCGGCGACCCGCCGCGCACGCAAGACCGCGCAAGCCGACATGCCCGCGCGCAACCGGTCGAGCGTGTTGTCGCGCGAGGCGCCGCGCGTGAAGTTTGACGTTACGCATCGCTGGCAAGGGTGCACGGAGGTGACCGGGTTCGAGACTATCGACCGTGTGCTCGAAGTCGACCAGACGCCGATCGGCAAGACGCCGCGCTCGTGTCCGGCGACATATATCGGCATGTGGGACACCATCCGCAAGCTGTTCGCGGACACGCTCGAATCCCGTGCACGGGGTTACACGGCATCGCGCTTCTCGTTCAACACCGGCGAAGGCCGCTGCCCGGCTTGCGAAGGCCAGGGCGTGCGCACGATCGCCATGAGCTTCCTGCCCGACGTCAAGGTACCGTGCGACGTCTGCCACGGTCAGCGCTTCAATCCGGAAACGCTGGCCGTGACGTGGCGCGGCAAGAACATCGGCGAAGTGCTGACAATGGAAATTGACGAGGCCGTCGAATTCTTCTCCGCGATGACAAGCATCTCGCATCCGCTGCAACTCATGAAGGATGTGGGGCTGGGTTATCTGACGCTTGGGCAGCCATCGCCAACTTTGTCAGGAGGCGAAGCGCAGCGGATCAAGCTGGTGACGGAGTTGTCGAAGGTCAGGGACGATATCGGCCGGCGCGGGCAGAAAGCGCCGCATACGCTGTATGTGCTCGACGAGCCCACCGTGGGCCTGCACATGGCCGACGTCGCGAAGCTGATTCGCGTGCTGCATCGGCTGGTGGATGGCGGGCATTCGGTGGTGGTGATCGAGCACGATCTGGACGTGATCGCCGAAGCCGACTGGGTGATCGATCTCGGACCGGAGGGCGGCACGGAGGGCGGGTCGATCGTGGCCGCGACCGATCCGGATACGCTCTCGAAGAATCCGCGCAGCCACACGGGCGCCGCGCTGCGGCCGGTGCTCGAGCGCGGGGCTATCCCAGCCGAGGAGGTTCAGTAACTCTTGTAGGGGAGGAATTTCCCCGATAAGACCACGTTGACCCGGTCCCCTTTGGGATCGGGCTCGCGCTGGATATCCATCGAGAAATCGATCGCGCTCATGATGCCGTCGCCGAATTCCTCGTGGATCAGTTCCTTGATCGTGCTCCCGTAAACGCTCACTATTTCGTACCATCGATAGATCAGCGGATCGGTCGGGACGGCGGTCGGCAATGAGCCTTTATAGGGCACAATCTGCAGCCAGGCGACGGCTTCGTCGGAGAGGTCGAAGCATGCGCCGACGACTTCGGCCTGTGCTTTGGAGAACGTCATCTGTCCCAGGCAGCCTGCCGTCACCCACTCCTTGCTCAAGCCGACTTTCTCCGCCACGTCGGCCCATTTCAGACCTTTGCTCACCTTGGCGGCGAGAATCATGCGAGTCACTTCGCTGCGATCGGAAATCATTTCGCGTCACTCCTGAAGGGATTGTTTCAGCGAGTGTATCGACCGATCGCGCGGCTGGCTGGTGGACAAAAAAACCTCGGGATAGACAAACATGACCAACCCCATCACCGACCTGAACACGCTGCTTGCGTCCATGTCGCCCGAACTCCAGCCGGGCGCGTACGTGTACGCAACCGTGCCTTTTACCCATGACCTCGGAAATATCATCCCCCTCGCGACGTTCCGCGAACGCGAAGGCCTGACGATCATCGTGGAGGAGGGCGAGGCATCGGGAGCCGGCATCCAGCCGCTTTTTCGCGCCGCCTGGATCACGCTGACGGTTCACTCCGACCTCCAGGCAGTTGGCCTGACTGCAGCCTTCGCCACTGCTCTCGGCCGAGCAAACATCAGTTGCAACGTGGTCGCCGCGGCGTACCACGATCACATCTTCGTGCCGATCGAATCCGCCGGCGCCGCGATGGTTGCACTGCAGCAACTCCAGCGCGAAGGACTCTGAGCTGCCACGCCACGGTCATTCACTTGCCTCTCGTGTCACTGGTATGCTGGCGGCCTTATTCCACCAAGAAAACCACCGGACCAAGATGGCAACGCAGGACAAAGCACTCGCACTCAAGAAGATGAAATGGTTCGCCGCCGGCCTGCTGGTCGCGGCGGCCGCATTATTCCTGCTCGCCAGGAGCCAGCACGACGCCGGCGCCTGGGCGTGGGTCTCGGCTTTCGCCGAAGCCGCCATGGTGGGCGCGCTGGCCGACTGGTTCGCTGTCGTCGCGCTGTTTCGCCACCCGCTCGGGCTGCCGATCCCGCACACGGCCATCCTGCCGGCGAACAAGGCGCGCGTCGCCGACAACCTCGCGGAATTCATCCGCGACAAATTTCTCAGCACCGACGCGCTGGTCGCCCGCGTGGACGCCTTCGATCCCGCCGGCCGTCTCGCGGTCTGGCTGGCGGAACCGGCGAACGCCGCGCTGCTGGGCGCAAAAGCGGTCGCGGCGGCGGGCCAGATGCTCGATTTCGTCGATGATGAACGCGTGAAGTCGATGCTCCACGAAGCCCTGCGCCGCCGCGCCGAACAATTCGACCTGGCCGGCGCGGTGGGCGGATTGCTGTCCACGCTGACGGCGGATCGCCGCCATCAAATGCTGCTCGACGAAGGCTTGCGCGAACTCGCGCAATGGCTGGATGGCGAGGAAGTGCAGGCGCTCCTCGCGGCCAAGATCCTGGACGTGGCCGGAGAGGAATATCCGAAACTGATCGGCATGCTGGGTTTTGTGGGCATGAGCGCCGAAGACCTCGGCAACAAGTTCGCGGGCGGCCTGGTGCGAGGCGCGAACAAGTGGCTGCATGACATTGGCGACAATCCGGAACACGAGCGCCGTCAGGCTTTCGACAGGACGGTAGAGGGATTCATAGAGCGCCTGAAGACGGACCCGGCGTTCCGCGCGCGCATCGACCAGCACAAGCGTGAATGGCTCGAGCGCCCGGAATTGCGCACCTACGTGAATGGCTTATGGGACGAATTCAAGGACTGGCTGCGCCACGATCTCGCGCAACCGGATTCCACGCTGCACAGGAAAGTGACGGGCGCGTCGGCGTCGTTTGCAGCCGCGCTGGGCAGCGACCCGGCGTTGCGAGCATCCATCAACGAGCACATGCGCGACGCGCTCAAGTCGCTCGCGCCGGACCTGCGCGACGGCATTGCCGAGCATATTGCCGCGACCGTGCGCAACTGGGACGACGCCACGCTCGTGCGCGACGTGGAACTGAGCGTAGGCCGCGACCTGCAGTTCATCCGCGTGAACGGCACGCTGGTGGGCGGTGCGGTCGGTCTGATCATTCACGCAGTCTCCACGTTCATGGTTTAAGCTGCGGAATCAAATCCTTGTAGCCGCGGTCAGCTAATTTCCTCTAGAAGAGACCGAACATGACGGACCCGAACGCCGCGTTGATCCAGCGCTTCTACGAAGCCTTTCAGCGTTCCGACGCCGAAGCAATGGCGGCGTGCTACGCGCCCGACGTGCAGTTCAGCGATCCCGTGTTCGGCGTGCTGCGAGGCCGCGAAGCGTCGGACATGTGGCGCATGCTGATTTCGCGCGCCGCGGAATTCTCGCTGACCTTCAGCGACATCCAGACCGTCGGCCAGACGGCAACGGCGAACTGGGTTGCGACCTATCGTTTCACGCAGACCGGGCGCACGGTGGTCAACCGTATCAACGCGCGTTTTGCGATTCGCGATGGCCTGATTTTCGAGCATCGCGACAACTTCGATCTCTGGGCGTGGAGCCGGCAGGCACTGGGGCTCAAGGGCCTGCTGCTCGGCTGGAGCTCGTTCGTGCAGAACAAGATCCGTGCGCAGGCGCGCAAAGGTCTCACAGCGTACCGGCAGCAACCAAAAAAATGACCCGCCTCGAATGTCCGGCCAGTGAAGGCTGTCTCAACGATGAATGGCTCGAAGCCGACGCGTTTGGCGGATTTGCATCGGGCACGGCGGGCACGGAACGGACCCGCCGG
>NZ_FCOK02000089.1 GCF_001544555.2 Caballeronia udeis | reverse complement strand
TGAGCCTTCGGTTCTTCGGAGCCTCAAGCTTAACCCGCGTCGCTTGAGGTACAGCAGGTCCAATACATTGTGTCTAGCCATTGCACGCCGTCGAGCCCGTTCACCGGCGACACCGAGACATCCCAGTATTTCAGCGCGCCTTTCGCTGTCGGGCAGGGCGCTTCGAAGCGCGAATGGCGGCCGTGCCGGGCGTTATCGATCGCATCAGTGAGCAGATACCGCGATTCCTCCGGCCACAGCGACACCCACGACTTGCCCTTGAACGGCGCGAAATTGTCGATTTCCATCAGGCAGAGACCGTTCACGTTCATGAATTCGAGCGTGCCGTCGCGTCGCAGGATCTTGATGCAATCCGTACTGCCATTCAGCACGCTCAGGAAAAATTCGCCCGAATCGAGTGAAAAGGCGGGGGGGTTATCGGGTCGGGTATCGGTGTCGGTATCAATATCGGTATCCGGCGCGTTTTCCGGTTCGGACGCAACCGGCATCGCGCCATGAAAACCGAACGGCTTGCCGGCAGGTGTCGCCGGGGCGGGCGGCTGGACCGGCGTCGGGAAGCAGTACCCACCCGCGTCGTCAAGATGTCGTGCGATCGCGGGATCGAAACTGGCTGAGTCGGTCATGAATCGGGCACGGGAAAGAGAACGGCGAGGACAGCGCGAGGCGGTTCTTGAGTCGATGCGCTGCAACGTGATCGGCAATAGAAAGCAAGCATTGCGCCAGTGTGGGAAAGCGAGCACCAAGTGTGGCTGACGCTTTTGTAGTGGCCGGTTCATGCGGGCATCGACTCACGGCGTTCACGCGACGCGTGTAAAACCAACCCGGTAACGAGTAGTTCTTGCTCAATCACCTATTTCCGGGATGGCTTCAGCGCGATTTCGAAGACACCGGTACAGTCGATTACCGCGCAATGACCACCCGGTTGCCAAGCGAAATTTGTTGGCCGGAGCTCGACCTGTTTTCTTGAATGTCCGCGTGGGTTTCGGCGGACAGCGCATCAAAAGGACGCGTTTTGGGTCGTTCAGACACACAACCGCCATGACGATGCATGTCCTTGAACCGGCACATCGAGACGTCGTGCGCGCTTCTTGCTCATCCAGAAGCTTCGCTCCCCCGGTCGCGCGGTGCCGGTCAACACCTTCATCGCCGGAATGTCGATCGACCCACTCTCGTCAAGTGTTTTTCGACGCGTATTTCTCGTCATGAATAACCCGCCGCACGCGCCGCGCCGCGGCAACATGGAGACGCCTCATCATGCCTCAAGCCACGACGCAGGCCGCTCAGTCGCAGCGCTTTTCCTCCCCGTTTGCCGCAGCCGTTCACGACGGCCTCACGCACGCGCCGCAAAAAGAATTGCCATCGATGTATTTGTATGACGAAGTCGGTTCCGCCTTGTTCGAGGTGATCACGGCGTTGCCGGAATACGGCGTGACGCGTGCCGAAGAGCGCGTGCTGAATGCACATGCCGCCGATATCGTTGCCGAGTTGCCGCGTAATGTGACCGTTGCCGAACTGGGCAGCGGCAGCGGCCGGAAGACGCGGCGAATCCTGGAAGCGCTGTGCAAGAAGCGGCCAACTGAATACTGTCCAATCGAAATTTCGCCGACGGCATTGCAATTGTGCCGGCGGGAGCTGGGCGATATCGAACGGATTTCGATCGTCGGCTACGAGCGCGATTATCTGGCCGGGCTGGCGGAAGTCAGCGCCAACCGGAAAGAGGGCGAAGTGTTGCTCGTGCTGTTTCTTGGCAGCACGATCGGGAATTTTGCACGGCTGGCGGCCACGCGGTTTTTGAAGTCGATTCGCGGCATGCTCAAGCCGGGCGACTCGTTGTTGCTCGGGATGGACTTGCTCAAGCCGCTGGATACGCTGATTGCGGCGTACGACGATCCTATTGGCGTAACGGCTGCGTTCAACCTGAATTTGCTTGCGCGGATCAATCGTGAACTGGACGCGGACATTCCGCTGGATGCGTTCGAACATCTGGCGCGCTTCAATCCCGATGCCCGCAGCGTGGAGATGCATTTGCGGGCAAAACGTCCGGTACGGGCGACTATTCGCGCAGCAGGGTTGAGTGTGGAATTTCGCCAGGGGGAGACGATCTGGACGGAGAGCAGCCACAAATATCTCGCCGGAGAAGCGGGGCCGTTGGCAGCGGACGCGGGGTTCACCTGCTCAAGACAGTGGCTGGACGACGAATGGGGATTTGCCGAAAGTCTGCTGGTGGCGAAGTGATGAGCTTGGTTACCCGCAACGTGGTCGTGGAGTAGAGGCGGTGCCCGGTGCTTGTTTGACGCCCCGGGCATTCAGACTATCGTTTTTCAATTCACGTAATTCACATAAGGCGCGCTTTGAGTCTGGCTGACGTCCCGGGAGAACGTAGAAAGGGCGAGTCGTAAAAGACTATTGTGGTCAAAGGCGGAAGCAGCAGTGCGGTGCTGGAGCCTATGGTCGACCAAAACACTGGCGAATTCTACTATTCGGTCGTGACGGCTTTCAGAGATACAAATGCAAAGGGTCCCGAGATAGGGACCCTTTGATAGCTGGAAAACGGCAGGCGGAACATCCCCTTAGCACGAAGGTAGTCGGGGACTAGCGCGCCTTTTTGGCTCTGCGCTACCACTGCCTCAGAATCCCGGATGATTCTGTGCCCAATTGAGTAGACCCGTACATTCCGGGAAAGTCCCCCAAAGGTTCTTGCAACCAGCGTTTGCAGTCTAACGTCCTCATACCCTGAGATCAGGATTCCAGGCCTGCCGGCTCTTGAAACAACTCAATTTGTAGTCACTTATTGACGTCCAACCGAGTGACGTCCAACTAAGGTAAATGCAGAGTTTGTCGACCAGAATTCAACTCGGGTTTCTCGTCGATCCGCCCGGTCAATGCTGTTCAAACCGCTCAAAGCGCTTCTCGATATACCGCTCCTCGCTGACCAGATCCGTGACCCGCGCATGCGGCGGACCTCTGCGCAGCCATTCGAGCATCAGGTCGACCTGGTTCGCCGGTCCCTGAATCATCGCTTCAACCGATCCGTCCTCAAGGTTGGCCACCCAGCCGCGAACACCCAGCGCATGCGCCCGGCGCACTGTCGCGTGGCGGAACCCCACTCCTTGCACCAACCCCTTCACGTGCACGTGATACGTCTCTATTCGAGTATCCAGATCCGGACTCGGCATGTTTGCTTCTCCCGATTATTGCTGATTTGCCGCGTCACCGGATGTGTGCCGAAGGCACATCCCGGCTGACGCCATCAGGCGGCATTTTAGACAAGACCAGAAAAACCGGCAGTGCGCATCAGACTATCGCGACCAGGTAGCGCGAAATCAGCACACGACATCAAGCAACGACCGACGCACTATTCCGCCCTCACCCCAGCCGGAACGGCTGTGCACCCTCGTCCGTGTCGCCACCCATCCGCCGCGCCACCGCTTCGCGCGGCAACGTCACATCGAATACCGTCCCGCTCTGCGCGTCGGAGCGGACCTCCACTCGTCCGCCATGCATCTGCACAATCTCGCGCGTGATGTAGAGCCCAAGTCCAAGCCCGCCGGTTTCCTGCTGCGGCCGCCCCGACCGATACGGCGCGAAAATGGTCGGCAAGACATCGGCGGGAATCTCGCCCGCGTTTTGCACGCTGATCAGAACGTCATCGGCAGCGTCACCGTTCAGACGCACCTGGATGGCCGAGCCGTCACGTCCGTGAGTCAGCGCGTTGCCGATCAAATTCGAAAACACCTGCGACAACAGATCGCCGTCGCCCTGCAACAGCGTATCGCCATCGCGGAAAATGAAGATGCGGCCACGGCCCACCCGCGCCTCGTATTCTTCAATAATATTCTTCGCCAGCGTCATCAACTCCACCGCCCTCGGCTGCAGCGTCACACGCCCGCCGCGCAGACGCGCGAGATTGAGCAACTGGTCGACCATGCGCACCATCCGCATGCCGCTGCTCTTGATCCGTGTGCCGATATTCGCCACGTTTTCATCCGGGACGAAGCGCGCAAGATATTCCGCCGAGGCAATCACCGCCGACAACGGCGTGCGCAGATCGTGGCCGAGCACGGCCATGAGCATTTCGTTGGCGTCGAGGAGTTGCTGGACAGTCGTCAGTTGCGTGGCGAGCTGCTGCTTCTGCTTCTCGATCTGGATGAACACATCCAGCTTCGAATTCAGGATCCGCGAGTCGTACGGCTTGTACAGGAAGTCCACCGCGCCGGCCTCATAACCCCGAAACGTGCGCCCGGAGTCCTGCGCGGTCGCGGTCAGGAAGATGATCGGCACGTGCGCGGTGCGCCGGCTGCCGCGCATCAGTTCAGCCAGTTCGAAGCCGTCCATGCCGGGCATGTTGACATCGAGAATGGCGAGCGCGACCTCGTGCTTGAGCAACAGTTCGAGCGCGGCCGGCCCCGAACCGGCAGCGAGTACCGAAATGTCCGGCCTCGCCAGCGACGCTTCCAGCGCGGTGATGTTGTTCTGCACATCGTCAACGATCAGAACGTAAATGGGCGGCTGGAGCGGTTGCCTGAGAGGTTGCGTGATGTGTTCCATTAGCGGAGTTCCATTAGCGTGTCGGCTCTGAGTCATCCATGTTCGCGGCGCGTGCCCACACCCATGCGCGCCAAGCGCGCGGCCATGACGTCGAGCGTGAGAATGTCGTGCGCGCCGCCCCGCGCGATGGCGCCGAGCGGCATCGCCTCGGCGACTGCGGTATGCGGGTCCTGCACCCAGCAGCGCCCGCCTGCCCGCGAGATCGCGACAAGGCCACGTGCGCCGTCGTCGTTCGCACCGGACAGCACGACGCCTAGCAGCGTCTCGGCAAAACACAGCGCCGCCGATTCGAACAGCACATCCACCGATGGCCGCGAGAACCGCACAGGCGGATCGACGGAAAGGGAGATCGTGCAGTCCGGCTCGACCAGCATGTGATAACCCGGCGGTGCAACATAGATCGTGCCGCCCGCGATCTCGTCCTTGTCGTCGGGCTCGACGACCGGTAACCGGCAACGCGCGGAAAACAACGCGGGCAGCAAGCTGGGCGGCTCGCTCCTGACATGCACGACCACCAGCACGGCAGGGCGGAAATTGGCCGGCAGCGCGGGCAAAATGTGGTTCAACGCTTCGATGCCCCCCGCCGATGCCCCGATCACGATGGCTTCGATTGCATCCAGGGAATCTGTCGACAGTGTCATCGCTAGACCTTTTGATACAAACGTTCGCGCGCGTCGAAATCGGCGAAACTGCCCGCGTGTTTTGAAAACCGCAGGCTCTCTTTACTACCGAGGCCGAGGAATCCGCGCCGCACCAGCGAATCGCTAAACAGACCCAGCGCACGGTCCTGCAGCGCCCGGTCGAAATAGATCAGCACGTTGCGGCACGACACCAGATGCGCTTCGAGAAACACGCTGTCGGTCGCGAGGCTGTGATCAGCGAACACCACGCGCGACTTGAGCGTCTGCGAAAATTTCGCCGCGCCATAGGCCGCGTGGTAGTAGTCGGAGAGCGAACGTTTGCCGCCCGCCGCCAGATAATTCTGGCTGAAACTGGCCAGCCGATCCAGCGGATAAATGCCGCTCTCGGCCTGGCGCAACGCGTCGGCGTTGATATCCGTCGCGTATAAGACCGTACGGTCCGCAATGTTCTCCTCGGCGAACAAAATGGCGAGCGACCACAGTTCCTCGCCGCTGCTGCACCCCGCCACCCACACCTTGATGGACGGATACGTCTGCAGGATCGGCACGACCTGCTCGCGGATGGCGCGGAAATACAGCGGGTCGCGGAACATCTCGCTGACCTGCACCGTCAGGTACTGGAACAGCCGCGAGAACAGCATGGCGTCGCGCAGAATAGATTCCTGCAACTGCGACAGCGTCGTAAAACCCAGATCGTGCAGCGCCTGCGTCAGCCGCCGCCGCAGCGAACTCACCGAGTAATGGCGAAAGTCGTGCTGATACTTCAGGTACACGGCTTCGAGCAGCAGCTTCAACTCGATGTCGAAAATCGCCTCTTCCGTGTTCTTCAGGTTTCGATGCGGCATGGCAGATCCTGGCTACCGTTGGCGCAACCAGACCCGACACAGCGACACCAGCTTGTCGACATCGATCGGCTTCGAAATATAGTCGTCCGCGCCAGCTTCCAGGCACTTCTGGCGATCACTCGCCATGGCTTTCGCGGTCAGCGCGATGATCGGCAGACGCGCATGGTCGGCGTTCCTGCGAATCTCGGTCATGGCGGCGAACCCGTCCATTTCCGGCATCATGATGTCCATCAGCACGAGATCGATCTCCGGATGGCGAGCGAGTGAATCCAGCGCCTCACGGCCATTGCGCGCGATCTCCAGCTTGGCCCCCAGCGGCTCGATCACGTGCGACAGCGCGAAGATATTGCGGACGTCGTCTTCGGCCAGCAGGATGGTGCGGCCCTCGAACACGTCGTCACGCTGGCGCGCCGCGCGCAGCATGCGCTGCTGCTCGGGCGGCAACGCGCTCTCCACGCTGTGCAGGAACAACGTCACTTCGTCCACCAGCCGTTCCGGCGACTTCGCGCCCTTGATGATGATCGACTTGGAATAACGGCGCAGGCGCTGCTCCTCATCCGGCGACAACACGCGCCCCGTGTACACGATCACCGGTGGCGACGCATGTTCCTGTACCGTCGATACCCGTTCCAGCAAGTCATACCCCGAGCCGTCCGGCAGGGCGAGATCCATCACGATGCAGTCGAAGGTCGCGCGATTCATCTGCTCCAGCGCCTCTGCAATCGTCCCGGCTTCCACGATCTCGACCGTTTCGCTTTTCAGCAATGCATGGATGCTCTGGCGCAGCGCGGGGTCGTCCTCGACCACCAGCACGCGCCGCATGCCTTGCGCCGAGCGCGCTTCGAGCTTGCGGATCGCGCCCGCCAGCGTGTCGCGTGCGCTCGGCTTGAGCGTATAGCCGATCGCGCCGAGATGCAGCGCGACATCGGCATGATCCGTCGATGACACGATGTGAATCGGAATGTGGCGCGTGAGCGGATCGTGCTTGAGCCATTCGAGCACGGTCAGGCCCGACTGGTCGGGCAAACCTACGTCGAGCAGGATGCCGTTCGGCTGCAGGTCGCGGGCCAGTTCCACACCCTGGCTTGCGGTGGTCGCGTGCACGAAGTCGAATTCGAGTTCATGCGCGAGGTCGTGCAGGATGTGCGCAAAACGCAAGTCGTCTTCAATCGCGAGGATCACGCGGTCCGGGCGCTTGCGGTTGGCGCGGTCGTCGGGAATAGGCTGCGGCGCCGGGTAGGTCGGATTCGGCGCGCGCCAGGATGACGGGTCAAGAGAAGAAGAAGCCGATGCCATTGCCGCCAGATGCGCGGGCGCGTGGCTCTGCACGAGGGTGGCGATTCCCGGGGACGTATCCGCCACCGCGGTCTCCGGCTCCCGCATATGCCCGATCACATCGAGTTTGGTGGTGACCGTTCCCTCGCGAACAGCCAGCGGCAGCGTGACCGAAAACACACTGCCTTTGCCCGGCTCGCTCGCCACGCTGACCGAGCCGCCCAGCAACCGCGAGAACTCCCGCGATATCGACAAACCCAGGCCGCTGCCGCCGTACTTGCGGCTGGTCGTACCATCGGCTTGCTGGAAGGCCTGGAAAATAAGGTCCTGCTTGTCGCGCGCAATGCCTATGCCCGTGTCGCGCACATCGAAGCGCAATGCGTTTTCGTCGTTGTCTGCCTTGTGCACCGAAACCGTCACCTGACCCCGCTCGGTGAACTTGAACGCGTTCGACAACAAGTTGCGCAGGATCTGCTGGAGGCGCTGGTTATCGGTGACGAAATACTCCTGCACGCCTTCCGCGCGTTCGGTCACGAGCTTCAGGCGCTTCGAGTCGGCGATCGGCGCGAAGGATTGCCGCAATGACTGCAAGATCCCGTCGATGGCAACCGGCGCGAACTGCACGTCCATCTGCCCTGCCTCCACCTTCGACAGATCCAGGATGTCGTTGATCAGCGACAGCAGGTCGCTGTTCGACGAATGAATGGTCGCGGCGTAACGCACCTGTTCGTCCGAGAGATTGCCGTGCTTGTTGTCCTGCAAAAGCTTCGCGAGGATCAGTGAACTGTTCAGCGGCGTGCGCAACTCGTGCGACATGTTCGCGAGGAATTCGGACTTGTACTGGCTTGCCCGCTCAAGCGCGAGCGCGTTCGCTTCCAGCGCCTTCTGCGCGCGCACCAGTTCGACTTTCTGCCGCTCGAGGTGCTGCGTGTATTCCTCGAGATGCACGTTGGTCTGCTCAAGCTCGGCCTGCTGCGTTTCAAGCCGCGCCTGCGTTTCCATCAATATCCGGCCGCGCTCCTCGAGCTCTTCATTCGATACCCGCAGCTCTTCCTGCTGAACCTGCAACTCCTCGCTCTGGCGCTGCGTTTCCCCCAGCAACTCGACCATCCGCGAGCGATACTGCGCCGAACGCAGCGCCATGCCCATGGTCTCGGCGGCGTCTTCGAGCAAGTCGCGGGCGTCGTCCACCGCGCTCTCATCGCCGATAAAACCCACTTCCAGCACGCCCGTCACTTCGCCGTCCGCCATCATGGGCGCGACCACGCAATGGCTCGCAGGCGCCGATCCCAGCGCCGAGCCCACCGTCAGGAAATCCGCGCCCGCACCCCTGACCTCGATCAAGCGCTTCTCGTCGAGCACCTGCCCAAGCAGCCCCTCGCCCCGCGCGATCCGTTGCGGCACCGCGCTTTCAGCAGGCAGCGCCCACGCGGCAACGCGCTCGAGCGTGTCGCCTTCGCGGCTGTACAGCACGGCGACATGCGCGCCCACATACGGCACGAGCGAGCGGAGGATGCCATTGCCGATCGCCGCGGGATCGAGATCGCCGCGCATCTGCAAACCAATCTGGACTTCTCCCTGCTTCAGCCATGCGCTGCGTTGCAGGTTCAGCCGTGTTTTGATATAGAGATGCCCCACGCCTGCCAGCACGAACATCACGATCACGCCGATCACGCGGTTGAGCTGCAGCACGATCGGGCCGGCAAGCGCGTCGGCGTTCGAGAGGAGATAACCCGCGAACGTCAGCACGGAGGCCGCGCCGGCAGCGATGAGTGGCATGTTGGGCCGGTCAACCCACATGCAGAGCGCGACCGGCAGTATGTAGAACACCCAGATGGCTACGCGCAGCGGCGTGAGCCAGTCGGCCGCAAACACGATCAGGAGCAACATCGCGATCGCGAAAGTCAGCCACGCGGATCGATTTCGACTGTCTATGAACATTGGCTGAAGACTTTTCTTTAAATTTGGGGTCGGGCGGACTTAAGCCGCACCGGACCATAGCACGAGCCGCCAACCCTTGTCATATATGGGTTGGCGGCCGATCGGCACGCTTCGGAAGACGCGCAACTGTTACCTTTGCAAGACAAAATAGAGGCAAAAATGACTGACCCGTTAAGTGGGTATGCCCGTGGGCGCGTGCTCGTCACCGGCGCATCCGGATTCGTCGGATCGGCGGTGGCGCGCATCGCGCGGGAGCGCGGTTTTGACGTTCGCGTAGTCATACGCAAGACTAGTTCCCGGCAGAACCTCGAAGGTCTCGACGCCGAAGTCGTGATCGGCGACATGCGCGACGAGGCCTCCATGCGCGCCGCCATGAAAGGCGTGCGCTACCTGCTGCACGTCGCGGCTGACTACCGCATCTGGGCGCGGGACCCGGGAGAAATCGAGCGCGCAAACCTGGAAGGCACCGAGGCCACCATGCGCGCGGCGCTGGCCGAGGGGGTCGAGCGGATCGTGTACACGAGCAGCGTCGCGACGCTGAAGGTGAGTCCGGCGGGTGAGATCGTCGATGAAACGAAGCCTGCCCAGGCCCACCAGACCATTGGCGCATACAAGCGCAGCAAGGTGCTCGCGGAGCGCGCGGTCGAGCGCATGGTCGCGAATGACGGCTTGCCGGCGGTGATCGTGAATCCGTCCACGCCGATCGGTCCGCGCGACGTCAAGCCGACGCCGACCGGACGGATCATCGTGGAAGCGGCGACGGGGAAGATCCCCGCTTTCGTCGATACCGGCCTGAACCTCGTGCATGTGGACGACGTGGCGAACGGCCACTTCCTGGCGCTTGAGCGCGGGGTGATCGGCGAACGCTATATTCTCGGCGGCGAAAACCTGTCGCTGCAGCAGATGCTGGCGGACATCGCCGGACTTGCCGGACGCAAGCCGCCGACCATCAAGCTGCCGCGCGGCCCGCTGTATCCGCTCGCGATCGGCGCGGAGCTTTACGCCAAGTTCAGCGGCAAGGAGCCGTTTGTTACCGTCGATGGCTTGAGGATGTCGAAGAACAAGATGTACTTCACGTCGGCGAAAGCGGAGCGGGAACTGGGGTACAAGGCGCGGCCGTATGGCGAAGGCCTGAGTCACGCGCTGGACTGGTTTCGCGCGAATGGCTACCTGAAACGATGAAGCGCGATGAAGCGATGACTCGCGGCCCGCGTTGCCTGTTGTTTTGATGGCATTTTTAGCGCCTTACACGCATTTTGTTACAACGTGTGGCGACGTTGCGCGGTACGCAGCAGTTAAAATCGCAGGTTCGATGCAAGGCTAGCAAGGCAAACAACGCATGAACTTAACCGACCAGCTCGGCGCGCTGGAATCAAGCCTCGATGAGTTGATTCTGGCCGCCGCTTCCATTCCCGCTTCTCCTGAATCTTCCACTGCTTCTGTTGCTGACTCTGACGCTGCTGTTGACCCGGCAACGACGGCTGCTGAGCCCGTTGTTGAAGAAAAACCCACGCTCAACGTCTCACGCCCTGAAAAGAACGTGATCGCGATGACGATTGGCGGGGTATCGGTGGCGTTGAACCCCGAAGGGGTATCGGAGTTGATCGAGGAGTTGTCCAACGCACGCGCTTCGATGGACGTCGAACAGCCGGGCGGCCTGCCCCCCGGCTGGCGCTTTGTCGCGACGAAAAACCCGGTGATGGCCACGCAGCGTTATGCGAACGGTGACCGTTTGCTGGTGTTGCGCCATACCGGACACGGCTGGGTGCCGTTCCAGTTCTCACCCGACATGGTGATCGAGATGTACGCGATGCTCACAAAACGGTGAGTTGAACCGGGCGGGCGCGATCGGCTATACATCCTTCCGCGCGCGGCTCGCCTTCAGCCTTCAGCCTTCAGGTCAGGTCAAGGCGCCTGCACCCGCGCCTTCCATTGCCCGCCCTTTCCGCGCCAGAACCGTATGGCTGAGCCAACCGTCGCGCTGACATAAAACAGCGCGATGACCGGCAATAGCGGCGCCCAGAGAATGGAGCGGCGGTAGTAACGCAGCATCGGTGCATACGCGCAGCACATCGCGATCCACGCGAGCCACGCCGGCCAGCCCTTTGCACCCAGGGTCAACGCAACCACGGGCGGCGCGAGATAAATCACGCACATCGCCAGCACCGTCCCGACCAGCAGCACCGCTGAATAACGCAACTGCGTGAACGCCGTGCGCGCGATCATGTTCCAGATTTCGCGCCAGTCGTCGTAAGGCCGCAGCGATTCGCTGTCGGCGGCAAGGTCCAGACGGATCGGCCGTGCTGCGTTCGCGCCGTTACGAAACTTGATGCGCGAAGCAAGGCTGCAATCGTCGATCAGTTCGCCGCGAATCGATTCAATTCCACCCGCCTCCACCAGCGCCGCGCGCCGCACCATCATGCAACCGCCCGCAGCGGCCGCCGTGCGGTTGCTCGCGTTGTTGACCCACGCGAACGGATACAGCTTCGCGAAGAAAAACACGAACGCGGGGATCAACGCCTTTTCCCATGAGGAATCGCTGCGCAGCCGCACCATCAGCGAGACCAGGTCGCGATCTTCCAGGATCGCACGCGCGACGAGTTGCGAGGCCGCGTCGGCGGGATGACGGATATCGGCGTCGGTCAGCAGCAGGTAATCGGCCGGAAAACCCAGCCCGTCGATAGCCGCAATGCCCTGCGACTGCGCCCACACCTTGCCGGACCAGCCCGGCGGCAAGGGAGCGGCCGTCAGCACGGTCAGACGGTCTTCGAAACCGCCGTCGCGTGCGGCGGCCTGCGCAGCGTCGGCGGTGCCGTCGGTGCTGTGGTCGTCGACGACGATCAGATGGAACGAACCCGCGTAATCCTGCGCGAGCAGCGACGTCACCGCGCGGGCGATCACATCGGCTTCATTACGCGCCGGCACGACCGCGACGACCGCCGGCCACGCGCCGCGACGCGCAATCTCGGCCTGGCCAACGGCGTGCACGGTACTCTCGCTGAGCCGTTCGAGGGCTTGCGCGCGCCAGAAACCGCCGCGGCCAAACAGCAGGACAAGCCAGACAAGGAGGGACAACCAGGCAATCAGGAGCATCGTCAATTCGGATTAGGCAGATTCAACATCAACAGGGCGGCACACCGAGGTCAGGTCAGCTTTCGACCGAGCGCAATTGCACACCCACCCGGCCGCGCAACCGCATGGCGAGCGACCGCACGCCGATCACCACCCAGTCCGGGCCTTTCAGCACCGGGCGCTTGCGGAACACGTCGTAGTCGGCCTGTTCGATCTTTTCAAGAATACGCAACCCGCCATGCACGACGCTGCACAGTTCCAGCCCGAAGCGGCCCGGCATGCGCACAGCAAGCGGCGCGCCGCCCACGATCATCGCGCGTGCGTGGTCGACTTCATGGCGCATCAGCGCGCGCCAGGCGTCGTCGCAGATCTGCTCGTCGATATGCCGTTCGGTCACCCCGAAACGCTCGAGGTCGGATAAAGGCAGGTAAATCCGGCTCTTCTTCCAGTCGATACCCACGTCCTGCCAGAAGTTGATGAGCTGCAACGCGGTGCAGATCGCATCGGAATCGGCGAGGTTTTCAGGCGTGCTGGCGTCGAAGAGATGCAGCATCAGCCGCCCGACCGGATTCGCCGAGCGCCGGCAATAGTCCATCAGCGCAGGCCAGTCGGCGTAACGCGTGGTGTCGATGTCCTGATCGAACGCCGAGACGAGATCGTAGAAGGGGCCGAGCGGCAACCCGTATTGCGCGACGGTGCCGGCAAGCTTCTCGAACAGCATGGGATGAACCGGCGCCGGCTCACCGGCCGCGACCGCGTCCAGCCCTGCGCGGAAATCGGCGAGACGGGTGTGGCGTTCGGCCGGTTCGAAGACACCTTCGTCGGCAATGTCGTCTGCCGTGCGCGCGACGTGATAAATCACGCCGACCGGCGCACGCAGCCGTTTCGGCAGCAAAACGCTGGCTACCGGAAAATTTTCGTAGTGGTCGACTTCCATGACACGGTCCAGGTATTCGACACGGCGCGCGGATGCCTGAATGGACATCGACACACGCAGGTCGTACGTGCAGGGTCGCTGACGCGTGACAACATTCTGCTCACACAACGGCGAAAATGTTGGATAGGCGCAACGACTCTACACGGTATAAATTCTTGTCGTGCGCTGCCCGAAAACCGGTTGGAGAAGGGTCCAGGCGCGAACCCCAAGCGAATCCGGTGCGCTCATGCCACCGCTCATGCGACTTCTGTGGCACCCACCCCAACCCGGGCCTGGCTTTGCTTTCGCTTCAGCTTCCGTATGATCCAGTTGCCAGGGCCCATGCTTCGACTGCCGCAGATCCCCGGTGTTCCGGCCGGCGGGCCGCTTATCCGGGGCGTTTCGTCGTGCCTTTCGTGGTGCCTTTGGTCGTGCGCCGCGGCGCCGGCCCGGCTACTCCCCCGGGCGTGCTACAGCCGCTGAAAAGCCGCTTCAAAGACCGCTTTGCGGGAAACGCGGGGAATCGCTAGTTTACCGGCTTCCGCGTCCGCGCAGTAATTCAACCCTGTCGATAGAAACGGAAACACCCTCTTACAAGCACCCAAAAACTGAACGAGTTAGAATACGCGGTCAACTTCGGCCTTAAAGTTGAAACGAATGGCCCGTTTCCAGCCACTTGTTTCCGAAAGCTTTTTCCGAGAAGCTTTAATTTTGCTTACAACAAATCAACCGGATTTGATCGAAGCGTGATCGAAGCCAATAGCCGGTTCCATTCGAAACCCGCGCCAGTCGGAGTTCGCCCGAATATGCGTATTATCCTTGCTCAACCCCGCGGCTTTTGTGCGGGCGTGGTCCGCGCGATCGAGATTGTCGATCGCGCTCTTGAACGACATGGCGCGCCGGTCTACGTGCGCCATGAAATCGTTCACAACCGGCACGTCGTCGACAATCTGCGTAGCAAGGGCGCGCGTTTCGTCGAAGAACTGGACGAAGTGCCACACGGCGCCGTCGCTATTTTCAGCGCGCACGGCGTGGCGCGAACGGTGGAAGCCGACGCGGAAGCGCGCGGCCTGGACGTGCTGGACGCCACTTGCCCGCTGGTGACGAAAGTGCATGTACAAGGGCGGCAATATGTCGCGCAAGGCCGCACGCTGATCCTGATCGGCCATGCGGGGCATCCGGAGGTGGAAGGTACCATCGGCCAGATTCCCGGCACGGTGGTGCTCGTGCAAAGCGAAGCTGAAGTGGCAACGCTTGCGCTGCCCGTCGACGCCCCCGTCGCGTACGTCACGCAGACCACGTTGTCGGTGGACGACACGCGCGACATCATCGACGCATTGCATCGCCGTTTTACGGACATCGTCGGCCCGGACACGCGCGACATCTGCTACGCCACGCAAAACCGCCAGGCGGCGGTGCGCGAGTTGAGCAAGCAAGTTGACGTTTTGCTGGTGGTTGGCGCCACAAACAGTTCCAACTCGAATCGTCTGTGCGAGATCGGCGCCGAAACCGGTGTGCCGAGCTACCTCGTGGCAGACGGCTCGGAATTGAAAGCCGACTGGTTTGCGAACGCGCAGACTGTCGGGATTACGGCCGGTGCATCCGCGCCGGAAGAAATGGTCAAGCACGTTATTGATGCACTGCGCGCGCTGGGTCCCGTTGAAGCCACGACGATGTCCGGCCGCGAAGAAAAAGTTGAATTCAAACTCCCCGCGAAGCTGACCAAGCCGCTTGCTGCGGCAACGGCATCCGCCGGCGCCCTTCGCGAAGATTAAGGAGCACACGCAATTGTCTATTCCAATGCTGCAAAAGGTCCGGGTTGGCGCTTACATCGCGCGCCAGCATTTCATGCGCAACAAGCGCTATCCGCTCGCGCTGATGCTCGAGCCGCTGTTCCGCTGCAACCTGGCGTGTAACGGCTGCGGCAAGATCGATTATCCGGACCCCATCCTCAACCAGCGCATCTCGATGGAAGACTGCCTCGCGGCCGTCGACGAATGCGGTGCACCGGTGGTCTCCATCGCCGGCGGCGAACCGCTGCTGCACAAGGAAATGCCCCAGATCGTGAAGGGCATCATCGCGCGCAAGAAGTTCGTTTATCTCTGCACGAACGCGCTGCTGATGGAAAAGAAGATGGACGACTACCAGCCGAATCCGTACTTCGTCTGGTCAGTTCACCTCGACGGCGACAAGCAGGCGCATGACCATTCGGTTTCGCAAGACGGCGTGTACGAAAAGGCTGTCGCGGCCATCAAGGAAGCGAAGCGCCGTGGTTTCCGCGTGAACATCAACTGCACGCTGTTCAACGACGCCGATCCGGAACGGGTAGCGAATTTCTTCGACACGCTCGGACCCATGGGCGTGGACGGCATCACGGTGTCGCCGGGTTATGCGTACGAGCGTGCGCCGGACCAGCAGCACTTCCTGAACCGCGAAAAGACGAAGACGCTGTTCCGCGACATCTTCAAGCGCGGCGATAACGGCAAGCGCTGGTCGTTCAGCCAGTCGAGCCTGTTCCTCGACTTCCTGGCCGGCAACCAGACCTACGAATGCACGCCTTGGGGCAACCCGGCGCGTACCGTGTTCGGCTGGCAACGTCCGTGCTATCTGCTCGGTGAAGGTTATGTGAAGACCTTCAAGGAATTGATGGAAACCACCGAGTGGGACAAGTACGGCACGGGCAAGTACGAGAAATGCGCGGACTGCATGGTGCATTGCGGCTTCGAAGCCACCGCCGTCATGGACACGGTTGCGCATCCGCTGAAAGCGGCACGCGTCGCCTTGCGCGGTCCGCGCACCGAAGGTGCTTACGCGAAAGACCTGCCGGTCGAAAACCAACGCCCGGCGGAATTCGTGTTCTCGAAGCACGTCGAGATCAAGCTGGAAGAAATCGGCCGCGCGAAGAACAACAAGGGCGGCAAGCAAACGACGATTGCAGCTTGAGTTTGAGCACGTGAGCTTGGGCGAGTGGTCACTCGAGCTCACTGCATGCGGCAAAAGGAACAAACGGAACGAAAGGAACGGGTGGATAAGGTCGCGACGAGCGGCGTTATCCACCCGTTTTGTATTTCAAGATGCGCAGGTGGCACACCCGTGTAGCATCGCGGGTTTTCAAAGCAAACAAGCAGGAAGCAATGGCTGAATTCAGCATAATGATCAATCTCGGCAAAGCCGATCTGGACGACTACTCCCTCCTGGCGAAGATGCTGCAAAAGACCGGCTTCAGCGAGACGAAAGCCGCGCAAGTGGCATCGGACTATCGGCTGTTGCCCGCTTCCTTCAAATACTCCAGCGAGAACGAGAACCTGACCGCGGTGCGAGAGAAAGCGCTGAAGTCAGCGAAGAGCGTTTCTTCGACGGCGATGGTGCTTGTGTCGGAATGCTGAGGCGGGAGTGAATGCGTGGGGGCATAAAGTTCCGGTAGTGCCTTGGCGGCATCCGCACGATGGGCGCAACTCCAAAGTTGGCCGGCCACGATCGGTCACGATCAAACTCTCCCCCGATAACTCCACCAGCCTGAAGAATTCAAATGCGTTCGCTTTGAATTCAGATTTCGATACTCGTCGATTTGACCTCACTCCGCCGTCCGCTCGTTGTGCGCGGTCAGGAACTTGATCAAGCCGTCTACGCCACCCTTCGACAACTGACCCGAGAACTGCGTCTGGTACACCTGGATCAGCCACGCGCCCATCATGTCGATGTCGTAAATCTTCCAGCCGTCCGGCGTCTTCTCCAGGCGATAACGCACCGGGTTGTCGCCACCGGTCGAGTACACGTGCGACTGCACGACGGCGTCTTTGCCGCCGGCGTCGAGAGTCGGGGCATCGAATTTGAACTTGACGTCTTCATCGCGTAATTGCGACAGCGACGACGTGTAGGTGCGCACCAGCAGCGTCTGGAATTGCTCATAAAGCGCCTTCTGCTGGTCGGGAGTGGCGGTGCTCCACGCCTTGCCGACGGCAATCCGCGTGGTGCGCTGGAAATCGGTTGCCGGCACGAAACGCGTCTGCACCAATTGCGCGATCTTGGCCATGTCGCCGCCACGCGCGGCTGGATCAGCCTTCATTGCGTTGACGGTGCCTTCCACAGCGCTTTTAACCACGGCATCAGGGCTCGTCTGCGCAAACGACGTGCTGGAAAATAGCGCCGCCGAGAAAGTCAGGGCGAGCAGAACAACACGAAAAGGCAAATAGCGTTTCATACGACCGTTATCAAGTAATGGCGGGCGGCGTTCAGCCCGACGCGCCGGGTTAGCTGAAAAACGCAGTAAGTATATCGACCCGCGTCCGCCGCAACAGTTCAGCACGTTCGAACGATTGCCGATTCAACGCCAACACGGAATCCTCAGCTCGAATCCTTCAGACCCGGCAACCCCGCCCGTAATTCCTTGCGCATCACCTTGCCGGTCGGCGTCATGGGCAATGCATCGACAAACCGAATCTCGCGCGGATATTCATGCGCGGCCAGCCGCGTCCTGACGTGCTGCTGAAGCTCGCGCACCAGCGTTTCATCCGGGACGAACCCCGCATTCAGCACGATGAACGCCATCACGATCTCCGTGCGCGCCGCGTCAGGCGCACCCACCACCGCCGCCATGCTCACGGCGGGATGGCGCAGCAAACAATCTTCAATAGGCGCAGGACCGATCCGGTAACCCGCGCTGGTAATCACGTCGTCGTTGCGGCCGACGAAGCGGATAAAACCATCGGCGTCACATGAACCGAGGTCCCCGGTCAGCAGGAACTGGCCGCGAAATTTATCGCGCGTGGCCGCTTCGTTGTTCCAGTAGCGCAGGAACATGACCGGGTCGGGCGCGGCAATCGCAATATTTCCGGGCGTGCCGGACGGAAGTTCCACGCCTTCATCGTCGACGATAGCCACGCGATGTCCCGGCACGCTACGCCCGATTGCCCCCGGGCGAGACTCGAACAATGCAGCGCACGACGACACCACCACGTTGCATTCGGTCTGCCCGTAAAACTCGTTGATGGTCACGCCAAGCGCCGTCCGGCCCCAGGCGATCAACTCCTCGCCCAACGATTCCCCGCCGCTCGCCACCGCGCGCAACGACAACCGCCACTGCTCGGGACGTGCGACCGAGCGCATCATCTTGAGCGCGGTTGGCGGCAGGAACGTGTGCGTGACGCCATGACGCGCCATCAGGTCGAAAGCGGCGGGGCCATCGAATTTTTCAAAGCGCCGCGCCAGTACCGCGACGCCGTGATGCCACGCCGGCAGCAGGACGTCGAAGAGGCCTCCAATCCACGCCCAGTCGGCGGGCGTCCACATCAGCCGGGCGTGCGCCGGGAAAAGACCTTGCGACATCTCGACGCCCGGTAAATGGCCCAGCAACGCACGATGGGCAAGCAGCGCGCCTTTGGGCTTTCCCGTCGTGCCAGACGTGTAGATGATCGCGGCGGGGTCGTCGCAGGAAGTGTCGGCGGGGGTGAAGGCGTCCGTTTCCGCACGCAGCGCGTCCCAGAAGGAGTGGGCGTTCTCGCGGGTGGTGGTATCGACGCAATAAGCGGCTTTCAGGTCCGGCAGCGTCTCACGAACCTGCTCCAGCTTTTCAAAGCCCGCCTGGTCGGTGATGAGCGCCGCTGCGCCGCTATCGGCGAGCCGGTACTGGATGGCGTCGACGCCGAACAGCGCGAACAGCGGCACCGCGATATAACCCGCCTTGTAGATGGCCAGATGCGCGATGGCCGTCTCTGGCGACTGCGGCAAGAATATTCCCACGCGGTCGCCGCGCTTAAGCCCCGCGCGGGCAAGCGCGTTGGCGAACTGGTTGGAGAGCGCCTTCAGGTGATCGAAGGTGAAACGCGATTCCGAACCTTCGCGGGTCTCGTAGATCAGCGCGAGGCGGCCGGAACCGTCGGCCCATTTATCGCAGGCGTCCACGCCAATGTTGTAGCGCGCGGGCACCTTCCACGAGAAAGCCGCGGCGAGGGTTTCATATGAATCGGCTGCGGGAAGCATCGCTTCTCCCTGGTTGAGTCTCACTCGCCGGCGCTGGATGGCGCGGCTTGATCGTTTGAATCGGTGATGCCGGGCAATTCCTGCAACCCCGCAGGCGGCTGATAACGAGAAAACCCGTTGAATTCAAGCGTACGCCCAGCAGCCTCCAAGGGCCAAGAATGCCGTGCGTTCGGCACGCCGCCATCAACGCAAATGACCGTGCCATTGATGAAAGCCGACGCCTCCGACCGCAACAATACCGCCGCGCAATCCGAAAATCACCGCCCTCGGGCAATTGCATCGCGACGTTGCAGCGGCACTCAGGGCTTTTGAAGACACCCCCGGCTCGCCTGAATGAAAGCTCAGTTTTCGTAAGATGGTTACGGTTGACTGCGGCCCCTGCAACCAGATTCATCGCATGCCAAGCTTCGGCCTCGCCCCTCCCAGCCCCACCCCACAACGCCCCACCCTCCACGGCGCGGTTTATCTCTTCGGATAAAACCACCTCGCAAAAAACGCGAGGCCTTCATCCGTCAGCCAACCGACCAGTTCCCGAATACGTATTGAAAACAATTATTACTTGTGTAATGATATTGATTCGCATTTATAAAACTTCGAGTAAATGGCGTGCGTTCGTCGCAACGAGGACTGCTGCATCGGCCGCGCCCTTTGCCAACCACTCACTGCCGCCGCGGGCATCGCGGAAGCAATTGACCGGCATGGCGCGACAGCGCCGGCTATCGACCATCTAGTATTCGGGGATACACATGTTGAGGAAGACACCGCTTGCCGCGGCGATCATGACCGTGGTGGCGACTCCTGTTGCCGTGCCGCTTTATGCTCACGCGCAAGCCGCGCCGGTCAGCCAGGCCGATCAACCCGCCCAGGCTGCACAACAGGCCGCACCCCTCGTTGAAAACGCCGCGCTGCCTGCCGTGCATGTCTCCGCCCAGGCCATCACACCCGATTTCCAGCCCGAAAAATCAAGCGTCGGCGCCAAGGTCCCTACCGCGTTGCGCGATATTCCCCAGGCCGCTGTGGTGGTCCCGAAAGCCGTGCTGCAGTCCCAGGCAGCCACTTCTTTCTCCGACGCCCTTCGCAACGTCCCCGGCGTCACCATTGGCGCAGCGGAAGGCGGGCAGATCGGCAACAACATCAACTTGCGCGGTTTCTCGGCGCGCACCGACATCTACCTGGACGGCTTCCGCGATCGCGGCCAGTATTACCGGGACACGTTCGACCTTGAATCCATCGATGTGCTGTACGGCCCGTCCTCGCTCTATTTCGGCCGCGGCTCCACGGGCGGCGTAATCAACCAGGTGAGCAAGCAGGCGGAGTTGAAAGCGCACGCATCGGTGTCCGCCATGGTCGGCACGAGCGACCGCTACCGCACTACCGTTGACATCAACCAACCGCTCTCGGACACGTCCGCCGTTCGGCTCAACGCGTTCGGGCAAGACCTCGGCTCCACGCGCGACGTGATGAAGAGCAAGGACTACGGCTTCGCGCCGACGGTGCGCTTCGGGATCGGCACGCCGACGGAAGTCACGCTCTCCGCCCTCATCCAGCACAACCGCGACCAGCCGGACTACGGCATTCCGCCGGTGAACGGCGCACCGGTGCCGGTGAGCAAGGGTCAGTTCTATGGCTTCGAAGGCGACCGGACGATCCAGGACGTGCAGACGCTCTCGGCGCGCATCCAGCATCGTTTCAACGACAACCTCACGCTGCGCAACGAAACCCAGTTCAGCCACTACGGCACCGAGGCCACCGCAACCAATGCGGCGGCGGTGCTGACCGGACCGCTTGGGACATCGACGGCGCTGGCCAACGGCAATTACACGTCGTTGCCGTTGTCATCGTTGTATGTGAAGTTGCAGGGCAAGGACCGCAACATCAACGATCACTCGGTCTACAACACGACCGATATCGACTACAAGTTCAACACCGGTCTGCTCAAGCATGAGGTGATAGCCGGCATTGATTTGAGCCACGAGACCTACAGCAACCAGTCGTTCACCGCGACCACGCCGGGCCTGCCGTCGAACACCATCGCGATCGTTCCGCTGCTCAATCCGCAATACACGACGCGGCCGGCCAACACGCAGGTGGTGGCGACCAACCTCGCGGAATCGAGTGCGAACGGTGTCGGCATTTACGCCAACGATACGGTGTCTGTCGGCCAGTACTGGAAGGTGGTGGGCGGCTTGCGCTGGGACCGTTACGAGGCGTCGATCAAGAACACCCTCAACGCGCCTTCATACGCCACGCAGACGAACTATTTCACCAGCGTGCGCGGCGGGATCATTTTCCAGCCGACCGACTGGCAGTCGTACTACGTGTCGTACGGCACGTCGTTCAATCCGTCGCTCGAAGCGCTGACGCTGACCAACAACCAGCAGAACACGCCGCCGGAATCGAACCGCTCCTATGAAGTGGGCACGAAATGGGATTTGCTGAACGGTGGGTTGTCGGTGACGCAGTCGCTGTTCAATATCGATAAAACCAATGCCCGCACGCTCCAGGCCGACGGCAGCTACACGCTCGACGGCGACGTGCGCGTGCGAGGTTATCAACTCGGCCTGGCGGGCCATATCACCAACAAGTGGCAAGTCTTTGGCGGTTATACATACATGGACGGCAAGGTGGTGAAGGCGCTGGACAACACCAACGGCAAGACCCTGGCGAACACGCCGCGCAACATGATCACGTTGTGGACGACTTATGACGTCACGCCGCAATGGACTTTCGGCGGCGGCCCGGTGTACACGTCAGCGCGATATGCCGCCAGCAACGACTTCGTGGAAGTGCCCGCGTACACGCGCTGGGACGCAATGGCCGCGTTCCACCAGAAACATTACGACATCCAGTTCAACGTGCAGAACCTGACCAACAAGCACTACTACGATGCGTTGATTCCATCGGATGGCGGCCGCGCGGTGCCGGGTTACGGCCGGACGTTCCTCGCGACGCTAAACTACCGGTTCTATTGATCGACTGCAGGACACGCGAGCGGCGCGATGCATGTCGCGCGGCCGCTGGACCCCAAAAAACATGATCCTTTCGATACCCAACGTCCTCAGCCCCGAAGACGCCGCTGTCATGCGCCGGCGGCTCGGTGCATCGGACGCATGGGTGGATGGCCGCGCGACGGCCGGCTATCAGGGCGCGCCGGTCAAGCGCAACCAGCAGATCGCGCAGGAAGCGCCCATAGCGTTTGAACTCGGCGACATCATCATCGGCGCGCTCGAACGGCATCCGTTGTTCATCAGTTCGGTGCTGCCCAACCGGGTTTATCCGCCGCTCTTCAACCGGTACGAAGGCGGGATGCATTTCGGCAGTCATGTGGATGGGGCAATCAGGCTCGTGCCGGGACATGGCACGCGGGTGCGAACGGATGTGTCGATCACGCTGTTCCTCACCCCGCCCGAGGACTACGACGGCGGCGAGCTGGTGATCGAGGATACATACGGTGTGCAGGAAGTGAAGCTGCCGGCGGGGCATGCGATTGTTTACCCGGCGACCAGCTTGCACGAGGTCCGGCCGGTGACGCGGGGAATGCGGGTAGCGAGTTTCTTCTGGGCGCAGAGCCTGGTTCGCGACGACACCCGCCGCAGCCTGCTATTCGATATGGACAACGCTATTCAAAGGCTCAACGCACAGAACGCCGACGACGCCGCGAGGCGAACGCTCGTTGGCTGTTATCACAATCTGCTGAGGCTTTGGAGCGAGACGTAGGGGTTGCTTCTTAAGCAGCGAAAACTTCCTGCAGCGTCCGCAATGTGACCGACAACGTGTTGGCCGGCACGGCGCCGAGCTTCTTGACCAGACGGGTTTTGTCGATGGTACGGATCTGGTCGAGCAGGACCAGTCCTTTCTTCTGACTGAATACGACTGAGACACGATAAGGCGCTGGCCGGCTTTTGGTTGTCATGGGCGCGACGATTACCGTGCGCAGATGGTCATGCAACTCCGGCGGCGATATGACCACGCAAGGCCGGGTCTTTTGAATCTCGCCGCCGACTGTAGGGTCCAGGTTAATGAGCCAGACCTCTCCGCGCACTACCACGAAAGCTCCGCATCATCGGCGTTCGGAAACTCGCCCATCACAAGCTCGTCGTCGCCAGCATTCGCTATGGCTTTGCTTGCGTCAGCCCAGCCCTGGCGGGCCTTCTTCTGCGGTTTTCTTAGAACAATTGCGTCGTTTTCCACTTCCATCTCCACTTCGTCCTCCAGCCCAAGTTGGGCGAGGATGGGTTTCGGAATCAACACGCCTTGCGAGTTTCCCATCCTGCGAATCGTTGTTTTCATTGCTTCACCGTGATGACAATGTTAGTCCGGAAACGAACTGGGCGGTGTCACAATGTTAGTACAGTTTGTCATTAAGTGTGCGCTGATCTCAGCACCCGCCAGAACCCGGTCCGCAAACTGCTGACACAAACGACAAGTTTTTGTCTGACAGCAGAGCCGGATTCGCAGGTCGCAGCGCGAACGCTCCTTCTGCTAGCGCCTCCTCGCGCCCGGTATACTCACGCGGCGCCTCACGGCACTTGTTTCCAATCAGCAAATCACCAGAACACGCCCTCCGAGGCATCCGTCTTCATGCTCACGCCTCTCATTGCCCGTCTCGTCACCTTATCGATCCGCCGACCCGGCTGGATCATCGTTCTATCGCTGCTGATCGCGGTGCTGAGCGGCTATTACGTGGTGCATCACTTCAAGATCAGCACCGACATCAACCAGTTGATCGAGACAGAACCCGAGTGGGCGGCGCGCGGTCATGCGATTGACGAAGCCTTTCCGCAACGGGGATCGACGGTGCTCGTGGTGGTCGAAGCGCAAGCGCCTGAATTCGCCGATGCCGCCGCCGACGAGCTCGCCACCGCGCTGGCCAAGAACACGCAACACTTCACGGCAGTGTCGCAACCCTCGGGCGGCGATTTTTTCGAGCACAACGGCCTGCTGTACCTTTCCACCGATAAAGTCGCCGACACCACCCAGCAACTCGTGAAAGCGCGTCCGCTGATCAACGCGCTGGCGCACGACCCCACGCTCACCGGCCTGGCCGGCACGCTCAACACCAGCCTCCTCCTGCCGCTGCAACTTGGGCAGGTGACGCTCGGGCAAATGTCGAAGCTGCTGGGCAAGAGCGCCGATGTGCTGGACAAAGTCCTCGCCAATCAACCCACCGTGTTCTCGTGGCGCAATCTGGTCGACACCTCGGCCACGCAGCCCGCGCGTGCGTTCGTGACCGTGCAGCCGGTAGTGGACTACAACGCGCTGGAACCGGGCGCGATCGGATCGAATGCAATTCGCGCGACGGCGAATGAACTGAAGTTATCGGAGAAATATGGGGCCGTCGTGCGGCTGACCGGCGAACAACCGCTCTCCGACGAAGAATTCGCATCGCTGAAAGACGGCGCCGTACTCAACGGCATCCTGACGTTCATTGTCGTGCTGGTGATCCTCTGGCTCGCGCTGCGCTCGGGAAAGATGATCATCGCCGTGTTCATCACGCTGTTCGTCGGACTCGCCATCACCGCCGCGCTCGGCCTGCTCATGGTCCACGCGCTGAACCTGATTTCGGTCGCGTTCATGGTGCTGTTCGTCGGGCTCGGCGTGGATTTCGGCGTCCAGTTCGGGGTGCGGTATCGCGAGGAACGCTTCAAGGACGACCGGCTGGACGTCGCGCTCGTGAACACGGCGCGCCACGTGGGCATTCCGCTGACACTCGCCGCCGCCGCGACGGCGGCAAGCTTCTTCTCGTTCCTGCCCACCGCGTATCGCGGCGTGTCCGAACTCGGGCAGATTGCAGGCGTGGGCATGCTGGTCGCGTATGTCACCAACATGACCTTGTTCCCGGCGCTGATCAAGGTGTTCGCACCGCCGGGCGAAGCAGCCTCGCCGGGCTTCCCGAAACTCGCGCCGGTGGACGACTACCTCGCGCGCAATCGCACGCCGGTTCTGATCGGCGCGCTGGTAGTCGTGATCTGCGCGCTGCCGTTGCTGCTGCATCTGCGTTTTGACTTCAATCCGCTGAACCTGAAGGACCCGAAAACGGAGTCCATGGCCACGCTGCTCTCGCTGAAAGACGCGCCCGAAGCGGCCGTGAACGACGTGAAAGTGCTTGCGCCCTCGCTGGAAGAAGCGGACAAGATCGCGGCGAAGCTCGAGAAGCTGCCGGAAGTGGAGCGCGCGACGACCTTGTCGACGCTGATTCCTGCCGATCAGCCGCAAAAGCTCGATCTGATTGCCGCGGCGGCGTCGGTGCTCCTGCCTTCGCTGGACCAGCGTGTCGCCACGCCGGCCAACGACGACGTGCGTGTCGCCACGCTCAAGCGTCTGTCAAACTCGCTGGAACTCGCCGCCGATGAACATCCCGGCCCCGGTGAAGCTGAAGCTCGCCGCCTGGCGGCGACGCTGAAAAAGCTCGCCGCAGCCGATGCCGCCACCCGTGACCGTGCCGAGCACGCCATGTCTGACCCGCTGCGTATCGCGCTGGGCCAGATGCGCGCGCTGCTGCAACCGTCGCCGATCACGCTGGCGTCGCTGCCTAAATCGATGACAGAAAGCTGGCTCGCAGCCGACGGCCACGCGCTCGTGGAAGCATCGCCCAAAGCGCTGGACGGCAAGAGCCGTGACGACGACAAACTGCTCGCCCGCTTCGCGGACGCTGTGCAGAAAGCCGAACCGAACGCGATCGGCGGCCCGATCTCGGTGCTGCATTCGGCCAATACGATCATCAAGGCGTTCGAGCAGGCGGCGGCGTGGTCGCTGATCGCCATCGCAATCCTGCTGTGGCTGACTTTGCGTCGAATCGGCGACGTTTTGAGAACTTTGATACCTTTGCTTGTTTCCGCCGTCGTCACGCTGGAGCTGTGCGTGGTGTTCGACATGCCGCTGAACTTCGCGAACATCATTGCGTTGCCGTTGATGCTGGGCATTGGCGTGGCGTTCAAGATCTATTTCGTCATGGCGTGGCGCTCCGGACAAACGGGCCTGCTGCAGTCCAGCCTCACGCACGCCGTGATGTTCAGCGCCGCGACCACGGCGACGGCGTTCGGCAGTTTGTGGTTTTCGCATCATCCGGGCACATCGAGCATGGGCAGGCTCCTGGTCCTGGCGCTTTTTACGACGTTAATCGGCGCAGTGGTATTTCAGCCGGTTCTAATGGGAAAACCCCGGGTGCGACCGAAAAAAGTCGCCGAAACCGTTTAAACCGTTCCTTAAACGCACTCATAACTGACGCACGACCCCAAGGAAACCGACCCATGAGGATGGCAAAAACGCCTGATGCCGCCCGCACCCTGCGAGCGCTCTCTGGCGGCGTGCTGCTCGCCGCTGCTTTCGCCCTGTCCGGTTGCGCCACGGGCCCCGACCGTAAACCGGGCGATCCGCTGGAACCGATGAATCGCGAGATCTTCAAGTTCAACGACGCCGCCGACAAATACGTCGCTCGCCCGATTGCAACCGGCTACGTGAAGGTCACGCCGGCACCGCTGCGCACGGCGATCAGCAGCTTCTTTTCGAACATTGGCGACATTGGCAACTTCGCGAACAACCTGCTGCAGTTGAAGATCACTGACGCGACCGAAGACCTGATGCGCATTGCGATCAACTCCACGTTCGGTATTGGCGGCCTGATCGACTGGGCTACACCCGCCGGGCTGCCGAAGCACGATCAGGACTTCGGGCTGACGCTCGGCCATTACGGCGTGCCGTCGGGACCGTATCTGGTGTTGCCGCTGCTTGGCCCGAGTTCGGTGCGCGATGCAACGAACTGGATTGCGAGCTATCCGCTGAGTCCGGGGACTTACCTGAGTACGGAAGCGGATGTGTCGTTGTTCGTCATGCGGTTTGTCAGCGCGCGGGCCGATTTGCTGGGTGCAACGGACATCCTGTCGCAAGCCGCGCTGGATAAATATGCGTTCGTCCGCGACGCCTACACGCAGCGTCGACAGTATCAGTTGACGGGCGCGGCGAACGCGGCGCTGCCGGATTACGGCGATGAAAGTGGTGGTGCCGCGGCGCCTGCGGCCGGCGCGAGCGCAACGGCTGCGCCGGCAAAACCCGGCATGGGCGGAAGCAGCAGTTCGCAAGGCTTGCCGAACTACGCCGATCCGGGCGCGGCCGAACCAGCGTCGGCACCGGCCGGAAAGTAACGCCGCGTCAGCCTCTGCAGAAAATCACCGGGCTGATGATCATGCGAACCAGTTGATGAAGGCATCGCCAAGGGGTTTCATCGCGATGCCTTCGCCGGGAAGGAAATGCCCGAGTAGCACGCCAGCGAAAATCGCGGCGATCACCTGCGCATACAGAATCCGGTAGAACGGCTTGCGTTTCATGTCTCCTCCTGTTTTGGGCAAAACGTGTCCCTGCCGCTTTGGCTTACGCGTAAGCGGTCGGATTAATGGTGTCTTTAATGAGCGCGGCCGTAACCGCGCGGGCTACATCACTGCAGCCCAGGGATGACGTTCGAAGTGGCGCTTTTCAAAGGCTTCTATGTCGGCGAGAGCGGTCAGCGTCAGGTCGATCGTGTCCATGCCTTCGATCACCATGCGCTTGTGCCGCGCGCCCAGCGGGAACCTGAAAACCTGCGCGCTGGTTGTCGAGCGAACCGTCTGCGCTTCCAGGTCGATAAGAACTTTCGACGCCGGATCGTCCGTCGATTCGCGCAGCAACACGTCCACCGCTTCACGTTCTAGTTGCACGAGCAGCAGCCGATTGTTCATCGCGTTGGAGTAGAAGATTTCGGCGAAGCTGGGTGCAATCACGGCGTCGAAACCGTATTGCTGGAGTCCCCAGACCGCATGTTCCCGGCTCGATCCGCAACCAAAATTTGCGCCGCCGATCAGGATGCGCGCGCCTTTATAAGCGGGTTTATTAAGCGCGCAATCTGCGAGCGGTGCGCCGTGTTCATCGAAGCGAAGGTCGTAGAGCAAACCTTTGCTTAAACCCGCTTTGTCGATGATCCGAAGGAACTGCTTCGGCATGATCTGATCGGTGTCGAGGTTCTCTATTGGCAACGGCACCGCGCTGCCTTCAATCACAGTCACATTAGTCATGGTGATTCTCCAGCGAGCGGACATCGGTGATCTTCCCGGTCAGCGCGGCGGCTGCGGCCATCGCAGGACTCATCAGATGCGTGCGGCCGCCGCGTCCTTGCCGGCCTTCGAAGTTGCGATTCGTAGTGGATGCACAGCGCTCGCCCGCTTCGAGGAAGTCATCGTTCATCGCGAGACACATCGAGCATCCCGGCTCGCGCCATTCGAAGCCGGCTATTTTTAAAATCTCCGCGATGCCTTCCGCTTCAGCCTGCCGACGCACGGAGCCCGAGCCCGGCACGACCATCGCGCGTACACCTGCTGCCACTTTGCGCCCGCGCACAATCGACGCGACGATGCGCAAATCCTCGATCCGCCCGTTCGTGCATGAGCCGATAAACACACGGTCAATAGGCGTTCCCGCGATCGGCTGATTCGATTCAAGGCCGATGTAGTCGAGCGCACGACGCAATGCGGCAGCGGCTTCGGGCGTGGCTTGTGAGCCGGCGTCGGGCACAAGGGCATCAACACGCATCGCCTGGTCGGGGCTCGTGCCCCACGTGACAAAGGGTGCGATGTCGCGGGCATCGAAGGTGTATTCGGCGTCGAAGATGGCATCGGAGTCGGATTTCAAATCGCTCCAGTCGGCGAGTGCGGCTTGCCACGCGGCTTCATCCAGCGATGTGGCGTGCGCGTGGACATAGTCGAGCGTGGTTTTATCCGGCGCGATCAAAGCCGCTCGCGCGCCCGCTTCGACGGTCATGTTGCACAAGGTCATGCGCGCTTCCGCCGAGAGCGACGCGATGGTCGTACCCGCGAACTCCACCGCGTAACCGCGCGCCCCTTGAGCGCCAATCCGGCAGATGATCCAGATGATCACGTCCTTCGATGCCGTGCCATAAGGCAAGACGCCATCGATAGAGATCCGCATGGTCTGCGCCACGCGATACACCAGCGTCTGTGTAGCCAGAACGTGTTCGACCTCCGATGTGCCGATACCAAACCCCAGCGCGCCCAACGCGCCATAGGTGGTCGTGTGGCTATCGCCGCAGAGCACCGCCATGCCGGGGCGAATCAGCCCCAGTTCCGGCGCAATGATGTGCTCAATGCCCTGCAGCGGATCGTTCGCCGCATACAACCGGATGCCCGCCTTGTCGCAGTTGCGCGCGAGGTTTTCGGCTTGCAACAACGAAGCGGCGTCGCGAATCACACGCGGCGATTCGGCGTGTGTCGGAATGATGTGGCTCACCACCGCGAGTTGCTGCTTCGGACGACGCACGGGACGCCCCTTGTCAGCGAGACCGCTGAACGCTTGCGGACTCGTGTACTCGTTCATCAGATGCAGATCGACATAGAGCAGCACGTTCTGATCGTCGATACGCGTAACCGTATGCGAGTCGACGAGCTTCTTATAGAAAGTAGTGTGGTTCGACATGATGCTCAGTCCCGAAGAAACGGCAGCACACGCTCGAGCAGCAACTCGGGCGCCTCTTCCGGAATGTAGTGGCCGCATGGCAGCGAGTGGCCGCTGACGTTATGGGAGAAATGCTTCCATTCGGCGACAGGATCGAAGCACTTTTCGATCACGCCTTCTGCGCCCCATAGCGCGAGAAAATCGCAGGCTATCTTCTGGCCTTTCGCCAGCGATTCGCGGTCGTGTTCAAGATCGATCGTGACGCTCGCGCGATAGTCCTCGCAGATGCCATGAGCAGTGTCCGGCTGTTGCAGGCAACGCAAATATTCCGCATACGCCTCGGGCGTGAATGGCTTTAACCCCGCACTACGCGCGCCGATTGTCTGCTTCAGGTAAAGGTCCGCGTCGGCGCGAATCAGTGTCTCGGGGAAGGGCGCGGGACGCACAAGGAAAAACCAGTGCCAATAAGCGCGAGCGAATTCGAACGAGGTTTTCTCGTACATCGCGAGCGTTGGCGCTACGTCGAGCGTGATCAGCTTCCTCACTACCCCCGGGTGATCCAGCGCCATCCGCGCCGCCACCCGCCCGCCGCGATCATGGGCGAGCACAGCGAACGATTCATAACCCAGCGTGCGCATCAGGTCGACCTGATCCTGCGCCATGCGGCGCTTCGAATAGTTGCTGTGATCCGGAAAACCTGGCGGTTTGCCGCTGTCGCCATAACCGCGCAGATCCGCGGCGACGATGGTGAAGTGTTTTGTCAGCTCAGGCACGACCTTGTGCCAGATCGCGTGAGTTTGCGGATGGCCGTGCAACAGCAGCAACGCGGGGCCACTGCCGCCTTGTATTGCCTTGATCCTGACGCCATCGACCGTTGCCGATGCGTCCTTGAAGTCATCGAACATGATTGTCTCCCACAGTTTTATGAAGTTTAATTGATGCATTTCGCGATACAGTTTCTATTCAGGCAATCCAGACTTAACTTCCAGGAACTAATCGATGGACAGTTTTTCGGACCTCAACCTGTTCACGCTGGTCGCGCGGCATCGCAATCTGGCGGCGGCTGCGCGTGATCTCGGCGTGACGCCGCCTTCCATCAGCAAACGGCTCGCGCAACTCGAGCGGCGGCTTGGTGTGCGGCTTTTGAGCCGCACCACGCGCCGTGTCAGCCTCACGCCCGAGGGCGAGCTGTATCTGGCGGACGGCTCGCGCATCCTCGACGAGCTCGCTGAACTGGAACAACTCGTCACGAAAAGCCGGGCGGAGCCGACGGGTTTGCTGCGCGTGAATGCATCGTTTGGATTTGGGCGCAGCCGGATTGCACCGGCGGTGTCGAAGTTCATCGAGCGCTATCCGGCAATCAAGATCCAGCTTCATCTGTCGGACCGGCCGGTGAATCTGCAGGAGGAAGGGTTCGACCTGGGCATCCGTTTCGGCGATGTCCCCGACGCCCGTATCAACGCGCGTCTGCTGCTCAGGAACCGGCGGATTGTGTGTGCATCGCCGGGATATGTGGAGCAACACGGGCTGCCCGCCATGCCTCACGACTTGACGCGGCACGCGTGCCTCGTACTGCGCGAGAACGAATCCGCCTATGGAGCATGGCATTTCACGCGCGGCAAAAAGGTGGAGACCGTCAAGGTCGATGGCCCCCTCAGCAGCAATGACGGGACTGCGGTGCTGCAATGGGCGCTGGATGGACGCGGCATTGCCGTGCGCTCGCAATGGGAAACCGAGGCGCTCGTTCGCGACGGCAAGCTGGTCGTGCTGCTAAACGACTGGGCGCTGCCGAATGCGGATATCCACGCGATCTATCTGGAGCGGCATCAGTTGTCCGCGAAGCTGCGGACGTTCGTGGAGTTCCTGGGGGATGAACTACGCGCCGGTGCGGATCAGAAAGGCCAGACGACCCCGGCCATCACGACAAGCAAGCTGTAAAAGCGCTGAAAGACGAATCGAACATAAGAAAATTCTCATGCTATTATCGCGAATCATTCTCATTTACGATTCTTGGCGCCAGGCGACTGGTCGGGGCAGGCAAGCGTGCCGGCAAACAAATCGCCTCTGCATGGCGACGTGCAGACGCTCTACAGCAATCATCACGGCTGGCTGCAAGCGTGGCTGCGCAAGAAGCTCGGCTGCGCGCATCGCGCAGCTGACCTTGCACACGACACGTTCGTGCGTCTGCTGGCGCGCGACGAACCGTTCGCGCTGGATGAGCCGCGCGCTTTCCTGACCACCGTCGCGCAGCGCGTACTGTTCAATCACTGGCGGCGCGAGCAGATCGAGCGCGCTTATCTTGAAGCGCTGGCGCACAGGCCCGAAGCGCTGGTTTCATCGCCGGAAGAACGGACGGTGCTGCTCGAAACCCTCTGTGAAATCGATGCCCGGTTGAGCGGCCTGCCCGTCGCCGTCAAACGCGCATTCCTGCTCGCCCAGCTGGATGGCGCGAGCCACGCCGACATTGCCACGCAACTCAAGATATCGATATCCACCGTCAAGCGTCATCTGGTGCGGGCCGGTGCGCAATGTTTCTTCGCGTTATCGATGGAATGACGCGTATGAATGCAAACGCACGCCCCGATATTGCGCCGGAGATCGCGCGCAGCGCTGTCGAATGGTGGATGGAGCTGCAATCCGGCGATACCACGGAATCGCAGCGCAACGCCTTCGAGCGCTGGCTCGCTGCGCATGCCGATCATGAGCGCGCGTGGCGGCATATCCAGTCCGCCAGCAGCCGCTTTCACGGTTTAAGCGATGCAATCGGCGCGAACGTCGCGCGTGCCGCCCTGATGCCGCCGCGCTCGGCCAGGCGGCGCGCGAGCGTCAAGGCGCTGGCGGTGCTGCTGTTCGCCGGCAGCGGCGCGTGGATAGCGGAAGAGCGCGTGCCGTGGCGCGCATGGACCGCAGACGAACGAACAGCCGTGGGCGAACGGCGCACGCTGACGCTCGCTGACGGCACCGTGGTGACCTTGAACACCGATAGCGCCATGAATGTCCGCTACAGCGGCACCGAACGCCGCCTGCGCCTGCTGAGCGGCGAGATCATGGTCGTCACCGGCCACGCCGATGGCCCCTTGCCACGCCCGTTCGTGGTCGAGACGGCGCAAGGCACATTGCAACCACTCGGCACGCGTTTCGCCGCGCGGCAGCAGACGGACGCGAGCCGCCTGGATGTCTTCGATGGCGCCGTGCGGATCGAGCCAGCCGATGCGGCGCATCGCTCAACCGTGCTGCGCGCCGGGCAACGCGCGCGCTTCACGCGTATCGACGTAGGACCTGCCGACACGATCACCGAAAACGATGCAGCCTGGACCGATGGCCTGATCGTCGCGAGCAGCATGCGGCTGGGGGAGTTTGTCGCGGAGTTGAGCCGTTATCGGCGCGGAGTGGTGCGTTGCGCACCGGAGATTGCGGACCTGCGTTTATCGGGCACCTTCCCTCTCGCCGATACCGACCGGGTGCTGGAAACGCTCGACAGCACCCTGCCCGTCCAGCTCGAATTCGTCACGCGGTATTGGGTCACGGTGCAACCCGCGCGGTCGTGATGCGCGGTCACGAATCAAGGCATCGATAAAAAATTTGAGCTGCGTTGAGCTGTTTTCGATTCTCGCGGGACAAGGGAGATGAGAGCACTACATCGTCTATCTTCCTGCGAGCGTTGAACATGGGACAGTATCGAAAGGCCGGCTTCTGCCGTCGTATCAAAACGAAGAAAGCCGGACCGGCGCGCCGCCGGCTTGTACGCGTGATGACAGCCACGCTGATTGCGGCCGGCGTGCCGTTCAATCCGGCGATGGCCGCCGACGTTGGCGGCGCCACGCAAACGCCGCAACGCAGGACCTACGACATTCCCCCCGGGCCGCTGGAAACCACGCTCAACCGCTTCGGCCGCGAAGCCGGTATTCTGTTGTCCTTCCCAAGTGCGATCACGGCCAACCGCCAAAGCGCGGGCCTGCGTGGCGAATACGATGTCCCACAAGCATTCGCGCAAATCCTGCACGGGACGGGGATTACTTCGGTGCAGCAGGCCAATGGCGGTTACACGCTTGTTGAAGTGGTCGGTGCAACCGCTTCCGACGGCATGACCCTGCCGCCCGTCGCGGTGAACGCGAGTGCCCTTCATACCGCGGGCTATCAGTTGCCGAAAGAAGCGGTAGTGATGCGCTCGGACACCCCGTTGATCGATACGCCGCAAGTGGTCAACGTCGTGCCATCGCAAGTGCTGCACGACCAGCGGCCGCGCAATCTCGACGACGCGCTTGCGAACGTCAGCGGCATCGTGCAGGGCAATACGCTCGCCGGTACGCAGGACACGTTGCTCAAGCGTGGTTTCGGCGGCAACCGCGATGGCTCGATCATGCGCAACGGCATGCCGATCGTGCAGGGACGCTCGCTCACCGCCTCGGCCGATAGCGTCGAAGTGCTCAAGGGTCCGACCTCCCTGCTCTACGGCATCATGGACCCGGGCGGCGTGGTCAACGTGGTCAGCAAACTGCCGCTGCTTACGCCGTATCACGCGATCTCGATGTCCGGTTCGACCTACGGCCAGGGCCGCAACGGTGCGGGCGGGACGCTGGACACGACTGGTCCTATCGGCGATTCGGGGCTGGCTTACCGGCTTATTGTCGATCAGGTCAACGAGCAATATTGGCGCAACTTCGGCGAACATCGCGAGACGATGGTGGCGCCCTCGGTTGCGTGGTACGGACGCGATACGCAAGTCGTGGTGTCGTATGAATATCGCAAGTTCCTGTATCCGTTCGACCGCGGCACCGCGCTCGATCCAAAGACCAACGAACCCCTTGCCATTTCCAGCCGTGAGCGCCTTGACGAGCCGTTCAACCAGATGGCCGGCGAGTCCCATCTCGCGCAGCTTTCGGTCGATCACCAGATCAACGCCGACTGGAAAGCGCACGTGGGCTACAGCTACAACCGCGAAACCTACGACGCCAACCAGTTGCGCGTGCAGGGCATCAACAGCACCACCGGCGCGGTGTCGCGCAGCAACGACGCCACGCACGGCGCGCTCAGCACCGACAGCTACGGCATTGCTTACGTGGATGGCCACTTCACCGTCGGCGGGTTTCGTAACGACCTGCAGGTGGGCGTGGACGATGAATACCGGCGGATCTATCGTCGCGATCTGCTGCGGCAGGCGACCCAATACCCCTTCAACTACTTGAATCCGGTGTACGGGCTGGAGAGTCCGTCGAGCACGATCTCCGCCAGCGACAGCGATCAAACCGATACGCTGCACGACACATCCCTCTTCTTCCAGGACAGCTTTCACCTGAACGACAAGTGGATTCTCGTGGGCGGCGCGCGCTTTCTTTCGTACAACCAGATTGCCGGAAAGGGACGCCCGTTCAAGGCAAATACGGATATAGACGGCACGAAATGGCTGCCGCGTGCGGGCGTGGTTTACAAGTGGACGGATACGGTTTCGCTGTATGGAAGTTATACGAAGTCGCTTAAGCCCACATCGACCATTGCGCCGCTGAGTTCCGGCGTGGTGATCGATTCTTCCGTGTTGCCGGAAGAGGCGACGTCGTGGGAAGTGGGGACCAAGGTCGCCATGCCGGGCGGGCTGACCGGGACGCTGGCGCTGTTCAATATCAGTAAATCGAACGTGCTTGTATCGCAGTACAACGACACGACCAAGCTGACCGACTGGCGCACGTCGGGCAAGGCGCGCTCGCGGGGGGTGGAGCTGGATGTGGCGGGTCAGATCGGCCAGCACTGGAGCGTGATTGCGAGCTATGCGTATATCGATGCAAAGACTACGGAGGATCCGCTCTACGCCGGCAACCAGCTTTGGAACGTGGCGGCGCATACGGCGTCGCTGGCGGCCGTGTACGACTTCGGCGCGATCTTCGGCGGCGATGAATTCCGTCTGGGCGCAGGCGCGCATTACGTCGGCCGCCGGCCCGGCGATTCCGCCAACAGTTTCACGCTGCCGGCTTATACCGTCGCGGATGCCTTCGCCACCTATGACACGAAGCTGGGCGGCCGCAGGCTCTCGTTCCAGCTCAATGTCAAGAACCTCTTCAACAAGACCTACTACCCGTCGAGCGTGAACAAATACTTCGTGTCCGTGGGCGACGCGCGGCAGGTTTCATTGCTCACGACGCTGGAGTTTTGAGCGTGGGTTTGATTCGATCGATTGCTGTTTTCCGGGGATGACGATGAAGATTTTGAAGCGATGGCGGGGTGTAGGTGATGTTCAGGTGGCGCGTCGTCGGGCGATGTTGCTCGCGCCTGCGTTGGGGCTCGTGTTGATGTCGACGACGATGCCTTTTTCTTCGGCTGCGGATCCGGCTTCTGTGCAGGCGGCTCGTAGCGGCTCTGGCGCAGGTCGGAAGGTGGTGATGGTCGTGCAGATGAACGGGCCGAATCTTGGTGTCGACCAGAAGGCCGCGGCTCATCTTGAGGCGCGTGGGTATTCGGTTCGAATGGTGGATCAGGCGCAGACGCCGGACTCGATGGGCGACGTGGATCTGGTCATCATCTCGTCGACGGTTTCATCGAAGGACGTGCCGAGCGGCTGGCGCGAGTTGCCCGTGCCGCTCCTCACCTGGGAAAACGATCTCCTCGATGACTTCGCGATGACCGGCAAACGCCATGACGTCGATTTCGGCGAGGCGCCGAAAGAACGTTACCTGTGGCTCGTCAACGCGCCGCATCCGATGACCGCCGGATTGCCTGCGGGCGTGGTGAACGTGTATGGCAAGCAGGCGCCGATGAGTTGGGGCAAACCGGGCCTGGGTGCGACGATTATCGCGACGCTTTATGGACAGCCGGAGAAAGCCGCCATCTTCGCCTACGAAAAAGGCGCGACGATGGACTACGAGGCGCTTGCTCCCGCGCGCCGTGTGATGTTTTTCCTGAGTAACGAGACGTTCACCAATCTGTCATCGCCGGGCATTGCTTTATTTGATGCGGCAATCGATTGGGCAGGAAAAGGCAGCGTTTAATTAATTGATTTAATCTGATGGTTTGCGTCGCTAATAAGCGAATGCGAAGTGCAACACGCCCGCTTTTTGGCGGGCGTGTTTTATCCATACCTATACGGTTTGTTTCAAAAAAACTTCTGTTTCGCTTTCGATGCTGGACGGCCGGGTTTATGCGGCCTGATCGAAAGTCTGCTGCATGATTCGCTGGTGCGGTGAATGCTGACGTTGATCAATCTCCGCCATGCCGTACGCAAGGGCAAACTTACGGGCATCGACAGGGCACGGGAAATGTCCCAGCACGCCAGTCGCGCGCTGCAGACCATCAACCTCCCTGACGATCAGCATGGCTGCGTACAAACCATCGTCATACGCGGCCAGCGGAATCAAGACGACATTCTCGTAAGCGATCTCAGCGTATTGCATGACTGATTCCCCCCAAGTTGACGACTCACTACTCTCTCAGCGCACCAGTTGGTCTGGCGCGGCATTGTGTTTAGGCATTATCAATAAACAGAAACCAAGAATCAACCGGATTTGCCCTATTGAGGGTTTCTACGTGGAATTGCGCCATGGTTATGTGGCGGTTACTTCATTTATTTGCCGCATTTGGTGCATGCAGCAAGGTGAACCGACGCTTATACAGACAGAGTATGTCAATTTGATGAGGTATGTGGGGTAACGCATGGATGCACTGTTGTTGTGCGAGTAATGCTTGCGAATGGTGGAGGTTATTGCGGAGCTTGGCGGGGCATTCCGGCCGCCGATGGCACGCAGCAGCGTTCAGGGAGATTCTGTTGTGCCTTTTTACCCTGGCGCATTCTGACGCTTAGGTTTGCTTGACGAATGTGACGACGAATCGGGGCGCTTGGGTCCCGATGTCAGGCACGTGATATGCGCAATCCTTTTACCGACAGCAATGTCCTGATGATCTATGGGGGAGCTTGTGAAACTCGATCCGACTGCATGGTTTCCGTTGAGCGACTACACGCCAGTGCGCGACGGATGGTACGAGGTGCAACTCGCGAGCGGCGAAACCGCATTCGCGAAGTTTGGTACGGACGGATGGACCGAAAAACCGATGCTCATCTTCACCCACTGGCGCGGCCTTTCCGGCGACCCTAGTAAGGTTGAGGGTGCGGAGACGATTGATGCCGAAGCGACTGCGGCCGAAGGGGTTAGGGCCGTTTGGGATACGTTCTTTCCTGGTTCGGGGGCGGAGCAGCATAAGCCGTTGGATGCGGGGCATAGTAAGTAGTATTAGTGTGATCTGATGACCCGGTGCGGGTGGATAGACTGGCGAGAGTGGGTGGCTCGCCAGTTTTTTTGTTTTTGGGGGTGGGTGGTTGGGGGTGGGTGGTTGGGGTTGGTTGGCGTCTTGCTCGCAGATGTTCGGTCAGCGGCATCGGAGAGATGCTGCTTCCCGTTGTGTGACAATCAAAGTTCTTGACCCACTCAACTACGGCACGGCGGAAGAACATGAACATCAACAAGAAAGTGACGTATCTGGTCAGCATATTTATCGGTACTCCGACGCAGCAGCACGCGCAGATCAAAGACATCGCGGCGCAAGTGTCAGGTGACGACTATGAGTTCTTGCACCTGCATCAAATGGGCGCGTTCCTGGTGCTGAACACGGATCGCAATGCCAAGGAACTGGCCGGTTCGTTTTCGCGTGCGACGGCAGCGGACGATCGAGTGTTCATCTGCGAAATGGGCCAGGACTGGCACGCGCTTGGGTTGAATAAAGCCATGTTCTGGTTGCAGAACCATTTGGCGACAAAGACGCAAACGCCAGCGACCAAGAAAGGGAATCCGTTTGGGGATGCGTGATTGATTGCGTGTGGGATGAGCTTTTGGACGGTGATTGCGCGCGCGGAAGTGGCACGGACTTGCCATCGAACAACAGCCCTTCGGCCATTGCGACCGTTCAGAATATCCTATGGTTGCGCCGCTACGAATGTCCGCTGACGAGAAAATCGAATGAGTCTTCTCGAGGTAGATCAGTCGTTTCCTCGACCCAGCACACCGGGATGCCTGACGATTCAGGAATTAATGAACGCTAGGAGATCCGCATTGATCGTATCGGCTTGCGTGGTGGGCATGCCGTGTGGGAAGCCTTTATAGGTTTTCAAGGTGCCGTTCTGCAGCAATTTCGCGCTTAACGGGCCAGAGTCGGCATAAGGTACGATTTGATCATCGTCGCCGTGCATCACTAACGTCGGGACTGTGATCTTCTTCAAGTCTGCGGTGAAATCGAGGGTGTAATTAGTTTTGTGTAAACGGTCATTTGGCAGGAGACTGCCAGCATCCAGGAGCAACGATGACCGTAGCG
>NZ_FCOK02000088.1 GCF_001544555.2 Caballeronia udeis | reverse complement strand
CATCGCTGGCTTTCAAGGCGGCGAAGGCGCTGGTGTTTGAGGGGCGTGCGCAGCCGAGCGGGTATACGGAACCGTTGTTGCATAAGTTCCGGCTCGAGGTGAAGCAGCGGGGGTGAGCGGTCGACGCCTGATACTCGTTGGATATACAATGTCTTGACGTATATCCAAAGAGGCGATCATGCAGGTATCAAAGTGGGGCAACAGTCTGGCGATCCGCCTCCCTGCTGCGGTGGTGGAAGCGCTTGAGTTGCACGAAGGCGACGACGTCGAGGTTGTCATTGCGGGTGCGCGCGAATTCCAGATCAAGAAAAAGCCGACCGGTCGCGCGTTGCTCGATCGACTTCGCCAATACCGCGGGCGCTTACCCGCCGATTTCACGTTCAACCGCGACGACGCCAATCGCGATGGCTAAGGTCTTCCTGGATAGCAACGTGGCGCTTTACCTCCTGTCCGGCGACGCGGCAAAAGCGGACCGCGCCGAGGGTTTGATGGCGGAAGGCGGCGTCATCAGCGTTCAAGTGCTGAACGAGGTGGCCAATGTCACCCGGCACAAGCTGGCCATGTCGTGGCACGAGACAAACGATGTGCTGGACGCAGTCCGGGCGGTATGCACGACTGAGCCGCTGACTGTGGAAACCCACGACACCGGTCGGCGGATTTCCGAGCGGTACGGGCTGTCAGTCTATGACTCGATGATTGCAGCAGCGGCGCTACTCGCCGAATGCGATGTCCTTTACTCCGAGGACATGCATGACGGGTTGGTTATCGATGAGAGGTTACGGATTGTTAATCCGTTTGTGGGTGCGGGGGAGTGACCTTGCACAACGCGTCCCTCTTCTGATGCGCTTGCCGGAGGTCGAACGCAGCCTGATGAGTTAGCCAGGACTCGGCGCTTTTGCCAAACGCGAGCCCAAGTCGAATCGCTATTTCCGGACTGATGGCCGCGCGCCCGTCAACGATCTCAGACAGCGTTTCGCGCGACACGTCGAGGCCTTCGGCGGCGTGCGTTATCGACAGATCCAGCGGCTGAAGCCAGAGTTCGGAAAGAATTTCGCCGGGATGCGGCGGGTTACGCATACGCATGGAATTCCTCGTTCGGTGATAGCCCACGCAATCGATCGGGCCGTTTCAAATGTCTTCTCAACAAGGGGGCTGGCAGAGCTGCGCGAGTTTGCTATAATCCGCGACTTGCTGGAGAGATGGATGAGCGGTTTAAGTCGCACGCCTGGAAAGCGTGTTTAGGGTCAAACCTAACCGGGGTTCGAATCCCCGTCTCTCCGCCAGAATACGTTTCACCTTGTCGAGCAGCACCAAAACCCGCATCGAGCCTTGTGCCGACGCGGGTTTTTTGTTTTTGGCCGCAACCAAAACCGCAAATAAATCCTCTTCACGGATGCCGGATGCAATCCATCAACGCCCTCGTATACGCATCCGGTTTCTGATCAACCAAACTCACTACCACGGCCACCACAAACCCCGCCGGCACTCCAAACACCCCCGAACTGATCGACTCGATTCCAAACCACCACGCACCCGAGAACCCCGTCATCTGCGTGAAAAACGGGTACGTCGACACGATGTAGTAAACGCACACGATCAAACCCGCCAGCATCCCCGCGACCGCCCCGAGTTCAGGAATCAGCCGAACCCAATCCAGGCTTTAAGTCTTGCCCACCAGCCCAATTGCCCTTGCCACGGTGGCTCGCGATAATCCGATAAGGTGTAGTTGGACTGATTGGGTTTAAACGATTGTGGGCGTTGGGGCGTGGTGGCGTCCTGTGGAGTACTCTGCCGCTGCCTATCCAGTTCGCGCTGGCGTTTTAGATGTGGAACTGATTGCGTATGCTGGATGAACGTATGCCCCGGGCCATATTCTGAGATCGACACTGAATCCGCCTCTTTCGGAACAACGGGATTTCCGTTCTCGTCGACCGAAACCGTCTCGACCTCGACGACTGGAATACACCACGCAGCATTCACACGCTGCGCGCGTTCACCGTTCTTATCGAAACAGCGAAAAATAAAGCTTTCCGGTAAATCAGATATCGGCCATGTTTCCTTCGAGTCATTCCAATAGTATTTGGCTTCAATAGAGCCCGGGTGAGGTGACTTAGGGTCTTGAGCACCCGGTGGAAAACGCTGTGTCATATTCGTTGCTCTAGTATTCGCCGTGCACCCGCACGTAAGTGCGCAAAACCCAGCGATGATGATTAGTCGCACGGCAGAGTTCATCTTGAAATTTTGTCGAAGTAAGTGAAACGTGCGGGATAGCGGTCGCGCCCTTCGGTCTCGCAAGGCGTTCCTTTGCTCGACCAGTACATGTTGGCGGACTCAGCGAAGTCTTCAGTCACGTTCTTTTGCGCGTATTGCGACGGTGCCTGTCTATCGCTGGCTACGGCATCCTGCCATTCCCGTTTCTTTTCCGGATCGCTCCATAAACCCTCGCTCCACAGGTGTCCCGTTTCATGCAACATCGTGCTATCAATGTATCTCTGTGGAAAAGTTGACACGCCTTTCCACGGATAGAAGGCAACGCCTTGGTCGATACTGGCAGTTGCCCCCGAAGAGAACTCCGGATCGTTATATTTCCTTTGCCAGATTGCGTCTTGCAAATTGGCCACCGGGTTGATTGACACGCGCTTAAGGTCTTTGTACTGCTGCGGCGGAACGGCCTCAAGCGCTTTCGCGATCTCTTGCTGACCAGGTACGCCGTATCCTTGCTTCGGAGCTTGCGCGGGCACGTAGATATTGACCGGACGCCCGTTCACTGTTGCTGCGTACTCAGTTGCAACGCCGGGCCCTCCACCGGGAAAGTCGAAGGTAGTTTGCTGGCCGGGCCTTACTACGACGCTGTTTACATGTTTATAGAAGTCAGCCGGTGCGTCAATGCGAGCTGTCGAACCATCGAGATAGGAGCAGTCCGTTTTGCCCTTTGCATCGGATACGGGGGCCGGATAGGTTCCTTCGGAATCGTCAGCGTCGACAACTCGCGCTGACGGGGCCAAAGTTGGAGCAATGCCGAAGCTTCCCGCAGCGACCCTCACGATCGCCGATTCTTCGTTCGTGGTGAGAAAAATCCCCGGGTTATCTCCCACGATAACCCTGTTCTTTCCGCACGGGCACAGCACGGGATCTCCGTCGAGAACAGCGTCCCGTCCTTTTTCCGATATTCCTTTGCCAGTGCCATATATCTTGAATGCACCCTTGCAGTTACCGCAGGTCGCCTCATCACCGCTGAGGGCAATCTTCCTCCCGTCATCGTGAAACGTCGATGAGTAGGCCATGACAAAACCGCGCGTCGTGGTCGGATCGCCATGCCGAACCGCCGCCCTACGCATGGCTGACCCCGCCGTCCGTGTCGACAATCGGTGGCAGCGTATAAGCGGGATCGAACAGGCCGGGAACCGGTTTGCCGTCGCGAACCGTGATGCCGAATCCATCCTGCAATGTTTCCGTGATCGTGTCGTCGTTGCTCAGCCGAGAACCAACCAGCGCGAACGGCTTGTCTCCCCAAGCGGCAGCGAACCCGGCGCCGTCGATTATGGTGGCCTCGCTGCCATCGTCGTGTGTGACGATATCGCCGACACGGGCCAGTGCCGTTCCTTTGTATTCCGCCTTCGTCGATACGCGTGTGACATGTCCTCCGTCCCTAGTACGTGAACCGATGGCCACAAAAAGGTAGGCCATTTCTTTCTTCTGTTCTGACATGCTTAAGTCTCCTATTTAATTTATCTACACCGACTGGCTCCTATACAGAATAGCGTCCATTCATCAGTAAATTTGTCAAAAATAATCCAACGTTGAGACTTTTCCCTGCGAGTCGGTTAAGTTCGTATAGTCGGCAAAAGCTAGATTGAGTGCTTCGATGAAAAGGAACGGAGGACGTATATAACTTCGAACAGCACCAAAACCCGCATCGAGCCTTGTGCCGACGCGGGTTTTTTGTTTTTGGCCGCAACCAAAACCGCAAATAAATCCTCTTCACGGATGCCGGATGTAATCCACCAACGCCCTCGTATACGCATCCGGTTTCCGATCAACCAAACTCACCACCACGGCCACCACGAACCCCGCCGGCACTCCAAACACCCCCGAACTGATCGACTCGATTCCAAACCACCTCGCACCCGAGAACCCCGTCATCTGCGTGAAAAACGGGTACGTCGACACAATGTAATAGACGCACACGCTCAAACCCGCCAGCATCCCCGCGACCGCCCCAAGCTTGGTGGTCCGCTTCCAGAACACCCCCAGCACAAGCGCCGGAAACAAACTGGACGCCGCCAACGAAAACGCCGCCCCCACCAGGAACAAGATATTCCCGGTATTGAGCGAAGCCACGTAAGAAGCAAACAATGCCACGCCCAGCAGCAATATCTTCGATATGGTCACCCTTCGCTGACTACTCGCGGTCTTGTCGACCATGCAGTAATAGACGTCGTGCGAGAGCGCATTCGCAATCGTCAGCAGCAGGCCGTCTGCGGTGGAAAGCGCCGCGGCCAGCGCGCCCGCCGCGATCAACCCCGACATCACATACGGCAGCCCCGCAATCTCGGGCGCGGCGAGCACCACCATATCCGGCTGCATCTGGATACCGGACCAGCGCACGATGCCGTCGCCGTTTACATCGCCGATACGAATCAGATACGGCTCCACCTTGCGCCATTGCATGACCCAGGCAGGAAGGTCAGCGAACTTGTGCCCGACGATTCCCGTCAGCATCTCGTACTTGATCAGCACCGCGAGCACGGGCACGGTCACATAGAACAGCGCGACGAAAAACAGCGTCCAGCCGACCGAACGCCGCGCGGAAGCCACGGATGTCGTCGTGTTGTAGCGCGTCAGGATATGCGGCAGGCTCGCCGTTCCCACCGACAGACATAGCAGCAACGACAGGAAATTCCGCCGGTGCAGCCGCGCGCTTTCATCGTCGGAAGGGGGGAATGCTTCGGCCATGGGCACCGGTGGCGCCGCGCGTTCGAGCATCGCATCGCGGGCATGGCTCCATTGCACATTCGCCTCGGTGGGATTTTTCGGGAACGACGCCAGTTCGCGCTCCCGCTCGCTGATATCGCGCAGCGGCCCGTTGTGCCGGCGCAGATCCGCGATCTCCTCCACCAGCCGCGCCTGCCCGGTATGAAACGACGCCGGCAACGCATCGATCTGCGTCTGGATCTGCTGCGCCTGGCGCTTGTAGTCGTCGCGAACCCTGGCTTCCTCGGGAGAGCGTTCAACCAGCCGCTCAAGCACCTCCACACGCTCCAGCAAACGCCCGTAGGAAAGCTGCGGCAACCAGCCAAGCCCCTCGCGATGCGCAATCATCGACACGGGAATCAGCATGGCGCTGATCAGGATGATGTACTGCGCAACCTGCGTCCACGTGACCGCGCGCATGCCGCCAAGAAACGAGCACACGAGAATGCCGGCGAGCCCGCAGAAGATGCCGATAGCGAAATCGATACCGATAAACCGCGACGCAATCAGCCCGATGCCCTGGATCTGTGCGACGAGATAAACGAACGAGCACAGGATGGCCGCGAACGCCGCGATCCCTCGCACGAGGTTGCTCGAGAAGCGCGTGCCGAGGAAATCGGGAATGGTGTAGCGAGCAAGCTTGCGGACGTAGGGCGCAAGCAGGAACGCGACGAGGCAATAGCCCCCGGTCCAGCCCATCATGTAGGCAAGGCCGTCGTAGCCGGTTGCATAGATGGACCCGGCCAGCCCGATGAACGACGCCGCCGATAACCAGTCCGCCGCGGTGGCCATGCCGTTGAACGCTGACGGTACGCGCCGCCCGGCCACGTAATACTCGACGAGGTCCGACGTCCGCGACAACAAGCCGATCACGGCATACACGGCTATGGGCACGAACAGGAACACGTAGCCGATCCACATGCCCGGGCCGGTTACGCGCTCTATGCGCGCCATCACGTAGATGAACAGGAAGAAGCCGAGCGTGTACAGCGCGTAGGCCCGTATGAGTCGATGGGTGAGCTTCATCGGCAATTCATGACTCGGGCTTGACCGGGGCAAGCATGCCAAGGGTCCGTTGCAAGCGGGTATCGGCGAACTGCATCAGCACGATGTACACCACGATCAATGCGACATACACCAGGATCGCACCCTGCGCACCGAAATAAAACGGCAGCGGAAAGCCTGCGAAACGGATGCCGTCGAGCCGCGTCGCCATCAGCGGAATGCCGAACGAGACCACGAAGCCGATCAGCATCAGCACCGATATCAACGCGAGATTCGTTCGCCAATACAACCGGTGCGCGCGCGCCATCGCCTCCGTGACGGGCGGTGGTTCAGGAGGGCTTGCAGCGGTCGGTGGGATCAAAGCCATGTGCTTATCTACCAAATGCTTCAAGACGCGGCAATCGGGATCGACATCGCGTGCCGGCCCGGAATACACGCTCGCTATATAAAAACGGCTTCCTGAAACAGGAAGCCGCTCTTTAAAGCCAGATGATACTCAAGCCAAATTCAATACGCTTCGCCGAGTTGATCGAGGATTGCGGGATTCTCGAGTGTCGACACGTCCTGCGTGATCGCCTCGTCCTTCGCCAGCGAACGCAACAGGCGCCGCATGATCTTGCCGGAGCGGGTCTTCGGGAGGTTATCGCCGAAACGAATGTCCTTCGGTTTCGCGATCGGACCGATTTCCTTCGCGACCCACGCCCGCAGTTCATTGGCGATCTGCCTGGCTTCCGCGCCATCGGGGCGCGAGCGCTTCAGCACGACGAACGCGCACACCGCTTCGCCGGTCGTATCGTCGGGACGGCCGACCACCGCGGCCTCCGCCACGATCGGATTCGACACCAGCGCCGACTCGATCTCCATGGTCCCAAGCCGATGCCCCGACACGTTCAGCACGTCGTCGATCCGGCCCATGATCGTGAAGTAACCCGTCTCCTTGTCGCACACGGCGCCGTCGCCGGCGAGGTACAGCTTGCCGCCGAGTTCTTCCGGGAAGTAGCTCTTCTTGTAGCGCTCCGGATCGCCCCATACGTTGCGCAACCCCGACGGCCACGGCCGCTTGATGACCAGGATCCCGCCCTGCCCGTTCGGCACGTCCTGACCGGTTTCATCGACAACAGCCGCCATGATGCCCGGCAACGGCAGCGTGCAGGAACCCGGCACGAGAGGCGTTGCGCCCGGCAGCGGCGTGATCATGTGGCCGCCGGTTTCGGTCTGCCACCACGTGTCGACGATAGGGCAAGCGCCGCCGCCCACGTTCTCGTGATACCACATCCACGCTTCCGGATTGATCGGCTCGCCGACGGTGCCAAGAATGCGCAACGACGACAGGTCAAAGCTCTTCGGATGCACTTTTGCATCGGCTTCGGCCATCTTGATCAGCGAGCGGATAGCGGTCGGCGCGGTGTAGAAGATCGTGACCTTGTGCCTGGCGATCATTTCCCAGAAGCGCCCGGCGTTCGGGTAGGTCGGCACGCCTTCGAACACGACCTGGGTCGCACCAATGGCGGTCGGACCATACGCAATGTAGCTATGCCCGGTGATCCAGCCAATGTCGGCGGTGCACCAGAACACGTCGTCAGGCTTGGCGTCGAAGGTCCACTTCATGGTCTGCGCGGCCCACAGCAAAAATCCGCCGGTGCTGTGCTGAACGCCCTTCGGTTTGCCCGTGGAACCCGACGTGTACAAGATGAACAGCGGATGTTCGGCGCTGACCCATTCCGGCTCGCACTTGTCAGCTTCGTTCGCGACCAGCTCGTGCATCCAGAGATCGCGGTCTTCATGCCATTGGATCTTGCCGCCGGTGCGCTTGTACACGATCACGCTCGTGACCGCTTCGCAACCGCCGGCGGCGATGGCTTCATCGGCAATGTTCTTCAGCGGCAGCGCCTTGCCGCCGCGCATTTGTTCGTCCGATGTAACGAGCGCAACCGCGCCCACATCGACCAGCCGTTCGTTGAGCGACTTCGACGAAAACCCGCCGAACACCACCGAGTGCGTCGCGCCAATGCGCGCGCAGGCTTGCATGGCGACCACGCCTTCCACCGACATCGGCATGTAGATCACCACGCGATCGCCTTTCTTCACGCCGCGCTTCTTGAGTGCGTTGGCGAAGCGGCAGACGCGCTGCAGGAGATCCTGGTATGTGACGTTCACGACGGTGCCGTCATCGGCTTCGAAGATGATCGCGTTCTTCGCACCGTGACCGGCTTCCACATGACGGTCGATGCAGTTATACGACGCGTTGATCTCGCCGTCCTCGAACCACTTGTAGAACGGCGGATTCGATTCGTCGAGAACGGTGGTGAACGGCTTGTGCCAGCTAAGCGTCTCGCGCGCGAGACGCGCCCAGAAGCCTTCGTAATCGCGTTCGGCTTCGGACGTCAAAGCCTTGTACGCGTCCATGCCAGAAATCGCTGCGCCGGCCGATGCTTTGGCCGAGGGCGGAAAAATACGGCGTTCCTGGAGTACGGATTCAATCGCAGACATCGACAACCCCTTCTTTGATGGTAAATCTGATGACCGCGACTCCGGAACCCAAGCCCCGAAGCCGCCATGTTTTCAGGCGTGGACGACACGCGCAATTGCCCAGCGCCGTGCCGCGTCTCCTGCCTCTGTGCTTGCCTGTTCGATGCAGCGCAGCATACGCGCGCCAGGCTTTATACGGCGAAGATAAGCCGCGCTCCTTACCCGCTACTTACGCAATCCACCCGATGACCACGGGGTATACACGTAGGGGTCGTCACTTTTACAATGCGGCCCTTTCAACGCGCCAACACCATGATGCACCCGGCTCTCGCTTGCTGCCTCGGCCCCGCGCGATGCATGACGCGCAATGTCATGTTAACTGAACTCGTTGCCCGGATTCCAGCTTGAATCGTTACGCGCTCTACCTCATCGCAGCCATGCAGCAGCGTAGCCTGAGCGTCTGGAACCTCGTGCTCTGGTATGGACTCTCGGCAAGCGTCTTTTCGTTCTGGCTGTGAATGACAGGCATCTGGCACGTGAACGGCAGTCTCGCAAGCGTGTTTTGCGGACTCTTGCCGATGACGGCGGCGCTCTGCGGCATTGTGTTTCTGGGTGAGCGTCCGACTATCGCGCCCGGGATTGCGCTGGCGTGCGTGGTCGCCGGGATCGTGCTGGCCAGCATGAAGGAAAAACGGCGCCGTCGATGATTTCTTGACCGGAAACCGCTTCCAGCGAGGTTTCCCACGGGTTTCGCGCGCGCGGCGGAACCGCCGGTGAGCAGTTTTGGAGCATGCAGCGCGTGCGGACGTCCTCAGGGTTGACCCGCAACCCGGCGGCGCCATCGCGCTACAATAACGCGCTTTCTCAAAAATGTGCGTGGGAGCCCGCTTCGCGCCCGCCACGTCCAACGCACGTACGGAATCAACCAACCTCACACGACCCGGCACCGCTCATGTCCGCATCCCCGAACATCCCCGGCACCCGTCCTCCGCGCCCTTCAATGAAGCCTCTTCCCGCCGTTATTTTCATGAGCCGCTGGCTCCAGGTGCCGCTGTATCTCGGCCTGATCGTGGCGCAAGGCGTGTATGTCGTCCTGTTCCTGAAGGAAGTCTGGCACCTCGTCACTCACATGACGACGCTCGATGAAACCAACATCATGCTGGTCGTCCTCGGCCTGATCGACGTGGTGATGATCTCGAACCTGCTGATCATGGTGATCGTGGGCGGCTACGAAACCTTCGTCTCGCGGCTCGGCGTGGAAGGCCACCCCGACCAGCCGGAATGGCTCGATCATGTGAATGCCGGCGTGCTGAAGGTCAAGCTGTCCATGGCGCTCATCAGCATCTCGTCCATCCATCTGCTGAAAACCTTCATCAACCCGGACCAGTACTCCGAGCACGCGGTGATGTGGCAGGTGATCATTCACCTGGCGTTCCTGCTGTCGGCGCTGATCATGGCGTGGGTCGACCGCCTGACCACGCACACGCACCCCGAGCATTTTCATGAGCCATCCGCCACGCCAGCGAAGGCGCACGAGCAAGCAGCAGAATTACACCCATGAGCGCGTTCAAAGCGCCGATGAAAGTACCCATAAAGTCCCGATAACGTCCCTTCCCCACACGTTCAAGCCATGACCATCATCAAGCAGGAAGACCTGATCCAGAGCATTGCGGATTCGCTTCAGCACATCAGCTTTTACCATCCGCTCGACTACATCCAGGCACTCGGCCGCGCGTACGAACTCGAAGAGAGTCCGGCCGCAAAAGACGCCATCGCGCAGATCCTGACAAACAGCCGCATGTGCGCGGAAGGCCATCGGCCGATCTGCCAGGACACGGGCATCGTCACGGTGTTCGTGAAAGTGGGCATGGACGTACGCTGGGACGGTGCGACCATGGGCGTCACCGACATGATCAACGAAGGCGTGCGCCGCGGTTACCTGAACCCGGACAACGTGCTGCGCGCATCCATCGTCAGCCCGCCCGAAGGCGCGCGCAAGAACACGAAGGACAACACGCCGGCGGTGATCCACTACGAGATCGTCCCCGGCGATAAAGTCGATGTCCAGATCGCGGCCAAGGGCGGCGGCTCGGAGAACAAGACGAAGTTCGCGATGCTCAACCCGTCGGACTCCATCGTCGACTGGGTGCTGAAAACCGTGCCGCTGATGGGCGCTGGATGGTGCCCTCCCGGCATGCTCGGAATCGGCATCGGCGGGACGGCGGAGAAGGCGATGGTCATGGCGAAGGAATCGCTGATGGACGCCATCGATATCCAGGACGTCATCGCACGCGGGCCGCAGGACTGGATCGAAGAGTTGCGCGTCGAGCTGCACGAGAAGGTCAACGCGCTGGGCATTGGCGCGCAGGGTCTGGGCGGCCTCGCCACCGTGCTCGATGTGAAGATCATGGCTGCTCCCACACACGCGGCATCGAAGCCGATCGCGATCATCCCGAACTGCGCGGCCACGCGCCACGCGCATTTCACGCTCGACGGTTCGGGCGTGGCGAAACTCGACGTGCCTTCGCTCGACGCCTGGCCGAAGGTCGAGTGGGTCGCCAACACGGAAACTAGCCAGCGCGTTGACCTGAATACGCTGACGAAGGAACAGGTCGCGGCATGGAAGCCTGGCCAGACGCTGCTGCTCTCCGGCAAGATGCTGACGGGGCGCGACGCGGCCCACAAACGTATTGCCGACATGCTCGCCAAGGGCGAAAAGCTGCCTGTCGATTTCACCAACCGCGTGATTTATTATGTCGGCCCGGTTGATCCCGTCCGCGAGGAAGTGGTTGGCCCGGCAGGTCCCACCACGGCCACGCGCATGGACAAGTTCACCGACATGATGCTGTCGCAAACCGGCCTGATCTCGATGATCGGCAAGGCGGAGCGCGGCCCGGTTGCCATCGAGGCGATCAAGAAGCACAACGCCGCGTACATGATGGCGGTGGGCGGCGCGGCGTACCTGGTTTCTAAGGCGATTCGCGGCGCCGAGGTCATCGCGTTCGAAGACCTCGGCATGGAAGCCATCTATGAATTCGACGTACAGGATATGCCGGTGACGGTTGCCGTTGATTCGGCCGGAACCTCCGTGCATCAGACTGGACCGAAGGAATGGCAAGCAAAGATCGGCAAGATTCCGGTCGCGACGGTTTAAACTACGACCTTAGCAATACGAGCTAAAAAGAGCCGGGCCATGCGCCCGGCTCTTGCATTTTCGGGCTGCTGCGAAGAGAACTGTTTTCATTCTCATTCCATCGCGCGAAAACGTGAAATCCCTGCGACATCTCTATGAAATAGCGGGGAAAACACCCTTTTTCATCTTGGCTTTTTAAACTTGAGCGGTTATGTTTGAACAGCTGAAACGCCCACACAAGGAACCAACATGCAAGGCGACGTAAAAGCCCTCGAATACCTCAACCAGCAGCTGAAGAACGAGCTGACTGCGATCAACCAGTACTTCCTGCATGCGCGCATGTACAAGCACTGGGGGCTGGAAAAGCTCGGCAAGCATGAATACGACGAGTCGATCGGCGAGATGAAGCATGCCGACTGGCTGATCCAGCGTATTTTCATGCTTGATGGCCTGCCGAACCTGCAAGACCTGCACAAGCTGCTGATTGGTGAAGAGACCGAAGAAATCCTCAAATGCGACTTGAAGCTCGAACAGATTTCGCAGAGCACATGCAAGGAAGCCATCGCCTATTGCGAGTCGGTTCGCGATTTCATCTCGCGTGAAATCTTTGTGAAGATTCTCGACGATACGGAAGAGCACATCGACTGGCTGGAAACGCAAATCGATCTGGTGGCAAAGGTCGGCATCCAGAACTATCAGCAAACCATGATGGGCGAGAACGAGTAAACTACCGGCCATAATGCCATTCGACGCCCTTCGTTCATCGTCTAGCCCCGCGGTTTATGTTGGTGCCTCTCCCGAGGCGCCTGGTTCGAACGCGCCCATCGGTATTTTCGATTCGGGCCTCGGCGGTTTGTCCGTGTTACGCGCGGTACGTGCCGCGTTGCCGGACGAACGGTTGATCTACGCCGCGGATTCGCTGTACGCGCCATACGGTGAACGCGATGACGACTTTATCGCCGACCGGACGCTCGCGATCTGCGAATGGCTGGTATCGCAGGGCGCGAAGGCCCTGGTAGTCGCATGCAACACGGCCACCTCGCAGTCAATTGCTCAAGCCCGCGAACGCTTGGCCGTTCCCGTGATCGGCGTGGAACCGGGCATCAAGCCGGCGGCAATCACGTCGCAAACGCGCGTGGTGGGCGTACTTGCGACGGCCGTTACGCTGCGCAGCGCGCGGTTTCAGGCGCTGGCCGAGCGCCATACCGGCGACTGCCGCTTCATCCTGCAGCCGGGCCACGGCCTCGTGCAGGCGGTGGAACGCTGCGACACGGACTCGCCGGAGCTCGTCGCGCTGCTGCGAAGCTATGTGCAGCCCATGCTCGACGCCAACGCCGACACGCTGGTGCTCGGCTGCACGCACTACCCCTTTCTCGATGAAGCCATCCGCTCCATTGCCGGCGATCGGCTCACGCTGGTCGACACAAGCATCGCGATTGCGCGGCAACTCGAACGGCAACTGGATTCGTTTGGTCTGCGCGCAATGCCTGCCCAGACTCATGATCAAGTTCAGGATCAAACTCAGGCTCAGGCAATCGAATTGCCGCGCTTTTACTCCACCAATGACGGTAAGGCTCTGCGACAACTCGCGGCGTCGCTGCTCGGGCTGGATGTGGCCGTCGAACACGTCGTGATCCCCTCACGACGTGCGCTGGGACTGGAATCCGATCCGGTCTGAGGCAGCGCTTCACAGCGGTTCCAAGCCCCCCGTTCGCTTCAAAATCGCAAAAAAACCACTCTATCGGCTGAAAAAGCCCCTTCCACGCACGCGGTTTCAGTTTTTTACATACGTCGGATGCTTTCTGCGACAAGGCTCTGCGCCCCGGCCCCTTTTCCCACCCGGCGCATGCCGAAAAAAACCATTCACCCCTATTGCCAACTTCCTCATAAGGAATGATAATAATTCGCATTAACGTTAGCTATCGCGGTTGATCATGATCGTCTGTGTATGCAAGTCAGTGTCGGACAGAAAGATTCGCGCCTCAATCGCGGATGGCGTTGTTACGTTCGACGAACTGCAATTCGAACTGGGTGTCGCCCTGTGCTGCGGCAAATGCGAAGAAACCGTGCGCGACGTGATGTTGCAAAGCGGTTGCGCGTCGCATTGCAGCATGCGCGGCGATCAGCATCAGGCTGTACCCATGACGTTCTACGAACGCAAGGCTGCGTAAGCACGCTTCAGGTCAACGGGGATTCGCGTTCGCGGGTCACTGCTGCATCACCACACTGACCACACGATGCATGGCTTTCAAGCCGATCGTCACGCTCCGCAAGTCTGTTTGACATAGCAGTCTCTGACATCGCAGTCTCCGCTTCTCCGCCCGCAAGCCAGGTCACATTGAGCCAGCCCGCCAACCCCCATCCAAGGAGGGAACGATGGAATTGCTGATCGGTTTTGTGACCACACTGTTTATTTCTCTGCTCATCTTCCGAAAATGAAGTCCTCCAGACTTACACGCTGCATGGGCTTTCGCTGTTCGTACGGCGTCACCACCGTACAACCACGCTGATATGCCGTCTCCCAAGATATCGGCCGGCAATTCGGCTGTGGCACTTAACGCTTATCCCTTCCGTTCGATCGAATCCCCGGGTATCAATCCGCGCGTGATTGCAGCTAGCGTCGCTGTAGTGGCGATTCACGTGGGCCTGCTCGCCGTTGTGCTGACCATGCGCAACGAGACGCCGCCGCGACCGATCGAATCGAAGACAATCACCGCCGAACTGATCAGCCGCGCGCCGCCGCAACCGGTCGCAGCGCCCGTGGCAATTCAGTCGACGCCCGTTCCTCCGCCGCCGAAACCGGTTCCACCGAAGCCGGTACCCAAGCCCAAGCCGGTCGTTCAGCCGCGTGTGAAAGCCGCACCGACACCGCTACCGGAAACCGCCGCACCCTCGCCTGTTGCGGCGGCCGCGCCTGAGCCGGCTCCCGCTCCGCCTACACCGCCTGTTGCGGCAGCGCCGGCCGCCGCGCCGGCTATCGGGCGTCCTACGATGGCGCTCAACGCGCCAAAGGACGTCGCGCATCTCGAATGCAACATCGCGATGCCGGAGTACCCGGCAATGTCGCGGCGTCGTGGGGAATCCGGAACGGCACTGGTGAAGTTCGTCGTCGGGCTGACGGGGAAGATCGAGAACATCGAACTGAAGAAGAGCAGCGGATCATCGCGGCTGGATGATGCCGCGCTGGATGCCATGCGTGCGAGCGCATGCAAGCCCTATAAGGAAAACGGGGTGGCCATCCGCGCCGCGTATTCCCAGCCGTTCGTATTCGGGCTGAACGACTGACGCGACAGTCGGGACCGATCCGTCGAACGCTGAACAACACAAAAAAATTCGACCTAATTTCTAGATATCTACAGGAACTGCAATGCAAAACTACGGCTTGGCGCATGTCTGGGCGCAAGGGGATTTCGTCACACGGGGTATCGCGCTCGCGCTGGCGATCATGTCGGTCCTGTCGTGGACAGTGATTCTGGTGAAGGGCCTGAACGTGGTGCGCCTGAAACGCCTCACGAAAAATGCCGAGCAGGCGTTCTGGCATTCCGACGATTTCGCCGACGGCATCAGGAAGCTGAGCAGCCACTCCGCGAACGCGCAGGACAACCCGTTCCTGGCGCTCGCCCTCTCGGGGCAGGATGCGGCCGATCACCATCATCAGACGCAACCGCATCTGCACGACCGCATGGACGTGTCGGACTGGATCACGCGCTGCCTGAAGGACACCATGGATGAAGGCGTCGGACGCATGCAGGCGGGGCTTGCCGTGCTCGCGTCGATCGGCAGCACCGCGCCGTTCGTCGGTTTGTTCGGCACGGTGTGGGGGATCTATCACGCGTTGCTGACCATTGGCGCAACCGGGCAGACGTCGATCGATCAAGTCGCGGGACCGGTCGGCGAGTCGCTGATCATGACGGCCTTTGGCCTGTTCGTAGCCATTCCGGCCGTGCTCGGCTACAACGCGCTGACGCGCTGGAACAAGGCCATTGTCACGAAGCTGAACCGTTTCGCGCACGGCCTGCATGCGTTCTTCGTGACGGGCACCAAGCTCGCGTCCAGCAAGCGCGGCGACGGTCTGCGCCTGGCCACGCAATACGCTGCTGCGGGCGTCGCTTCGGCGTCCAAGCAGCCTGCATCGCGTGTGAGCTAAGGGGACGTCGTCATGGCCATGAGCCCTTTCTCCTCCGACGAGGACGACGGCATGATGAGCGAGATCAACATGACACCGCTCGTCGACGTCATGTTGGTTCTCCTGATCATTTTTCTCGTCACCATTCCCGCGATCAACCATGCGGTGAAAATCGACTTGCCGAAGGCGAGCAGCGCGCCGCAGGACACGAAGCCGGCGCATGTGGACGTTGCTGTCGAAGCGGACGGCACGGTGCTCTGGAACGACCAGAAAGTCGACGATGCCGCGTTGCAAGCACGTATAGCCGATGCATCGAAGCAGACACCGCAGCCGGAAATGCGTTTACGCGCGGACCGCAAGGTCCCGTATGAGCGTGTCGCCGACGTCATGTCGGCCGCGCAAGGCGGCGGGTTATCGAAGATCGGCTTTGTCACCGAGCCGAAGGCAGGCGCCAAGTAGCGCGGGAGAGATTGACCCGCAAGCAAAAAGACCGATTTCAGCATGACGCTGAATCGGTCTTTTTTGTTTTGTGGAAAGTCTCCAAGGCCAGAGATTTTGCCCGGGCGCGCCGGCATATCTCGGAACTGTCCTGTATCCATGCGGACTCTCACTGTTCAAAATCGCAGATTCAGCACCCGGAGTTGGGCCGAGACCCGGCTCATCGCCCCGGCAGACTTTAAATTTTCCGCGGTTTCAAACAGGCTAAAAGAATATGGCGCTCCAGAATCAAACCCCAACCAAACCTCTTATCTTGTCGGCTGGGTCGGTACACGGCGGCGCAACCGGGAACGGCGAGTTCACCATCTCCGGCCTTGCTGACCCGGGCACCACGATAAAAGTCTACGACGGCGTACGGATGCTCGGCACAGTAATAGTTGCAGAAACCGGCGCATGGTCGTTCGCGCCGGCAGCGGAGCTCAAATCCGGCAAACACCAATTCTGCGCGATCTCAATCGACAACCTGGACCAGTGGAGCACGTCGGCCAATCCGGTAACCGCGACGTCCGGAACGGCCGCACCTGCACTGCCGGTCGCTCCGACGACCGATACCTTCCTTGGGCACACCGGGTTGCACTCAAGCGCTGTCGCGAACGGCGGCAGCACGACCGACAGGCAACCAACCATGACCGGCACGGGCACGCCGGGCGACAAGATAACGATGTACGAAGGAACGGCCGTCATTGGCTCAACTGTCATCGGCCAGAATGGCGCATGGTCGCTCGCGCCCGCATCTGCCCTGATGGTCGGCGCGCACAGCGTGTGTGTGGTCGAGACCAATGCAGCGGGCTTATCGAGTGCTCCGTCGGGATTTGTCGAATTCACCGTGTCGAATATGACGCCGCCCGCTATCACTTATGTCGATACCTGCGATGCCGGCCACGCGATCATCGACCACAACGTCGCGCCAGGCAGCGTAGTCGCCCATTCGAACATCCTGATCCACGGGCAAGGTGATAGCGGCTCGACAATCAAGGTGTACGACGGCTCCGCCTTGCTGGGATCGTCCGTAGTCGACGCCACCGGCAACTGGTCATTCGCGACGTCCGCACTCTCCGATTCAACACATGATCTGAGCGCGACGCAAACTAACGCTCCAGGTGTGACGAGTCCGTTTTCGAATCACTACTCGGTCACGGTAGACACGACCACGCCGAACAAGCCGGTGGTTATGGGCATCACGGATAGCACCGGCCACGCCATCTCTTACGGCGGAACAACCGCCGACCCGCATCCGTCAGTCACCGGCATGGGTAGTTCCGGCAATACGATCACGCTGTACGACCGCTCCACGGTGATTGGCTCGACCACCGTCCGCCCGGACGGCACGTGGTCGATCGCACCGGCAGCCGATTTGTCCAGCGGGACCCATAGCCTGTGTGTGACCGAAAAAAACCTCGCGGGCAGGTCGAGTATGGCGACCAGTTACATGATGTTCGTCGTGCGCCCTTTGCCGGATGCGCCGACGATCCTGCTTGCGGCTGAGTTTGACTACAACAGCACCAATACAGGACTCGTACCTTTAGGCGGCGTGAGCCCTTGGGCGAGCGTGCAGATCGAGGGTACTGCCAAGGCGGGCGCGGTCGTTCAAGTCTATGACGGCGCAAGCCTGCTCGGTTCAGTGGTGGCGAAGTTCAACGGCACATGGGCGTTCAAGGTGAAAGAATGGCCCAACGGCGTGCATGACATCAGTGCGACGCAAAAAGACACCAGCGGCCTGGAAAGCCTGAATTCGAATCACTTTGGCTTCACCGTGGCTGTTACCGGGCCAATGCCGCCAAGTATCACGGACATGACGCAATATGACACCCAATGGAACCAGATCGGCAGTAAGCGATTGCCATCCGGCGGCTTGGTACATACGCCCTATCTGGACCTGTCCGGAACCGGCAAGCCTGGGGACCTGGTCACGCTGTACGACGGCGCAACGGCTATTGGCTCGACCAGGGTCAGCGTCTATGGGCGCTGGGTGTTTTCGGCGCCTACGCTGGCGGATGGTCCACGCGATCTGAGCGCGGTGCAGACGGACGGTGATGGCGCGGTAAGTCAAAACTCGAATCACGTTATCTTCAGCATCGACACATCGACGTCGGCTACCCCCGTGATCCTGAACGTAGCCTCGCTTAGCGGGCCGATCGCCTTGTATGCGATGACAAGCGATCCGAGCCTGATAGTGAGCGGTACCGGAATTGCGAATCAAACCGTTACCCTATACGACGGCAACACGGCGCTCGGCAGCGCGCAGGTCGACGCCGAGCGAAACTGGTCGTTCAAGCTGGCCTCCTCGCTGCCTGGTGGCATGCACGATCTGTCGGCAACGCTCACGGATACGACCGGCAAAGTCGGCCCGGCCTCAATGCACTTCTACTTCTGGGTATATGGGGGCGGCCTCAGTGCGCCGTCGATCGACCACGTGGTCAGCGACGACGCGACCAGCCTGACTGCTGTTTCAATTCCGCCCGCCCACAGCGCGGTCGCCGGCACGAACGTGGAAATATCCGGCCACGGCGAACCGGGTCGCACGCTCACGATTTACGACGGCATGACCCCGCTCGGCGCTGTTGCGGTCGGCGATGACGGCCGGTGGGATTTCACCCTGCCTGATGCCGCTGTCGGGACGCACGACCTGAGTGCGACGCAAACCCTCGCCACAGGGGAACTCAGCCCGGGTTCAAATCATTGGACCTTCACCATCGATCCGTTGCCCGCACCCAAACCCACGATGGGTGGTTCAACGCGCGTGGTCGTGCCAATCGACGACGCCGCGCAAGCCAGCGTGCTTGCTGAACCAACTCCCGCAACGTCCCACCACACCACGTTGGGCGAGCACGACGCGTTCAAGGGCACAACCGGCGACGAAACGGTGGACCTCAATGCGAATCCGGCGTCCTATTTCAAGGAAACCACCGCGCACATCGAGGGCGGTGCAGGCATCGACACGCTGCACCTCATGGGTGACCACCAGATCCTTGACCTGACTTCGCTCACGGGCAAGACAGCGTCGGCGGCGGTGTCCGGTATCGAAGTGATCGATTTGGGCGGTCATGCGAACAGCCTGAAGCTTTCGCTGGTGGATGTGCTGAACCTGGGCGAGATGGACCTGTTCCAGACGGATGGCAAGCAACAGATGATGGTGAACGGATCGAACGGCGACAACGTGGCTCTCTCGAACACTCACATAGCCGGCATAAGTGAAGGCGAGTGGGACCAGCACGGCACAGCGCTTGTGGGCGGCATGATGTACAACGTGTACGAGCATTCGGGCGCACACACCGAGTTGCTGGTTCAGCAGGGGGTGCTGACTACGCTGCACACCTAAAGTTTAAGAGCGCCAGCAAGCCCGCAAAGTAAAAGGCCTTCATCGCATTGATGAAGGCCTTTTTTTGTGTGCGCGCCGGCACATTCGGGCTAGCGGTTACTTTGGAGCAGAGTAAGTTGAATCCGCGGTACCACTACATGCGACAGCCGTGCTCGACACGGACAGCGCTATTAGCCCTATCAGGCCTACTATAAAAGTGGCCGTGAGTTTTCGCATAAGCAGCTCCTTAGCGAAGAGATTTCAATATAGCGCCCGAGCACAACGCGTTCAAGCCGGTGGCGATTGAATCTGACCATCGCAAGCGCACGCTTCAATGTCAGAAACTTAAGGCTGCACCGAGATTAGTCACACTGTTTCGCGAGCAGGCTCGATCGGAAGAGGACATTCTCCCGGGAAGCGATTGCTGTCATTGATCGACTCGACGAGAAAGTCGACGAATGCGCGAATGGCCGGCACCATGCCCTGCCGCGATAAAAACACTGCATAGAGCTGCGGAGTCGGAAAAGTCCAGCCTGGCATCACCGGCGACATCTGGCCGGTACGCAACGCAGCGCCATACATCATCTCCGGCAGCGCCGCGATACCCACGCCGCGCAGCACCGCTTCCCGGATCATCCCGAGGTCTGCCGTCACAAGGCGCGGCTCATGCTCGAATTCGTGACGCGTGCCATCGGGCGCAATCAGGCGAAAGACGTGGCGGCCATCGGTTGCCGGGACATCAATGGTGTCGAATTGCGCCAGCTCCGACGGCGTGAGCGGCGGCGCGTTCGGCTTGAGCAGCGAAGGCGCCGCCACCAGCATTTGTTCCGTGCGCCAGAGCGGGCGCGCGACGATAGTCGAATTGACGGGCGGTTCGGAACGCACGCGCAACGCAACGTCAATAGCATCCTCGAACAGATCGATCACGCGGTTCGTCACGCTCAGGATGACGCGAACCTCGGGATATCGATGCAAAAAGTCCGGCATTATCGCTGACAAGAACGTCTGCGCGATCGTCACCGGCACGCTCACGCGCACACTCCCGCGCGGCGAATCCCGCAGGCTATGCACAATGTCGACAGCGGCCTGGGCTTCTGCGAGCATCGCCTTGCAGTGCTGGTAGAAAAGCTGGCCGGCCTCCGTCAGTGCGAGTTTTCGGGTGGAGCGCTGCATCAAACGCACACCGAGCGACGTTTCCAGCTCGGATACGCGCCGCGACAAGCGCGACTTGGAGATGCCAAGCACTCTCTCCGCCGCCGAGAATCCGCCGTGCTCGACAACGTACGAAAAATACATCAAGTCATTGAGATCATGCGAGTCAGGTTTCATGCGGTCGGCGTTTTCGTTGAGTTTTTCGTTGTTCCACAGGCGGGACAATCCATTGCGGTTTGACGGCTTTTTCCGCGAAATGGCATCCATATAATAGCTCCATGTTTTAATTTTGGCGCTAATGCGTCACCCGTTGCATCGGCCACGCTGGCCCACAAGCGAGGACAAAATGGAAAGCACCCGCAGTATCGAACGCACAATTCCGGCACTCCGCACCGTGGAGGGCGGCGGTTTTGTCGTCCATCGCCCGTTTCCCACGCGGCTTCTGATGGACTTCGACCCGTTCCTGCTCCTCGATGAAATGGGTCCGGTCGACTACGCGCCCGGCGAGGCGAAAGGCGCACCCGATCATCCGCATCGCGGCTTCGAAACCGTGACGTACGTGCTCGAGGGCCAGTTCGGCCACAAGGATTCAGCGGGACATTCCGGCACGCTGCGTCAGGGCGATGTGCAATGGATGACGGCCGGCGCGGGCGTCGTGCATAGCGAAATGCCCGACCCCGAGTTCACGCGCACCGGCGGCCGCGTGCATGGCTTGCAGCTTTGGGTGAACTTGCCCAAGCGCGACAAGATGATCGCGCCGCATTATCAGGAGATCGCGTCCGGGCGAATTCCGGTTGCGACCAGCGTCGACGGCCGCGTACGCGTGAAGGTCATCGCGGGCGAAGCGCTCGGCGTGAAGGCAGCGATCGAAACCCGTACGCCCATTCTTTACCAGCATTTCTCGCTGGAACCGGGCGCATCGATCGTGCATCCGGTGCCACGCGACTTTCGCGTGTTCGGTTATGCGTTGTCGGGCGATGGTCTCTATGGCGAGGCAAAGCAGGCCGTGCGGGCGCAGCAGATGATCGTGTTCGCGGATGATGGCGACACGGTCACGTTCACCGCCGGAGACGAACCGCTGGAATTGCTGCTGATCGGTGGCGTGCCGCTGAAAGAACCGGTGGTCCGCTACGGCCCGTTCGTCATGAACACGGAGGATGAGATCCGCCAGGCCGTGGTCGATTACCAGGCGGGACGCATGGGCGCGATCACCCACTAGGCCGGCTCGCCGCCGTCGGGCGGTCAGACCGGGCTTGTTTCACCGGCGCGGCACGAATGACACTATTTGCGTCACAATAGTCGTTCGTGCCGCGCCGTTTTATCGTCAGCTTTTATTCCCCGCATCGTCTGCCCATTCGCCAACCCTGGAGTACCGCATGTCCGAAAAGTTTGTGACGCCGCCCGTCAGCGCCAGCATTGGTGCAGCGGATTTTCAGGTTTCGTTGAGCGATGGTCAGCATGAATGGATCGCGGACGAGCCGTCTCCACATTGCGGCGCGGATACCGGCCCTACGCCTCACAGCTTGTTGCTTTCGAGCCTGGGCGCGTGCACGTCGATCACGCTGAAGATGTACGCGAAGCACAAGGCGTGGCCGCTAGAAGCGGTACATGTGACACTCACGTTGGACACCACGCCGGAAGGCACGGTGATCGACCGCCGGATCGTGTTGACCGGCGAACTCGACAACACCCAGCGGGAACGGCTTTTGCAAATCGCCAATGCGTGTCCCGTGCACAAGATTCTCAGCGGCACGATCATGATTCATTCGGGCCTTACGCCGGCATAAGCTGGCTACATGCGCGGGGTGCATGCTCCCCGCGATTTCCGGCCAAACGAACAACCCAAGGAAAACGTCGTCTTGAATTTCGAACACCTCATCCAGATCAACGACCCGCTCAACCCTTTCGTGGAATCGATGACCCGCGAACAGGTCTGGCACGGGCTCGTGCTGCGCGCGGAACAGCCGCAACTGTTCGTGATCGGCCTGGACCGCTGCGCGATCCTGTCACGTGAAGGCGACGTGCTCGAACGCGAATTGCACTATGGTCAAGCCGTCGTGCGTGACCGCGTGACACTGATTCCCGAAACCAGCGTCCGCTACGACATCCTGCCGACCGCCGAATACGTAGGCGGCTCGCTGACCATGGCGATCGAGCAACCGGACGAGCTGCAGTTGTTCCTGCGATTCACCTACGCGACCACCCTGCCCGTCGCCGACGACCCGCAGGCGAGCGCCGACGCGCTCCAGACGCAGGAGATTGTGAAGTCCGCGTATCGGGAAGCGGATATCGACACCGTCCGGCTGATCCGGCAATTCGCTCACGGCAGCCCCCTCGAAGGCCCGCTGCACTAACGCAGCGCCACGTTTCGATTGTTTCGGCAAGAGAACAGCCAATGACTATCGAAACGTGTGATTGATGAATACTTCGTTGTTGTAAATAGTAATGGTTATCATTAAGATTAATCCATCGACTCAACGAACGGACTCTTCGACATGACCGACATCCTGCGCTCCAACACGCTGCGGCTACGTCGCCCGGTCGAACGCTCTGCGGCAGCAGCTATTTCGCGCCCCCGGACGGCGGCGGTAACGACCGCGCGGACAGCACCGTCGAGTAGCGTGCCGGAAAGCGGCGAACGGTCGCTGCGCAGCGACACACTGCTGCAAGGTCATAGCCACATCAGCATCATGCATAACGGTGAGACGTATCAGCTGCGCGCCACGCGTCTGGGCAAATTGATCCTCACCAAGTAACGAGCAGGACGCGCTTTAGTTTTAGCAACACGCAGGACAGGATTGCAGTAGTACCGGGTATTGTGGGGACCACCTCTTCGAGAGGTGTTTGGCACTAGCCAGCAATGACGGCTTGCACGCGAGAATTTAGACCCCTTCGTGCAAACACCAGCCAGTCGTCAATAGCCAGCGAAGCCGCTTTTTTTGGTTCCCGCCATGTGCTTTTAAGAGCGCCATCAGCTAAGCAAAAAGCACGTTTTCTCGCGAAAACGTGCTTTTTTATTCAGGCCGGCGAGCTTCATCGACCTTGCGCAACTTTGCTTGCTTCCGGACCTTAAACGCTCTCGATCCCCAATGCAGCGATGCCCGCTCGCGCCACCGCCGCGTCCTGGTCCGACTTCACGCCCGACACCCCCACTGCGCCGACAATATCCGCACCCACCACGATCGGCACGCCACCTTCCAGCATGGCAGTCATTGGTGCGCTCAAGAACGCGGTGCGGCCTTGCTTGATCATGTCTTCATACACTTTCGTTTCGCGCCGGCCGAGCGCTGCGGTGCGTGCCTTGCCCGCCGACATCTCCGCCGTGCTCGCGCCAGCGCCATCCAGCCTGTGCAGGTGAAGCAGATGACCACCGTCATCGACGATGGCAATCGCCACGTTCCACTTGTTCGCCAATGCATGCGCTTCAGCCGCGGCCGCGATGGCTTTCACGTCGACATCGGTCAATACCGGTTTCGTTCTCATTTCTTCACCTGTTGGGATGGTCGTTGCGTTGATGAATCGATTGGCCTGCGATTGGTTCGCGATTGGCCGATACCCGCAACGTTACCGCGAAAAGCCCCAGAACATCATGTACCACGCACTATCGGCGACAGCGAGCGCGGCGATGAACCACAGCATCGCCACGCTTTGCGTGACCAAGCGCCCGGATGCATAGCGGCCGATGACGCGCCAGGCAAGCCACGCGCTCCAGAGGTTCGCGACGCCGAGCAAGCCGAGACGCACGTCGGTCACCCACCAGAGCGGCAAATGTTCGGCGCGCAGCAGCGACACCGTAGTCGCCGATAAACCCAGGAACACGCCGCATCCCGCCACAGGAATGAGCGCCTGCGTCAGGTGGTGCAAGCGTGTGAAATCGAAACGCCCGAGCATGCGTGTGCCAGCGGCCAGCAGGGCCAGAAGCGCCGTGCCATATACGAGCCCTGTCACCACGATATAACCCACGACCATCCCGCCGTCGAGCCAGGAGAAGACATCGTTTTGTTCGGGGTAGTGCGTGAAGAGGAACCACGGCGCGTTTGTATCGAGCGGCCAGAGGATGTTGCGATCGATCAGCCACGACGCGAAGATTTGCTTCAGGTCGACAAACCATGTGCTCACGGTCCAGTGGAACGCGCCAATGGCGATGCCCAGCAGGCCGTACAGAATGAGCGCCGTGTCCCATGGATTCGCCTGCTTATCGCCGAGTTGCACGACTTCGGCCGAGGGCGAACGCCACTCCAGCGAAATAGCATCCCGATGGCCGCTGCAGCGGCCGCACATATGGCAATCCGACGCGCCTTTCATGGCGCGCAGCGGCACGAGCGGCGCGCAGTTAACGGGTATCACGCGATGCCCGTGCTCGCCCTCTTTATACGAGCGACGCCACGCGTCCTCGTTCACCTTGTAGTGGAACGGCGCAAGCCGCGCCAGAAGCGAAAACACCCCGTTCACGGGGCAGAGATACTTGCACCACACGCGTTTTTCGCGTCCATACAACACGCCGATGATCATGGCGCCGACAGTCGATCCGCCCAGCACCAGCAACACAGCTTTCGGATACTGATAAACGCTGACCATCTGGCCATAGATGGTGGTAATGCCAAACGCGACGAACGGCCAGCCGCCCCAGCGCAACCAGCGCGGAATGGCCCAGCCGCGGCCGAACTTGCTCGCGAACTCGGTCAGTGCGCCTTCAGGACACAGCACGCCGCACCACACGCGGCCGAGCATCACCATGGACAGCAGGACGAACGGCCACCAGATGCCCCAGAACACAAACTGCGCGGCCAGCGTCAGGTTGCTCCAGAGATGCGCGGTGCCGTCCGGCAGCGGCAGGACGGCTGGCACCAGAATCAGAAACGCATACACGACGACCACGACCCACTGAATGCCGCGGATCAGGTTGCCGTGTTGTTGCATCCATTGCCCGGCTTGCTGCAGCCGGCCGGGCCGATTCATGACGTCACTCATGCCGCTCATGCCACTTTTCTCGCCGATTTTTGCGCCATCCGGCTGTTCGATCGGCGCAGCAGGAGGAAGATCACGCCCCAATACACCGCGTATGCAATCAGGTTCATGCCAGCCGGGTGCGCGCGATAACCCGTTAGCGTGGCGATCAGCGAACCGAAGGTGCTGGAATCATCGAGCAGCCAGGACGTATCCCACACCTGATTCATGACGACGGGCAGGATCTCCTTGTCGATAAGCTTATCGACACCTGTTTCGAACAAGCCCGCCGCGAGGAATAGCAGCATGATCTCCGTCACGCGGAAAAAAAGCCGCCACGAGAAAATCTTGCCGCCAAGCTGGAGCAGATAAAACGTCAGGAACGCAAGCCCCAGGCCGATTGCAACCGCCAGGTACTGCATCGGATCGACGTGGCCCGACTGGCCGAAGCCGAGGCCGTACAGGAAAATCACCGTCTCGCTGCCTTCACGCGCAATAGCAAGCGCGACCAGCAAGCTGACGCCCCACCAGTTCGCATCCTGCTTGCTCTTTTCCAGCGACGCTTCCATGTCGCGCTTCATGGACCGCCCGTGGTGCTTCATCCACAGCACCATTTGCACGATCAGCACGCACGCCGCGAGGACCATGCCCGTCTGGAAATAATCCTGTGCGTCACCGGACAGCTCTTCCGTGAACCCGACCAGCGCTGCGCCCAGCGTTATGGCGGCCAGCAACCCGGCGGCCACGCCGGCCCACAAATACGGAATGCCGCGACGCGCGTCGGCATCGCCATTTTTCAACCATGCATACAGGATGCCGACGACCAGCAGCGCCTCGACACTCTCCCGCCACACGATGAAAAGAACCTGACCCATCACTTATCTCCCGCTCTTGCAGACCGGGGCGGTTTGCGCACGACACTGGACGAACAGCGCGCGAACCGGCCCGGCATGACCTTATTTCGCGACGATGACACCCTGCGCCGACTGATGAAAGTCGTCGAAGAACTTGTATTCGCCCTTCTCCAGCGGCGCAATCACGACGAACGAATCAGCACCGGGCGCCAGCACTTTTTCCTTGCGCAACTGGATACTTTCGAACTCCGCCGCACCCTTGCCGATGTTGTGCACTTCGATCTTGATGCGCTGTCCCGCCGGCACTTCAATACGCGTGGGATTCAGCTTGCCGTCGTTCATTTCCAGCTTGAAGGTCGGCAGGTCGGCGGCTTGCGCCACTGCCGCACTGGCGAACCATCCAGCCGCCAAGGCTAGCGAGAAGGCGACCAACTTGTATTTGCGTTGCATGCATGCTTCCTGGCTGCGACGTCCTGCGGGACGCTTCACTTCATGGCACTTGATGTCCACGTCACGCCGGACACCTGACTCGAATGCTCAAATGCTCGAACGCTCAATACCCGCCCTTCTTGCCGATGCCGGCGAACGGGAAATCGTATTCGATCGTGTAGGGCTTGAACCACGGACCCACACCCGTTTCCTTGTCGACGTGACGGCCGAATGCCATGTGGCCGGTTTGCATCGGCGGCGCAATGTTGAGTTTCAGGTGGTATTTGCCCGGGCCGAAGAGCTTTACGTTGTCGCCGTAATGCGGGCCATCGCTTGCGACCATGGCCATCATGTCGCCCTTGATGCTTTGCGTCGTGCCGACCTTGGTCAGCTCGTACGTCACTTGCAGGTACGGCATCCAGTCGCCTTCCGCGAAGCCGTTCGGGTTGTTCTTCACGGCGTGGATGTCGGCTTCGAGGTGCACGTCGGAATCCGAGGCCTTGCGCATCATGCCTTCCGGTTCCATGGTGATGGGCTGCAGATACACCGCGCCCACTTCAATGCCGTTCTCGATGTGCTGCTTGCCGATCGGATATTCGGCAGCCGATACCGACGCCATTGCCGCAAGCGCGACCGCGGCCACCGAGCCGCGAACAAAAGTTGAAACCTGCATCCTTCACTCCTTCTTGTTATTGATCGGACCGGCGCTGGGCGTGCGCTCGATCCGACCAGGCCAGCTCATCGATCAATCCGGCGTCGACGATAGGGAATCGCAATAAAAGTGTAACTGACAACGATAATACGAACCATTCTCAATGGTTGAGGAGTTTAGCATTGATCTAAGGACGAGACAATTTGATGGAAATCAATGAGCCTTGTGCCCGCTGGGTTTTTGAGATGGTGGAGGGGGGTTTGTGGCGGAATTTCGGGCAAAAAAAGCGGCGAACCCGCTCGGGTTGCCGCGTTCTTTGCGCTGAAATGCTTGCGTTTAGCTCGTACCCGTAATGTGGTCGCCCACATTGGCACCAAAGACGCGCTGCCGGAGCAGCGACAGTTGGTCGCGGGTTTGTGCCGCTTTTTCGAATTCCAGATTTTTCGCGTGATCCATCATCTGCTTTTCAAGCCGCTTGATTTCCTTCGATATCTGCTTCTCGGACATGTCTTCAAACTTCGCACGCGTCTGCGCTTCCTTCATTTCGGCGCGGGCGTCGTCGGCGTTATAGACACCGTCGATAATGTCCTTGATCCGCTTGGTCACGCCGCGCGGCGTAATGCCCATCGCGAGATTGTGCGCAATCTGCTTCGTGCGGCGCCGTTCGGTCTCCCCGATCGCGCGTTTCATCGAATCCGTCATGTTGTCGCCGTAAAGAATCGCCTTGCCGTTCACGTTACGCGCTGCCCGGCCGATCGTCTGGATCAGCGAGCGTTCCGCGCGCAGAAAACCCTCCTTGTCAGCGTCGAGGATCGCGACCAGCGACACTTCCGGAATATCCAGCCCTTCTCGCAGCAAGTTGATCCCGACCAGCACGTCGAATGTGCCGAGACGCAAATCGCGGATGATTTCCACGCGCTCCACCGTGTCGATATCGCTATGCAAGTAGCGCACCTTCACGCCGTGATCCGCGAGGAACTCGGTAAGCTGCTCGGCCATGCGCTTGGTCAGCACCGTCACCAGCACACGCTCGTGAACTTTGACGCGCTCATTGATCTCGCCAAGCACGTCGTCCACCTGCGAGCGCGCCGGACGCACTTCAATCTCGGGATCGACCAGGCCGGTCGGACGCACAAGCTGCTCGGCCACCTGCCCCGCCGTGCGGTTTTCGTAATCGGCCGGCGTGGCCGAAACGAAGATTGCCTGGCGCATCTTCCGTTCGAATTCGTTGAACTTGAGCGGCCGGTTGTCCAGCGCCGACGGCATCCGGAAGCCATAATCGACCAGATTCTCCTTGCGCGCCCGGTCACCGTTGTACATGCCGTTCAACTGGCCGATCAGCACGTGCGACTCGTCCAGCAGCATCAGCGCGTCAGGCGGTAAATAATCGACGAGCGTTGGCGGCGGCTCGCCCGGCGCCGCGCCGGAAAAGTGCCGCGAATAGTTCTCGATGCCTTTGCAGAAACCCAGTTCCTGCAGCATTTCCAGATCGAAACGCGTGCGCTGTTCAAGCCGCTGCGCCTCCACCAGCTTGCCGTCCTTGTGAAAGAACTCGAGCCGTTCGCGCAACTCCAGCTTGATTGTCTCGATGGCACGCATCACCGTGTCGCGCGGCGTCACATAGTGGGACGACGGATACACGGTGAAACGCGGAATCTTGTTGCGCACGCGGCCGGTGAGCGGATCGAAGAGTTGCATCGACTCTACTTCGTCGTCGAACAGCTCTACGCGCACCGCCATTTCCGCGTGCTCCGCCGGGAAGATGTCAATGGTGTCGCCCCGCACGCGAAACGTCCCGCGCGAAAAATCGGCTTCATTGCGGCTGTACTGCATTGCGATCAGGCGCGCAATGATGTCGCGCTGGCCCATTTTGTCGCCGGTGCGCAGCGTCAGAATCATCTTGTGATATTCCGACGGATTGCCAATACCGTAGATTGCCGACACTGTCGCCACGATCACCACATCGCGCCGCTCGAGCAGGCTTTTGGTCGCCGAGAGCCGCATTTGCTCGATGTGCTCGTTGATCGACGAATCCTTCTCGATAAACAGGTCACGCTGCGGAACGTAGGCTTCCGGCTGATAATAATCGTAGTAGGAAACGAAGTATTCAACGGCATTGCGCGGAAAAAACTCGCGAAACTCCGCGTAGAGCTGAGCGGCGAGCGTCTTGTTCGGCGCAAACACAATCGCCGGCCGGCCCATGCGTGCAATCACGTTGGCCATGGTGAACGTCTTGCCCGAGCCCGTTACGCCAAGCAGAGTCTGGAACGACAGACCGTCCTCGATTCCTTCCACGAGCGTCGCGATCGCCGTCGGCTGGTCGCCGGCAGGCGGATACGGTTGATAAAGCTGGAACGGCGAACCTTCGAAGGTGACGAATTTGGATTCGTCGAGGGTTTCGGCGGTTTCAAGTAGCGGGGTATCGGACATGAGGGTGAAGTGCCTTGGCCGAGAGCAAACACCCATTCTAGCGGTTCGCGCTGGAGCGGGTTTGGACGGCGAATCAGGATTGTGGGTACAGGTTCGAGGCGATTTGCGCCGGGCTTTCGCTGATGCCCTGTGTTTCGAAGATGGGGCGTCGGCACGGAAATCGCAAGTGATTGTTTTGACGAGTGAAAGCTTGACGATAATGTTCCGGTACGCTGCGGGCAGTTGGCTGGGTTTTTGTAGAAAAACGGGGAATTGCTGGAAAAAAATAGCGAAATCCCGCGTTTCTTCCGTTTCTCGACGCCGAAAACCAGCGCTCGATTCGTTACAATGCCGGACTGGGGTTTTCATCGATGGGACGGAGTTTTGTTGCCTCCTGTTGGCTCCTTGAGGTCCGGTTTGCCCCGCTTTTTAGCCGCTGATCTGCGATTGGCTGCCGATCAGTTGCCAACCCCATCCCGACCGCCCGTGCCGCCTTTCCACTACCGCCGATAAATCATGTCTCTTTTCTCAGCCGTCGAGCTTGCCCCCCGTGACCCGATTCTGGGCCTGAACGAAGCCTTCAACGCCGATCCGCGCACGACCAAGGTCAATCTCGGCGTGGGCGTGTATTTCAACGAGGAAGGCAAGATCCCGCTCCTGCGTGCCGTTCGCGAAGCCGAAAAAGCGCGTACGGAACTGGCCGCACCGCGTGGTTATCTGCCCATCGAAGGCATTGCCGCTTATGACGCAGCGGTGCAAAAGCTGCTGCTGGGCAACGATTCCCAGCTGATCGCCGACGGCCGCGTGATCACGGCGCAGGCGCTGGGTGGAACGGGTGCGCTCAAGATTGGCGCCGACTTCCTGAAGCGGCTGAATCCCACGGGCAAAATCGCCATCAGCGACCCGAGCTGGGAAAACCATCGCGCGTTGTTCGAATACGCCGGTTTTGAAGTCGTGAACTACCCGTACTACGACGCAGCCACCCATGGCGTGAAGTTCGACGACATGCTGGAAGCGTTCAACAGCTACCCGGCCGGAACGGTGGTGGTGCTGCACGCTTGCTGCCACAACCCGACCGGCGTCGACCTGACCCCGGCGCAATGGCAACAGGTCGTGGAAACGGTCAAGGCACGCTCGCTGGTGCCGTTCCTCGATATCGCTTATCAGGGCTTCGGTGAGAACATCGACGCTGACGCAGCGGCCGTTCGCCTTTTCGCGAAGGCGGACATCAACGTATTCGTGTCGTCATCGTTTTCCAAATCGTTCTCGCTTTATGGCGAGCGCGTAGGTGCGTTGTCGATCATCACAGGCTCCAAGGAAGAAGCTACGCGCGTGCTGTCGCAATTGAAGCGCGTGATTCGCACGAACTATTCGAATCCGCCGACACACGGCGGCTCGGTCGTGGCCGCAGTGCTCGCTTCACCCGAATTGCGCGCTACATGGGAACAGGAACTCGGCGAAATGCGTGACCGCATTCGCGCCATGCGCAACGGCCTGGTCGAGCACATCAAGGCAGCAGGCGTGCAGCGCGACTTCGGCTTCGTGAACCAGCAACGCGGCATGTTTTCGTATTCCGGCCTGACCTCGCCGCAAGTTGACCGCTTGCGTGAGGAATTCGGGATCTACGCCGTCAGCACAGGCCGCATCTGCGTGGCCGCGTTGAACACGCGCAATCTTGAAGTGGTGGCCAACGCCATCGCGACCGTGCTGAAGTAAGTTTGCTTTTCGTGGTTTCTAAAAACGGCGCTCCGTGTGAGCGCCGTTTTTTTTGAAGTCGCGAGCGTGCTGCGGACACGGAACGGCCGCTCGCACCAGTGACGCCCGATCAACGTCCGTCGCGATGAATATCGTGCGTGATGAAACCGGCATCGTTGTTCGGCATATCAAGCCAATCGCGATGCGTGAGCGTGCCGCGGATGTCGCACAAGCCACTTTCCCAATGCTCACGCATGGTCGACAGCCCGAACTGAAAATCCTTGTAGTTCCCCTCGTACTCCTTATGCCGGTAGATGAGGTGAATGACGTTAAAACGCTTCGAGCACGCGAGTTCCTCCGCCGTCTTGCACCACGGGTCGCTGTTGCGGATGTCAACCGGCACTTTGTCCAGCACTTCCCTCAGGACGTTCCGAAACCGCTGTGAGCGCTGCAAGGTGTCGGTAACGAGCCGCGTCCGGCTGGAGTACTGAATGTCCTTCACGCGCCCCATCACATCGACAATACTGTCCGGCACCGGCCCGCGCGCGCTCCAGAGATCGACCTGGAACGCGAGCGTGTCACGACGCGGCGTGGTCTGCACGATCTCGTAAAGTGGCGTATTGGACATCAGGCCACCGTCCCAGAAATACTCGCCATCAATCTCGACGGCCGCGAAACCCGGCGGCAACGCCCCCGACGCCATGAAATGCTCCGGGCGCAACTTCATGTGCGTGTTGTCGAAATACGCGAAATTACCGGTGGCTACGTTCACCGCACCCACTGAAACCCGGGTCTCACGCGAGTTGATCCGGTCGAAATCGCAGAACCGTTCGAGCGTGCCCTTCAGCGGCTGTGTGTCATAGAAACTCGCCGCACCAGGATGCCCCGCAGCCAGCGGTGACGGCGGGGGAAAACGCGGTATAAAAAATCCCCTCTGCCCTTCGACCAGGGCGCTCGCGGCCTGCATCGCGGTGAACGCCTTGCGGATCTCGTCGGTGGAATTGAAGAACGCGTGTTCGATGAAAGCGGGCAAGGGCGGCATAAAAGCGGGCTGGCAGATCGTCTCCCAAAATTCCAGCAGACGCGGCACACGATTCTCAGGCGCGTTCCCCGCGATAATCGCCGTGTTCAACGCACCAATGGATATCCCGGCAATCCAGTTCGGGTGAATACCAGCCTCATTCAACCCCTGATACACGCCCGCTTGATAGGCACCGAGCGCCCCACCACCCTGCAACATCAACGCGATGGTTTCATAGGGCGGCAACTTGATACGCTTGTCCGCTTCGGGGCCACCCGAGGCAAATACCTCAGGCGGTTCACCAACGTCGAGCGACGTCACGTTGCGAGGCTCCTTCGCCGCCTTCGTCCGTTTCATTCCTTTCGTCTCATTGCGTCCACGTGCACTGCTCGTTCGCTCTGCCATTGAAACTCCTGTTTCAAGCCTTACTGCATGTACCAGCCGTGGCTCACCACGACTGATTGACCCGTAAGCGCGGCCGTGGGGAAAGCTGCCAGGAACAAAACCGTTTGGGCCACGTCTTCCACCGTTGTGAAGACGCCGTCGACCGTGCCGCCCAGCATCACATTCTTGACCACGTCCTCTTCGCTGATACCAAGCTCCTTCGCCTGCTCGGGAATCTGCTTGTCGACAAGCGGCGTGCGCACGAAACCCGGGCACACCACATGCGAGCGCACGTGATGCTTCGCGCCCTCCTTCGCCAACACACGAGCCAGCCCGAGCAACGCGTGCTTGGCCGTGACATACGCGGACTTGAGCGGTGACGCTTCATGCGAATGCACCGATCCCATATAGATCACGACGCCGCCACGATCGTCCTTGTACATGTGCTGAAGCGCGGCTTTCGTGGTTAGAAACGCCCCGTCGACGTGAATGGCCTGCATCTTCTTCCAGTCGGAATACGCATAGTTTTCGATCGGGTTGACAATCTGCACGCCGGCATTCGACACCAGGATATCGATCGAGCCGAATTCCGCCGCCACTCGATCAATGCCTGTGTTCACCGCCTGCTCGTCGGTAACGTCCATCACGACGCCTAACGCACGGCCGCCCTGCGACCTGATCTGCCCGGCCACGGCGTCGGCGGCCTCCTGGTTCAGATCCGCTATGGCAACCGCTGCACCCGCCTGCGCAAACGTCAGGGCAATTTGCTTGCCGATCCCGCTCGCCGCGCCCGTGACCACCGCAACCTTGCCCGCCAGACTCGTATTCAGTGATGTCATTTGCCGCCCCTTCTCCGTTCAGATTCGAACAATGAAACCACGCAACGCCGCGCTGATCAACCTCGATAAATGTCATAGGCCTTTCGGTCAGCTATTCGACCCCACCTGGCCGGGCTATCGTTCGGACACGAATGCACTGAACGTGACGGTCGGCCAAGCCGGGCGACGGCGCGCGAATCCTGGAATCGGATTAAGCTTTGAAACCCGCCCGATGCAACTCAAACCCAAAACTGGAGATCACGAACATGAACTATCGTCGGCTAGGACGTTCCGGCCTGCAGGTCAGCGAATTGTCGATTGGCTCGTGGGTAACCTACGGCACGCAAGTCGACCATCGCGCGGCGCGCGAGTCGCTCGCCGCCGCACGCGATCACGGCGTAAATTTTTTCGACAACGCCGAGGTCTATTCCAAAGGCAAGTCCGAGGAAATCATGGGCCGCGCGTTGAAGGAGCTCGCGTGGCCGCGGGTAAGCTACGTGGTGTCGACCAAGTTTTTCTTTGGCATCAACGAAGGGCCGAACCAGCAGCAAACGCTCAGCCGCAAGTATCTGCATAACGCCATTGATGGCTCGCTTGCGCGTCTGCAACTCGACTACGTCGACCTCGTGTTTTGCCATCGGCCTGACCCGCATACACCGATCGAGGAAACGGTTTGGGCAATGAGTGACATCATTGCGCGGGGCAAGGCGCTGTATTGGGGCACATCGGAATGGAGCGCTGACGAAATTCGCACGGCATACGACATTGCCGAGCGGCATCATCTGCACAAACCGGTAATGGAGCAGCCCGAGTACAACCTGCTACATCGCAAGCGGGTCGAGGACGAATATAAGCGCCTCTATGAAGACATTGGACTGGGTCTGACAACCTGGAGCCCGCTCGCTTCAGGGTTGCTCACCGGAAAGTACCGCGATGGTGTTCCGTCGGACAGCCGTGCGCAGCTTCAAGGCTACGAGTGGTTGGCCAAGAAGTTGACAGACAAGGGATCGAACAACATTGTCGGGCGCCTCGCGGACGTGTCCGACCAGCTTGGCTGCTCGCTGGCACAGCTTTCGCTCGCCTGGATCTTGCTGAATCCGAATGTCAGCACCGTGATTACGGGCGCATCGCGGGTGGAGCAGATTCACGAGAATATGAAGGCCATTGACGTCGTGCAGAAAATCACGCCGGAGATCAAGCAGCGCATCGAGGAAATCGTGGGCGACTCGTTCGTCTGAGCCGTAGGTCCTGGACATGCAGGGTCGTCGGCTACAATAACGACCCTGCCGCGTGCGCCTTGTGGTGCCGTACAGTGCCTTCGCGTCTCGGCGCTTAGGCGCTTTTATTCGTCCGTCTGGCTCAGGCCGCGCTCATTCTCGTCTCGCTCACTCATTTGCCATGCTCAGTTACCGACACGCCTTTCACGCAGGCAACCACGCAGACGTGCTGAAACACGCGGTCGTCGTGCAGTTGCTGCAACACCTTGCCCAGAAGGACAAGGCGTTTTGGTATATCGACACCCACGCCGGCGCCGGCGTGTATTCGCTGACCGACGGTTTTGCGACCAAGACGGGCGAGTTCGAAACGGGCATTGCCAAGATTTGGACCAAGCGTGATTTGCCGGGTTTGCTCAAGGATTACGTCAAAGAGGTAAAGGCGCTGAATGCAGACGGCTCGCTGCAGTTCTATCCCGGCTCGCCCTATCTCGCATGGCGGGTAATGCGCGAGCAGGATCGCATGCGGTTATTCGAACTGCATTCCACCGAAATTGATGTGCTGCGCCACAATTTCCGCGACGCCGGCCGGCGGGCGGTGCTCTTCGAAGGCGACGGCTTCGAAGGCATCATCAAGCTATTACCGCCACCGCCGCGCCGGGCACTGGTCCTGATTGATCCGTCGTACGAAGACAAGCGCGATTACGCGCGCACGCTGAACTGCCTCGAGGAAAGCCTGAAGCGTTTTGCGACGGGCACTTATGCAATCTGGTACCCGCAAGTCACCCGGCTCGAGTCCCAGCGTTTCGCCGATCAATTGAAGCGCGTGCAACCCAAGAATTGGCTGCATGCGTCATTGACCGTGAGCAAACCGCCCGTCGACGGCTTTGGCCTGTTCGGGAGCGGCATGTTTATCGTCAACCCACCGTATACGCTCGCAGGTGAGTTGAAAGAGACGCTACCCTATCTCGTCGACGCACTGGGTCAGGACAGCAAGGCGGCGTTCAAACTCGAACATCGCGGTAATTGAGCGCGTCTGCGCAGTTCGCCGTTAATCAAGCGACGTGGTAACCGCGCCGGTTTGGCTATGCGGATCCGATGACCGGACCGGTAGGATCGCTGCAGGTTTTGTGGCAACGGATTTCGGTGTTGCGATGGGTACCGGCGTGATTATCGGGGGCAGACCAGGAGACTGCCTTGCCTGTGGCACCGCAGGCTGCGTTGAGGTGGGAGCCTGGGTTTGAATGCCGGTTGACACCCCGTAAGAGGCGCTGGACTGTGGCGACGTTGAACGTGGTCCATGCTGGTAATTGGACGACGACGGCTGTGAGCCCGGCGACGATCCATATCCCTGCGCGGCATGATGCTTGCCCTGCTGAAGTTCGATGTATGGCGAAACGATGATTGTCTGCTGATCTTGCTGCGGCAATTCGGGCAACGTGGCCGTCGGGCGCGCTGGCACCATGCCCGAGCCATTCAGCGGACCCGTCTGCAGAACAGTACCGCCCGCGCCGCTGTGAATCCCCGTCTGCGTATCCAGAATGAGCGGCTGACCGCCCGCCTGGGCGAATGCGTCCAACGCCGTGAAACCCAAAACAAGCCATAGCGCTGCGATCGCCACATATCTGACAGGTTGAAGTTCTGGACTCACGGCGGTGCCCCTTTGGCGAATGAATGATCGCCGACACGTATATCGGGCCGATTCACTTCACATCATATAAAAGCGCTTTACCTTACCGCGATGGCAAGCTTTAGGCTAGCTTTCTCGAAAGTCGAAATTTAAGGAGATTCAATGACATTCTCGAAAACCTTCCTCGCTGGCGCAGCCGCGTTTGCACTTTCATTCGTTGTCTCAGTGCCCGCTGCGTTTGCACAGACGCCGGCATCCTCGGCATCGATGGCGGACATGGATATGTCGACCGCAAGCGGCAATCAGGGCGATTCCGCCTCGACGAAGGAATTCCAGGCAGCCGATCACTCGATGATGTCCGGCATGTCCGACGTCCAATACACCGGCAATGCCGATCATGATTTTGTCGCGCACATGATCCCTCACCATGAAGGCGCGGTCGCAATGGCAAAAGTCGAGTTGAAGTATGGCAAGGACGCGAAGTTGCGCGCGTTGGCCAAGGAGATCATTGCTTCGCAGGACAAGGAAATTGCGTTCATGAAGCAATGGCTCGCAGCACACCCGCTGAAAAAGTGATCGGCGTGGTCTGACCCCGCGAGCGCAGGCCAAAAATGACAAAGCCCCGCATGCGGGGCTTGTTCAATTTTCCGGCCGGATGTTTTCGGCTGAAATTACAGCGAGTAGCCTTCGGTTTCCAGCGAGCGGATACGCTTTTCGAGCTGGACGATATCCGACGATTGCGCCAGATATTCTTCGCGACGATTACGTTCGGCGGTTTCAAACCAAATGCTGACTTTTTCGAGCAAGAATGCAAACATGATTTTTTCTCCAAGGATCTCAAATGAATCCCCGGCGGTTCGGGTCAGGGATATCCCTCAAAAGGGTTAACCCCGATTATAGACGAACTGTGCTGGCGGTGTTAGTGAAATGCCTGCATTGGGTGCATTCTTTTTTGGAATGGTGCATGCACCGCATCGGAACAAGTAGTTGATTTCACTAGTTTTATCAAGAATCAGCGGTACATCGTCGAAATTTAGCACATTATTGGTGCAAAAATCAGGCAGAAGATCCGAGGTAGAAGATCCGCCCAAGCGCACCAACATGATCACTCGGCGAGCCTTTCCAGAATGGGGCAATCAGGCCGTCCGTCCCCGTGGCAATGTACTGCCAAATGGGCGAGCGTGTCCCGCATATCCGTGAGTTCTGCGATCCGCCGGTCCAGCTCCGCGACATGTTCAAGTGCGATCGCCTTGACCTCCGCGCTGGCGCGCTGCCGGTCCTGCCACAACGCCAGGAGTTTGCGAATATCGTCGACCAGAAAGCCGAGCCGACGCGCTTGCCGAACAAAACGTAACGCGTGAACCTCCTGGGTCCCGTACATCCTGTATCCCGATGTGGTGCGGTCAACCGGTGGTAAAAGACCAACACTCTCGTAGTACCTAATCATCTTGGCCGTCACGCCTGACGCGCGCGCTGCTTCGCCGATGTTCATCGCGGACACTCCTAAATTTTTCCTAGACTCTACACCTTCCAACGATAGGAAGGTATAGCATGGTCCGCTCTTACAAAACCGAGGCAGGGAATTGATATGACTGAATTCAAGGTAGAAGGCATGAGCTGCCAGCATTGCGTCGCCGCCGTCACGCGCTCGATCCACGAAATCGACGCCGCCGCGCAAGTCCAGGTGGATCTCGAGCATGGGCGTGTTGTAGTGGCGTCGACCGAAACCATCGATGCGCTCAGGGAAGCAATCGATGAGGCCGGCTATACAGTCGTATCGACGAAAGCAGCATGAATCGGGGGGCGCACTTCAAAGTTGCGTTGATTGGCGCGTCCGGACTGCTTGGACGCGCCGTTGCGAACGAGCTGACCGCGTTCCCCCGGTGGCAGGTGGTACGAACAGCGTTTCGTCATGGCGACGCGAGCACTGTCACGCTCGATGTCCGCGATGAGAGCGCCGTTCGGGAATTCATCACCGATCACGCGCCCGACGCGATCGTTGTGGCCTCGGCCGAAAGGCGTCCTGACGTTTGCGAGAATGACCCGGCGCTCGCGCGCGCATTGAATGTCGACGCATTAGGCTTTATTGCGAGCGCCGCGCAGGAAATCGGTTCGTGGGTGCTCTCCATCTCGACCGACTATGTATTCGATGGCACACGACCGCCTTATCAGCCTGACGATGTGCCGAATCCCCTGAACGCCTACGGTCGCAGCAAGCTTGACGGAGAGCAGGCGCTGCTGCAATCCGGCGCCCAATCTTGCGTGCTGCGTTTGCCGTTGCTGTATGGCCCAGTGATCGATTGGGGTGAGTCGGCGGTGACCAGCCTGACGCCGGCAATTGTGGAATCAGTTCGTGGACCCGCGCCCGCAGTGATGGATGCTTGGGCAACGCGCTACCCCACCTTCACGCCGGACGTGGCCGTTGTGATCCGGCAGTTACTGGAACGCCACGAAATTGGCGAATCGGTGACGGGCGTTAAGCACTGGTCCGGCGATGAGCCTATGACAAAGTTCGGCATTGCGCAAAGCATCGCGCGCGTGCTGAACGTTGATGCCCGGATCACGGCACAACACACGCCGATTGATGCCACGCCGCGTCCACGAAATTGCCACCTTGCATCGGATGCGTTGGAAGCTTTGAAGATCGGGCAGAGAACACCTTTCGACACCGCGATCCGCTCTGTGCTGCAAAAGTGACCACGTCCAGCAAGCCTGTGGGCGGTGGTGAGATTCGGGCATAGCCGACCAGGTATTTCGCTGCTTGGTGCATACTCAAAAATGGGCTTTGGGGTTCGCTTTAGAGGAGAACCCAACGGAAGCGGTTGAGTCGGCTTGCTGGGCGAACTGAAGACTCCATTCGCCATATTGAACAAGCGATTAGAGCGGGAAGAACTTCACGAAAGGTGGAGGGCGAAACGCAAAAACCCCACCTTTGAGGGGTGGGGTTTTTGTATAGCTGCGGAGTTGCTTGGCAGCGCATGAGGAGCCT
>NZ_FCOK02000087.1 GCF_001544555.2 Caballeronia udeis | reverse complement strand
GTCGACTCGTTGCCGACATCGGCGAATCAGGAAGATCACGTCTCCATGGCGACGTTCGCTGCCCGCAAGCTTGGCTACATAGCGGAGAACGTAGCGCATATTCTCGCTATCGAATTGCTCGCAGCCGCGCAAGGCGTCGACCTGCGTGCGCCGCATCAAACCAGCCCGCGCTTGGCCGGAGTGATGAAGACGCTGCGCTCGGAAGTCGCGCATTACGATCTGGACCATTATTTCGCACCGGATATCGAGGCGATCGCGAAGCAGGTGGTCAGCGGCGAAATCGCGAAACATTGCCCGCTTTCGTTTGTTTCGGAAGTTCAATCCCACGTTTAACCGGACGCCACACGCCCAGCATGAACACGCCCGCGTATCAGGAAATCAAGGATCACATTCTCACGCGCATTCATGCGGGGGAGTGGAAGGAAGGCGACCAGGTGCCTTCTGAAAACGAACTGGCGCGCGAGTTCAAGGTCGCGCGCATGACGGTCAACCGCGCGCTGCGCGAGCTGACCGCCGAGCAGATCCTGACACGCGTGCAGGGCGCGGGCACGTTCGTGGCGCAACCGAAATACGCGTCGACGCTCGTGGAAATTCGCAGTATCTCCGACGAAATCACGGGGCGCGGACATGTGCATCGGGCAGAAGTGATGCACCTGGGCGCGTCCGTACTGGACGAACGTCTCGCGCTTGAAATGCAGCTGACCGAGGGCAGCCCCGTATTTCATTCGCGGGTGCTGCACTTCGAAAACGACTTGCCGATCCAGCTGGAAGAGCGCTGGGTGAATCCTGCGCTCGCGCCGGAATATGCGCGCCAGGATTTCACCAAGATCACGCCGAACCAATACCTGATGGTCGCCGCGCCTTTGCAGCGCGTTGAATACCGGATTGAAGCGGCGCTTCCCGACGAGGGCACGGGCCTCGCGCTCTCGATGAAAACCGGCGAGCCGTGCCTCATGCTGCATCGGCGGACGTGGTCGCGGGATGCGGTGGCGTCGGTGGCGAACCTCTGGCATCCCGGCGATCGATATCAATTCACGGGTCATTTCTAGTCCCGTCTCCAGACCCGTCTCAGCTTGGTCAACCCACCGGACCCATCCTTGGGTCCGGTTGGATTCTTGTGAAAATCGCAATACAGCTATCTGTAACGCGTACGAATCCTCGAATTCAGACGCACTCTAGTGCTTAATTCAGTAATAAGTTCCGAATTTCCCCTCTCAATTCCACTTAATCGATCGTTCCCTCGCGATTGTTGCAATCTCAACAATGATGTTTCGCGTAAATAAGGGTTTTCCCTCAAGGTTCCGAAGCATAGACTTCTTACATCCGAAACAGATTCAGAAAGCGCTTATATCACTCTGAGGTTGTTTCGAGACGATCAACAAAATACTGGAGGTATCACCATGTTCAAGTCACTTATTCCCGCAGTTGTTATCGTGTCGGCATTGGCAGCTCCGACGTTCGCGTTTGCGCAAAGCACTGACAACAACGGCCCGCTGACGCGTGCTGAAGTGAAGGCGCAACTGGTTCAACTGGAAAAGGCAGGGTACAACCCGGCTGGCGACCAGATCGACTACCCGGCGAACCTCCAGGCAGCTCAGGCTCGTGTGAATGCGCAAAATGGCGAGGCAGCAACGGCGTATGGTCCTTCGACCAGCGGCACCTCGGCAGTGGGCGTTCGTAGCTCGGCTGCACCGGTGCAAAACGCTCCCGGTTCAGTGTTCTTCGGTCATTAAGCCGACGCTGAGCAAATTTGAAGTGGACCTGACCGGATCAGGTCCGACTTATTATAAGACCCGATTGAATGATGGTTTGATCTTTTGAGTGTCGCGCCAAAGAAAAAACTCGCCCTCCGCGCTAAAGCGGCCGGCGGGTTTTTTTTGTTCGGGTTGAGGGATGGGGATGAGCGTGCCGCAAATGCCACGCAAAAATACCCACGTTGCCGCGTGGACCTCGGGTGGCATAGCGCGTCAAGCGGCCAGTTCGAGCCGGAAATGCTTGCCGAGCGCCGCGGCCGCGCTGGCGAGCGTGGTTAGCGTCAGGCTGGTGTCGGTTTCGTCAAGTAGACGATTAAGCGCCGCGCGGCTTGTGTTCATGCGAGACGCCATCGCTGTTTTGCTGATCTTTTGCGCCTTCATTTCCTCGGCGATCTGCCAAGCGATGACTCGCTTCATTGCGGTGGCCGTGACTTCCTCGAGAATCGCTTCCTCGCTGAGGAACTCATCGAAACGGCCACCCATATGCTTGTTTGCCATGATTTTCGCACTCCATTGCGTGTGAGACTTAACCTTGCCTAAACTGGCGCAAACGGTCTTTCGCCACGTCCAGCTCTTCTTTCGGCGTGTCCTGAGACTTCTTGACGAAGCCGTGCAGCAGGACCATCACGTCGCCGACGACAGTGAACAAAACACGGGCGGTACGCCTGTGTAAGTGGATCCGCACCTCCCACATGTCCTTGCCCATTTTCCGTACTAGTGGCATACCGAGCGGCCAGCCGATCTGCACGGTTTTGATGTCCTCGCCGATCGTCTTTCTGTCGGCTGCGCCAAGCTCTCGAAGCCAGTCGCGGACGGGTTCATTGCCGGCACCCGTGCTGAAAAAGCGAACATCTAAGACAACATTTACTGGCTTGTCCATTGGAAAGGGTCCCGGTTTTGGACCCTGAATCGTACCAAAGTTGGTACGATTCGGCAAATCTTTTAATATGATTTCGCAACCGGTTTTTGTTGTTTTTAAAGGGTTTGCGCCTGACCTTCCAGCTTGATCATGATGTGCGCGGTTTGCTCGATGTCACGCCGGTGACTTCGCGCCACACGCCCGGATCACGAGCTTCACCACTTCCTCGGTCGAGGTGTCAAAGGCCTTCTGCGAAAGCGCGCGTTTGCCTTTCAGCGCCCGGATCTGCGCATCGAAATCCGCATAGTGCTGCGTCGTCGCCCAGATCATGAACATCAGCGTCTGCGCGTCGACGGGCGCGAGCAACCCGCGCGCAATCCAGCCGTTGATTACGATCACCCGTGTTTCAAGCCACGGCTTCACGCGCTCGTTCAAGATGTCCTGCATGTGCACCGCGCCGTGAATGATCTCGCTCGCCCACACCTTCGAGCCGAGCGGACGCCGCCGCGACAATTCCATTTTCGTGCGTACGTAGCCGCCTATTGCTTCGACCGGGTCATCGCTGGACTCGAAGCTATCGGCGGCACGGTGCCAGTCTTCGAACAGATCCTCGAGCACGCGCCGATAGAGCGCCAGCTTGGTCGGAAAGTAATAATGCAGGTTGGCTTTCGGCAAGCCTGCACGTTCCGCAATCATCGCGGTACTCGCGCCTTCGAGTCCGCGCTCGGCGAACACAGTCTCGGCGCACGCCAAAAGATGCGCTTCATTGGTCTCGCGAATGTGCGCCTTGCGCCGCCGCAATGGAACAGGTGCAACGTCGCTTTTCGCCATCTCGGCTGTCGCTTCGTCATCTCTCATTGTTTTCCTTGCATGGCGCCGTGCGCCTTCTCCATCTTGATCGCGCCTCATTCTATGCGCTTTGCGGCCACTGCTGCATAGCCCGTTGTTCGCTTGCCTCATGGCTCTGCTGCATTGCAATGGCACGCTTCTCGCTATGTTTTTACTCTAACCGGAAACCCCGAAAGACGTTGATTTGCCAATATTAATCGGCTACAACCTGTCCAGTTGGACAGGATTTGGAGGGCGGCGGATCGCGACGGATTCGCCGCTTCGAGCGGAGGAGATCAGCGGATGGAAACTGCACCTTTGCCGTGCGGCGCCGCCCCAAAAGCCGACGCCGATGCACCAGATTCGTATCAGTCGAAACCCTAAGTCGAGCAACACAAGGAGAACGCGAAATGGACGCGGTAACCGATTCAGCGCTGGACACATCGATCAGAATCAATGGCAAACGTCTATGGGACAGTCTCATGACGATGGCGAAAATTGGCGCGACGCCAAAGGGTGGCGTATGCCGGCTGGCGCTTACCGATCTCGACCGCGAGGGCCGCGACCTGATCGTCAGTTGGGCGAAGGAAGCGGGTTGCACGGTCAAGGTGGACCAGATGGGCAACGTGTTTATGCGTCGTGCCGGACGCAACGCCAATGCCGCGCCGGTCGTGACGGGCTCGCATGCGGACTCGCAGCCCACAGGCGGCCGCTTCGACGGTATCTACGGCATTCTCGGTGGCATCGAAGTGATCCGTTCGCTCAATGATTGGGGCATTGAGACTGAACATCCGGTGGAAGTCGTGATCTGGACCAACGAGGAAGGCTCGCGGTTCGCGCCCGCCATGGTTGCGTCAGGCGTGTTCGCCGGCGAGTTCACGCTTGACTACGGGTTGTCCCGCAAGGACGTGGATGGCAAGACGATCGGTGAGGAACTGAAGCGTATTGGTTATGCAGGAGACGAACCGTGCGGCGGCCGCAAGCTGCACGCGGCGTTCGAACTGCACATTGAACAAGGGCCGATTCTCGAAGCGGAAAACATGACGATCGGCGTGGTCACCGACGCGCAAGGGCAACGCTGGTACGAAATCACGCTGGCCGGCCAGGAAGCGCATGCGGGTCCCACACCCATGCCGCGCCGTCGCGATGCGTTGCTTGGTGCATCACGCGTGGTCGAGCTGGTGAATCGCATCGGATTGGATAACGCGCCGCTGGCGTGTGCGACCGTCGGCATGATGCAAGTGCATCCGAACTCGCGCAACGTGATCCCGGGCCGCGTGTTTTTCACCGTCGATTTCCGTCATCCCGACGACGCCGTGCTCGCGAAGATGGACGCTGCATTGCGCGCGGGCGTGGAGAAAATCGCGAGCGCGTCGGGGCTCGAAACGCAGCTTGAACAGATCTTCTATTACGCGCCTATCGCCTTTGATTCCGCGTGCGTGAAGTCCGTGCGCGCAGCCGCGGAACGTTTTGGTTACGCGCATCGGGACATGGTCTCGGGCGCAGGACATGACGCGTGTTACCTCTCGAAGGTCGCGCCCACGTCAATGGTCTTCGTGCCTTGCGTCGATGGCATCAGCCATAACGAGATCGAGGATGCATCGGAGGAATGGATTGAGGCGGGCGCAAATGTACTGCTTCACGCCATGCTTGAGCGCGCGGGCCGTTAAGCCTGATCTGGTGTTAGTCGAAAGATCATTCGCTTGGCCTTACCTTGACGAAGGAACGTGTATGACCATGAAGCCCATTGGCGACATTGCATCGAACCGGCTGTCGCAAGAGCAACTGTCGTGTCAGTTTTCGGATGTGGCGCCCCTGCTCGATGCCACCGCGGCCGCTGCAGCGTCGAGCCGTTGCCACTACTGCTACGACGCGCCTTGCATCAACGCATGCCCCACAAAAATAGATATTCCCAGCTTCATCCGCAAGATTGGTAACGGCAACATGAAGGGCGCGGCCACGGACATCCTGTCGGCCAACCCCCTTGGCGGCGCATGCGCACGCGTATGTCCGACTGAAATCCTCTGTGAAGGGGCATGTGTCAGAAATCATCAGGATGACAAACCAGTTCAGATCGGTGCGCTACAACGTCATGCGACCGACTGGGCGATGGCGCGCGGCGAGCCGCTCTTCAAGCGCGCGGCGGATACGGGACGTCATGTGGCGGTGGTTGGCGCGGGGCCAGCGGGGCTGGCCTGTGCGCATCGTCTTGCGCTCGACGGCCACCGCGTCACGCTTTTCGACGCCCGGCCCAAGCCCGGCGGCCTGAACGAATATGGCATTGCGGCCTACAAGGTGGTCGAGGATTTCGCCCAACGCGAAGTGGAGTGGTTGTATTCGGTGGGGGGTATCGACGTGAAGAACGACGTGATGCTCGGCCGCGATGTGAAGTTGGGCGACTTGCGTAAGCAGCATGACGCGGTGTTCCTGGCGATCGGCCTGGGCGGTGTGCGCGCGCTGGAACTCGAAGGCGAGGCGCTTCAAGGCGTGTACAACGCGGTCGATTTCATCGAGCAGGTACGTCAGGCGGATGCGCTCGCCAGCGTGCCGGTCGGGCGTCGCGTGGTGGTGATCGGCGGCGGAAATACGGCAATTGATGCGGCGGTGCAAAGCCGCAAGCTGGGCGCGGAAACGGTCACGATGGTCTATCGACGGGGTGTCGAGACCATGGGCGCCACGTGGGCCGAACGCGAGTTCGCACAAGTCAACGGCGTGACGATCGTCACGCACGCGAAGCCCGTGCGTTTAACCGATGCAGATGGCCAGGTCACGGGTGTCGAATTCGAAAACCCGCAGGGCGAACGCTTTGTGATTGAAGCCGACATGGTGCTGAAGGCGATCGGTCAAACGCTCGCGCCGAATGGTCTTGAACCTGACCTGCTCACGCTCGACGGCAGCCGTATCGCGGTGGATTCGAGCGGCCGTACGTCGCTCGATAACGTCTGGGCCGGCGGAGACTGTGCGGCGACAGGCGGGCTCGACCTGACGGTCCAGGCCGTGCAGGACGGCAAGATTGCGGCCGAGTCCATCCACGCGTTCTTCGCGGCAACGGCGATCAAGGCCGCTTGAAAAAACCCCCACAATAAGGGAGCCAGCTCATGGCCGATCTTCGCAATACCTTTGTCGGCATCACGTCGCCGAGTCCGTTCTGGCTCGCGTCCGCGCCGCCCACTGACAAAGCCTACAACGTCAATCGCGCCTTCGAAGCGGGTTGGGGCGGCGTCGTATGGAAAACGCTGGGCCTCGACCCGCATGTGGTGAACGTGAGTTCGCGTTATGGCGCGGTGCAATGGAATGGCCAGCGTATCGCAGGACTGAACAATATCGAACTGATCACCGACCGGCCTCTCGACATCAACCTGAAGGAGATCACCCAGGTCAAGCGCGACTGGCCGGATCGCGCGCTGATCGTCTCGCTGATGGTGCCGTGCAACGAGCGGGACTGGAAGTGGATCCTGCCGCTGGTGGAAGACACGGGCGCCGATGGCGTCGAGCTGAACTTCGGTTGCCCGCACGGCATGAGCGAGCGCGGCATGGGCGCGGCGGTCGGCCAGGTCCCCGAATACGTGGAGATGGTCACGCGCTGGGTGAAGGAAGGCACGAAGCTGCCGTGCATCGTCAAGCTGACGCCGAACATTAGCGACATCCGAACCAGTTCACGCGCGGCTTACAAGGGCGGTGCGGATGCGGTGTCGCTGATCAACACGATCAATTCGATTGTCGCGGTCGACCTCGACCTGATGGCGCCAATGCCGACAGTCGACGGCAAGGGTACGCATGGGGGATACTGCGGCCCGGCGGTCAAACCAATCGCGCTGAACATGGTCGCGGAGATTGCCCGCGACGTGGAAACGCCCGGTTTGCCAATCTCCGGCATTGGCGGGATTTCGTCGTGGCGCGATGCGGCCGAGTTCATCGTGCTGGGCGCCGGCAATGTGCAGGTCTGTACCGCGGCCATGCACTATGGTTTTCGGATTGTCTCCGATCTCGCGGATGGCCTCTCGAACTGGATGGACGAAAAAGGCTACGCCACCCTCGACGATATCCGCGGACGGGCCGTGCAGAACGTGACGGACTGGAAGTACTTGAATTTGAAGTACGACATCAAGGCGCGCATCGACCAGGACAAGTGCATTGAGTGCGGGCTGTGCCACATCGCTTGCGAAGATACGGCGCATCAGGCGATCATGCGCGAGAAGGATGGCAAGCGGCATTTTGAAGTCATCGATTCGGAATGCGTCGGGTGCAATTTATGCATGCATGTGTGCCCGGTCGAGCAATGCATCACGATGGAACGCGTGGATGCCGGCGAATATGCGAACTGGACGACCCATCCGAACAATCCCGCACGCGTGGACGCCGACGTTGAAGAAAGCGTGAAGGCCGCCTAGAGTTGAGAACCCGTATAAAAAAACAGCGGCTGACGTAAATGCCGTAAAAGTCGCTGACGTCCCCCTGACGGCCAACGCCCGGACTGGTTTTCCAGCCGGATCAACGGGCGAGGACCGCAACGATCTTGAGGAGATCAACCTGATGAAGCAGCCAGCGCATTCCGTCGACCCGCAGTTCGCGGCCGGCGCCAGTGGCAGTCTATATAACGACGACCTGGCGCCGACCACGGCCGCGCAACGGACGTGGAAGTGGTATCACTTTGCGGCGCTCTGGGTCGGCATGGTGATGAATATTGCGTCGTACATGCTCGCGGCCGGGCTCACGGAGGAGGGCATGTCGCCGTGGCAGGCGGTGCTCACCGTGCTGCTCGGCAACATGATCGTGCTCGTGCCCATGCTGTTGGTGGGCCACGCGGGCGCCAAGCATGGCATTCCTTATGCGGTGCTGGTGCGCTCGTCGTTCGGTACGAAAGGCGCGAGGTTGCCGGCGTTATTGCGTGCGGTGGTCGCATGCGGATGGTACGGAATCCAGACCTGGCTCGGCGGCAGTGCGATCCATACGCTCCTGAATATCCTTACCGGTAACACGACGCCCGGTACGCCATTGCCCTTCCTCGATATCTCGCTTGGGCAACTCGCGTGCTTCCTGTTTTTCTGGCTGATCCAGGTCTATTTCATCTTGCGCGGCACGGACTCCATTCGTTTCCTTGAAAGCTGGTCCGCGCCGATCAAGATCATCATGTGCCTCGCGCTCGTGTGGTGGGCGACCTCGAAGGCGGGCGGTGTCGGTGCGATGCTCGCGCAGCCTTCGCAATTCGTCGCCGGCGGCAAGAAGGAGGGTTTGTTCTGGGCCACGTTCTGGCCAGGTCTTACGGCCATGGTCGGTTTCTGGGCCACGCTCGCGCTGAATATTCCGGACTTCACGCGTTTCGCGCGCTCGCAGAAGGATCAGATCATCGGGCAATCGATCGGTCTGCCGGCCCCCATGGCGCTGCTGTCCGTGATCTCGGTGGTGGTGACGTCGGCAACCGTGGTGATCTACGGCAAGGCGATCTGGGATCCTATCGACCTGACCAGCCGCATGACGGGTATTGGCGTGGGCGTGGCGCTGATCATCCTGACGCTCGACACCATGAGCTGCAATCTTGCCGCTAACCTCGTGGGTCCGGCTTATGACTTTTCGAGCCTCTGGCCGAAGGGCATTTCGTATCGCGTGGGCGGGATGATCACGGCGTTCATCGCTATCGTGATGATGCCGTGGAAGATCCTGGCAACCACGCAGGGATATATTTTCACGTGGCTCGTGGGTTACTCGGCGCTGCTCGGACCTGTGGCCGGCATTCTCATGGTCGACTACTTCCTGATCCGCGGCACGCGCCTGAACACGCGCGAACTCTTCAACGAGAATGGCGAATACAGCTACACAGGTGGCTGGAACATGGCTGCGGTGGTCGCGTTGCTCGTGGGCGTATTGCCCAACCTGCCCGGGTTCCTGCATACGGCATTTCCGGCCGCGTTCCCCAACGTTCCCGCATTCTTCAACACGCTTTACACCTATGCATGGTTCGTGGGCCTCGCGCTCGCATCGATTGTTTATGGCGCATGGATGAAGATGGGCAAGCGCCCGACGGCGCGCATTGCCAGCGCCTGATTTTCTCTTTGGAGACAGCAAGATGACGATCCTGATTCGCGGCGGCACGGTGATTGACGCGGACCGTACTTATCGAGCGGACGTGTTGTGCGCAGACCCGAAAGACGGTGGCACGATCCTGCAGATCGGCCTCGATCTCGAGGTTCCGGCGGATGCTGAAACCATCGATGCATCGGGCCAGTATGTGATGCCCGGCGGTATCGATCCGCATACGCACATGGAGCTGCCGTTCATGGGCACCACGGCGAGCGACGACTTCTATACGGGAACGGCGGCGGGGTTGTCGGGCGGCACGACGAGCATTATCGATTTCGTGATTCCGAGTCCGAAGCAGCCGTTGATGGCAGCCTTCAACGAGTGGCGCGGCTGGGCGGAGAAGGCATCGTCCGACTACGGTTTTCACGTCGCGGTGACGTGGTGGGACGAGTCGGTGCATCGCGACATGGGTACGCTCGTGCATGATCATGGCGTGTCCAGTTTCAAGCACTTCATGGCGTATAAAAACGCCATCATGGCCGACGATGAAGTCCTCGTGAACAGCTTCGCGCGGTCGCTGGAACTTGGCGCTTTGCCTACTGTGCATGCCGAGAATGGCGAACTCGTGTTCCAGCTTCAGAAGCAATTGCTTGCGAAAGGCTTCACCGGACCTGAAGCGCATCCTTTGTCGCGGCCTCCTGAAGTGGAAGGCGAGGCGGCGAACCGTGCGATCAGGATTGCGCAGGTGCTGGGTGTGCCTATCTACATCGTGCATGTGTCGTCGAAAGATGCCGTCGATGTCATCACACGTGCACGCAGCGAAGGTCAACGCGTGTTCGCTGAAGTGCTGCCGGGTCATCTGGTGATCGATGAGTCGGTCTATAGCGACCCGGACTGGACACGGGCCGCTGCGCATGTAATGAGCCCGCCGTTCCGCACCAGCGAGCATAGGGAGGCGTTGTGGCGTGGTCTGCAATCGGGGCAACTGCACACCACGGCGACCGACCACTGCGTATTCTGTGCATCGCAGAAAGCCATGGGCCGCGAGGACTTCACGCGCATCCCGAACGGTTGTGGCGGCGTGGAAGACCGCATGTCGATCCTCTGGCACCACGGCGTGAATAAAGGGCGGTTGACCCCGAATGAGTTCGTGCGCGTGACCTCCACAAACGCTGCGCAAATTTTTAACCTGTTCCCGCGCAAGGGTGCGGTCCAGGTGGGCGCGGATGCCGACCTCGTGGTGTGGGACCCGGCCGCGACCAGGACGATCTCGGTCAAGACCCATCACCAGAAGGTGGATTTCAACGTGTTCGAAGGTATGACCGTGCAAGGCGTGGCGACCCACACGCTCACGCGTGGCGCGCATGCTTGGGCGGACGGTGATCTGCGTGCGGTTCGAGGCGCTGGGCAGTATTTGAAGCGTCCTCCAAACGGTGCTTACTTCGATGCCACCCGGATCGCGAACCAGTTGAAGGAACCGCATCCGATCCATCGTGCCGGTGACAAGGTCGTGAAGGCGGCTTGAGGTTCGGGGGTGTGTTTCAACAAACCGGCGCTCGATGCGCCGGTTTTTTCGTGGCGATACCTTCGTGTGTTCAGACGGTAGCTTCATCGCGCGCCAGCGCTTTCGCTTCCCGGCAAGCTTCGATCCTTTCCACAACATGCGCAGCGTCCCGCGCAACGCCTGAAAAGCGGCCCGATCCCCACGTATGCAGCCACGGCAAGCCCACGAAATAGAGGCCGTCGAGCGGTGTCAGGCCACGTGTATGCGCGGGGTAACCGCGACCGTTGAAGATGGGTGCATCAAGCCAGCTGAAGTCCGGGGTGAAGCCGATGCACCACACGATCGAGCCTATGCCGCTGGCTTGCAGATCGAGCGTAGTGCGTTCTTCCGATGGTGACCACGCGGGTTCATAGCGCGAGCCGGGCGGAGCTTCGATTCCATGCTTTTCGATGTATGCATCAATGCCTGCGTTGATGCCGTTGAAGGTCTTGTCCGCGCTGTCGAGATTCTCGATCAGGTTGGGCGCGAAATGGAGTGCGCCATCCTGCAGATCCTGAAGCCTGCCGTACAGTTCCATGCCTTCGGCCGCGAACTTGCGCAGATCGATATCACGACCACCGTCGCGGCCGGTCACATAATGATTGGTGTTGTCGCGCACCCCTTCACGCAGCGGATGCTGATCGACGGGCATGTCGTAATACTTCATGTCGGCAAGCCAGTCGACCACGTCGCGGCCTCTGTAGAAGCGCGCGCAACGCGGAGCTTCACCCACTGCGAGGATCACCTTGCGCCCGGCCAGATGCAGGTCTTCAGCGATCTGCGCGCCCGATTGCCCGGACCCGACTACCAGTACCGCGCCTTCGGGCAAAGCCTGCGGGTTGCGATACTCGGACGACTGGATCTGTTTGATCGACCGCGGCAGGCGTTCGGCCATGCGCGGCACGATGGGCGTGTGATAACCGCCTGATGCGACCACGACCTGGTCCGCCGTGAACGGTCCCTGGCTTGTGGACACGCTAAAGCCTCCTTCGCTGTTACGCGCGACCCGCTGCACTTCCACGTGTTCGAGCACGGGGGCATCGACGGTCCTGATGAAGCCATCGAGATACTCGATGATCTCGTCCTTCTTCATGAAGCCGTGCGGATCGTCGCCGGTATAAGGGTAGCCCGGCAGCGCGCATTGCCAGTTCGGTGTGACGAGGCAGAACGCGTCCCAGCGTTGCGTGCGCCATGTATGAGTGACGGTGTTTTTCTCCAGCACGAGATGATCGATCCCCGCCTGCTTGAGGTAATAGCTGACCGACAGCCCCGCCTGACCGCCCCCAACCACCATGACGCTGGTGTGCGTCGTGTTGCCCGATGTTTGCGACATGACTCGTCCTTTCGAAAAGAGTGGCGCTCAGACGAGCGCGATGACCTTGACCTTCGCGTCCGGCTCACCGACAAACCGTTGAGCCTCGACCTCGATCTGCGCGAGTTGATCCATTGCCGCCGAGCATGCGAAGCCGTACTTTTCGCGCACGCGCTCGGAGGCAATGTTCAGTGCTTCACGAGCGCGCGAGACGAAATCATGGACGGGATAGTCTTCTCCGGGCGTAAAGAAATCGCTGACCACTTGCGAGGGCGAATAACAGTTTGCTTCGCTGTTATCGGGCCACTGGATTCGAAAATGCATGACCGGCATGGCGAGTTCCTAAAGTGTTGGAAGAGAGCGGCTTGCAAGCAAGGCGCTGTAAATGTCGAGATGTTTTCGTGCCGACGCCTGCCAGCTCATGCGATCGAGTAGCGCGGGTACGGCGTGGTTGAAGTCGGTTGGATGACGGCCGTCGATCACCCGTGCAAGTGCATCGGCTATTGACGCTGGATCCGTGGGTGCGGCCCAGCAGCACAGCGCGTTGTCCAGATACTCGGTGAACGGTGCAATGTTCGAAGCCACAACGGGCGTACCGCATGCGAGCGCTTCGAGAACGACGAGGCCGAAACCTTCGCGCCGCGAGACCATGGCGAGGACATCGGCGCAACGGAAAAGCGCGGGCATGTCGCTGTCGTCGAGCGGGCCGGTGACACTCACCGCATGCGACAGGCCGTACCCGGCCACGCGGTCCATGAAGGCATGCGAATAAGCATCGTGATCGAGCAGGCTTGCACCCCCCGCGATCACCAGGCGCGCATTCGGATGATGTTTGACCAGTTCCGCGAATGCATCGAGCAGGCCGAGCGTGTTCTTGCGCGCTTCAATGCCACCGACCGCGAGCACGACCGGTCCGCTCCCATCGATACCAAGACGCTGCCGTAATCTTTGATCGTGAGGCGTGCGCTGCGTCGAATAGCGTTTCAGATCTACGCCGTTCGAAACCGTCGCTGCTTCTATGCCGTAGGTATCACGCATCTCGCGCGTCCATACTTCACTGACGCACAGCACGCGATCCGCATCACGCCATGCACGCGTTTGCCAGGCGGCGAGACGCGGGTTGTCGAAGTGATCCAGGTGATGCACAGTTCGCACAAACCCGGTTATTTCACCTTCAGCGGTCAACTCGGCAAGCGCGTTTCCGCTGATGCTGTCCTGTGCATGCAGCACGTCGAAGCTGCGTGGATCGCTGGCTTTGATGCTGGTTTTGAGCGCGCGAAGCCGTGCGTCGACGAGTGCGGCCGTGTCGTGTTGCAAGCCTTCGATGGTGGCGAGAATCACGCGGCACGACGGCTCCCGGAAGAGCGTTTCCCTCGCTGCAGCCGGCGCGAAAAGGGTCACCTCGTGACCTTCGTCGACCAGCGCGCTCGCGAGTTCTAACGCATGCACCACACCGCCGCGCGGATTGACCGAGTGCGTGGTAAGGGCAATCCGCATCACACGAGGGGTCGCAGTCATGTCAGGGCTCTCTTAACTTCCGACGATGAACGCGTCATCGTGGAAGTTCCATAGTTCGGCCGAATCACTGCCTTCGTGCAGCACCACTTTGCGTGAGGTATCGACCGTACCAATCACCGCACATGCCAGTTCACGTTCAACGAACAAGTGCTCTACTTGAGCTGCGTGTTCTTCACGCACGGACATCACAAAACCGAAGCTGGGGAACGCGCTTAGCCAACGCAGACGATCATGTCCAGGCGGCGATGGCAGACGCGAAAGATCGATGCTCGCACCCACGCCGGAGCATTCCAGCAACATCAGCGCGGTGCCAAGTGCGCCGGCCATGCTGATGTCCTTGGCTGCATCGCAGAGACCGCTTTCGGCGAGCATGGGCAACAACTCGAGGTCGGCGCGCAAGCGCTCGGCGGGTACGCCAACCGAGGCATTCCAGAACGGATACGGGTCTTCAAACGCGCCGCGCAGGTCCACCGCCATCATCAGGCGGTCGCCGGGTCGGGCATTGAAACTGGACAGCAGTTTGTTTGCTCGCCCAAGAATGGCCACCGCAAGTTGGGCCTGGTCGCTGCGCGTGTTGCTATGGCCGCCGACAATCGGCACCCCGTACACGGACGATGCCGCCGCCATGCCGGCCAGCACGTCTTCGGCCGCGCCCAGGCCGTCGCTCCAGAGTGCGTCGACAACAGCGATCGGGCGGCCGCCCATCGCGTAGATATCGCTCACATTGACCATCACGCTGCTGTAGCCCGCGAACCAGGGCATGTCGCGCACGAAGTCGCTGACCATCCCTTCGATGGCGAACAGCAGATGAGAGTCTCCGTCGGCAATGGCTGCGCAGTCGTCGCCTAGGGCGACCGCTTGCGAGTTGTCGCCGCCGTCGCGTGGCACGTACCGGGCAAGCGACGACATCACGCGCGCGATATCGGTCTTATGGCGAAAGCCCCGCGTTTCCCTTAGCGCGACGACCAGGTCCGTCAACGTCATGACGAACTCCGCGCAGGCGAATACTGCGTCATGAAACCGCTTTGAGGTGTCGCGCAAGGTGGATAAAAACCAAGGTCAGCCTGCATCAGATGATGCGGCCGGCCATGCATGAGTTCTTCGGAGAGCGTAGTCCAGTGCAGCGCATGAAACAACGCCGCGTTCTGGCTCTGCACATGTGCGAGGAAGGTCGTGCAGCCGAGCGCATGCGCACTGCTGACCGCCAACCTGATTAATGTTGCGCCAATCTTGCCGTGCCTTCGGAATGCCGCATGCACGGCGAGCCGCGAGCCGGTCCATACGCCCGGTTTGTCCTCGTGAATGCGCACTGTGCCAACCACCTGCTCAGGCATCCCGCCGATGCAACTCACCGCCACGAGCAGTTGCGCGCGCTCATCGATTTCATCGCGGTCATCGCCTACAAAAATCCCCTGCTCGATGCAGAACACCGCGCGCCGGAGCTTGTACGCCTCGTTCGCTTCCCAGGGCAGCGTGGTCCACTTGATCGTGTAGCTGGCGGGTGTGTAGAGCCTTGCGAGATCTTCGGTATCGGCGAGCATGATCAAACCTCGTAGGATGACAACGACGAACATGCGCCGCATTTGCCGCAGCCCGCCTTGATATCGGCGGAGCGCATCCCGCCTGCCGACACCATCGCGCCAAGCGGCTGCAGCACGGACCTCATGAACTCGGGCGAGGGCGCGGGATGATCCTCGAGCGGCGTGCCGCTGATCGGCACGAACGGGACCACGAACGGATACACGCCGATATCGACCAGCTCGCGCGAGATTGAGAGAATGGCGTCTGCCGTGTCACCGAGACCCGCGAGTATGTAGGTGCTCACCTGCCCCCGGCCGAACACCGCCACGGCCGCCCTGAACGCTTCCATGTAGCGCGAGATGGGCACGTTCGCCTTGCCCGGCATGATCTGTTCACGCAGCGCGGGCGTGACCACTTCGAGATGCATGCCGAGCGTATCGATGCCGCTTGCGCGCATGCGCTCGAACCACTTGTCATTGTCGGGTGGTTCGCATTGCGCCTGGATCGGCAGGTCGACCGCGGCCTTGATTGCGAACGCGCTTTCGCACAGGATCTGTGCACCACGATCCTTCGTCGGCGGAGTACCGGTCGTCAGGACCATATGCTTGACGCCATCGAGCAACACGGCTGCGCGCGCTACTTCCGCCAGTTGCTCGGGCGTCTTGCGGGCGATCGTCCTGCCTGCCGCAAGCGATTGCCCGATCGCGCAGAACTTGCAGGTCTTCTTGCGGCTTTCGTACCGGATGCAGGTTTGCAGCACGGTGGTGGCAAGCACATCCGAACCATGCAGGGTCGCGATGTGCGAGTAGGGCACGCCGTCGAAGGTCTGCATGGCATAGAAACGCGGCGCCTTCGGGAAGCTGATGTTCGCGATAGGGATCGACCCGCGCAGCAACGCGCTGCTGCCGTGGGCGTCGGGTGCGGATGCCACGAACGGCGAGTGCCATGCAGTGTTGGTATGCACGGGCACCATGATGGTCACGCCCTCGATGGTGACCGCCTTGTGATCGGACGGGCCCGCGCCGCCGCGCCGGCTGGCCACGCCCAGACTCGCCCCCGCGCCGGGATCAGCGAGACGCAAGCCCGCCGATTGCAGTTCAGTCATCAATTGCCGGCTCACGGCCGACAAGGTCTCGTTCGCGTTCAAGGTGCAATCCCCCGGTTGATGGTGAGAAGCCGTTCATGGGCGCCGACGTGACGGAGGGCCGGTCGTTGATCGCGAGGCTCAGCAATTCGGGCCGCGCGTAATGACCGACTGAATCCATCATGCGTTTGCGTTTGGTGATCAGTGACATATCCAGATCCGCGATGACCAACCCTTCGCCCTCGCGCAGCGGCGGGGCGAGATGCTGGCCTTCGGGCGAGATGATTGCCGTGTTGCAGCCTCCGCGAAGCGCCTTCTGCAGGCTTGGATCTTTCGTGATTGATTCGATCTGCGGCTCGGTCAGCCAGCCCGTGGAATTGATCACGAAGCAGCCGGATTCAAGCGCGTGATGCCGGATGGTCACTTCGATCTGTTCGCCGAAGATGGGACCGACCAGCGAGCCCGGAAACTGGCTGCAATGAATCTCTTCGTGCTGGGTCATCAGCGCATAACGCGCGAGCGGGTTGTAGTGCTCCCAGCACGCGAGCGCACCTACGCGGCCGATGTGCGTCTCCGCTACCTTCAGGCCGGCCGCGTCGCCCATGCCCCAGATCATCCGTTCATGAAACGTCGGTGTGATCTTGCGGCGCTTGAGCAGCAGCTCGCCGTCGGTATCGAAGATCAGTTGTGAGTTGTATAAGCTGCCGTGATCGCGCTCGTTCACGCCGAGCACGACGACCATGCCGTGCCGGCGCGCCCGCTCCGCCACTGCGTGCGTCACGGGGCCGGGCACGACTACCGCTTCGTCGTAGAGGCGCATGTGTTCGGCGCCCGATGCCACCGGCGCCCGCACGAACGAAAAGTACGGGTAGTAGGGCAGGAAGGTCTCGGGGAAGACGATCAACTGCACACCCTGGCGCGCGGCGTTGTCGATCGTTTCGAGGACCTTCTCGAGCGTGCCGCCGGGCCGTTCAAGGTCCGGTGCTATCTGGACCGCGGCAGCGCGGACGATTCTCTTGTCGGGCATGGTCGTTCCGTGTTGATGAGAGGCTTCGGACCTGCGTCAGACCGTCCAGGTGTGGATGATCAGCGCGCCGTCCTTGCGATGCAGCAGCTGGATGTCGAGCACGTCGAGCGGGCTGATCGGCTTGATGCCTTCGATCAGCGACGCTTCTCCCTGCCCGTACAACGCTTGCAGCGCGAAGCGGCATGCGTAGACCTTGCCGCCTTCCTCCATGAACTTCTGGATCTGCTTGTTGAAGTTCAGATGGCCGGGAAACGCTTCGTCGCCGAGCGTCGGGAAGCCGCGCTGCAGCCCGAGCGTCACGCCCGGCCCATACAGCAATACCGAGGTTTCGAAGCCCTTGCGCAGCAGCCGGGTGGCTTGGAGCAAGTTGACGAAGCCGATGGAACCTTCAAACGCGACCGTATGGAATGTCACCAGCGCCTTCTCGCCCGGCGCGGCCTTGACGTCCTCAAACACCTTCTCTTCATAATCGACAAGGTAATCGCCTTTCTTGTGCATCGGGATATTGACGGCAGGCATTCTAATCTCCAGTAAATAGACAATTTAATCAGTGGCGCCGGATTTTTTAACCCGGAACCAAGCCGCGGGACACGACGCTGTTAATGCAACCGGCGTGCCATTAAATGGATGTCTTAATGCGATCAATATCCGATCATTCAAACAATCAGTGCTCGCGGAGCAGCGAAATATTTTTGACGACGATCCCGAAGAGCCTTGGGGGGATTGCCTTAAGCCTTGGCACGACGATGACCCTGCACCAGCGTGGCGTGATCACTGCGGTGCTGTTGCGCTGGTCTGGTGCAATAAACACCGGATACGTGCATTGACCCTCGATCTATCGCATTCTCCATACGATCACTTAATGCCGCCTGATGCGATCAATTTATTTTTTTTCCATCGCCGGCGTGCTATCGTTTTTTAACCGTATTTATTCGAGAGCATTTCATGGCCAGTCTTACCCATCACTGGATCAGAAAGCTGACAGAAAGCCGCAAGCCGGCTTATTTGCTGATTCCCGAGTTAATTGAAGAAGATCTGGCGAGCGGTCGCTTGCGTCCGCGTGATCGGCTGCCGGGTCTGCGTGACCTCGCTGACGAACTGCAGCTCAACTACACGACCGTGGCACGTGCCTACGCGGAAGCGCGCAAAAGAGGGCTGCTCGACTCGCGTGCCGGCAGCGGCACGTTCGTACGCGGCCGGACCGCGACGTTGCCGCTGTCCGGCGGCAGCAGTGTCGAGATGACCATGAACATGCCGCCGGAGCCGGCGGAACTCGCCGCACGCTTGCGCGATTCAGCCGCGCGGGTGTTTTCGGCGACTGATCCGTACCGGCTGCTGCGGTACCAGGATTTCGGTGGCACTGCTGACGATCGTGCAGCGGGTACGAAGTGGCTGAAGCGCCGTTTCAATGATTGCGATGAAGACAAGGTGCTGGTCTGTCCCGGCATTCATAGCGCGCTGGTGGCGCTGGTGTCGCAGCTTGCGCGGCCGGGCGGGACCATTTGCCTCGATACGCTGGCGTATCCGGGCATCAAGGCGATTGCTGCGCAACTGGGCGTGCGTTTGCAGGCGCTGGCGCGTGATGACGACGGCCCGCTGGCTCATGCATTCGAGGCGCTGTGCAAGAGTGACAAACCCAGCGCGTTCTACTGCAATCCCACGATCCAGAATCCGAGCACGGTGACCCTGTCGTCGAAACGCCGCGAGGCACTTGCCGATGTCGCGCTAAGGTACAGCGTGCCGATCATCGAAGACGATGCGTATGGCATGTTGCCGGCCCAGGCGCCCGATGCGCTGGCTACGTTGGCGCCCGACCTGACCTACTACGTCACCGGGCTGTCCAAGAGTTTTGGCGCCGGTCTGCGCGTGGCTTACATTCGTGCACCGTCCGCCCGGCGCTCCCAGCACCTCGCCGGAGCGCTGCGCGCAACGACTGTCATGGCGAGCCCCTTCACGGTGCTGCTGGCGACGCAGTGGGTCAGCGACGGCACGGCGGACCTCATGCTCGACGCGATTCGTGCGGAGTCCGCGGCCCGTCAAGCGCTTGCCGCACGCGTGCTGTCCAACTGGAAATTCGACGCTGATCCGGCCGGTTTCCATCTCTGGATGCCCATTCCGGCGGAGTGCGGGTGGAACGCATCCGAGCTTGCATTGCAGTTGCGCTCGCAAGGGATTGGCGCGGTGTCGGCGGCGGCTTTCGCGACCGATGGCAATCCGCCCGAAGCCATTCGCGTGTGCCTCGGCGGCCCCAAGAATCTTGATGAATGTGAAGACGCGCTCAGGCTGATTGCGGACACCGTCGAACATCCTCATCATCTGCATTTGCCGGTCATGTAGGGGCTTAGGTTGCCCGCAGCCGTCACGAAGTCTTGTTACGATGCAGGCTTTCGTGTTGACCGCTCACCCCATGCGCCATGCCCGGCTTCTCGCTCCCCTAGCCTCGTTCATCGTTGCTGCGCTTTTCTTTTCCATTGCTCACGCGGGCAACCCCGACGCGTTATGGCAGATTGTCCACAACTCATGTGAGCCCGCCGCGCGCGGCGCGGATGTCCCGCAAAAATGTGTCGACGTCGATCCGGCCGGCGGGTTCGCGGTTCTCAAGGATCTCAACGGCATTGCCCAGTATTTGTTGATTCCGACGGCTCGAGTCGGTGGCATTGAAAGTACTGATCTGCTGATACCGGGCTCGCCGAATTACTGGCGCGCGGCGTGGGAAGCACGGCGTTTTGTCGAAGCGAAGTTAGGCCAGGACCTTCCCCGCGACGAACTCTCGCTCGCCATCAACTCGACTAGCGGGCGCACGCAAAACCAGTTGCACATCCACATTGATTGCCTTGCCCCGGATGTCGTTCGTACGCTGCGTGAGCAAGGCCCGAAGATCGGCACGGAATGGACTGCGTTCCCTACGCTTTTACGCGGACACGCATACCGCATTCGACGTATTGATGACGCCGACCTCGCTTCCATCGATCCCTTCAAGCTCCTTGCCCCCGACGTGGCGCGAGAAGGTCAGGTCATGGCCGACCAGACCTTGCTGCTCGCGGGGGCCACGGCGCCCGACGGCAAGCCGGCATTCTTTCTTCTCAATGATCACGTACAACGCGATAGAGGCGACTTCGCGTCGTCGGAGGAGTTGCAAGACCATACGTGCGCCGTTGCGCGCTCGAAGTAGCTGCGGCGCGGTTTTATCGCGCTAAGGAAAGTCAGGCAGCCATGAGGCGTGGATTGCGATAGATGACGAAACGAGAGATCGAATTGCTGGGGACGTGATAGCCCACCGACATACGCTTCTGCTGTTTTCCGGTGTTATTCGATGGCGATTGAGAACAGAAGGGTCGCAAGGCCACTCTCATCCAAGGTGCCTTCGGCAACGTCCACCATGATGTCCTCCAGCACGTCGGATCTTGGTACGTCGTAGCCTTGTAAGGCCAGATAGGTCAATGCAGTAACCAACGCTGTTCTCTTGTTCGCATCGTTGAAGACGTGTCCTCTGGCGAGCGCTACTGCGTACATTGCCGCGATATCGAAAACATCCGAGAGCTGCCCGTAGAGCATGCGGCTCGCGACGCGTGCCAATGCGCCCTCAAGCGGCCCAACTCCGTGACCACCCGCAAGTCCTGGCTCTTGTTGCAAGATCAGATCATGGATCTCAATGACTTGCTGCGCGTCTATCATCGGTTCGCGAGAGCCTTGATTACCTTCTCGTGAGTCGCGATAACACGCTTTGCCGCGCTCATTACCACCCGCGATCCCTCGCTGCCCTTCAGTTGCATTTCAACAGGCCGCTGAGGGGAGGTTCGAACCTTGATCGTTACGCCATAATTTTTCATTGTCGTTCGCCTTTCTGCTTTTCCAACCCTATGGTTTTAACAGGGTACGCGCTGTGTTCCATGTCAATTATGGTACGTACTTTGGACCGACTTTGCTTCTTTTGATACGCGTTGCGTACAATCATAACGCGCTTCGATCGCTATGAATATAACGGCGATGCCCGCCTCCGATACCATGTTGGGCAATGGCTCATCAGTGGTTCTGTCTGCGCAGGCCGACAAAATATTATGTCAGTGCCTCAGCGAGACAGAACCGAATTTTGCCCTGGCCGGCCGGCCCGCGCGCTTCGCTGCACTATGTCGCTTCGATCAATCTGATTTGCAGGACGGGCACCATGAACAGCATGCGAACCATTGGCATGATCGGCGGGATGAGCTGGGAATCGACTACCGAATACTATCGGCTGATCAACCGGGACGTGCGCACGCGCCTCGGTGGCCTGAACTCCGCGCAAGTCCTGCTGCATAGCGTGAATTTCGCGCCGATCGAACAGCTTCAACGCGACGGACAGTGGAACATCGCGGGTATCCGGCTAGCCGATGCCGCGCGTCATCTTGAAGCGGGCGGTGCGCATTGCATCGTGCTCTGCACGAACACCATGCATCTCGTTGCGCCGCAAATTGCCGCGGCGGTGTCCGTGCCGTTCCTTCATATCGTCGACCCAACGGGGATCGAGGCGCAAAAGCGGGGCATACGCAAGGTCGGTTTTATCGGCACGGCGTTTTCAATGCGCGAAAGTTTTTTCCGCGACCGCCTGCAGGAACGGCATGGCATTGAAACACTCTTGCCCGAGCCTGCCGAGCAAGCGGTGATTCACGACATCATCTATCGCGAGTTGTGCCTGGGGATTGTCAACGAGGACTCACGCAAGCAGTACCGCGATGTTCTTCACGGACTGGCGGCGCGTGGCGCGGAAGCGATCGTGCTGGGATGCACCGAGATCATGCTGCTGGTGAACGAAGCCGACAGTCCCGTGCCGTTGCTCGATACCACCACGCTTCACGCCCGCGCCGCCGTCGATTTCTCGTTGGTGCAGGCGTAAGCAGCCGAAAGCAGCCGTAAGCGACCGGCTGTTGAAGCTGCCGCTCAATGCTCGCGGCGATGCGTAAACACACGCGGACGCACGGCTTCGATCACCGCCTCGGGCAGCACCTGATGCAGCGTGCGCACCGTGAAGTCGAGGTCTTCCGCTGCCACGTCGAAGACCAGCCGGAGGTCGTCATGGTCGCGCGATGCCTGGCTGACATACACGCCCAGCGGGGAGTGGAAGAGGCGCCTGATGCGCTCGCGGGCGGCCTCATCGTGCCTGCTGTGCAGGACGGCCGAGAGATGGACACGAGACACGGGAGGTGCTGAGAGCGCTTCCTGTGAGGCAGATTTATTCGCTGCAGCCGAGCAGGGAATTCTTTCAAGGACTAAGTTCATTACGCTGCAAGCTCCTTAATTCGGGATCACTTGCAGCGTATCTTTTTGTGTGTAAACGCCGCGTTAATATTGCTGGCGGCGCTGTATAGATCGCTTAGTCGATGCCGTGAAATACCGCATCGTCAGGTCCGATATAAGCCGGTGACTTCCATGCGGCGTCGCGCATGGAGTGCTGGACCTGGCGTTCCACGCCTAATAGCACCGCGAAGATCGCCATGCGGACCGGAATTCCATTGTCCGTCTGTCGGAAAATGGCCAGCCTTGGATCGTGGTTGAGGTCGGTGCTCAGGTCGTTGGCGCCGGGCCGGCCATCACGTGGCAGTGGATGCATGATCAAGGTATCGGGTCCGCAAACGCTCTCGACCAGTGCCTGGTTGATCTGGAAATCCGGCGTGTAGCCTTCAATGGATTCGTCGGCAAAACGCTCTTTCTGAATCCGGGTTGCATACACCACGTCCGCGCCCTTCAACCCCGTCTGCAAGTCGTTGGTCTGCTCGACCACGTGATCGCCGCGATTGATCTGATCGAGGATAGAAGCGGGCATCTCGAGCGAGGCGGGTGAGATCAGCGTGAACTTCAGCCCGCGGTACAACGCGAGCAGCTTGGCCAGCGAATGGACTGTGCGGCCATATTTAAGGTCGCCCACCATGGCTATGTGCGAGCCGTCGACAATCTTTCCCACACGCGAGAATTCGCGCTGGATGGTGTAGAGGTCGAGCAGCGCCTGACTGGGGTGCTCGCCGGGGCCGTCACCGGCGTTGATCACCGGCACGTTGGTCGCGCGCACGAACTCCGCCACCGAGCCCTTCTCCGGGTGACGCACGACAAGCGCGTCGGCGTAACCGCTGATCACGCGGCTGGTGTCGTAGATCGACTCGCCTTTTGCCATCGACGAAAACGTGAAGCCGGTCGTGTCGCACACCGATCCGCCCAGCCGGCAAAACGCCGCGCCGAAGCTGACGCGCGTGCGGGTGCTGGCTTCAAAGAACAGATTGGCCAGTACCGCGCCTTCCAGCACGCGTGTGATCTTCTGGCGGCGCGCGATGGGTTGCATCGTGTCCGCAACCTGGAACAGCGCTTCCACCGAGTCTCGCGAGAACTGGTCGACAGACAGCAGATGTGGCCGGCCTTCGTGAAGAATGGAAGGAGAATATGCGCGCTGTGTATATTCATCGCCGGACGGGATTCTTTCCACCAGTTCCATGACGTAGCGGCTCGCAATCTCGGGCATGGCCCGCGACTCCGCCGATTCGTCCGGCAGCAGCCACGTATCGAGCGCCCGGCGTGACACGCCAATCCGGTTCGCGAAGGCGTCGCGGGTCATGTTCAGGCGGCGCATGGCATCGCGCAGGAGGGTTTGCTGTTGAGCTTGCACGATGGGCGCTCCGGAAGTGGTTATGTACGCGATGCGTATATTAAATCACTCGCCTAAAAGGTGCAATACGACATCACGCCTATTTGCGGCGCGACGGTGTTCGAAGACGTAGATGCCCTGCCACGTGCCCAGGACCATCCGGCCGGCATCGACGGGAATGGATAACTGGACTTGCGTCAACGCGGCTCGCAGATGTGCGGGCATGTCGTCAGGGCCTTCTGCCTCGTGGATGTAACGCCCCGGCGCTTCCGGAGCGATGGTCTCGAAGAACTGCTCCAGGTCCGTGCGGACGTCGGGATCGGCGTTTTCCTGGATCAGTAGTGACGCCGAGGTGTGCCGCAGGAACAGGGTCAGCAGACCGGTCTGGATGCCCTGCAGATCGATCCAGTTTTCAATGTCGGGAGTAATTTCGTGCAGTCCGCGCGTGCGTGTGGGCACGCTCAGATGATAGAGCGCCTGCTTCATGTCGATGTCTCCAGAAGGGAATGCGCGACGGAGAAAGTGTTGCGCGTGCCTATGAAGTTTATCGGCTGGAGCGGGTTTCGGCAGACGGCGAGCGCGCGGACCGGACGAGAGCTGTCCTGGTGATGGTCATCGCGCGCCGGCGTCCTGCCGAGCATGCGGCTCAATGGCCGAAGTAGATCGATTGAGTCGCGTTATCCGGCGTGGTATGCGTGTGCATACCGGATGCGGACGTGCCGTTGGCCGGGGACCCATAGGACGAAGACGCAATGCCTTGTTGTTCGGCGACGCGTTGCTCGGCGGCCTGGATGTCCTGCGGGTAGTTGACGTCTTCACCGCCCGGGTTGTAGCCGGCTTTTTCCAGTTGAACGAGTTCGGCCTTGACCTGGGCGCGGGTGACGGGGCCGTTGCTTTGCGCGAAAGCGAAGGCAGGGGCGGCCAATGCCGAGGAGATAACGAGAGCGGAGATAAGGAATTTGTTCATGATGACCTCAAGAGGAAAATTAGGATTCCGATTTATTTAACTGGATTGTGAAGATTGATTTAGCGCGATGGATCAGTTCGTTGCGCTGGACGAGTTGGTGGCAGTTGAGCTTGCTACCGCGTTGGTTTTGGCCGCCTGGTTTTGCGCCAGGCGTGTTTCTTGTTGTTGTTCGAGTTGGTGCGCGAAGATCGGGTTGACGTCGGGGTAGGACGTGTCTGTGACAAAATCACGGCCGTCCTGCTGGGCCTGGATCAGTTCCTGATAGACCTGGGCGCGGGTCTTGGTTTGCGCGAATGCGTGTGCCGAGGCGATGGTGGCGAGGAAAAGTACCGCGACGCTGAAGGTTTTCATGGTTCGCTCCTGCTGGGTTGAATGTGTGCGGCTTGCAATGGAGAGAACCCGTAATGAGCGCGGGATATTCCCGATGAATTTCATTATTTTTTATGTTCGGAAGAATCAATATTTATTTGGAAAGATGCGGAATAACACGCTGGAGACGGTGTTTACGCGCGTAGGGGTTTTTTGCGCCCGGTGTGGAATAAACCCCGGCGCTTCGTGTTCGCCCCTGTACGAACAGCCCAACATTGCCAGATCATGCCCATAGCAAAACCCCCAACGGAACCCCGGCTCTCTGAGTCGGACGTCCAGGCATTCGCCGACGGCATGCTCGATCCCAAGCGCGCGGCGAGTGTAGAGACGTATTTGAAGAGCCGCCCTGACGAGGCGGATCGGGTCGCGTTTTATGGCCGTCTGAACTGGCAGATGCAGAACGCCTTTCATGAACCCGACAACGAAGAAGCCCCGCCTGCGCCGGCGCCTGTACGGCGCATGTCGAGACACGGTCTGCGGGCACTGCTGGTCGGGGCAGCCGTGACGCTTGCGGTCGCCGCCGCGGCAATCTTCGCGTTCGATATTTCCGATTCAGCGCTCGACAATGCCTCGATGATGGCGCTCGAACAAGCCGTGGCCGCCCAGGACATGACGTCGGGTGCAGTGGGTTATGAAAGCTCGGTGAAGGTTTTGGACAGCGCGCCGGATCTGTCCCGCGTTGGTTTCCATCCAATTGCCCGCCGGGAAATGCCCGTGGGTCCGTTTGCCTCGGCCACAGAATTTGTCTACCGCAATCGAGGCGGCGAGGCCGCCGTGCTGCTCGTGGCGCCGGGCCTGTTTGCGCAGTCGCAGCCACAATGGAAGGCGCGCCGCGTGGGTGCAAGCCGCTTGCTCGCATGGACCGCGGCCGGTAAGCGTTATGTGCTCGCGGGCCGTGCGAAGACCCGTGGCTTGATGCTGGCCGCCGACTTGATGACGGGCAGTTAATCAAGAGGCAAGTAACAACCACGAAGCTGCCGACGGCATAAAATCAGCGCACCCCGGCGACAAATACGCTGACAGCGGGAATATTCGCCACGACCCGGTGTTAGCCCATCATCAGAGCGGCGTTTTATGGAACGTTTGCGTAAGCTTACAAAATGAAGGAAGGCCGATGGGCGTCCGTGATGAGTTAATGGAGCATGTGCCGCGACTGCGCCGCTATGCGCGAGCGTTGATCAATAATCGCGATCTCGCTGACGATCTGGTGCAGGACACGCTCGAACGTGCGCTCCGGCATACCGAGAAGTTTCAGTCCGGCACCGATCTGCGCGCGTGGCTGTTCACGATCATGCATAACGTGTTCGCCAATCAGGCACGTCGCGCGGGCGTGCGGGCAGTGCATGTTTCCGTCGACGACGAGAACATATCCGAGCGTGAATTCGCCGTGCCGGGCACGCAAACGCAATCGCTCGAAATGCGCGACCTGGACTTCGCGTTGCAGCGTTTGCCGCTCGACCAGCGACAGGTCGTGTTGCTCGTGGGGCTGGAAGAAATGAGTTACGCGGACGTGGCGCAGGCGCTGGAAATCCCGATCGGGACCGTCATGTCCCGCCTGTCGCGCGGACGTGAAAGACTGCGCGCGTTGATGGCCGGCGCGCAACCGGGCGCTAAATTACAGGTGGTGCGATGAGCGACCAACAAACACCCATCACTGAAGACGAAATTCACGCGTATGTCGACGGATCGCTGGCTGAGCATCGCCGCGAGGAGATCGATCGCCTGCTTGAGCATGACGAAGCGCTGGCTGCGAAGGTCAGCGACTATTTCTCGCTGAACAGCATGTTCCATGACCGCTATGACCGCGTGCTGAGCGAGCCCGTGCCACAGCGTCTGCTGCCGCCGGAGCGCAAGCGCTGGCGTGCGGCTGCCAACTTGCCGCAGTTCGCGGGCATGGCGGCGGCGCTGGTGCTCGGCGTGGGGATCGGTGTGGCGGGCATGTCAGGGAACATGGGCCGCGACACCCTGATGCCGGGAAGCGGCGGGGGATCGGTGCAACGCGCAAGCTATAGCGTCGGCGAGTCGTTTGCACGGCAGTCGGCTATAGCACACGTGATGTATGCGCCCGAAGTGACGCGGCCCGTGGAAGTGGGCGCGGATCGCGAGCAGGAGCTGGTTCAGTGGGTATCGAACCGGCTGGGTACGGACGTGCGGCCGCCCGTCCTGACCCGCTCGGGCTTCGAGTTGATGGGCGGCCGCCTGCTGCCCGGCGACGACGGCCCGGTTGCACAGTTCATGTACCACGACGCGAAGGGCGAGCGTATTACGCTGTGCATATCGCATCGCAAGATCAGCTCGGACACGACCGCGTTCAAGCTGTATCAGGACGGCTCGGTGAACGTGTTCTACTGGATCGACGGCGATTACGGTTACGCCGTGTCCGGCGCGATTGATCGCAAGGTGCTGCTTGACCTGTCGCATGACGTCTATTCGCAGTTGACAGCAATGGGCGGCGCCAAGCCGCCCTCAGGGGCTTCTTCGTCTACGCAGTAAAGTCCGTTGCAGCCACGATGTTCAACAACATTGTGGCTGTTCCTGTTCTTTACCGAATATAGCGCTGGGCCCGGAATAATCGGCTACGCGAAATGGTTCACTACCTTGGTAGAACCGTCTTATATAGAAGGAAATCGTGCTCGCTGTCTGAAAATTCGTAATCTTAAGGATATCGAATTAATAGTGAGGCAGAAAACCGGATCACTCCACATGACGACCGACCCATTCTCACCACGCCCTCGCGGGCGACAAACCATTCCGCTGTTCAGGCTTGCGGCTATCGGCGCGGTTGTGGGCGCCGCAGGTTTCTCCTTTGCCTATGTTGCGGGCTTCCTGACGCCGCATCGACTGACGCCGCAACGCATTGTCAATACCTTCGAAGCGAATGCAGGCGTTCATCCGGGCTTTCGCCGCAATCATGCGAAGGGCGTATGTGTGTCGGGGTATTTCGAAGGCAACGGCCAGGCGTCGGATATCTCTCGCGCAGATGTGTTCAAGGCCGTGCGAACGCCCGTGATTGGCAGGTTTGCCATTCCAGGCGGCGATCCGTCGGCTCCGGATGCCAGCGTGCCGGTGCGCAGCATGGCGCTGGATTTCAAGTTGCCCGATGGCCAGCAATGGCGAACGGGCATGAACAATACGCCGGTGTTCATCGTCAATACGCCGCAGGCTTTTTATGCTCAACTGGTGGCGTCGAAGCCGGATCCCGCCACGGGCAAACCCGATCCGGCAAAGCTCAAGGCGTTCTTTGCAGCGCACCCCGAGACCGCACCGTTCCAGAGTTGGGTGAAAAGCCATCCGCCGTCCTCCAGTTTCGGCAATGCGGCGTATTACGGCATCAATGCATTTCGTGCGATCGATGCAGACGGCAAGACCCACTTCGTCCGCTGGTCGATGGTGCCTGAGGCGCCGTACGCCCCGGTCACCGCGGAACAGAAGAGTCAGCACGACTTTCTCGACAGCGAATTGCGCGGCCGTCTGGCAAGCGGTCCATTGCGCTGGCACCTGATCCTGACGGTGGCGAAGCCTGGCGATCCAACTACCGATGCAACCCAGGCATGGCCCGAAGACCGGCCGCACATTGATGCCGGCACACTGGTGATCGAGCGCGAGAGTGCGCAGAGCGAGGGCGATTGCCGGGACATCAACTACGATCCGACCATTCTTCCCGATGGCCTCAAGCCATCCGCCGATCCGCTGCTGGCGGCACGTTCTTCCGCCTATGCGGTGTCTTACAACCGCCGCACGCATGAGGAGGCGCAGCGGCTGGCCTCCGTTCAACAACCGGCACGAGGTCACGAATGAGCGCCGATCGAAAGCACTTCAGTTCGTCAGCACGTTTTCTGCACTGGCTCATGGCGCCTCTCGTGATAGCGATGTTGTTCATCGGCGTGGGGATGGTGGCCACTTTATCGTCATGGCATCAGACACTGCTCGCCATTCACAAGCCGCTGGGCATAGCCATTCTTGTGCTCGTGAGCGTGCGTTTCATCGTGCGGCTGACGCATCGCACGCCGCCGCTGCCCGACGACATGCCGCGCTGGCAGCAGCACATCGCGCATCTGTCGCATTGGGTTTTCTACGCGCTATTGTTCGCCATGCCGCTGGTCGGCTGGTCGATGCTGTCGGCCGGCGGGTTCCCGATTCACTTGTTCGGACCGGTGAACCTGCCACCTATCGTCCCGCAGGACGTGCGCCTTTGTGCGTTGCTCCGATCGGCGCATACGGTGCTCGCGTTGCTGCTGTTCGCGACTTTCCTCGGGCATCTGGGCGCGGCGTTGTTCCATGGCCTGATCCGGCGCGACGGCGTGTTTTCGAGCATGGCGAAGGGCCGCGACTAGGAGGCCTGAGGGTCACGCCCCACCGGTCACGCCCCACCGGTCACGCCCCACCGGTCACGCCCCACCGGTCACGCCACGCCAGTCACGCCACGCCGGTTGTTTTATGCAGCCTGTTCGACCGGCGTTACGTCCAGTTCCAGCTTTTGCGTGCCGCGCAACACGGTCACCTTCACCTCCCGGTCGATCCGCGATGCATCCAGCGAGCGCTGCAAGCTGTCCACGCTATCGACCGCCAGCGTATCGATGGCGACGATCCTGTCGTCCGTACGCAATCCGCCGAGCGCGGCCGGACTTCCTTTCACGACTTCCATCACATGCACGCCACTTGCCGACGGCAGCTCGAAATATCGTTGCACGCGGCGCGAGATGGGCATGGTTGTGCCGGCAACGCCTATGTAGGCACGCCGCACGCGCCCGTGCGCGAAGAGCTGCATGATGACCCACTTGGCGGTGTCGATGGCGGTGGCGAACGAAATCGCCTGCGCGCCGGCAATGATCGCCGTGTTCACCCCAATCACCTGACCGGCCGAGTTGATGAGCGGGCCGCCCGAATTGCCGGGATTGAGCGCGGCGTCGGTCTGGATCACGTCGTAGATCATGCGTCCGGAGTTCGAGCGCAGGGACCGTCCAAGCGCCGATACCACGCCGGTCGTGACTGTCTGGGCGAGGCCCAGGGGATTGCCTACGGCGATCGCGATCTGCCCGACACGCAGCTTGCCGGACTCGCCCAATTCGACATGCGGCAACACGTCGGCCGAGCCGATGCGCAGCACCGCGAGGTCGCTGTCCGGATCGTCACCGACGAGATCGGCGTCGAATGTCGCGCCGTCCGCGAGCGTCACGCGGATATGCGTTGCACCATGCACGACGTGGCTATTCGTCAGCAGATATCCGTCGGGCGTGAAGATGAATCCTGACCCCGTGCCGCCGCGTGCGCCGCGGCCGCTCTTGTCGCCGGGCAAGCGACGTTCGACCGAAATAAAGGCGACCGCCTGCTGCACGCGTTCGAGCGCGCTGATCACGGTCTGGGAGTAGGCGTCCAACAGGACCGCGTCGCCGAGCGGGCTTGCGAGGGCGGCGCCCGCGGGCCCGCGTGAAAGATCATCGATGAATTGGGGACGGCTTCCCATGATCGTGCTCCGGATAAAGGGACCATGAGATGCGGGATTCTTGAGGGTATTTCAAGCCCGCGTTTCAGCCCGCGTTTCAGCCCGTTTCGCGCTGGTGCGGGCGCCTGTCTGGAGGCATGTGGCCGTCTCAGCATTTCTACTGCAATCGATATCACGATTGATCGTTTAGTGCTGGACGCGCACCTTGTTAGCATGGTCGACTGCCTAATTTGCTTGCGATGCCCCCATGAAAATCTTCACCTGTCCGGCCGCGTGTCTCGCGCTGGCCGTGACTGCCGTGAGCGCGGTGAGCGCCTCGGCGCAAACGCCTTCGGGCGACCCTGTGAAGCTCCGTACCGGCTTTCAGAAATCCTCCACGCTGATCGCGATCCTGAACGCGCGCGGCACGCTGGAACGCGCCGTTGCGCCGCTCAATGTGCGCCTTGAATGAGGCGAGTTCGCGAGTGGGCTGCCGCTTACCGAAGCGCTCAATGCGGGGCGGTCGACTTCAGTGCCGACGTGACGGACGCCGTTGACCGCCACGCAGCCGTAGCCAGGATGATCTCCTGAAAGTCCTCACCCTTACCAGCGCTGACCGGGTTGCGCGAAGCTGCGATCAAACTAAGGATGCCGAACCGTGACGGTGTCATTCCCGATCCACGTCCCGGCCGACTTCGAATATTCCAAGGAGCAAAGCATGTCCGACCATTACCGATCAAAAGACGATGAGACGTTACCGCAATTGGCGATTCCATCGCGCCGTCGTGCATTGCTCAGGATGGCCGCGTTAGGCGCAGGAGCCACCAGCCTCCTGACCGGCGGCGGAGCGCTACTGGCGAGCCAGGCGGCGCGCGCCGAAGAGCCGGGAAAGACGTTCCGCATCGGTTATCAGAAGTACGGCAACTTCGTCGTTCTGAAGGCGCGCGGGTCGCTCGACAAACGGCTTGCGGCGCAGGGTGTCACCGTGCAATGGCTCGAATTCCCGGCCGGACCGCAGCTCCTGGAAGGGCTCAACGCAGGCGCAGTCGATGCCGGCACCGTAGGCGAAACGCCGCCAATCTTTGCCCAGGCCGCGGGCGTGGACTTTGTTTATGTCGGCAACGAACCACCTGCGCCGCAAGGCGAGGCGATCATCGTGCCGCACGATTCGCCTATCCACAAGGTGGAGGATCTGCGCGGCAAGAAAGTGGCGCTGAACAAGGGGTCGAATGTTCACTACTTGTTGGTCGAAGCGCTGAAGAAAGCCGGGCTTTCATATGCGGACATTCAGCCGGTCTATCTGGCTCCGGCTGACGCACGCGCAGCGTTCGTGCAGGGCAGCGTGGACGCATGGGTCATCTGGGATCCGTATCTCGCGGCTGTCGAACGTCAGGCGAATGCACGCGTGATTGTTGATGGCACCGGCCTGGTGCGCAACACGCAGTACTACCTCGCAACGCGTAAGTTCGCGACCGCCCAGCCACAGCTTGTGCATGCGTTGCTGGAGGAGCTGGACCACGTCGATCAATGGGGCCGCGACAACGTGCCGGATGTCGCCAAGCTTCTGTCACCGCTGGTCGGGCTGGACCAGCCGACGCTTGAACGCGCGTTGAAACGGACCGCCTATGGTGTGCAGCCGATTACGCCGGAGACCCTCGCGTACCAGCAGCAGATTGCCGATACCTTCACCGACCTCAAGCTGATTCCAAAAAAGCTGGCGGTGACCGATGCGCGCTGGCGCGTCGTTTGATCTCAACAATGCGCTCCTGCATCGCTAGAGACGCATAAGCAGAATTGACGAGAACCTTAGCTTAAATAAATCGTTCATGCCCAAAGTGGGCATCGCTAAGATGAATCATCTGAACGGGGACGGGTGACTCGTTTCGCACGAACATGAGCAGCACGTCTGTTCGTCGCGTCCGCGCTCGCTTCTCACCCGGCACCCGACACTCGAACTTACACCCGCAAGGCAGGAGCCCCCGATGAATGTTTTCTGGTTCATTCCGACCCACGGCGACAGCCGTTATCTCGGTACGACGCAAGGCGCGCGCGCCGCGGATTACGACTACTTCCGCCAGATCGCGGTGGCGGCCGATACGCTCGGTTACGAAGGCGTCCTGCTGCCGACGGGTCGTTCCTGCGAAGACGCATGGGTGGTTGCATCCAGCCTGATTCCCGCAACGAAGCGCCTCAAGTTCCTCGTCGCGATCCGTCCGGGCCTGACGTCACCCGCGTTGTCCGCACGCATGGCATCGACCTTTGACCGCCTCTCCGGTGGCCGTCTGCTGATCAACGTGGTGACGGGCGGCGATCCGGTCGAACTGGCCGGCGACGGTGTGTTCAACGACCACGACACGCGCTATGAAGTCACGGATGAATTCCTCCAGATCTGGCGGGGTCTGCTCGAGTCATCGCATGAAGGCGGCACGATCGATTTTGACGGCAAGCACCTGAGCTCAAAGGGCGGCAAGGTGCTTTATCCGCCCGTGCAGAAGGCGCATCCGCCGCTGTGGTTCGGCGGCTCGTCGCCGGCTGCGCATGAGATTGCGGCCGATCATATCGATACCTATCTGACCTGGGGCGAACCGCCTGCCGAAGTTGAAAAGAAGCTCGCCGATATCCGTCGCCGCGCCGCCGATAAAGGCCGCAAGATCAAGTTTGGCATTCGCCTGCACGTGATCGTGCGCGAGACAGAACAGGAAGCGTGGGCCGACGCGGACAGGCTCATCAGCAAGCTCGACGATGAAACCATCCAGCGCGCGCAGGCGTCGTTTGCAAAGATGGATTCGGAAGGCCAGCGACGCATGGCGGCGTTGCACGGCGGTCAGCGCGACAAGCTCGAGGTGTATCCGCATTTGTGGGCCGGCGTCGGCCTCGTGCGCGGCGGAGCGGGTACGGCGCTGGTGGGCAATCCGGAGCAGGTCGCGGGCTTGATGAAGGAGTACGCGGCGCTTGGTATCGACACGTTCATCCTGTCGGGTTATCCGCATCTCGAAGAGTCATACCGGTTCGCCGAACTCGTATTTCCGCTGCTGCCGCGTGAACAGAAAGAGCGCGTGTCGGGTCCGTTGTCAGGGCCGTTTGGTGAGATCGTCGGCACGTCGTATCTGCCGCGCGCTTCGCAAAGTTGAACCCGGAGGTCCGATGAACGTGGTCCCGTTTTTTCGCCGTGCCGGTGTACAGGCTGCGCCGTGGCTCGTGCCTATCCTGATCCTGATTGCATGGGAACTGGCTGCTCGCACGGGCGGTTTGTCGTCGCGGGTATTGCCCGAGCCGCTTGCCGTGGTCAAAGCGGCGTGGGAGCTGATCCAGTCGGGTGACATGTGGGCCAACGTGAAGGTCAGCGCATGGCGCGCGCTGACGGGCTTTGCGATCGGCGGTGGTATCGGCTTCGTGCTCGGGCTGGGGACAGGGCTCTTCAAGCCGGCTGAGATCGCCCTCGACTCGACCGTGCAGATGATCCGCAATATCCCCGCGCTCGCAATGATTCCACTGGTGATCCTGTGGTTCGGGATTGGCGAGGAAGCGAAGTTGTTCCTGGTCGCGCTCGGTGTGTTTTTCCCCGTCTATACCAACACGTATCACGGCATTCGTTCCGTCGATGCAGACCTGATCGAGATGGCCCGCAGCTACGGACTCTCGGGCTTTGCGCTGTATCGCGACGTGATCCTGCCGGGGGCATTGCCCTCGATTCTCGTAGGCGTGCGTTTCGCGTTCGGGTTGATGTGGGTGATGCTGATTGTGGCCGAGACCATCTCGGCGCAATCGGGCATCGGCTACATGACCATGAACGCGCGCGAGTTCCTGCAGACCGACGTGGTCGTGGTCGGCATCCTGCTTTATGCGCTGCTCGGCAAACTCGCCGACATGCTCGCGAAATCGATCGAGCGCGCAACGCTGCGCTGGCATCCTGCGTATCAGAAGGGAGCAAAATTGTGACATCAAGCTACGCATCGTATGCATCAGACAACGTCGTACTGGAAGGCGCCGAACCCGAAGTTGCCACGCGCGAGCGTGCGCCGGCAGCGACTGTGCCTCGTACGCCGTCCGCAGACATGGCTGTCGCGCTGCAAGGTGTCGATAAACATTTCGGCGAGCGCAAGGTGTTGTCGAACTTTGATTTCGCCATTGAACGCGGCAGTTTTGTATCAATAGTCGGACGCAGCGGCTGCGGCAAGTCCACGTTGCTGCGCCTGATCGCGGGCCTTGAAAAAGCAACCGGCGGTGTGGTGCAGCGCAATGCGGCGGCGGGAGCCAGCATCCTGGAGACCCGCATCATGTTCCAGGATGCACGTCTGCTGCCATGGAAAAGCGTGCTGCAAAACGTCATGCTCGGCTTGCCGCGTTCGTCTCGTGAAGACGCGCGCGCGACGCTGGCTGAAGTGGGCCTGAGCGAACGGGAAGGCGATTGGCCCGCGCAATTGTCGGGGGGGCAGCGGCAGCGTGTAGCGCTCGCACGCGCGCTGGTGCACCGGCCGGACCTGCTGTTGCTGGATGAGCCGCTAGGGGCGCTCGACGCGTTGACCCGCATTGAAATGCACGCGCTGATCGAACGTCTGTGGCGTGAGCATCGCTTCACCGCACTGCTGGTCACGCACGATGTGCAGGAAGCGGTGGCGCTGGGCGAGCGGATTGTGTTGATCGAAGCAGGGAAGATTTCCTTCGATGCCGCTATCACGCTGCAGCGCCCGCGTTTGCGCACGGCGGAAGGTTTCGCTGAACTGGAAGAACAGGTGTTGTCGCGGGTTCTCAGGAACGGTGCGCAGCCGGGCTAGGTCCGGTTATCGATTCACTCATTGCCGTTGTCGACCGGCCCCGGCACTATTCAATCAATACGGAGCATCATCATGGGCATCACGGCAATCAATGTACGCAACCAGTTCAAAGGGCACATCAAGGAGATCATTCGCGGCTCCGTGGTCTCGGAAGTCGATGTCGAAACGCCTTATGGCATTGTCACGTCGGTGATCACCACGCGCTCGATCGATGAGCTGGAACTGAAGGTAGGGAGCGAAGTCATTGCGTTTGTGAAGTCGACGGAAGTGTCTATTGCAAGGCTTTGAACCTGCGTTGAAGGGGTCGGTGCGGTCTTGAGCCGCGACCGCCCCAAGACTCTCCAGCAACGCATCGCGCAAGCTTTACCCGATGGTGTCATCAGCAGCCCGCCCATGCGCCGCGCGGCGCGAAATGTCCCGCTTAGAAAGCCGGAATAATCGAGCCCTTGAACTGGGTATTGATGAAAGTCTTCACGTCCGGCGACTCATACGCGGCGACCAGTTTCTTGACCCAGGGCTTATCGCGATCCTGAGCGCGAACCGCGATCAGGTTGGCATAAGGACCCTTCAGGTCTTCGATGGCAATGGCGTCTTTCGTCGGCGACAGGCCGGCTTTCACTGCGTAGTCCGTATTGATCGACGCGGCGGCGAGATCGTCCAGCGAACGCGGCAACTGCGCCGAGTCGAGCTCGATCAGCTTGATGCCCTTGGGGTTCTCGACCACATCGAGCGGCGTAGCGTTCACGCCATCTACCCCCGCGCCGGCCTTCAGCTTGATGATGCCGTTCTTCTGCAGCAGCAACAGCGCACGATTACCGTTCGACGGGTCGTTCTGAATACCGACTTTGGCGCCTTGCGGCAGGTCTTTCAACGACTTGAACTTCTTCGAGTAGAAGCCCATTGGCGCAACATAGGTCAGGCCTACGTTCACGATCTTGTAGCCGCGCTGTTTGATTTGACTGTTGAGGAAAGGCTGGTGCTGGAAGCCGTTCGCGTCCAGGTCGCCGGCATCAAGGGCAGCATTGGGCTGGATGTAATCGTTGAATTCGATCACCTTGATCTTGAGGCCTTCGCGCGCCGCGACCTTGGACACCTCGGTCCAGATCTGCGCGTCGGGGCCGCTCATGGTGCCGATCCGCAGTGGGGCGTCTTCCGCATGAGCGACGCCGAAGACAGCGCCGAATGCGGCAAAGGTGAGACTTGCAAGAACAGTTCTACGATGCATGTTGAAACTCTTTCTGGTTGGCAGGCGCGAATCCTCTCATGACTTGCGCGCTAGCCTAACCATTCTGTTTTCATGTGTTTATGCCGATTTGAAAGTTTAGCTAAGAGCTGGTGCAGGCGCGGAATGCACCGGTCAGCGAGCGCACGATCCGCTTCATTCCTTCCAGAAGACCAGCGCCCGCAATTCGATGCTTCTGCGCGGTGCGGCGCCTTCCGGCGTGGTCGGATCTTCAAACGCCGTGTGTGCGGTCAGGCGGGCCGTGCCGTCGTTGCGAGAGTCGTAGATCTTGAGCAGCAGCGCTTCGTCGGGCCGCAGCTTCGGGAAGTAATACCAGCGGTGCGCCGGGTTATGCGTGAAAGAAAAGGTCTCGCCGACCTTGTCCTTGTACACAAGGTCGCTTGGCACCAGGTCGCTCGCTGAGATCGAGCGTGCGTCGCAGAGTGCAAGGGGCAACTGCTCCACTACATCGAGCGGCCGCCATAGATTGACGATCGCAAAGCGGTGCTTGAGGCGTTGAGCGGCTTCATCGGCAGACAGATGGTCACGCACGCGACGCGGCCCTGAAACGAACGTCTGGTCGTTGTGCACGCGCCGTACCGGCTCGCGCAAGGACGAGGTTGCGCGCGAGCCGTTCAAGCTGTCGCGCAGGGTGTGATCGAACACCACGACCTTCTCCGCGCCGGTCGCCTTGAGGAGGACCTGTTCGGATTCGCTGTAGTAGATCGAGCGGATGGCGGCGTTGTCGCTGAAGTCGGTCAGCGCGCTTCTATGCGCGACACGTTCGAAGCCGCTTTTATCCAGCGACAACTCTCCCGCCGCGGCGAGCGGACGCGCGTCGCGAATGGTCACGCGCCGGGGTTCGAGCGCACCGAACGTCCAGGGCACACCGGGCGGCGGCTCGAACGTGTAGCTTACCGGCCGGCCTTCGCCGGCACGCAGATAGTTGAGTTCAGCTTCAACCGCCCGCGACGTTTCTGCATGCGGACGTTCTTCGAATACGGTGCTCATGGTCGTTCCTCGGCCTGGAAGTCAGGACTTTAAGCTATACCCGCATGACCCGAAGTTGAACGAATAAAATTCCATAAGGTTATTCGACCGGCATAGCGATATCCCTACTTGCTGGCGAAGTATTCGGGAAGCCGGAAGCCGTCGTAGAATCGATTGTTCAGGATGGCCTGCTGAAAAGCGGGCGCAGCGCAAAGCGCTAACGCAAGGAGGAAGGGGCGGGGGATAAAGGGAAGAAATGAATGACGGCAGGCGCGCCCGCAAGGAGCGCATGACAGAAAAATCGAAGCAAACCGCGCGCACCGTTTAAGCGCGCGGCCCGTTGTTCAGAAGGTTTCCTTGAACGGACGCAGATCAAGTTCCTGCGTCCACGCACTTCTATGCTGATGGTGCAGTTGCCAATAACTTTCCGCTATGGCGCTTGCTTGCAGCAAGCCATCGTCGCCGGCCTGCTGTACGCGCTGCGGCGCGGATTGCCGCAGACGCTCGCCGTCAATGCCGCCATCAATCACGATATGCGCCACATGCACGCCCTCGGCCCCGAACTCGCGGGCAAGGGTCTGGCTCAATGAACGTAGCGCCGCCTTCGATGCAGCAAAAGCGGCGTAGGGTGGTTTGCCCCGCAACGCAGCCGTGGCGCCCGTGAAAAGCAGTGTGCCGCGTCCCGTTGAACTGGCCGTATTCAATCCGTTGTTCAAGATCCGGCGCAGTGCCGCCTGGGCAAACAGGAAACCACCGAGCACACCGGTGCGCCACGCTTGTTCAAAGTCTGCTGCGCTCAATTCAAGCGTTGGCGCACGGCTGGCACCGCCTGCGTTGAATACGGCCACCGTCAGCGGACCAAGCTCACGCACCCGGTCGCCAAGCTTGGCGAGCGTTGCTTCATTCGAGATATCGCCGGGCAATGCGTGGGCCACGCCGCCTGCGGCGCGAATTTCCGCAGCGATGCTTGCCACACGTTCGGCCGTACGTCCCGTGAGGGCGACAGTAAAACCGCCCTCCGCGAAGCGCCGGGCGACTGCTGCGCCGAGTCCCGCGCTGGCGCCGACCCCGGCGATCCACGCGACCGGCGCTTGTTCATGCGGGAGACTGGAAGGTGACTGGATGGTTGAGTTCATGGCGATGAAGTTAGACCGGCTCGTGGTAATTGGGAAGGAAGAAAACGCGATAACGTTATTCGACGATGCGAGATTGATTCTAGTCCCGAGCCATCTTTTGCGTTGGGCGTGGTTTATATATGCAGATCGATTGGTTGAGGCCGCTGCTGGGCGGTCGTAATGTGCATGGAGCAACGTCGGGTCCGTTTGCATGCCTGATCTTCAAGCTCTGGAACCCGAACTTCCCCCAACCTGAAACTGGCGATTCCGCTCTCAGGAGACACGCAATGAACGCAGCCGTCGCAAGCAATACCGAGTCCGTCCAGGTCACGCCGCTGTCGGCATTTATCGGCGCTGAAATCAGTGGCGTCGATCTGACGCAGCGACTCGATAGCCATCAGATCGCGCAGATTCGTGCGGCCTTGTTGAAGTGGCGAGTGATCTTCTTTCGAGAGCAGTTCCTCACGCATGCGCAGCACGTTGCGTTCTCCGCGCAGTTCGGCGAACTCACGCTGGGGCATCCCGTGTTCGGGCATGTTGACGGGCACCCCGAGATCTATTCCATTTCCAAGTATCGCAAGGCAACCCGCTTCGAAGGACAGGCGTTGTTACGCCCGTGGACGGGCTGGCATACCGATGTGACAGCCGCCGTCAACCCACCGTTTGCGTCAATCCTGCGTGGTGTCACCATCCCGCCTTATGGCGGCGACACGCAATGGACAAGCCTTGTTGCCGCGTATGAAAAACTCTCGGCGCCGCTGCGCGATTTTGTCGATGGCCTGCGCGGCGTGCATAAATTCACACCGCCCGCCGGGGCCAGCGCTACCAGCGCGTTTGAGAAAGCCGTGCAGCAACGCGCGCTGGTCACCGAACATCCACTGGTGCGCGTGCACCCTGAAACAGGCGAGCGGGCGCTGTATGTCAGCCCGAGTTTCCTGAAGCATATTGTTGGCGTGACGCCGCGCGAGAGTCAGTCGATCCTCGAGCTGCTGTGGGAACACGTGACGCGTCCCGAGTTCACGGTGCGGTTCAAATGGGAACCGGGCAGCATCGCGTTCTGGGACAACCGGTCGACGGCGCACCTCGCGCCATCGGATATCTTCGACCTGGAGTTCGACCGGCAACTGTATCGGACAACGCTGGTGGGGGATGTGCCGGTGGGGCCGGACGGACGCGCTTCGGTCGCGCTGGAAGGGTCGCCCGTCAACGCGGCGGCAGCCGTGGCATTGAACTAGTGTTCCGTTCCGCTGATTCTCGTACAAAGTCTTTGTAGCTTTGCGAGGATGGAGTCAGCGGAAGCGGTCCACGTAAAAGGTTTGCAATTCTCGTTGTAGTGGGACACGAATTGATCGATACGCTTAATCAGTTGCTTGACCGAGCCGAA
>NZ_FCOK02000086.1 GCF_001544555.2 Caballeronia udeis | reverse complement strand
GTCGCAATCGTGGGAGGCGCCGGTGATGCGGCAGCGAGTAGCGGCGCCTGCTGCAGCCGGATGAACCACCGGCTGCCTGGCTGACTCGCATCTGCCTGTTACTGTGCAGCAAGATAGGCCTTCATCGCGGGTAACGCATCCTTGCCGTCAAACGTCTTCACGCCCGCCAGCCATTGCGTGAGCACACCCGGGTTTTGCTTCAGCCATTGCTTCGCCGCGACGTTCGGTTCCTTCTTGTCCGTGGTGATCGACTGCATGACCTGGTTCTCGATGCCCGGCGTGAACTTCAGGTTCGTCACCACTTGCCCCGCGTTGGGACAGCGCGTCAGATAGTCCGGCGGCACCATGGTGTAGACCTTCGCTTCGCCGTAGTTAGGCCCAAACACATCGTCACCGCCCGAGAGATAGGTCATCTTCAGCTGGATGTTCATCGGGTGCGGGTCCCAACCGAGAAAGACCACCCATTCGTGGCTCCTGACCGCACGATTCACCTCGACCAGCATGCCCGCTTCGCTCGATTCAATCAGCTTGAAATCCTTCAGGTTGAACTGGTTGCTGTCGATCATCTTCTTCACCAGCGCGTTGCCGTCGTTGCCCGGTTCAATGCCATAGATCTTGTGCTGCAACCTGTCGCTGAATTTGGCGATGTCCGCGAAGGACTTGAGGCCGGCATCGTATTCATAGGTCGGCACAGCCAGCGTATATTTGGCGCCGGTCAGGTTCGGCGTGCTCAGGACCTTCACCGCGCCCGCCTTGACGAACGGATCGGCGACCGGATCCATCGAAGGCTGCCAGTCGCCGAGGAAGACATCGATCTGCTTCGACTTGATGCCGGTCAGCGCGATGGGAATGGATGCCACGGTCTTCACCGGCTTGTAGCCAAGCCCGTCGAACACGGTCGATGCAAGAGCCGTGGTTGCCGCAATATCGGTCCAGCCGATGTCCGCGAAATGGACGGTCCGGCACACCTCCGGGTCTTGCGCGTGGACGGTCATGCTGCAACAGGCAGTCAATGTCAAACAGGCGAGGCGTGCAGGGACGTTCATCGTTTCTTCTCCAGGCAAATCGATGTTGGGGTGACTGGCGGGCAGACTTTCAGAGCCGGTTTGCACAAGCGCGGCCAATTCAATTTACTGAGTCATAAATCCCGCACTTGATCTTTCGCGACACTGGTGCGCGGGTCTTGTCGCGGATCTTGCCGCGAGTCCTGTCGCTAACGATGATTGAGTGCGTCGGGACGCGTCGCCGGAACGCAAGCGAGTGTCGCTTTGCTGTTGATGGCCAGGGACGCGCTTGTTCACAATGACAAGACGTCAACGCCGACCAAGGAAACGCCCAACATGAACCCCAAAGAGAAATCATCTGCCGCTTTCGAAGATCTTTCATCGACCATTCCATCCGTCGATCTGACGGATCGCAAAGCGACGGCGCTGGTCGTCGTCGACGTTCAATACAGCGATGCCGCGCCAGACCGCGGTTGGGTGAAAGCCTGTGAAGCCGTGGAACCCGGTTCGATGCGTTATTACCTGGAGCGCCTGGAGCAGACCACGATCCCCTCCATTCGCCGGCTACTCGACGCATTCCGTGCGGCCGGAATGCCTGTCGTGCATATTTCAACCGGATCCGCTTACCGTGACATGCGCGATTGCCCGCCGCGGTTTCGCGACTGGACTCGCAGGCTCGAACAGGCGGCGGGTATCGAGGACCTGTGGTGGACCGGGAATCCCGACTACGCATTTCTCGAGGAGGTCGCGCCGCTGGAAGGCGAAACCGTGATCCGCAAGACAACGCAGGGAGCGTTTAACGGCAGCGAGATCCAGAACGTGCTGGACCGTGCGGGCTTGCGGAGTCTGGTGTTCGCGGGCGTGGTGACAAGCTGCTGTGTGGAGACCACGGCGAGGGATGCCGCGGATCGTGGTTTCGGCTGCATGCTGGTGTCAGACGCATGCGCCGATTGCATCCCGGCCATGCACGATGCAGCCATGATGAACTTCGGACTCTATTTCGGGCAGGTTGCGCAGAGCGCGGACGAAGTAGTGCGAGCGATCAGCGCAGGGGGAAGGTGATCGATGGCCTGCACCCTGCTCGCGCTTGGGCAAGTTGCAACATGACTACCCGCTACCAGGGCGTCGACTTCGCCAGATGCGTCCGGTACCGGCTTAACAGCACCGCCCTCGTCCCCGGATATCGATCGCCGGTTTCATCGGCAGACGTGATCCTGTCCGTGCGAAAACTGCGGAAATCCTGGCGCTTTTCGCACCACGCGCCAAGAATCCGGACATTGTCGAGAAAGCCCAGGACGACTGGCCAGACAACACGATCCGACGGCTCGCCTTGCGCGTCCAGATAAGCGATCCGGAGTTTGCACTGGCCACGAATGGCCGCGCGCAGGCTCGTGAGCGGCACGGCATTCACAGGAAAGTCCGGCACCGGGGGGCCGGAATGGACGGTCGGGGCACGCATGGCGTCCTTGCCCGACGCGTTCAATACAGCATCGATCTTGGCTAACGCCTGAGCGGCGGCCTTGCGTAAAACGTCATCGCCGCGCTGGTCGACGTACCGCAGGCCCAGCACCACGGCGTCGATCTCGTCTTCGCTCAACATCAGCGGCGGCAGGAACAACCCCGGCTTAAGCACGTACCCTATGCCTGCTTCGCCGTGTATCGGTGCGCCCTGCTCAATCAGCGTCGCGATGTCGCGATACAGCGTGCGCTCGGAAACGCCCAGGTCCGAAGCGAGTTCGGACGCGGTCACCGGCACACGCTTCGCGCGAAGCCTCTCAAGCAAGGTCAATAAACGAGTGGTTCGGGACACCCTGGCTCCTGACAGGATCGCACAGGAGCCAAACGTACCACGAACTTCAGCCGGTGCTTCGATGCCGCCCGCACTGGGTAATGCAATTGACTACTTCGATGCCGCTGCGTTCAGCGTCACTTGTTTGACCGCGCTCGATTGCAGGTTCCACTTGGCGACAATCGCCGCATAGGTCCCGTTTGCGATCAATTTATTCAGCGCTCCGTGCACCGCGTCGCGCAGCTTCGAATTGGACTTCGCGAACGCAATCCCTTCGGGCGACGTCGCGAACGGCTCGCCGATCGGCTTGTACGTATTCGGTTCGAGCTTCATGGCATAGGGCAGCGTCTCGCTGCCTTGTACGCCCGCTGCAATCCGCCCCTGCTTCAACTGCATGCGTGCAGCGGACGTATCTTCGGTACCGGAGACCGTAACGGCAGGCTTGCCGGCGGCCTCGCAATTTTGCGCACTCCATGCAGCCGTGTCCGCCGGGAAGGACGTGCTGCGGCTCGTGCCGACCGACTTGCCGCAGAGATCCGGCGCTTGCCTGATCTCATTCGCACGCGACGCGAGGATATAGAACTGCGCACCCGAATTCAGGTAGTCGAGAAAATCGGCTGTGTCGCGGCGGCCCGGGACATCGCTCATTCCGCTCAGGATCATATCGACACGGCCCGTTGCCAGCGACGGCAACAACTGCTCGAACGCCGATTCCTGCCAGTCCATTTTCACGCCGAGCTCCTTGGCAATAGCATTGCCCAGGTCGATATCAAAGCCGACCAGGTCGCCGCTTTCCGGGTCCTTGTATTCCATCGGCGGATAGATGGAGTTCACCGCGACCTTGATCACTTTCGACTTGGCGACAGCATCGGGCAACGCTTGCGCATGCGCGCCGCTCGCGAAGAGAAACGTCGACAGGCACAGTGCCATCAGGCTGGAAACGGCACGGATCGGGTTCAGCTTGTTCATGGAAGGCATACCTTTATAAAGGTCTTGTTGAAAGTCGGAATATCGATTAACGCACTACAGGTCTTGCGTCAGCGTCGCCTTGCAGCCAGTGCGCCAGGGTTCGCGCATCGGCGAGATTCTCCAGATCGAGCACGGCGATTTCAAGCGCCTTCACCGACGCTTCAGGGATCGTCATGGCAGCGAGCGTGCGGTATTTATCGGCAAGGTCCGCGTCGGACATCGGATTGCGCGGGTCGCCAAGCGGCACGTTGACCTGCCGCGAACGCGGTTCGGCATCGGACAGTGCGAGCGTGATGACGGGCTCGTCGAGATCGGACATCGACGGATCGATCTGGAGCGTGACACGTTCCATGGCGGCTGCAATGCGCGGGTCGCGACGCTGCGTGTCGACATAAGCGCCTATCCCCGCATGGCCGTTCACCAGCACCGTGGCGATCCCGTAAGGCAGGCTCATTTGCGACGAAGCCAGCGTGCTCAGATCACGGCCGCCGCACATCTGGTTCACGAAGGCACTGAGGCTGACGTGCACGCCAACCAGCTTGTCCAGGTCCGCGGCTCGCCCCTGCAGCAACTCGAGCGTGGCATCCACGGCTGCGTGGGTGCTGCGGCACGCCGCATGCGGTTTGATCGAGCAGCGCATGAGTTTCCAGACAACGCCCAGGTCCGCGAGCAGTGCATCGGGTGTTTGCGTGTCTCGTGCAAACGCGTTGAAGAAACCGCCCCACACGTCCTCGAACACCTGTGTCGGACCACTGACGCCTTGCCGGGCGAGCAACGCAGCGAGCAATCCGCCCTCAGCCGCGCGCCCCGTATGCATGCGCTTGGTCTGTGACGCGTCGTGGATAAACCCCCACAACCCGCCGCTGAAACTGGCGGCATGGCCAAACGCCGCCGCGGTCTGCGCGGCATCGAGACCCAGCAGGCGCGCGCTGGCCGCCGCCGCACCGAACACGCCGCAGGTCATGGTCGAATGCCAGCCGTGATTGTTATGCGGCGAATATCCGCCGCACGCTTCCAGCACACGGCGGCCGGCGTCGTAGCCGAGAACAACCGCCATCAGGAACTCGCGGCCCGTTACAGGCCTTTCTGTGCAGGCAAGCGCCGCGAATGCGGCGGGCAGCACGACCGCGCCGGAGTGATCGCAGCCGCCGGCGTCATCGAGTTCAAGCGCATGGGCCGCCACGCCGTTCACAAAGGCCGCATCGCGGGCGTTGAACGTCTGTGACGTGCCCCAGGCGATTACACCACCGCTGCTGCCCATGCGCATGACGGCGCGGGCACTGCGTGCTTCCACCGCGGTCGCACCGCCCAACGAGGCGCCGAGGGTATCGAGGATATGGCGCTTCGCCTTGTGCACGACGGTTGCGGGAAGCGCGTCAGCGGGCGTCTCCGCAACGAACGCAGCCAGGCGCTGAGATAAGGATAAAGACGGGAATAAAGACGGCGATAAAGACGACGCGTTCACGCTTCCTCCCGGCGATGCCGTGCATACACTTCGACCGGATGCCCCGGCTCGTTGGCTTGAACGTTCTGACTCCACCATGCCGCCATCTCCGACCCGGTGGCGAACCACACGTCGTCGTGCAAGCGGATATCGGCGAGCAGTTCGCGCAGCACGTCAATACGCCCCGCCGTGCCGATAATCTCCGGATGCAGTCTCAGCACGAAGCACAGTCCGAAGCGGTGAAACGCCGCGAAATCATGCTTCCAGTTCCGCAGCACTTCGCGATATGAAGGGATGCGCGGTTGCCCGACCGGAACGGCCGGCGAAAGGTTATAAGCGAAGTAAGGCTCGTCTTCCAGTTCGTAGTGCAGCGGCAACTCGACCAGACGAGGCGCTGCGAGCGCTGCATCCGTATCCGGCAGATGGAAGTACGGCAGATCGTCGCCGCGCCACGATGACGACCACGTCACGCCTTCATCGCGCAGGAAGTCCGCGAAGCCCGGCGCCCAGTTGCCGGTGAACGAACGGAACCCTTGCGCACGCCGCCCGAGCGCTTGAGCAAGCGCGGCTTGTCCTTTCCTGAATACGTCTTTTTGCGCCTCGAGCGTGAGCGTGTCGAAGTCTTCGCAGACGTAACCGCTATTGCCAACCTCATGCTTCTGCGCATCGATGCGCTGCACCAGATCCACGTGCGTTTCTGCAACGCGACCCGGCACGAACCAGCTTGAACGCACATCGAATTCTTCGAGCGCATCCAGCACGCGATCCACCCCGCGCTTCGCGCCGTAACGCCATACGGAGAGCGATTTCTCGCGCCCCGCAATGCGCGGTTCTTGCGTCAGAATGCCGTGTTCGTCGTTGAAGTCGACTGTGACAACGACCGCGCATCGCGCGTTCTGCGGCCAGCGTAAAGAGTTCATCTGGGAGCTTCCTGCGGAATCGGTGAACTGGAGTTGTCACGCCACCATTGAGCGACGTCGCGGCACGTGGCGAACCACACGCCACCCTGTGCATGCATGTGATCGATCAGGCTTTCCAGCAGTGCGATCCTGCCCGGCTTGCCCGATACCTTCGGATGAAACAGCGTCGTCAGGCACAGCCCGTCGCGATGTGAACCATCGAACTCGCGCCGCCAGTTATCGAGTGTTGTGTCGTAGCTCGCAATCCGGTCCAGGCTCGCCGGAAAATTCGGATTGCGGTGATACGCGAGCGACGCGTAGTCATCCATTTCCCAGCGGCCGGGAATCTCGACCATAGGCTCGGCCATGCCCGGCGCGTGCAGCAGATACGGACGGTCGTCGCCACGCATGGAACTCGAATACCGCACGCCCGCTTCCATCAGCACGCGGATGGTGTGCGGACCCCAGTCGCCGGAGGGCGTGCGAAAACCGACCGGGCGAATGCCGAGATACTTGTCGAACACTTGCGCCGAGCGCTCCATCACCGCGCGTTGGCCGTCGGCGTCGAGTGTCCAGAATGCCTCGTGCTTATAGCCGTGGTAACCAATTTCATGACCGCGCGCCACGATCGCCGCGCACTGCTCCGGCCAGTTCTCGACCACCCATGCAGGGACAAAGAACGTGGCCGGCACCTTACGCTCGTCAAGCATGTCGAGCAGGCGCCCGAGTGCACGCCACGGGCCATAGCTGCCCAGCGTGAAGTACGAGGGGTTGATCCAGATCGAGCCGTCGAGCATGGCATCACCCGTCGGGCCGTCAAGGTCGAAAGCCAGCGCGACGCACGAGCGCTGCCCCTCAGGCCAGCGCGGAGCACCCGGATTCAAGTCAGTTGCCGGCATCGATCAGCGCCTTTTGAACCGCGTGTTCCTGCAGACCCCATTTCACGAGGATCTTCTGGTATGTGCCATCCGCAATGAGCTGGTTGAGCGCAGCCGTCAATCCCGCATTCAACGCCGTGTTGCCCTTCGCCATGCCAATGCCGTTGTACTGCGACAGGAACGGCTTGTCGATAGGCACGTACGCGTTCTCCTCCACCGAGTTCTGGTACGGCAGCGTTTCGCCACCCTGCACCGCAGCGTCAATGCGTCCCTGACGCAGCTGCACGCGTGCATCCGCCGACCCGTTCGTGCCGCTCACGATGACCGGTTTCTTGCCCGCTTTCACGCAATGCTCGTTGCTCCAGTTCGCTATGTCATCGGGCCAAGACGTACGGCGGCTCGCGCCCACCGTCTTGCCGCAGAGCGCGTCAATGCTGGCGAACTCGCCGGCACGCGCCTTGACGGTGTAGAACTGCGGACCGCCCGTGACGTAGTCGAGAAAGTTCACTGCCTCGCGGCGTGACGGCAGGTCGGTCATGCCTGAAAGAATCACATCGACGCGGTTCGTCGTCAGTGCGCTCATCATCTGGTCGAAGCCGGTTTCTTCCCATTGCAGCTTGACGCCGAGTTTCGCGGCAATCGCTTCGCCCAGGTCCACGTCGAAGCCCATCAGCTTGTCGGTGGCCGGGTCCTTGTATTCGAACGGCGGATAGTTCGGCACGATGGCCGCGACCAGCGTGCTTTTGCCAATCGACGGAGCCGTCCCGGCGTGCGCGAGGGAGATGGACAAGGTCAACGCGACCGTACCGGTTACGAGCGCTGCAAACCGCGTCAGACGAAGGGAAACATTCATGGAAACTCGCTGAAGATAAAGGTCGGACCGTGGCTCCAGAAGCTCTGGAGCCACGGATAAAAAATCAGGACAGTACGGCGGAAATAAACTCCCGCGTGCGCCGGTGCTGGGGATTCGACAGAACTTGTTCCGGCGTGCCGCTCTCCACCACCTGCCCCTGGTCCATGAACACAATGCGATTGGCCACTTCACGTGCGAATCCGAGCTCATGCGTGACGACGATCATCGTCATGCCGCTCTTGGCCAGATCGCGCATCACGGCTAGCACTTCGCCGACCAGTTCCGGATCGAGCGCTGAGGTGGGTTCGTCGAAGAGCATGAGTTGCGGATGCATGGCAAGCGCCCGTGCAATGGCGACACGCTGCTGCTGCCCGCCCGATAATTCCACCGGGAACGCATCGCACTTGTGAGCCAGGCCCACGCGTTCGAGCAGCGACCGTGCTTCTTCAATCGCCTCCGGCCGGCGCCGCTTGAGCACCTGCACCGGCCCTTCAATCACGTTCTCCAGCACGGTCTTGTGCGGAAACAGGTTGAAGCGCTGGAACACCATGCCAGTCGCCAGCCGCTGGCGCGCGACCTGTTTCTCCGACAACGCATACAGCTTGTTGCCCACGCGCCGGTAGCCTACGCGCTCGCCGTTGACCCACAAGGCGCCGTCGTTGATCTCCTCGAGCTGGTTGATGCAGCGAAGAAACGTGCTCTTGCCCGAACCCGACGGTCCGATCACGCATAGCACTTCGCCTTTCGGAATGTCGAGCGTAATGCCTTGCAGCGCCTTGAAGTCGCCATAGGACTTGCGCACGTCGACCGCACGAACGATTGAACCGCTTGAACCGATAGAACTCATGGGCAGGTTTTCCTTTTCAGTCGCCGGGGCTATTGCCGGCCCGACGGACGACCCGCGCCGCGTGCGTAAAACCGCTCCACGCGCGACTGCATGAACGACAGCACCGTCACCACCACGAGATACCAGATGCCCGCGACCATCAGCAGCTCGATCACCCGGGCGTTGGCGTAGTAGATGTTCTCTGCGCTATGCAACATCTCCGCGTACTGGATCACGCTCGCGAGCGACGTGAGCTTCACCATGCCCACCAGTTCATTGCCAATAGGCGGCACGATCACGCGCATGGCCTGCGGCAGGATCACACGGCGCAGCGCCTGCAGCCTCGGCATGCCGATCGACTTCGCCGCTTCGTACTGGCCGGTGTCGACAGAGAGCAACCCGGCGCGCACCACTTCCGATGTATACGCCCCCTGGTTGATACCGAGCCCGAGCAATGCAGCGAGGAACGGCGTCATCACGTCGACGGTGCGCCACTCGAAGAAACCCGGTATGCCTATCGACGGAAACACCAGCGCGAGGTTGAACCACAGCAGCAGTTGCAGGATCACCGGCGTGCCGCGAAACAGCCATACGTAGGCTTGCGCGACCGTCTGCAGCACCGGGTTGGTCGACAGCCGCATGATCGCGGTGATGACGCCCAGCGCCACGCCCAGCGCCATCGCAAGCACGGTCATGACGATGGTGTTGACGAGGCCCGTCAGGATCGACTTCGCCGTCAGGAAGCGCGCGACATAACGCCATTCGATCTGCCCATGCGCAAACGCCAGGCCGATATAAACCACGATCGCCAGAATCACGGCCGACGCAATGTATCGGCCCCAATGGCGTCGGCGCACGTATTCCAGTTGCGTGGCGTCGGCCGTGCCGGCGTCGATCGCGTCGCCGGGTGCTACGTCCTTGGAAACGCTCAGCATGTCGGTCCACCGTATGAAGTGGCCCATGCCAGTTGCTTGTTGAGCGCCGTCTGCAAACGCGTGATCTGCTCGGCCACACGGACCGGCGCGGTGCCGCCGAAACCGCTGCGCGCCGCCACCGCCGCGTCCAGCGTGATGTGATCGAGGACGCCGGGTTCAAGCCGGGCGTCGACCGTTGCAAGGGTTGCCACGGACACGTCGCCCAGTTCGATGCCTTGCTGTTCGCAAACCCGCACCAACGCGCCGGTGATCTCGTGCGCTTCGCTGAACGGCACGCCGCGCAGCGCGAGCCAGTCGGCAACTTCGGTTGCCAGCGTGAACCCGAGCGGCGCCTGGCGGCGCATTTCATCCACGTTCACATGCATGGTGCGGATCATGCCGGCCATGGCGGGCAGCACGAGTTCGAGTGTATCGATACTGTCGAACGCGGCGATCTTGTCTTCCGCGAGATCGCGGTTATACGCGAGCGGCAGCGACTTGAGTGTCGCGAGCAAGCCGCTCAGGTTGCCGATCAACCTCCCCGCCTTGCCGCGCGTCAGCTCCGCAATATCCGAGTTTTTCTTCTGCGGCATGATCGAGCTGCCGGTCGCGTAACCATCGTCGAGCACGACCCAGCCGAACTGGCGCGAGGTCCAGAGAATGACTTCTTCCGAGAGCCGCGACAGGTTCACCGCGAGCACGCTGGTGATGAACACAAACTCCGCAACGTGGTCGCGCGACGCGACAGCATCGATGGAGTTTTCACACGGGCCGTCATAACCGAGTTCCGCCGCCGACAACTCCGGCCGCCGGCATATCGCCGATCCCGCCAGCGCCGCTGCGCCCAGCGGCGAACGTGCGCTGCGGCGATCCCAGTCCACCAGGCGATCGACATCGCGATAAATGGACTGAGCATGCGCGAGCAAGTGATGCGCGAACACGATCGGCTGCGCCGGCTGCAAATGCGTGAACCCTGCGCTCACGCTATGCACGTGCGCGTTCGCCTGTTCGATTAATGCATTCTGCAAATCGATGACCGCTTGCGCCAGCGTGCGCGTCTTGTCGCGCAGGAAGAGGCGCAAGTCGTTCGCCGCCTGGTCGTTGCGCGAACGGCCGGCGCGCAATTTGCCGCCGATTGCGCCCAGGCGTTGCGTCAGTTCGCGCTCGAGGAAGGTATGCACGTCTTCATCGTCGAGCGTCGGCGCCGCTTCACCCGCCAGGAACTGCGCTTCCAGCCGGTCCATCTCGCGCAGCAGTTGCTGCAGTTCGTCAGCCGTCAGGATTTCCGCGCGGCGCAGTTCCTGCGCATGGGCGCGCGAGCCGGCGAGATCGTAAGGTGCAAGGCGGAAGAAGCTCGGGTCCGAGCGCGACAGCGCGGTCAGTGCGGCGGAAGGACCTGTCTTGAAGCGTCCACCCCACAGCCGGTCTGAAGGTTGAGTCATGCAAAAGCTCCCTGGAAGTGGATGGTTTGAAAGCGGGCATGTGAGGCGGCATTGACGTGGCATTGAAGTGGCATACCGTTCGGCGCCGTGCTCGTTCAAGGCGTCCTGCGCTTGGGGCAAGGGGCAAAAAACCTTAACTTTCGAGGCGATTTTATAAACGCCAATTTTTAAGCGACAAACGGTAAAATCTCATGGTTACCATGCACAACTTGCATAAATGAAAATCGAACGCTATCCGCCGTTCAACGTGCTGCAGTCGCTGCTCGTTGTAGCCCGATGCGGTAATTTCACGGCGGCATCGCAGCAGTTGTTCCTCAGCCAGAGCGCGGTAAGCCGGCATATCCAGCAGATCGAGGAGTATTTCGGCTGCGCGCTATTCGTCCGGCACACGCGAATGGTCGTGCCGACCGCCGAGTGCCAGCGGCTTGTGCCTATCGTGGAAGAATTGCTGGCGACCGCGCGCCGGTCGATGCATATCATCAGCACGGGCGGCCAGACCATCACGCTGCGCGTCACGCCAACACTGGCCGCGCGCTGGCTGCTGCCGCGCCTTCCCGACTTCTATGCGGACGTGCCGGGCACGCAATTGAACATCGATACCGCGTGGTTCCTGCCGACCAATTTCGGCGAAGGCACGCTGGATGCGGCCATCCTGTTCGGCAATGGCCGCTGGGAGGGACTGGAGGCGACCTGTCTGATGCGTGAGCGATTGACCCCCGTGTGTTCGCCGCAGACCGCACTTGGGCCCCATCCGCTGGCGGAGCCGGTGGATCTGAAACATCACACGTTGCTGCATTCGAGCTTTGGCAGGCGCGGCTGGATGTTATGGCTGCAACAGGAAAGCGATGAACTCGCGTCGCATACGTATCGCGAGCAGGTGTTCGACACGCTCGACCTTGCGTTTGGCGCGGCGGTGCGCGGTCATGGCGTAGCGTTAGGGGACTTGAACCTGGTGCAGGAGAACCTGACGAGCGGCGCGCTGGTGGCGCCGTTCGAACGTGTGCTTGAAACGGGCTCGGGGTATTACCTCGTGCATCCGCCGCGTAATGAATATCGCGAGAAACTGAAACCGCTGCTCGCGTGGCTGCTGAGGATCACGGCGGGTTGAGACAGGTTGCGGCGGGTTGCGGCACTCGCCGGGAAACAGGGTTGTTTGCAGCCGCAAACCGGCCGCCAGGGAAATGCCCGGCGGCGATATGAGCGGAAGCGCACAGAGTCATCCGGGTCAGAGCCATACCCTGTTCGATACCGCAGAAACGTCTCCACCTGCCTTCCACGAGCAGTATTTCTGCAGGTCCTTCACAAGCCCCGGCTCTACGAGCAGTTGGGGAATGATCCCTCACCCACCGGGTCGACATGGGGGAGCCAGACTACCCCGCGGAACAGCAGCGCTTACGCAATCAGGTGCCACCGATGCGTCTTCAAGCCATCACCTATGCCTTGATTCTTGCCTGCGGGTGCGCGGCGGCCGCCGATGCACTTGCCGCCGATGCCGCCGGCGTCGTCAAGACCCTCAAGGGCACGGTGCAGGTCGAGCGCGCTGGAACAAGTTCGGGCGCGGCCATCGGCAGCGAGGTTTATGGGAGCGATCGCATAGTGACCGGCCCGGAATCCTCCGTGGGTATCACGCTGCGTGACAATACCCAACTCTCGGCCGGCGCCAATTCCATCCTTGAACTCAACAAATTCGCGTTCAATACCACGACCCATGACGGGCTGCTCGATGCCACGATCAAGCGCGGCTCCCTGGCAGTGATTTCGGGCAAGCTGGCGAAGGCGAATCCGGATGCCGTCCGTTTCAGCACGCCGACCACCACGCTGGGTGTGCGCGGCACGTCATTCATCATCGAAGTCGGTGGTAACGGGGAGAGTGCACGTTGAAGGCCTCCATGCGATCTCACCGCCAGGCATCTGCAGCGGCATTTGTCATGCTGGCTGTCCTTTCCGGGTGCAGCACGCCCCCGGACAGAATTATTTTATTGCCGGATCCCGAGGGCAAGGTCGGAGCGGTCATTGTCCACAGCGCCACCGGGGAGCAGACCATCAACAAGGCGTACGCCGGCGTGGACGTCGCCAAGGGCGGCGCCATCGAAAAAACGATGGATAGCCAATCCAGTGTGCAGGCGCGATATGGCGAGCTGCTTGCGGCCCGGCCTCCCCGCCCCATGACATTCACGATTTTTTTCCTCTTTGACTCCGCCACCGAATTGGCTCCGGAGTCAGTTGCCACGGTCAAACAATTAAAAACCGTCTTGGCTACCTGGCCCGCGCCTAAGCTCGTGGTGGTGGGTCACACCGATCTGGCCGGCTCTCAGGACTTCGATGACAACCTGTCCAGGCGGCGAGCGCAGACTGTTGCAGCGTTCCTGATCAAGCAAGGCATTCCCGCCCAACAGATAGAGACCGCTGCCCGAGGCAAGCGCGAGCCACTGGTCCACACGGCAGATGGCGCTCCCAATCACATGAACCGGCGCGTAGTCATCACCATCCAATGAGCCGCGCCAGTCATCGACGGTGAACGGGCTTTCCCTTGATGAAACGCTACTACGACCTATGGCTGGCCAGGATCAGGGATCTGCTTAAGGCGGCCCAGGGGCGTCCGGCGGCACTGGTGGTCCTGCTCGGCCTGAGCCTGGTCAACCTGTCCAGCGAGTGGCCCAGCAACATACCGCGCCCGGCTTTTGTGGCCGCGCTTGACGAGACGCTTCCTGATTCCTTTAAAACAGCCCGGCAACTTCTGTTCGACCAGTATCAACGCCGCTTCCCGCGAATTCCGGCGGCCCAGCCCGTGACCATTGTCGAGATTGACGACGCGACGCTGGCAACCGTCGGTCAATGGCCATGGCCGCGAAACAGACTAGCGAGCCTGGTCGATGCCATTGCGGCACTGAAACCGCTGGCTATCGGTCTCGACATCTACATGCCGGAGCCGGACCAGACCTCTCCCGACAAGGTGGCCGGCAACCTGCCGGCAACGGCAGCGGCTCTCGCCGCCGGCTTGCGGGCGCTTCCCAGTCACGAAGCCATTCTCGCCAGGTCGTTGCGCGCAGCGCCGACCATACTGGGTGCCGCGGCACTCGATCACCCCACCTTCGCCGCCAGCACTGACCTGCGAAGCGCGCCGATCCTCGTGCATGGCACCGACCCGCTCGCCCGCGTGCAACGGTTCGACTATGTGCTCGCCAGCCTGCCCGAATTGCAGGAGGCGGCCCATGGTCAGGCGATGCTGAGCGTGGCGCTCGAACAAGGCGTGGTCCGGCGTATTCCCCTCGTCATGGGTTTGGGAGAGAAACTGGTCCCCGGTTTGCCGATGGAAATGTTCCGCCTCGCCACGGGTTCATCGGCAATCGATGTCTTCGCCGACGCGTCGGGCGTGCAGGCGGTGGGTGTCGCGGATGCGCAGGTGCCCACGCAGCCCGGCGGTGACATCTGGTTGCATTTCGCCTCCATCCGCTCGACGCTGAACCGCTACGTGTCGGCACGCGACATCCTGCAGGGAACAGTCGATCCGGAACGGTTCCGGAACAAATTGGTGCTGGTCGGACTGACCGGCACCGGCGTGACCGACATGCGCACGACCGCGTTGGGGGAACTGGTGCCGGGTATCGAAGTTCAGGCGCAAGTCATAGAGACGATTTTCGAGGGGCGTTTCCTGCGCCGCCCCACCTGGCTTAAATGGGCAGAAAGCGCCTTCATCATGACGTTCGGGTTACTGATCATCTGGTATGTGCCCCGCACCCAATCAAGGTTTTCGGTATTTCTAAGAGCCGTCCCCAAGGGCTCCACCATTCTGGGTGTCTTCCTTCATCTGCTGAATCTTTTTTGCTGCTTCTATATTTTCATACGTTTCGGACTGCTGGTCGATGCAGCCTCGATCTTCATCATCCTGTCCGCAGTCATGGGCTGCTTCTTCGCACCCTCGTTGCTCCACTTCGGTGAGCGAAGCGGAACAGAAGCGCGGACGCCGCCCGGATGACGATACCGTCACATGCTGCCGTTTTCGACGACACGGCCTTCTGCGCGCCAGCGGAGCATGCCGCCGGCAAGGTTGGCGACCCGCTCGAATCCGGCCTGTCGCAGCATGATCGTCGCTTGTGCCGAGCGTCCACCGGCCCGGCAGACAGTCACGATCGGGCGTTCCTTCGTGAGTTCGGCGGCGCGCCCGGCCAGGTCACCCAAGGGAATATGCGTGGCTGCGGGGATGCGCCCCAGCGGCCCGTTGAACTCGTCGGGCTCGCGCACGTCGACGATCTCGACCGCACGCAGATTTTCCTCGAGCCACTGGGCATTGATCTCCCAGATGCCCGCAAAGCTGCATGTCAGCGGCGCCCACTCGGGCTCCGTCATCTGCGCTGGGTTGCTGGCCGCCAGACCGCATTTCAGGTTCGCGGGCATGGCTACGTCGATCTGTTTCGGATGCGGCAGGTGCAGGTTCGTCATGTATCCGGTGAAATCGTCTTCACACAGTTCACCGCCAAGGCGTGGATTGAAGCGCCGCTCCTCGGCCACGCTGGTGACCGTCAAGCCGCGATAGTCGTGAGCCGGATAAAGCAGGCACGCGGCGGGCAGCGTAAAAATGTGGTTGTGGATCGCGCGAAACATGACGTGCGCGTCACCGCGCTGGAAATCCGTGCGGCCAGTGCCCCTGATCAACAGGCAATCGCCGGTAAACGCCATGGTCTCGTTGTCGAGTACGAGTGTGATGCAGCCATCGGTATGACCCGGTGTCGCACGTACTACCAGGTACCGCGTACCGAACTCGACCCTGTCTCCATGACTCAGGTAACGGTCCGCGCCTTCGGCGCCGCTCGCAGCCGAGATTGCAATCCGGCTACCTGTACGACGATTCAGCATCCATGCACCGGTCACGTGATCGGCGTGGACGTGGGTGTCGATTGTGTAAAGCAGGTGCAATCCAAGCTCTTCGATCAGGGCAGTATCCCGGCGCACCTGTTCAAATACCGGATCGACCAGCACAGCCTCGCGTGTTGTGCTATCCGCCAGAAGATACGTGTAGGTTGACGATTGCTGATCGAATAGCTGGCGGAAGGTCAACACAATTTCGCTCCGTGGCCCGCCTGTGCGAGCACTTAAGGATTGCTGCCCATGACGCATCGCCAACCTGTCCTGCAAGCAATCGAATCACGCGCCGCCCGTTCAGAAGGCCGGGCACAGGGACGCGCCCGGACTCACATCCGGCGCCGGACTTGGGGACTGTCAGGCGCTCGCCGCTCCAATCAACGAGCGTTTTACTTCGGCTGCGCAACGTATCGCAGGTAAGGCTTGACGGTCTTGAAACCCTGCGGGTATTTTTGCATCGCGGCATCGTTGGAAACGGATGTGGGAATGATCACGTCTTCACCCGGCTTCCAGTTCACCGGCGTCGCCACCGAGTGTTTCGCGTTGAGCTGCAGCGCATCTAGCAGCCGCAGCACTTCGTCGAAATTGCGGCCTGCGCTCATTGGGTAGACGAGCATGGCTTTGACCTTCTTGTCCGGCCCGATGAGAAACACCGAACGTACGGTCGCGTTGTCTGCCGCGGTGCGCGGGCCGCCGCCGCTCGCCTCCGGATGAATCATGTCGTAGAGCTTCGCGACAGTCAGGTCCGGGTCGCCGATCAGCGGGTAGCTGACCTCGTGGCCCTGTGTCTCCGCAATATCCTTGAGCCACTTCTCGTGGTCGCTGACGGGATCGATGCTGAGCCCGATGATTTTTGTATTGCGCTTATCGAATTCTGGCTTGAGGCCGGCCATGTACCCCAGTTCCGTGGTGCAAACAGGCGTGAAATCCTTCGGATGCGAAAACAGGATCGCCCACTGGTCGCCTATCCATTCGTGAAAATGGATTGTCCCTTCAGTGGTTTCGGCAGTGAAATCGGGTGCGTCTTCTCCTAGTCGAATCGACATCATCAGTCTCCATTGTGTGGGAGCCCGCAGGTACTCGTGCCGCGGACCGAGCCGCGTCGCCCGGGTTGCCTTGGGCGTTGAGTCAAGTGATTGGTCTGACTTGAAACCACCCGCCAGCCGCTAGCACCGTATCGCGCGGGAGGACCCTCTGCGGGCGCAACTCGTTCAGAAGCTTTTCCCCACCAGCCTTGATGCGGGACAGACATCGGCACGCGCTGCAGGTCCCTTATATAGCGTAGAACAAAAAGCCTTTCACTGTAGCCAGAGTGCAGGGTTAATCCGCCGATCCGCCGTTGTGACGACACATTCGCTTGCACTCCGAAGAGATGGGACTCGCAATTCGATTCAGTCCTTACGCAGATGACAACTTCAACCTCGCCGTTCGCTGCATTGCAACGTGCGTGGAATTGCTCCAATGCCTGATCTATACGCCGAAGGAGTCTGTACTCGCGTGGGTGATTAGCGCGGCGAACAGCCCCGGGACATCGGGCTTAAAATTGCAAGTGGCGCCGGTCCCCTTGCGTGGGGCCAGTCGTCCTATCCCTTTCTATCAACGGCAGGCGACCCTGACCATGAGCACTGACAATGCGTGTTTCCTTCGCCCGGCGCTGGCTGCGCTTTGCGTGACTTCGCTGGTTACGCTCGCCGCGTGCGGCGGAAGTGTCTGTGTCGGCCTGGACGGTTGTGGCGGCGCCAGCGTGGCGCCAAACATCGCCATATCGGGCACGGCCGCCACCGGCACGGCACTCGCCAGTGCGGCGGTCAGCTTCAGTTGTGCCCAGGGCTCGGGCTCCACCCTGTCAGACGGCGGTGGACACTACAGCATTACGTTTAACGCCACGCTTCCCTGCATCGTCACCGTGACTTCCGGCGGCACGGCCCTGCATTCAGTGGCATTTGCCGGCGGCACTTTCAATACGACGCCTGAGACCGAGCTGATGCTCGTCTACCTCGCGTCGCAACTCGGCACGAACGAGACCAGCCTGATTACGGGCTTCCCGAACAACTCACAGTTCCAGCAGGTGCTCGCAAACCAGGCCGACGTGCTGGCTGCGCAATCGGCAACCGTCACGAATCTGCAGCAGCGCTATGCGCTCACGCTGACGGCGCCGGCATTTCTGACGACACCGTTTTTTGTCGGGCAAGCAGGCGTCGACAGTGATCTCGGCGCGCTGGCGGCAGCGGGCGCTATCGACGCCAATGGCATGCCCGATCCCGCCGCTGTCTCGCTGCTGTCGGCGGCGGGTCTCGCTCATCCACTCACGGCGACGTCAACACCTTCATCCAGCACGGGCGGCGCCGGCAGCACCACCGGCGGCATGATGTGAACCGGGGAGTGCCACTTCGGCGCGACGCCACGCCGTCATGCTGAATCCTGTGCTGTTGTTTCACTGGATCGAAGCCTCCATCGGGTCGAACCCGCAGCTCGAACCGGTCCTGCGGACCCGACCATCGGCTGACGTTACAATGGTTCGAACGTCATGCCCGACCTACTGATCCTTGCGCACACCGACAATGACCCATTCTCATGACCGGTCGCTGACCGCACTTTCCGACGCGCAGCGATTCGAGTTGCTCGTCACCAGCGTGAAGGACTACGCCATCTACATGCTGGACACCGAGGGCATTATCGTCAGTTGGAACGCCGGTGCGCAGCGCTTCAAGGGCTACACGGCGAGCGAGGTCATCGGGAGGCACTTCTCCCTTTTTTACACTGACGAAGACAAGCAATCGGGATTGCCTCAGAAGGCTTTGGACAAGTCCGCCGAACGCGGAACGTTCGAGGCCGAAGGATGGCGTTTGCGCAAGGACGGTTCGCGCTTCTGGGCGAATGTCGTCATTGACCCGATTCGCGACGCGACGGGCACCCTGGTCGGGTTTGCGAAAATAACGCGCGACATCTCTGAGCGCAAGGTTGCGCAGGAGTCGTTGCGCCAGAGCGAAGAACAGTTCCGCCTCCTCGTCCAGGGCGTGACGGACTATGCAATCTACATGCTGTCTCCGGCAGGCGATGTCATCAGCTGGAACGCCGGCGCCGAGCGCATCAAGGGATATCGAGCGGCCGAAATCATCGGCAAGCACTTCTCGCGTTTTTATACCGAGGAGGACCGAGCGGCCGGGACACCTGCCCGGACGCTGGCCATCTCAGCCAAGGAAGGTCGTGTGGAACTCGAAGGCTGGCGCGTTCGCAAGGACGGAAGCCAATTCTGGGCTCACGTGATCGTCGATGCAATCCGGGACGAATCCGGGACGCTTGTCGGCTTCGCAAAGATCACTCGCGATGTGACCGAACCCAGGCGGGCAGCGGCGGAGTTGGAGCAGGCCAATCTGGCGCTTGCCCATGCACAGAAGATGGAGGCCATCGGTCAGGTGACGGGCGGGGTGGCACACGATTTCAACAACTTGCTGGCCGTGTTGTCGAACGGTTTACAGGTGCTCGCCGCCCAGTCGCGAACGCATCTGGACGTCAAGATGATCCAGACGATGCAACGCGCTATTGATCGTGGCGCATCGCTCACCCAGCAGCTTCTCTCGTTCGCCCGCCAGCAACCGCTGAAAATCGAGAAGGTTAATCTCAATGCACTGATCAGCGAGTTCGAACCCATGCTGCAGCGTGTCGGAAATGCGTCGATCAGGTGTCAGGTCAAGCTTGCTTCCGAAAAGCCAACGGTCCTGCTGGATGGTCCGCGATTTGAGGCCGCGCTCCTCAATCTCGTGGCGAATTCGCGCGACGCAATGCCCGATGGCGGGACAGTCGTAGTCGGCACGGAGATCGTCGAACTTCAGCACGGCATGGTCGGCACGCTTCCCGCTGGTGCGTACGTCAGGATCTCTATCGCAGACACCGGAACGGGCATGTCACCCGCTGTGGTGTCGCGCGCTCTGGATCCGTTTTTCACTACCAAGGAGCCCGGACGCGGAACAGGCCTCGGCTTGAGCCAGGTATATGGATTCATCACCCAGTCGGGCGGCGACATTGTGATCAGAAGCGTCGAGGGCGAAGGCACGACCATTGAGCTCTATCTGCCCAAAGTCGAAGACGAGGCAAACGCCGCAATCGAGTATGCCGGCCGTTTGTCGGTCGAAACCGTCTTGCTGGTCGAAGACGAACCCGACTTGCTGGGCGCGGCCTCCGAGTTGTTCCAAAGTATCGGCTATGAAGTATTGGTGGCCAGTAACGCATCGGATGCGGTTGAAATACTGAAAAAGAACCCCGCCATCAATATCCTTTTCAGCGATGTCGTGATGGGGCATGGAATGAGCGGCATTGAGCTGGCAGCCCTTGTGAGGCGGGACTATCCTGCTGTGAAAATCGTGTTGGCTTCCGGCTTTCCGCTGTTGGCGCTGCGCCGGGATCATGGTGAGCTCGGCGACTTCACTTTTATATCCAAACCCTACCGGCTGGCAGAGCTGGCCAAGGTGCTGCGCGCCTCGTAGCGGCCATTGAAGTGGGCGTAACCCGGTTCCGCCGGTCGCGATTCCCCGGAAGCCTCCTAGATCAGTACAACAAACTTTCCTCTCGCCTCATTGCGCTCCATCAATTCGTGAGCCCCCGGCACCTCGGTCAGGCCAAATACACGCGTTGGCCGGCCTCGATACAAACCACCCGCCGCGAAATCCACGATCTGCTGCATTGGTACGTCCGACAGCGGAAATTCCGGAGTCCCGAAGATAAAACTTCCAAAAAAACTCATCTGGACACCGCTTGCCATCTGACCGGGCGGATTGAACCCGGCGAGAGGGGCAAGCCCTCCAAGAAACCCCGCGAGGCAGACACGACCGCCCCGGCGCGTTGCGCGCAATGAGTCCAGAACCGTGCTGTTTCCGATGAGATCGAGCACCGCGTCAGCCTTGCCGCCTGGCCAACCCGGCGCCGCAAGCAAATCCTCCTGCGCCGTCACCGCATGTGCAGCGCCAAGCGAACGCAGCAAAGCTTCGCTGCCTGATCGACGGGTGGTCGCAATCACATCGGCACCGAGCTGGCTACCGATGTCGATAGCCGCCTGTCCCAGGCTCGACGTGCCCCCGCGTACGACGAGTCGCTGCCCGGCCTTCAATTCCAGGTTCCGGTGAAGGCACGTCCAGGCAACCGCATAGGCTTCCGGCAGTGCAGCGAGAATTCCCCAGTCAAGTGTGGTTTCAACGGCTATGACATTGGAGGCAGGTACCACGACGTACTCAGCATAACTACCGTTGATCGTTCGTCCCATTCCGCCCATCAATGCCATGACCGTCTGGCCCTCTCGGAGAACCCCCGTCGCATCCGCAACAACGGTCCCAACACATTCGATGCCGCCAATGTCTGCCACGTCCCCCCACAATCCGCGACGCATATAGAGTTCGGCCCGGTTCAGGCCAAATGCACGAACGCGAATCAGGATACAACCCGGCCTCACCGCAGGCTCCGGCACATCGACGACTTCCATCACTTCCGGACCACCAAATCCTTTCCTCGAAATTGCCTTCATGTCGATCTCCTCAATGGGAGAACGAATGGTAGGATCGGTCATCATCGAAATAAATTACGATGTTTCGACAAAGATTGAAGTCAGATCCTACAATGAATGAACCCACGCTTTTACAGTTGCAATGCTTCGAGGCTTTAGTGACCGAGGGGAGCTTTGCCGCGGCCGCAGCGCGTCTGAACCGGACGCATCCGACCGTCCACGCGGCTGTGACGGCGCTGGAGGCGCAGGTAGGCATGGTGCTGCTGAACAGGGCCGGGTATCGGGTCTCGCTCACAGAGCAAGGCGCCGCGTTTCGCTCGCGGGCGGCAGTATTTCTTCGTCAATATGAAAATCTGCGGCGAGAAGCCGCCCAGCTCGCTGCCGGGCAAGAGGCCGAGTTGCGTGTGGTCGTGGGTGACCTGTGTCCTTTGCCGGAGACCTTGGGTCTGCTGAGACGGTTCTTTGAGAGCCATACAGGCACACGCCTGACGTTGCTGTTCGAGGCTATAAGCGGCCCGTGGGAACGGCTGCGCAATGGCGATTGCGAACTGATCTTTCATCACCTCGACAAACCGTCGCCGGCGATCGAAAGCATCGAACTTTTCGAAGTGAAACTGGTGCCGGTCGCAGCACCTGGGTTTCTCCAGCAGCCTCTTGACGAATCGCTCACGCCCGATGATTTGAGGCCCTATGTGCAGTGCGTCATTCGTGACACGAGCACGCAGCCATCAGACGCCAATTACTACCTGATCGAGGGCGCGCCGACCTGTACCGTGCCTGACCAGTTGATGAAGCGTGAACTGATTGTGCAAGGGCTGGCGTGGGGCCATATGCCGTCTCACCTTGTGGCCGGCGACCTCCGGGAACATCGGCTGGTGTCGCTGGAAGGAAGGCATCTGCGCGGCGCCACGCTCAAGCACTACGCAGCGCGCCGTCGGGACACCGCTCACGGGCCCGTTGCACAGAAACTCTGGATTCAGCTGCTGGAACAGGAGACAGGCCGGGGAAATCCCGGGTCCCCTTAGTTAAAGTATTGACGCGTATTGCCGATATGCAGTCCAGACACTGCCCCATTCAATCCGTCCGACCGTTGCATTGTTACCGCAGCAAAGACGCCACCCTGGTCATGCCATTGGCTCTTTCGCCACGCAAGTTCCAACGGTTGGCTTCAGGTGGGTCCAAAGTGCCTCCTGAAGCCGGGCCGATTTATCCCGAAACCATAAAATGGCCCTTCACGTGCGACGAATTGAGTTTGCCCTCCTGCTGTCTGGTCTGGTCAGCCTCATCCTCATGTCGTTGTCCGGTTGTCACCAGCAAGCCCCCTCTTCTTCCAGTGCAACCGCGCCGGCCAGGACCACTATTACCGCGTTGATATGGGCGCCGGACTGGCCGGAGCAGATGCTCCAGATTGCCGCTGAATTCACCAGGCTCAATCCGGACATAAGCGTGAATGTGCAGTTCATGATCGGCAATTCGGTCGAAGAAAATATCAAGCCCCGGATCGCCTCCGGCAATTTGCCTGATCTGCTAAGTGTCAACCCTAATGCCTACTCGGCTGAATTGGCCGATCAACACATCCTGGCAGACGTCAGCGGGACAGCGGCATGGAACAACATGCTGGATCCTCTCAAGGGAGACTGGACCAGTCGCCAATCCAGGAGTTTTGGAATATCCGGCGGCGTGGCTACGACGCTGATCTATTACAACCAGGCCATGTTCGCGAAGGCGGGTATTAAGGAACTGCCAACCAATTTCCACGAATTCCTGACGATTTGCGAGCAGCTCAAACGGGCGGGCTTTACACCAATCATGTGGAACGGAGGTTTTCCGAACATGCTCGGCAACGGCCCCTTCAGTTCTGGCTTTGCCAACAACATGGTAACGCGCGAGCCGGACTGGAAGCGGAAAATGGGCGACGGCACGCTGGATCTGAACACGCCTCAGGTTGCCGATATCTTTGCCAAGATCCTGCTGATGCCGGACCGTGGTTACGTTCAGGACGGATTCATGGCGACGGATTACGATGAAGGCATACGGCTGTTCAAGGAAGGCAAGGTCGCGATGGCGTTTCACGGCAGTTGGGCTGCCGGCCTGTTGCTGCACGGCAATCCTTTCAACGTCGGCGTGTTTATTCCGCCCTGGAACGCGCCCGGCGAGCGGGTGGTACCTGTCATTGGCAGTGAAACCGGGTTTGCGGTGTGCGAGACTCCCAACAAGGCCGCAGCAATGCGTTTTCTCGAATTCATCGCCGGGAAGGGGTTCTCGATCCTGCAAAGGAAACGCCAGAACATCCCCCCATTCAAGCAAGTCCCGGGAGAGATTGTGAGCGACCAGAAGATTGTTGACTACACGAACGGGGTCAGTCGCTATCCGGTGACCTCCAGCCCGTACTATTCGGTTCTCCCCTCCAACTCGATCGAGCGGGTGCATCGGTTGATGCAGGATGTGCTGTTCAAGAAGATCACGCCCAGGCAGGCGGCCAAACTCCTGGACGAGTCCGTCAAGAACGAAGCGAAGATGCACTACAAATGAGCTTACTCATTGGTGCGTTGCTAAATAGGCTGAGAAGCGCGTTCGCGTACCTCTCGCTGGATCTGCTGCGCCGGATCGAAATTCGTTACCGGCTGATCACCGCATTCATTCTGCTTTCCCTGATACCCATACTTATTTCGGGCTACATATCATATGCAGAGTCGACCGAAGCGATCAAGGACAAGGCGGAGATATTCTCGAAGGAGATGGTCAAGCAGGTGTCCAGGAACATCTCGTTGCTCATGGAGCAGATCGAGACGGAAAGCAGCGTGGTTGTACTCTCCGATCAGGTTCAGGGCGCACTTACAAGGGTCGCGCACGGCAGCGCAAAAGAACAGAGCGAAGCGCACCAGGATATGACCCGCTTGCTCCTGGAGCACTACGGATCGGTTGATTTCATCAACCAGAAATACCTGCTCGACAAGAACAACCGCATCCTGGACACCCAGGCGTTCGCGCAACTGACCCGGGGTGTGATGGGCCTGGTGGAGCTGGCTCCCGATCGGAACGGCCGCCCTTACTGGGGCAGTTACGACAACGGCGTTGGCCAGCAAAACCTCGGCATGGTGCGTGCCATCATAGGCAAGAGTAACAACCGGCGCATCGGCACGCTGGTCCTGGTGATTCGCCCCGAACATTTCTCGACCATTTTCAATGACGTCGCCTTGGGGAGCGGAACCGAAATCTGTGTTATCGATGCCAGCAACAAGAAGCTGATTGTCCGCGCCGACGGCACCTCCACGAACCCCGACGGGACAATCGTACCCGGCCTGATCGCAAAGATCGCAAGCAACGCGCCACACGAGCCGGGTGGTTTCGTCGACTTCGAGGGCAAGCACGGGGAGCGTTATCTTGCCGCGTACACCAGCATTCCCGGCACGACATGGTTTGTGGTCAGCACGGTTCCGGAAAAGAAGCTGATGGCGGAAGCCCAGTCCGTGCGCAACCAGATCGTGCTGGTCGGCATCTCGGGGTTCCTGCTCTCCATCTTCCTGGCCTACTTCATTTCACACAGCATATCGGCGCCGCTGAAAGAACTCGTGCGAAAGATGCACGATACAGGTAACGACGCGGGAGCCGAGGCGGAGGTGCTTGCAGAAGCGCACGGCGATGCAGGCGGTAAGGATGAACTAGGCAGGCTGGCGCAGCGTTTTGAAAGAATGAGTGCGGCGATCAGGCAGAAGATCCAGAAGATCAACGAGATCAATGCCTCCCTCGAGCAGACTGTCGTCAATCGAACGGCAGAACTCGTCGCGAGGGAGCAGGAGTCGCGAACGTTGATCGAGAACTCGCCGGACACGATCACCCGCTACGGCCGCGACCTCCGCCGCATCTACGCCAATCCCGCCTTCTGTGCGTCGGTGGGGCGCAGCCTCGGCGAATCGCTCGGCAAGCGGCCCTCGGAGATCCCCGGCGGCGCCAATGCCCTCACCTATGAGAAGAAGATAAGCGAAGCCATCTCAAGCGGAAAAAGCGGGCAATTCGAGTTGAGATGGTCCAGCAAGGATGGACAGGAACAATGCGCTCATATCCGCCTGACACCGGAGATTGACCGGTCGGGCAAGGTGAACTCCGTGCTGGCTATCGGTCGTGACTTATCGGACCGGATGGCATTCGAGGCGACCATCTGGAGACAGGCCAATTTCGATGCGCTGACCCAGCTTCCGAACCGTCAGATGTTTCATGAGCGTCTCGACCATGAAGCCAGGATGTCACATGGTTCCGGACGGTCCATGGCGTTGATGCTGATCGACCTGGATCGCTTCAAGGAGGTCAATGACTCCCTCGGACACGACACAGGGGACATCCTGCTGATCGAGGCTGCCCGCCGCATCACTTCATGCGTGCGCGAATCCGACACCGTCGCTCGTCTTGGCGGTGACGAGTTCACCGTCATCCTGTCCAATCTGGACGACACCGAAAGTATTGAGCGAATCGCGAAGACCATCATCACGACGCTGGCCGAACCCTTCAAGCTCGGCCCGGATGAGGCGTTCATTTCCGCCAGCGCCGGCGTCACGCTTTACCCCAACGACGCAAGCGAACTTGATGTTCTTTTCAAGAACGCCGACCAGGCCATGTACGCCGCCAAAAACGCCGGGCGCAACCGTTTCAGCTACTTCACGCCTGACTTGCAAGTGGCGGCGGAAAATCGCCGGCGTCTCATGAACGATCTGCGTGCCGCCCTGCATGGCGACCAGTTCGAGGTCCATTACCAGCCCATCGCTCATCTGGCGACCGGCGACATTTACAAAGCCGAGGCACTGATCCGCTGGCAGCACCCCGAACGCGGCACGATCAGCCCGGTGGAGTTCATTCCATTGGCTGAAGACACCGGGCTGATTGTTCCAATCAGCGACTGGGTGTTCAAGCAGGCCGTGCATCAGGTCCGTCAATGGCGCAACCGGTTCCATCCGTCTTTCCAGATCAGCGTCAACATGTCTCCCGTGCAGATTCGTCAGGACAGCATGGTTTGCACCCAATGGTCCGACTATCTCATTCGGGAAGGCATGCCCGGGGAGAGTGTTGCGGTTGAAATAACCGAGGGCTTGTTACTGGACGCCGGATTGAACGAGAAACTCCTGACCTTCCGCGATGCGGGGATCCGGATCTCGATCGACGACTTCGGGACGGGTTATTCGTCCCTCGCCTATCTCAAGCGCTTCGACATTGACTACCTCAAGATCGACCGTTCATTCGTCCAGAACCTCTCCTTCGACGCGGACAATCAGGCGCTTTGCGAAGCAATGGTCGTGCTCGCACACAAACTGGGATTACAGGTCATTGCGGAAGGGGTGGAGACAATCGAGCAACGTGATTTCCTCATCTCCGTGGGGTGTGATTTTGCCCAAGGTTTCTTGTATTCCGAACCGGTTGCGCCTGATCAATTCGAGGTGCTGGTATGGCCGAACGTTGGGGAGGGTGCGGCGGGTCATTCCTGCGTTGTCCCTCAGCGCGACGAACCGTGCACCGAACATGCAGGCGGACTTTCGGCATAAGTCCGCCCTGCACTTTTGTTGATTGGCAGGCAAGCGCTCCGGCCACCCGGCTTCTCGATGGACAATCGGCGACTTGGAACTATACTGGCCTCCCTGGAGGTTTCAATGGCCGAACAAGACAAACTGCATCCACTCCGCCCGTTCCTTAAGAACTGGGTTTGGGAACATGGTCGAATTGGGACTCGCTATCTGGACTGCACTGATGGCGAAATCAAGTTTGACGAAGGCAAGAAATCGCATTTCGCAGCCGAGCAATATATCTACGTGCCCCTCGATAAGAACGCTGAAACCGGTGTGTCTGCGGAGAGCCCGGCGATCCTTGACGCGGGACTTGCGCGGTTTCTGCGGGCTGCGCAGTCAGGCACGCCGGAGGACGCCGGTTCCGTCGCGGAGGTCCAGCGCGCAGTGCAGGACTGTGTGGAACTCGGCCTCTACAGCGCATATCAACTGGAGGCTCGCGAGGCAACGGCGCGCTATGCAGAAGAGGCCATGTTCGACGACGAAATCCGCGCGGCGGTTGTCGACGACATCCGGCGCATTTATGTCGGCATGCGCGAACAACTGGCGCTATACGATTTCAGTGTGCTGTACGGATTGCCCACGCCGCTGCTGATCAGCGAGACGCCTTTCATCGACTGGCGCACACGTACCAACCCGGGACTTCCCTACGTCTCTCTTCCGCTGGGACCTTACTGCCTGCTGGTAGGCGCGCCATCGGGCAGAAAAAGCAAGATTGGCCCGGTGGTATGGAAAGCTGCCAGCGCCATGGGTCCGTTGAAGGATCACAACCGCCTGATCGTGCAGCACGCACGTCTGTGGCTGGTGGCGACTACCGATGACCAGCTTGTCGCCATACAGAGCCGCTTTGCTCCACCCAAGGATCCAGCAGCAGAGGACGCGAAGCCTTGAAATAAGCTGGGTTGCGAGCTGAGTTGAAGCAAGGAGCAACGGCGATCTTCCCGGATCGCTCGTTGCCCTTCGCCATGATCGCTAGTTGTTCAACGCCCCACGACCTCATCCACGCCTTTCAACACCAGTCCGAAAAACTCGTCGGCGTGAGCGGAATTCAGCCAGCGGACCACCACCGCCATCTTTCGTTCAGGTTCGATCCAGGTGAACGAACTGCCCGCGCCAATTGCAAAATAGCTCGACGCCGGCACGCTCGGAAACACGCGGCGCTCATGATTGAGCCACACGAGATAACCGTAGTACGGCGCAAGCGCGCAAGGCGTTCGCATGCGCGCGAGCCATTCACGCGAGATGATCCGGCGCCCGTTCACCAGCCCGTCATCGATAAAAAGACGCGCGACCTTGAGTTGATCGTTCGCGCTGATCGACAGTCCGCCACCCCAGTGCGTCCCGCCCGGCACCGATTGCATGCGCTGCCCGTTGAGTTCGATCCAGGCATTGTCATATCCCACCCATTGCCAGTCTTCACTGGCGCCAAGCGGCTGCATGATTGCCTCGCGAAACACCTCCGGCAGCGGCCGGCCGAACAAATGCAGCAGCGCCAGCGAGAACAGGTTGATGCGGACGTCGTTGTATTCCCAATACGTGCCGGGCGCCTGCACTTGCCGCAGGTCACCCTTCTTGCCATCGGGCGCACGGCCGAAGGTCACTGCACGAAAATGGTCCGCCTGGTCTGACAATCCAAAGCACTCGCCTCGCCATTCGCTCGTCTGCTGAAGCAGATGCGCCCAGGTGATGCGGGCGTTGTGCTCATCATCGAAGCCAATACCCGGTACGCGTATATGCACCGGCTCGCTCACGTCCGGCAGCAAGCCGCGGTCGAACGCCACGCCCGCCAGCAAGGCAAGGTAGGTCTTGGCGATGCTGAACGTCAGGTCGGCCCGATCCGGTTCTCCCCAGGTCGTGAGCACCTTGCCATCGACGGAAATCGCACCGGAAACGGGACCGCGATCGTGCACCGGGCCCAGCAGCCGGTTCCACGGCGGCGGGTCGTTCACATGCACGCCCCAGGCGCCGTCGACATTGCGGTCCCACAGCGATTCATGATCTATCGCGAACTGTATGGCTTGCTGCAAATCCTTCATATCGGTCATGTCCAGAAAATTTCATCCAACGGTTCAATGCACTTTCAGGCGCGTTCGCGCCCACAGCAGCGTGAAGAGACTGATGATGGCCGCGAGCATCAGATAGAGGCCGGGCGCCAGGTTATTGCCGGTGACCGCAATCAGCGAAGCCACCGCAAGCGGCGTGAAACCGCCGAAGACCGTCGTGCCCACGTTGTAGCCGACCGCCATGCCGGTGGTGCGTGTGCGAACCGGAAACAGGTCCGACATCAACGCGGGAATGGGGGCGAAATAGACGGCTTTCAGTACCGCGACCCAGATGACCGCGGCAAGCAACGTCAGCAGCGACGGATGCGCATTCATGAACATGAACGCCGGATAAATGGTCACGAAGAATACCGAGCCCGCGCCGAGCATGATACGGGTGCGGCCCACTTTATCCGACCAGTGGCCGACCATCGGCGTCAGCACCATCACGATAAAACCCGCCGCCAGCGTCGCGATAAATCCATACGAAGGCGCAAGCCCAAGCTGCCTGCTTGCGTACGTCGGCATGTAGAGCAGCATGTAGTTCGCCGTGGTCGTCAGCACGAGTGAACCGATACACACCAGCATCCGTTCCTTCTGCGTGGTCATCACTTCGCGAATGGGCGAAGCGGAACGTTCCGTGCGTTCGAACTCCGGGGTTTCATCGACATGACGGCGGATATACCAACCCACCGGACCGATCAGGATGCCGAACAAAAATGGAATACGCCAGCCCCAGCCTTCGAGTTGCGCCGGTGTAAGCGTACTCGTCAGCACCGCGCCGAACGCCGATGCAACCAGTACGCTCGCGCCCTGGCTCGCGAACTGCCAGCTCGCCATGAAACCGCTGCGCGCGGGCGCGTGCTCGGTGAGGAAAGCCGTGGAACTGCCGAACTCGCCGCCCGCCGAAAATCCCTGCAACAGCCTCGACGCGAAGATGCCGATGGGCGCAAGGAGACCAATGGTCGCGTAGCCGGGCATCAGCGCGACCATGCCGGTCCCGAGCGTCATCATGGCGATGGAAAGCGTTAGTGACGCCTTGCGGCCTTTGCGGTCGCTGTACGATCCCAGCACGAACGCGCCGACCGGGCGCGCAAGATATGAGAGCGCAAAGGTGCCGAGCGTCAGCAGCAGCGACACGGTTTTATCGGTGGTCGGAAAGAACAGTTTCGATAACGTCGATGCAAAATAGCCATAGACCACGAGATCGTAGAACTCGAGCGCATTGCCAATGGATGTCGCGACAATCAGCTTGTAAATGCTGGCATGTCGTCGTGTTGTGGGCAAAACGGCGGCGGCGGAGTCGGTGCTCATCGGGCGCTCCTCCGCACGAAGCCGGGGTGGTCAGATTCGCCCAGGTCCCAGAACAGCCCGGCCATGATGCACAGCCCCTCACGCACGACACTTCCAAGCAAATGCTCGTTGGGTGCGTGCTGCGAGCAGCCTGGATACGAATGCGGCACCCATAGCGTGGGCATGCCGAGGATGTCCGAGAAGACATCATTGGGCAGCGTGCCTCCCAGGTTCGGCAGGAGCACGGGCGCCCGGCCGGTGGTCTGCTTAAGCGAGCGCACGGCCCATTGCACCCAGGCGTTGTCGGGGTCCACGCGCGTGGCGGGCGTACCCCGGTCGACCTCGACGCTGACCCTCTCGAAGCCTCGTTCATCCAGATGGCGACGCACGATCTGCTCGAGGTTTTTCCAGTCCGTTCCGACCACGAAGCGGATCTGCATGTACGCGAATGCGTGCGGCGGGATTGCATTGACCGGCTTCTCGGGATTGCCGGTCCGGAACGCCAGCACCTCCATGTTGTTCCAGCCGAATACACGTTCAGCCGGCGTGAGGCCGGGTTCGCCATAACCGGTGTCGACTTCCGGTTCGCCCGGATTGCCGCCGACGGTAATGCCCTCCAGCGCGCGCCGCACCGCTTGCGGCACTTCGGGCGGCCTGAGGCCTTCAACCAGGATGCGCCCGTTGGCATCGACCATCGACGCAATCGCGCTCGCCAGCACCACGGCCGGATTGCGCAGCAAGCCGCCCCAGTTGCCCGAATGATGGCCGCCTTCACGCAGGTTCACATCGAGCTTGAAATTCACCACGCCTCGGGAACCGAGAAAGACTGTCGGGTGCGCGGCGCCCAGGCGCGGGCCATCGGAGGCAATCAATACGTCGGCGCTCAATTCGTCGCGAAGCATCTCGCACACCGCATGCAGGCCCGGCGAGCCGACCTCTTCGCCGGTTTCCACCAGCAGCTTCAGGTTGAAGCCGAGCCGTCCGCCCCGCGCGCCGAGCACGGCCTTGAGCGCGGCCAGGTTGATGCTGTGCTGGCCCTTGTTGTCGGCGGTGCCGCGTCCGTACCAGTGATCGCCGGCAACGGTGACCTGCCACGGCGACATGCCGTCGCGCCACTGCGCGTCGTAGCCCCGCACGACGTCGCCATGCCCGTAGGTCAGGACCGTCGGCACATCATCGCTTTCATGACGATGAGCGACCAGGAACGGCCCTGCGCCCTTGGCGGGATTGTCGACGAGCCGGAAGGTGAAACCGAGTTCGGCCAGGAGAGGCGTGATCTCCTCGCTGAGATACGCGCTCAGCAAGGGGCCGCTTTCCGGCTCCTGGCTTTCGGTGCGCATTGCCACGCGGCGACGCAGGTCTTCGAGAAAAACGCCGGAATCGTACAGACCGGCTGCAGCTTGAATAGCGGACTCGCGTGTCACTTCTGGTCTCCGATGAAGCACGCCAAAGGCGTAGGGTCTTCTGGTCCGGGAAATCGATGACGCGATCTTGATACCGCCGATATTTATGGACAATGACAATATTTGGCAGAGTGCGTTGCCGAAACGGCAAAGCTCCAATGAGGCCATGTCATGCAAACCACCGCGCTGCGTTATTTTCTGGAAGTCGCCCGAAGCGGATCGCTAAGCAAGGCGTCCGAGCGTCTGTTCGTGGCCGTGTCGGCGCTGAGCCGGCAGATTGCAAAGCTGGAGGACGAGATGGGTGTACCGCTGTTCGAGCGGCGGCCGCGAGGCATGGTGCTGAGCGAGGCGGGACGCCTCCTGGCCGCGCATGCGCATCGCAGCCTGATGGAGCAGGATCGGGTCACCGAAGAGATTCGCGGCTTGACGACGGACCGTCGCGCGACGATTCGCGTGTCGAGTTCCGAAGGCGTTGCCCGGGATTTCCTGCCGCAAGTTTTCGCCCACTTCCTGAAGACCTGGCCGGCGGCGCATTTTCAACTCGATGTGGACACGCCGACCGAAGCCACGCAGCGGGTGCGTGACGGCACCGCGGACATTGCCGTGTGCTTCAGCGTTGCGCCGGAAAAGGACGTCAGCGTGCATTACGCGCATCGGGCGCCCATCTTCGCACTGGTCGGCCAGGACCATCCGTTGGCGCAGCAGTCCTCCGTCTCGTTAGCCGATTTGAAATCCTGGCCGCTGGCGATATTCGACGAAGGCGTGACCGTCAGACAATTATTCGATATCGCCTGCAGCCTTGAAGGCCTGAGCTTCGAGCCCGTGTTCGTAAGCAACTACGGCAGCGCACTGCAGAGCTTCGTGCAACAAACGAAGGCGGTTACGCTGGTCGGTTACCTGACCGTGCGCAGCCGCCTCAAGCCGGACAACCTGGCGATCGTGCCCATCAGCAACACTGAACTGCACCAGCGGACACTCCAGGTTCAGACCATGGCCGGGCGTACGCTGCCCAAGGCCGTGGCCGCGCTTCTCGAACTGCTGATCACAGCGATTCAGGATCCAACGTGCCTGGACTGATGTTACTACTCAGGTGTTGCTACTCAGGTGTTGTTACTCAGGCGTTGTTACTCAGGCGTTGTTACTCAGGCGTTGTTACTCAGGCGTTGTTACTCAGGCGTTGTTACTCAGGCGTTGTTACTCAGGCGTTGTTACTCAGGCGTTGTTACTCAGGCGTTGTTACTCAGGTCAAACCCGGGATCCATGAAGTACCGGCGAGCGGCACCCGTGCCATCGCAGCCGCTTCGACCGTCAACGCAACCAGATCCTCAGGCTCCAGGTGATGGACATTCTGCTTGCCGCAAGCCCGCGCGATGGTCGTCAGTTCCATGTTCAGCGTCTTCAGGTAATTGCGTACCCGGCGTGAGCCTTCTTCCGGCTGCACGCGCTGTTCCAGCAACGTGTCTTGCGTGGTGACGCCGACCGGGCATTTGCCGGTATGGCAGTGATGGCAAAAACCCGCCGATGTGCCCAGCGCTGCATAGTCAGCCGCAGCCGAATGCAGGCCACCGTTCTGGAAATAGGTATCGCTGTTGCAGCCGAGCGCCATCAACATGCCTTGTCCGATCGCCACGGCATCCGCGCCCATCGCCAGCGCCTTTGCAATGTCCGCACCCGTGCGAATCCCACCCGACACGATCAACTGCACCTGCCCTTTCATGTTCAGGTCCTCGAGCGCATCCACCGCCTGACGGACAGCCGCCAGCGTTGGAATGCCGACGTTCTCGATAAAACACGTCTGGGTCGCGGCGGTGCCGCCTTGCATCCCGTCGATCACGACCACGTCAGCGCCTGCATGGACGGCAAGCTTCACGTCGTTAAAGGTGCGCGTTGCGCCGACCTTCACATAGATCGGCTTTTCCCAATCCGTGATCTCGCGCAGCTCCTGGATCTTGATCGCGAGATCATCGGGACCCGTCCAGTCCGGATGACGGCTCGCCGAACGCTGGTCGATGCCGGCGGGAAGCGTACGCATGGCGGCCACACGCGGGTTGACCTTCTGCCCAAGCAACATGCCGCCGCCGCCCGGCTTCGCGCCCTGCCCGATCACCACTTCAATTGCGTCGGCGCGGCGCACGTCGTCGGGATTCCAGCCATAGCGTGACGGCAGGCATTGATACACCAGCGTCTTGGACGAGCGGCGCTCTTCCTGCGTCATGCCGCCGTCGCCGGTTGTGGTGGATGTCCCCATCGCGGTAGCGGCCTGCCCCAACGCTTCTTTCACGTTGGCCGAAAGCGCGCCAAAACTCATCCCTGCAATCGTGATCGGGATATCCAGCACGATGGGTTTCTTTGCAAAGCGTGTACCGAGCACCGTCCTTGTCGCGCATTTCTCGCGATAGCCCTCAAGCGGATAACGCGAGAGCGACGCGCCGAGAAACAGCAGGTCGTCGAAATGGGGCACCTTGCGCTTCGCACCGAGGCCGCGGATTTCGTACAGTCCGCGCTGTGCCGCGCCGTGGATATAGTCGATCGTGCTGCGGTCATAACCTGCTGACTCTTCTTGCTGCAGCCGTGCGAAATGAACCGGTTTGGGTTCCATGGGGACCTTCTCAGAAGAACGGGATGTCAATAATCCTGGTTCGCGCCGGCGTTCCAGTGGTAGAGGGTGCGCGCCGAAGCAATGCGTTTGAACGACATCGGATCGTGATTCAGTCCCGCCGCTTTCAGCAGGTCGCGAACCACCGAGACATCGGTGTCGGTCATCTCTTCGTATTGGGCGTCGGCGCCTAGCGACTTCACCGACCCGCGTACATACAGCACGGCTTCGTAGAGAGAGTCGCCCAGCGCGTCGCCTGCGTCGCCGCAGATCACCATGCGGCCCGCCTGCGCCATGAACGCGGAGAAGCTGCCGACCGATCCGCCGACCACAATGTCGCCGCCTTTAAGCGAGATTCCGCAGCGCAGGCCGGCATCGCCGTCGATCACAAGCAGGCCGCCATGCGCCGATGCCCCCGCGCCATTCGACGCGAAGCCTTTCACGTGAACCTTGCCGCTCATCATGTTTTCCGCGACGCCCGTGCCCGCACTGCCTTCCACGATGATCGTCGCGTGTTTGTTCATGCCGCCCGCGTAATAGCCGGCATGCCCGTCGATCAGCACCTGCACCGGTGCATCCACGCCGACCGCCAGATTGTGGGCACCGTTCGGCGAAACGACCGTCACGTGGCGGCCTTCGAGCGTCTCGGGCGCGCCATGAAGAAACTGGTTGACCTCGCGGACCGACGCTTTCTCCAGGTCAAAGATCACGCTTTCCATACGTACATCTCCTCGGGTGCGGGCTCAAACACTTTGGCGTGCTTGATATCGGGCAAGTGCGCCAGCGACCGGAATTCCGATGCGATTGCGACATAGTCATCGGTCTCGGCCACGACCGCGGGTTTGCACGCGAAGGGATCGCGGATCAACGCCAGTTCCGTCGATGTGCCCATCAGGAAGGTGTAGAAACCGTCGAGTTCCTCGAAGCCCTTTTGCAGCGCTACCGGCAATTCATCGCCTTCGCGCAGCCGCCACTCGAGAAAGCGGCAGGCGGCTTCGGTGTCGTTGTCGGTATCGAAGTGAATGCCTTGCGGTTCGAGCATGCGGCGCACGCCGTAGGGGTTCGACAGCGAGCCGTTATGCACCAGGCAAAAATCCTCGCCGGCCGTGAACGGATGCGCCCGGTCAGGCGTGACCGCCGACTCGGTGGCCATGCGTGTATGGCCCACGAGATGCGAGCCTTTCAGGTTCGCGAAGTCATAGCGCGCGGCAACTTGCGCCGGCGTGCCGATGTCCTTGTACAGATCGATCGAACGTCCCGTGGAAAGCAGGTACACCTTCGGGAACGCAGCGCGCAGCCAGGTCTTCACGGCTTCCGGGTCACCCTGCAAGGTCAGGATCGCGTGATTGCCTTGCACGTCCACCTGCGCGTCCACATTCATGGCGCCGTTCAATGCGGCGGTCAGTCCGCTCCAGTCGAAGCGGTCGCCTTCAGGAGTGAATCCCGAATACAGGCTGAGTTTTCGCCTGGCGGCGTCCAGCGGCGCGCCAAACACCGCGAGGCCGGCCGAGTCCGGGCCGCGCTCGGTCATGCCGATCAGCATCGGCACCATCAGTGCGCCAAGCTGCTCGCGCAGTGCCGGCGTTTTCACCAGCAAGCCTACGATTCCGCACATCGTGTTTCTCCTCAGAAAAATTCCAGATAGCTTTTCATTTCCCAATCCGACACATGCCGCATGTATTCGAGCCACTCCATGCGCTTGAGCTTGAGGAACTCATCGGCGACAGGACCGAGCGCATCGCAGATCAGGCGGTCGCTCTCGAGCGCGTCCAGCGCATGCTCAAGGTTCTGCGGCAACACGCCGATGCCATGTTCCCGCAGCTTCGCCGGCGACCACTCGTAGAGGTTTTCATTAGCCGGAGCGCCGGGCGACAACTCGCGGTCCACGCCATCCAGACCCGCCGCAATCACGGCGGCCGTCGCCAGATACGGATTGCACGCGCCGTCGGGCAGACGCAGTTCAATGCGCTCGCCCGGCACGCGCACCATGGTCGAGCGGTTGTTGTCGCCGTAGCTGATATACGCGGGCGCCCAGGTGGCGCCGGTCAGCGAACGGCCCACCACCAGCCGCTTGTATGAGTTCACGGTCGGGTTGCACAGCGCGGTGAGCGCCGGTGCGTGAGCGAGCAGACCGGCCGTAAATTGATAGGCCAGCTTCGACAGGCCCATGCCCGACGGATCGCTTTTGTCTGAGAAAAGATTGCTCGCGCCATCGCCAATCGACATGTGCATGTGCATGCCATTGCCCGGGCGGTTCGCGAACGGCTTGGGCATGAACGAGCAGATCAGGCCCATCTCGTTCGCGATCTCGGAGGCCGCCATCTTGAAGAACACGAAGTGATCGCAGGAAGTCAGGCAATCCGTGTACGTATAGTTGATTTCGAACTGGCCGTTCGCGTCTTCATGATCGATCTGATAGACGTCGATACCTGCCGCGCGCATGGACTCGGTGAGCTTTTCCAGGAACGCGCGGGTACGCGACAAACCCTTGTAGTCGTAGCAGGGTTTGGCGAGCGTATCGCTGGCGTCGCACGGCTCGATAACGCCCGTCACCGACCGCCTAAGCAGCGAGAACTCCGGTTCAAGCCCTGTAAACAAGGTCCATTTGCGATCGGTCAGGCGGGTGATCTGCTTTTTTAGCGTCACGCGCGCGTCGTAGGCCCAGGGTTCGCCCTTGACATGTCCTTCACAGACAATGCGCGCGGTACCGCTTTGCCACGGCACGGTGGTGAGGGTGGAGAGATCGCCGACCGCCATGAAGTCCGGGCCGTTCGGCTCGATGCCCACGCCCCAGATCGCGAAACCCGCGAACCCGGCGCCCGCGGTCAGAATGCTGTCGAGGTGCGCGACCGGCACCGACTTGGCCTTGGCCACGCCGTGGATATCGACGAACTGCGCCAGCACGTATTTCACGCCTTGCTGCACGAGCCAGCTTTGCGCGTCCCGCGCGGATTCAAAACGCGGGACCGTACCAAGCTCTGTGCCGAACTCCGTGCCAAGCTCCGTAAGCGGCGCGTTGCTGCCATCGTTCAGGTTCATCGTGACTCCCTGCATCGTCTATCGTTGGTTGAAAAAGCCATGCTCCTTTTGCATGGCCCGATTACGACCCACTCGAAAGTCACCCATCGCGGCGATCCACAAGCAAGTTCGCAGTATGTTCATGAATTTATTGATATGCAACAATAATTCATGTCATGAAACTCATCAAACGTAGCTCGGCGTTCGTACCCCAACTGATCTGCTAACCTGCCGTTTTCTCATGAGGCGTGCAATGCAAACCGAGGATGACCGCAAGAACCCGCTTGAGCATTACCTTGGTGCGACCATCCGCGAACTTCGCCAGCGCCATGGACTGACCATTGCGCAGGTTTGCGAACAGGCCGGCATCAGCCGCGGCATGCTGTCGAAGATCGAAAATGCCCAGACTTCGACCGGACTCGACGTGCTTAACCGGATCGCCCAGGCCCTCGGCGTGTCAATGTCAGCTCTATTTCGCAACTACGACGTTCCCGACGGGGGCGCTCAGTTCGTCAAGAAGGGGGCAGGCATGGAGGTGGTCCGCAAGGGCACCAAACGCGGTCATACCTACCACCTGCTCGCCTATGACCAGGGCCCCAAAAAACTCTTCGAACCGTTCCTCATCACGATGGATGACGAAGCGGAGAGATTCCCGGTCTTCGAGCATCCCGGCACCGAATTCATTCACATGCTGAAAGGCGTGATTGAATACCGGCACGGCCAGCAAACCTATGTCCTGCATCCGGGCGACACCCTCACGTTCCAGGGCGATGTTCCGCACGGTCCGGAGAAGCTCATCAAGATGCCCATCCAGTTCCTGTCGATCATCCTGTACCCGCCGGCTGCAGCCGAATAAAGACTCCGGACATTCTTCGATATAGCAATGCAACGATCGTGCCACGTTTCCCTTTGAGAACTAAAAGTTCATAGCAGGAAACCATCTGGCGAGCATGGGAGAAGGCACGCACGGCCATATGGAAAACGCGACCGCCTTATGGCGGTGCGCTGTTTGTCTTGCCTGGTGCGTCGACGCACACTGCCGGGTGGCCCGCTTATAAAGTTCATCACAAGCGCTTATGCAAAGCGTGCGGGAGTCGGGAGATGGGTCCGCGCTCTCGGCAACATGCTTATTTCATCACAAGCTGAAACGTTGGTCGCCAGGTCAGGGGTACTCTGCATTCATCCGAGACTCTCACCGCAGGAGCGTTCCAATGAAAAGACAAATCATCCGCGTCGAACCCCTTTCCTCGTATCTGGAAAGATGGAACGCACCCGCCTCCGTCATGACCCGACATGGCGATACCCTGTATGTTTCTGGCCTTCCCCCGTTCGATCCCGACACGGGCGAGGTCGTCAACGCATCGATTGAACGTCAGACCGAGCTTGCTCTCGAGCAGCTGAAGCTTTGCCTCGAAACGGCGGGGTCGTCACTGGAGAACGTCTTGAAGTGCAATGTGTATTGCACGACGGTCGAGAAGTTTGCGGCCATCAATGCGGTCTACGTACGCTATTTTCCCGAAGACCCGCCTGCCCGGATCTTCGTCTGCGTGCCCGCATGGGCGGGAAATTTCGACATAGAGATCGATTGCATCGCAGCCGTTTGAACCACCGCCAAAAAAAGTCTGCAGCGATCCGTGCACTCTGCATAAGTTTGCCTAATGCAAAGCGGCTTAGCATGTCGCCTCCTTAGAATCCGCTCATCGATCTTTTTTCAGGAAGTGCCATGAGCCATTACGACTTCATCGTGATCGGCGCCGGGGTTATCGGCGCGTCGGTTGCCCATCATCTCGCGGCGCTCGGGGCGAAAAGCGTGCTCGTTGTGGATCGCGGCACGATCGGCGCCGGCACGACCTCGCAGTCGTCGGGACTTTTGCGCACGCACTATTCCGTGCGGCAGAACGTGGAGCTCGCGCGTTCATCGTGGCATGCGTTCAACAACTTCGCCGCTTGTGTGGACGACGATGAAGCCTCGTGCGGTCTCGTCAAGTGCGGTTATATGATCTGCGCGCCCGAAGGCGACAAACTCGCGCCGCTGCAAGCCTCGCTCGACGCGCAGCAAAACATGGGTATCGAAGTGCAACTGCTCTCCAGGGCTGAAGCCCGCGAGCGGCTGCCGATTGCCCACTTCGACGACGCCGCCTTGATCGGCTACGAACCCGAGGCGGGTTTCGCCGATGCCTATCTGGTCGCGACCGGCTTCGCGCGCTCGGCTCGCCGGCGCGGCGTGAAGATCATGGAGAACACAACCGTGACCGGGCTCGTACGCAATGGCCGCCGGGTGACCGGCATCGAAACGTCGGCCGGCACGTTCAGTTGCGGGACGCTGATCAGCACACAGAACATCTGGACCCCGGAACTCGCGGAGTGGATTGGCGTGCCGCTGCCCGTCAAACCGGAACGGCATACGGTGCTCGCGCTGGAATGCGACGGTGCTCCCTACACATTCGGCATGCCCGCCTTCAAGGATCTCGGCTCGCCGGGCATGCTTTATTTCCGCAGCTACGGCGGCAGTCAGATGCTGGTGTCCGAAGGCGTGGTCGGAGAAACGCTGAGTGCTCCTGAAACCGAGCAAGGTGATATCTCGCTCGACTATGTTGGTGAAGTCGGTGCGCAGGTTGCCGAACGCTTTTCCGCCTACGAAATGGCGGGGCTCGCTTCATCGTGGACGGGCGTGTATGACGTCACGCCGGACTGGAATCCCGTACTCGGACCAGTTGGAGATATAGAAGGACTGACCGTCGGCTTCGGTTTTTCCGGGCATGGCTTCAAGCTGTCACCGGGGATCGGAAAAATTCTTGCGCAGCATGCGCTGGGACAGACTACTGACGTCTCGCTCGCGCCGTACTCGCTCGATCGTTTTGCGAGCGGTGCGTTGCTGGTCGGCAAATACGGTTCAGGTGCGGTGTCCTGATCGTTTCGACGGTAACCTCGAAAATTCCCGTCTGCGTGAAACGGGTCGTCGATGCCAACTCCGGGTGCGCGGCTTGTGTCAGTCGCGATAGATCACATAGCCCTTCGATAAAACACAATGGATAACGCAGCACTCATCGAGCAGTACGGTCCCCGTGAATCCATGGAGTACGACGTCGTGATCGTGGGCGGCGGTCCTGCGGGGTTATC
>NZ_FCOK02000085.1 GCF_001544555.2 Caballeronia udeis | reverse complement strand
TGGAGTCCTTGTGAAGATCCAGTCCAACGTACACCGTGCTATCGTTTCGCATGCTGGCCTCCGTGGAGGAAATCGCCGGGGCGCGGACCAGTCCACGCCCGTGCGGCTCTGACAGCAATGCTAACCCGCGTTCAGTTTCCCCACGGTGGGCCAGCCCCTGCCTCACGCAAAGTCATACTGCCTTCCGGTTCAGCCTGAGACCGTGGGACGTCGAGGAGTTGTTACTCGAGCGTGGTGTCGTGTTCACATACGAATCGATCCGTTGCTGGTGCAATAAGTTCGGCGCTGGATTCGCTCAGTGCGCCATAGCGGCGCGGCCAAGCCAGGCAGCACATGGCATTCGGACGAGATATTCGTGACGCTGCACGGCGAGCCGTATCTGTTGTAGCGAGCGGTCGACGAGCGTGCTGCTGAACTCGACGTGCTGGCGCAAATGCGGCGTGACAAGGCCGCGGTAAAGCGCTTCTTCCTGAGGGTGCTGCGTTCAAATCCGGTGCCGCGCAAGATCGTTACCGACCAGCTGCGCAGCTATCCGGCGGCGAAGGCTGACATTCCCGAGCTCGCTCATGTGAAGCACGTTTTCGTCAAAGCGGCTGCACGCGTGAACAATCGTGCCGAGAACAGCCACCAGCCGACCCGCAGGCGCGAACGCCAGATGTGCGGCTTTCGCAATGCGCGTCGCACGCAGGCGTTTCTTTCATGCTTTGGACCAATCCGGCAGCACTTCGCGTTGCCCAGACATCAGATGAGCGCGGCATGTCATCGTGCCGTGCTCAAAGAACGCTTGGTCACATGGCATGATTGGACTGTTACTGGCGCAGTCGAGAAAGGTATCTGAATAGGATTACTACTCTTTAGCTTCGTAGGTAGTCTACGCCCGCCAACTTGACAAAGCCGTTCGGAGTGCCGGGTGAGTGGCTGCGAGAGGTGATCGCTTACCTTGAGGACAGCGTCGAGAAGGTCGGCCCGACCGAATCGCAAGGCAGTATCAACGCCCGCAAGCTGCTCTATTGCGCGCCGCCGCCAGCCGTCGACGGGGAGTCACAGGCCACGTTTGTGGCGCATGCAATGATCCGGTGGTTTCGCGAGAACAATGCCACGCTCGGCGCGGACGACCAGATCACGATCGACGCAGCGCTCGAGCGTTTTCTCGGTGCGCCGGCTCGCCCCGGGCAGCTACACCCTTCGGGCACCGTGAGTTTCGCGCCATCGCCTAGCGCGGCGACTATTGGGGCACCACCCAACGACGGGACAACCCATGACCGCTAGTCTGGGGATTTCCGGCGGCGCGCAAGATTGGCGCGAGTACCTCCCCAACAAAACTTCGAGATGACCTATTTCGTAGTGGCAAGAGACGTAGCATCGGCGGAGACGCGAGCCAGTAAAAGGGCTGGACGTCCCCTCCCCATACCACGGCCTCACGGTGTCGGCTACGGTCGGCGTCGCGGCGCGGGTTGGTCAGCTGGGCGGGATGTGCGAGGACAGCGAGGCGGTCATCGCATCGTAAATCTTGAGGCTGTCTTGGATATTCGCCCGGAATTGGCTGGTCATCATTTTATCGACGGTGACGTAACCCTTCTTACCGCTAAGCCGAATTACGAGCTTGGTGTCCGGATGAATTTTGCGCAGGCCCTCGATATCCGCCGGGGTAGCGATAAAGTTGTAGCGTTCGGTGACTCCGCCAGGTAGCTGGTCATGGTCTACCCGTGCATCCTTAAAATCCCGCTCGAATATCACGTCGCCGTCGGCCATAACGGCGACGTGTTGCATGAATAGCCAGCCATCGGGACCGAAGTAGTACGGTTTCAAAAACAAAATCGGCGTACCCCCGTCTTTCAGAGAAAGATAGGTCTCCAGTGAGGTTGTGGCCTCCAGTTGGATGCCGGGCGTATAAAACCGCAGTTTCCGAAAAGCATCTCGCTTTCCGAACGCCACGAGATGGGTCGCCCCTTTCTCCGAGCCGGGAAGTCCGAAGACACAGAAGAAGTTGGTGACGCCGTCGTGCTCGTCCTTCCGGTCGCTCTCCTTGTACACGGTGCTGAGCGCGCTTGTCCAGTCAGCCATCGTGGGTGGCGGCGCGACCGCGGCGATGGCAATGACTGGCGCCGCCAGCGCCGACGCGGGTGCTGTGGGTTTCGAGCAGGCACCGAGCGCAAGTGCTGTGAGTGCGGCTGCAAACATCAACTTCATCAACCAATCCCCTGTTTTCTATGACCTGGTGGACGTAAGCGCCCCGTTCGTTAGCCGCGATAGAGTATCGCAGGGTTAGTTGCGTGACGAGCGTCGGGTGCTCGGTGCAACACGTAACTGGCCATGTACGTCCAGGACGGCAACACCGTAAGCGACAGACGAAACCGCCCGGGCCTTGACAACAGGGCGTTGTGCGGCCTTGCGCAACCAGCGAAGGGATAACGTCTCACAGGACCGCCGTGGCATCGAGCGGGCGGCATGGGATATGATGGCGTCGTTTCATCGGAAGAATGCGACTCCTATCTGTGACTCTGCCATACCCGCGTCGCCCAGGCCTCTGCCTAGACTAGCAAGCCGGCGCGATTTCCGAGTCCGTCCCAAAAAATCGGAGCAATCGTGCCAGGAGACACGGCGTATATCATAGTGCACGGGTCGGGCCAAGATGGCACCTCCCACCGGGAAAATACTGTCAAGCTTGCAAAGCATTTGCGAGCGATCGGCGAACATGTTTATGAAATCGGTGGCCCCGGAAGCACCGAGCGTGCGCTCAAGCAATACATCGAAGCCGTGGAGGGGCGGATTATCCGCCCCATCGACGAGGTCGGCATTCCGCTAGACCATGCGTTCGAGCTCGGGTTCGGCATGGGCGCTGGAGGGCGACTCGACAATATCGTCAAAGAGGGTGAGCAAGCGATCTACGAATTCCTGAGGAAGGGAATTCGCAAGTTCAAGATCGTAGGCTTCAGTCGTGGGGCCGTTGCGTCGGTGCTGCTCGCGCAGCGACTCCCTATATTTCGCGATATCGTCGATATTCAATCGATCGATCTTTCGCTTGGGCTTCTCGATCCCGTTCCGGGCCCCATATTGGTTCCACAGCATTTGGTGATTCCAGAATACGTCAAGCACACGGTGCTGCTCATCGCCAGGGATGAAGGGCGACCCGGGTTTAGGCACCTGAGTTTGCAGCGCGAGAACCCGCGAACCCGGCTCACGGTGGATATGATCCGCGGCGTGCATGGAGATGTCGGCGGGAGCACACAATCGGGTACGACCGACCTCAGCTTGGACTACTTGGTGCGCAATCTCGAGGTCCCACATCGGCTCTTGTCTTTGCAGGAGCGATTGGACAAGATAGTCGAGACGATGATGAATTCCGATCGGTCGGTCAACCTCGGCATCGCACAACAATACACTCGGCGGGACTACGGATGGGGCGTGCCTACGTCGACGCCTGGCGACATCGTCTTTCCGTCGTACACGCATACGCAACTGTTCAATCAGCATTTTGCTGACGCGGACCTGTTCTTTCCTTTCTCAGCGGAAATACAAGCGCGGTTGAAAGAGGAGCAGTTGAAAGAAGCAGCCCGGTTGAAAGAGGCACGGTTGAAAGAGGCACGGTTAAAACAAGCTCAGTTGAGAGCAGCTCAGTGGGAGTGGCAACAGCAACAGCAACGAGAGGCGCGCGCCGCCGCGATGGAGCGAATGCGTCAAGAAGCTGCGGTTACGCAAAGGCGCATGCGCGAATGGTTGGAGCGTCGCGCACAGCAAGCGGAAGCCGAGCGGCGTCGGATTCGGGTCGTTCGCCCATCCCCGTTTGCGGTGACGGCCAGCGGGCAGATCCTGCACCCGCCTCCCAGCATTCAACTCCTTGACGCCGGCGACGTGGTGAAATTGTTCCGGTATGGCAAGAAGCTCATATTCCGGAAATAATATCTCGAATTTCGAGGCATCGAGTGGCCGCGGCTACGTCAACACGATGTCGCACTGTCGCGAGGTACGTCTCAGACCATACTAACCCGCATCACTGGGTGCTCCACAAGCCCAAGTATGGCGCGGAGTCTACCTTTTCGATGTCTCATCTCGTATCATCCCGAGTCTTGTAAGCGCGCCAAATTTGGGTAGCTATACGTCCTCGGCCGAACGAACGTCCCGTTCGGCACAGTCAAGACCGGCCAGACGTTCGTCCTCGAGAGAGGCAGAGCGCGTGAACTTGCCGCCAGGGTAGACGCAACGACCGCCCTCACGCCTTACCGGCTCGGGTTCGGAATGTTCGCAGAGGAAGCCGTCTCGGTGCGTCGGGCATGGTTCGGACGGCTAGCGGAGCGTGCCACGTACGCTGCGCTGACACTGCGGGCGGCGCGGTAGTCATTGACCCTTGCAGACTCTGCACTGGACTATTCTTCAAGGTGCTGTGCCCTTCCAAGGTGACGAGCGTTGGATGTGACAGGTTCATCGAATGCCGATGTCATAGCAACATCTAATCGACGTCGCGATTGCCGTGCTTTTCGAGTTTAGCCGCCTATAACCGAAGCACGGTTGGGGCTTCCTCGCGCAACTCTTCTTCGGGCGCCAGCGCGTACGATGTACGATCGCAGCCAAGCTGTGAAGCGCCAGATCATTCCCCGTTTGGAAACCGCGCCAGCCTTCATATCCAACGCGGCGATGACGACGTTGCAAGTCTGCGCTTCAGTCGAGTGACCGAACGCGTCAGATATCTCGTCGCAGCAAGTAACCGCCGCCTGATACTTGCCCTGCTCCAACAACAGGTCCGCTTTGCTCCCAAGGGCCAGTGCAGCGATGCGGAGCAGCAGTTCGTCAGGATCTAGAGCATGTCTCCGATAAATCTCGTCGAAGCAGGCTATCGCCTCATCGAGTCTCCCCAGGTCGACCGATATAGCAGCCTTGCCTTGAAGCGCGATCGAAGCCATTCGACGCACCGTAATCTGCTGTGCGTTCTCAAACCGGCGATCTAACTCGCCATATACATCAAGTGCCTCCTCAAACCTGCCTTGCTTGCTAAGAGCCGAAGCCATCTCCCAAAGCGCCTTGGCTACGCACTCACGAATCGTGGGTTCGGGCGCTTTACCGAACCGGTGACAAATCTCCCTCCAGCAAGCAACAGCCTCATCGTGCTTGTCCTGAGCGAATAAAACGGTTGCTTTTTCCAAAAGCGCGGCCGCGACCAGCGGACGGATTTCCGGCTGAGAAGTCTGAGCGTGTCTGCGTTCAATTTCGTCATAGCAACCTAGCGCCAATTCGCGTTGCCCCTGCCCATTCAGTAAGACACCTTTGTCGCCGAGCGCGGTTATAACCTGAACTTGGATCTCCACCTCAGGGGCCTCCGCATACCGGCGATCGACTTCATCGTAGCAAGCAACGGCTTCTCGAAATTTGCTCTGCTGCTTGAGCATGAACGCCTTGTTTCGGATCGCCATTGCAACTTGCTCACGAATCGCTGCTTCAGGCGCCTCGGCGAAGTTCTCGAACATCTCGTCGTAGCAACTTACGGCTTGGTCGTGCTCGTGTTGCTCTCCGAGCAAAGTCGCGGCTCCACGGAATGCGAAGGCGGTTTCAAATCGAAACAGCGAATTTGTCTCAACGAAGAAACTTTGCAATACGGCATTAAAGATCACTATTGCACCGCCTGGATTATCCCTATTGTAGAACCATAGCGCGAGTCGATTAAGGCCTGCTGCGTCCTTGAGATCAAGTAGACACAAGCCGAGATTCAGGGGATCATCCTCGCGACTATTCCGTTCCCCATAATAAAACGCTGCTTCCGGGCCAGCGATAAAGGCGTCTTCAGTTCGAATCGGGTCCGCGTGGCCCGAAGAAAGAATAAAACCAGAGTTTGCTAACTCGTTCAATTGATCCCTGAGTATCGCTGGTTCCCCCGTTGGTCGCTGAAAAACCGTAGCTAGTACGCCCCTAAGACGCAATTGCGTGAGTGGTGTGACTTCGAATTCAGACAAAAGCTGCAGTGCCCGGAAGCAATCTTGGGTTGATGCAGGAAGAGCGGCGAAACGTTCTCGCATAAGAACAAACGCCCCGCGCATGCAGATTGCACCGAGTGTTGGAAATGGATACCTTCCAGATTCGCCTATCGCAACCTTTAGACGCTCTTTGTCAGCGTCGCTTACCGGCCGAAGTACCAATTTAAGCGCCAAAAATTCATAAACTTTTTGCAGTGGGCTCGTTGTGGTGACCCTTAGGTTGGTCAGCTCGCGCCCTTCCCGACATGACGCGACAATCGCGCAAAGAGACGTCACAGAGTTTATCGTGTGATAAAAATCTAATATATTAATCCTTGCATTCTCATAGTCATTGAGATCGTCTAATACAAGCAAGACCTTCTTTTTCTTAAGACTTCGCAAAGAATCTTCAGTAATATCAGCGTGCGGATTCGGTCGAATAATTATGAATTCGCGCAACCGCTTGGCGATTTGAAATAGAGTGCGCGTTTTGCCATCTGTCGGCTGACCGATCAGCAGGAAGCTGACACCATCTTCGAGCTTTGCTGCTAGTTCGAGTTCGCTATAGATTTGTTCCGGTGGTTCGCGAAATCGATCTTGGTAACTAACCGCTTGGCGCTGAATGTAGATGTTTGGGAAATATGGGCGATGTTGTGTGCGTGGATTAAGGACCCGCTTCCCTGTTCCAATGACGCAAAACTTGAAGTCTTCCGGCTTGAGTTCTTCGGAAGTCTTAAACAACACGAATTCTTGTTCGATGCGGTATGAAAGCGAATGATTGCGTGCGACCCAACTCAGCATCCCGAGCATCAATACGGCCACGATGGTGCCACTAAGCACGTGCGTATTTTTGAACAAGTCCGGAGCCTCGTTCGCCAACATGCTAACGCCGCCGGCGAGAACCGCGCCGACGAGTACGTTCAATATCGGCCACATGCGCCTAAGGGGATACCGAATAGACATCGACCGCTCCCGAGGGTAACTGCAAGGCGACCGAAACCACTCTAGCGCCTTGCGAATTTTGAGCACGCTGTTCGGCGAGAGCTTGTGCACGTTTCTTCTGGCCCATTAGGTTCTAACTGTACAAGCTATCGTTCAAGAGAAGGGTTGGCGAACCTCGCTGCTGTCCTGGCCGTTGCCGGTAAGCAGCGCGATGGCGGCTCGCCTGGGCCGTTGACGACGGTGAGCGTGCAACGCAAGACTGGCATCGCCCGCAGTACGCTTCGTGCACTCCGGAAGCCACGCGGTGATGCCGACGCTAACCCGGACCTCGGGACCATCAGCCGTATGGCCGAGGCATTGGGGGTTCCACCTGCCTTCCTGCTCATGCGGCCTCAGGATTGGGCCGAAATGGCGCTCGCGATTGGCGACAGTAGGGACTACCTGACCGCGGCCACCAAGTTACTGCAGGAGGACCGGTTGGCCGAGAAAAACCCGATCGAGAAGGTATTGCGCGAATGCAAGGTCCATCCCGACGCACGGCCCAAAGGTGTGGGTGCTTCACCTGAAGTTAGCCGCGTGAACGCCAGGGATGAATGGCGGCGGCGCAGCTGTCTCAAGCTCGACGCCTTGATGCTCCGTCATGCAAAGGCCTTCCCGGCCCGCGCTGTGCTCACGGCAATAGCCAGCGCAATGGTGAGTCGCGCAACCCCCCATAACCGAACCTTCTAAGATACAAATGGATCTGAATGACAAACAACATCGCGCAGCACAGGTAGAAGCATCGGTCGTTGCCTGCGCACCGTTAATGCGGGTACCACCGTGCTCAGCCAGAACGGCTTCAAACTTTGCCTTCCAGCCACGCTCTGCCTGCTGGCCGTCGGGACGCAGCGCCTCGGGATTATTACGTTTCCTCATCACCACTCCATCATATGAATTCCCAGCATTTGGCATGACGCCATTTGCCGTGCGGGCGCACCGCGCGGGCCTATCGTTCGCGCGCCCACCACGACACGGGTCATGGCGACGGACGTCAGGCAAACGTAAGCACCGTTGGTACCAGTTAACGCCGGATTTGCCGCCCCAGGTCTCGCCTCTGGTCTGGCTTCGCTCTACACGCACCAGCTTGTAGAGCATGGAGAGCCGGTCGCTCCCGCATTTCACATCGTGCAACGGGCTGGAGTGTCTTAAAAACGGACGATTCGATGTGCGATCCCAGTCCTTCTGCTAATCACACATCGCCCCAGCCTTACGGTTGTGGGGTTACCTGCCACTTGAGAAGGCGTAGGCCCTTTAACGGGGAGCCAAGCCGAGCGCGTCCGCGGCCGTGATGGCCGAGGTTCAGTTGGGTGGCGCTGCACCCGGTTGATTGTCCTGCCGCAGCAGGGTAGAGGCCGTGCGATCACCATGGCTGGTGGTCGCCGCGTCGTCGACGCTTTCGGCCTCGGTTGACTCGACGAAATCTCGACTCTGGCAAGCAGGTAAGACGCGATTCTGTTGGGAATTTCGCACTCTCATCCGCTTTCGGTAAGGGTTCTGCCCTACCTCTGTCTTGATTTGTCCTTTAATTGGAACAGCTTCAAAAAAAACGCCGGGCGGCGTTTTTGGACTGAAAAGTTCATGAGTGCCTGGGCAATGGCTTGCCACAGGAGGGAGATCCTGGATGGATCTCGGGGGTGGACCTGAGCGAATTCAGGATCCACTAATGCCGCGACGCGGCGCTGTAAATCTGTTCACACGAGCTGCCTAAATGGCTCAACACGTGCGATGGGCTGAGTAAATCACACGTCTCCGGCGTTTGCAACACCGAAAAGATGCCCGCGCAGCATTACTTTCGGTCGCACGGGGCCCAGCGCAACAGGGAACATAGCAGATTCCGGACATCAGCCTTGGCAGACCCCTGGCAGATCCTTTGCATTAGCCTTGGCAGCCCTGGCAGATCCTTTGCATTAGCCTTGGCAGATCCTTTGCAATAGCCTTGACAGTTCCTTGGCATTAGCCTTGGCAGCCTCGACAGTTCCTTGGCATTAGCCTTGGCAGCCTCGACGATAGTCGTGGTACCTCCAATTGTTAAAACACCGCTCTGCTATGAACGTCAACGAGTATCTGAATCAATTGCCGGCACGACGCGATAGCAAGTTGGCTCCCTACAAAGAGGAACTCCGCGTCCTTTATTTCGGCAAAGCCTCGGCCGCCGCGACCCAAATATTCCTTCGCGACAGGCACGGTCTTATTGTTTCGAGACAGGCAATCTGGGAATTCTGCAAGCGACACTTTTCGAGAGATACGAACACTCCCGGTAGTGGAAGCGGACAGTCATCACCGGAAATCAATTCACCTCCGGATCCGTCGCACGAACAGACTGGAGTGCCGGCACATGCCGGATCGCAAAGTGTCGAAAGCCGAGTCATTCTTCGGAATGACGAATCAAAAGCACCCGCATTTCAGCCAGCCACACACGTGCATCTTCCTAACATTGAGCACTCGAACCCTCGCGCCGGAGACGCTAGCAAACTCATGGCATTCTGGTCCGAGTCGGAAACGCCGCGGCGCTCCAAAACAGAATCGCAAAAACTAGACGAACGATCCGAAGCGCTTAAAGCCGAAGATCGGAAGCAACGACGCGAACAACCTCGCTAGCGCCCAATGGACGCGCGGGAATCAACTAATCATGAGGAAGAAAAAATGTCAGAACCTATTCAGGTCGCCCCAACGCCGGCCGGAAGTACCCAGACGCCGACATCGCCCCCTAAGACCTCTCCTACTGTGCCCTCCCTTCCTCGCAATCCGATTCGCATTCTCCTTCTCGCACAGGTAGGAACGATCGGCAAGAGCACGATTGCTGCGGTTGTGCTGCATCCCCATCTCAAAGGCTCCTTCTATTCGATTGAGTCGTTCAACCAGGACGCCGCGCGGTATGGAGTTCAGGTGGAGCGCTTTCTGGCCGAGCAGGATGATCTAAAAGACTTCCAAAAAGACCTTACAAACGATCCTCGCAACGCTGTCATCGACATCGGACAGTCGGCTCTGGACGTATTCCTCAAGCGGATGGCCGTCGACCGAATGGTGGAAGATTTCGATTACGTCGTCTCGGTGGCCGATACTACAGATCGAGGGCAAGATGAAGCCATCAACGTATGGGAAAAGTTAATGGCTCTCGGTTTTGAGCCCGAACAATACCGTCTCGTTCTAAACCGCTCTCAGCCGAAGAAGTTAATTACGGCACAGTACTCACGGCTTTTCGCGTACAAAGAGGTGCACAAGGAATTCTGGGTGAACGGCGCTTGCATCCTGCCAGAGCTGAACGTCTTCAATGAAATGGCGTCCCAGGGGGTTTCTTGGAACGACGCTCTCAGTCCGGGCGTCGACTTTCTGACGCAGTCGCGCGAGCTACGCCACAACGGCCGTGAAAAGGAGGCGAGGAAAGCCGCTGAACGAGCCTTGCTGCAGAAGTGGGCCAGAGGGGCAGCTGTCTTCACTGAAGCAGCTTTCTATGCGCTTGATATTCCCGTCTAAAACACCATGAACGGACCGTTGCGGTCGGCGCACGATCAGCCTCTTACAGTGGAAGGCGCGAAACTGTATCTCGTGCTGGAAGAGGTGGATCGTATTGTCGTTACCCTCCAGACGCTTAACGATGCCGCCGTTCAAAGGGAGACGGACCGGCAAAACGCCGCCGTCGCAGAACAGCGGACCCACTGGATTGAAGAACAGGCTTTGGCCCACTCCATTGCACAGGCAGTGATCGTCAACATACACGCCGAGATGGATCTCGATAAAGAGCGTGAGATGAACGCTGCTGTGTTATCCGCGCACGCGGCGGAGTTGATGTCAGCCACCACCTGCATCATCAAAGACACTGCCGCGATCATCGCCGACGCGGTCACTGGGATGCCGCCTCTGCCCCCAATGCCACCTGAAGACGCACAGTTCATGGAAAAGGCGAGGATGCACGCGATCAGATACCTGGCTGAAGCGAAGCGGTTTATGGTCGCCGCGACCCATCCTCTCGTCTGGTTCACCTGCTGCGTCGTATTGTACGCTGCGGCACACTCGCTCAAACTCGGATAGTCCTAATGCCGGGTCCCTTAGAGGGGACCCGCGCAACTTGCGCAACATCTTCGCTTGCCCACGCGGGCAACACTCGACCCAGATTCTCGCTCTTCAGTCCTTCAAGTTGTCGCTCAGTGCGAAAAACTTCCATTGATTTATATGGCGTTTTTCGTGCGCTAGCATCCCATTTAGGTAGACAGCAGCAGGGCATACCAGTTGGCCGGCAGTTGATCCCAGCCCGGATGAACGTCACCGAAATCTCCCACATAAAAAACCCCCTAAATTCCCGTCGCATTTGTCCGATAGGTGTGAGTGCAAGGATTCGGACCGCTTCTCATCTCACGCAGCAACGGCTTCCGAATGCCAGTTTGTAATTAACAGTTTTCGATTCTGGGGTGCCGAGATGGAATGGACACCGCCCTCCCTTCGGGGAAGTGGGCTTGATGGAGGGCCTCCAGAACCGAACGGCATCAATGTGCCAAAGTGGAGTTGCGACACAACCACTTGAGGAACGGAGGCCCTAAATGAATGCTACGACATATGGACTGGATGTTGCAAAGCGGGTGTTCCAGATGTACTGGGTCGACGCGCTAACTGGCGAGATAGCCAACCGCCGGTTCGGACGCGACGATTTAATCCCGGATGGTCACTTCAAATTCCCCCACTTATGGTCGCGCAAACTCCTCCACCTAGAAGCAGGACAAAGATAGTTTTTTAGCTCGCTTTCGTTTTGCGCGCAAGGGTTTCCGCAGCTTCCTTCAGGCGGTAGCTGCGGCCGTCGAATTCAAGCGAATGGCAGTGATGCATGAGTCGGTCCAGGATCGTGCTGCTCATGGTGTTGTCGCCGAGGTAGGCGCCCCAGTCTTGAACGACGCGGTTGGACGTGACCATGACGCTGCGGCGCAGTTTGTATCGTTGATGAACAAGGGTTTGCAGCAAAGCGCCGGCGGCGTCCGGAATCGAGCGCGACAGAAACAGATCATCCAGAACCAGGCGCGGCCTGACCGCCAGCGTGCGCGCCAATGCCACCCGCTGCTGCTGGCCGCCCGACAACTCGCGGGGATAACGCACGGCGAAGGCGTCCATGCGCACCATCTCGAGCATGGCGCCAGCTTCGCGAAGGGCATCGCGCCGCGTTGCGCCATTGGCCTCGAGCCCGTAGGCCACGTTGGCCGCAACCGACATGTGCGGAAACAGTGCGTAGTTTTGAAACACAATGCCGACCCCGCGCTGCCGGGGCGCAAGCCCGTCGACACAATCGCCGCCAATCAGCACCCGACCGGCGCTTTGCACCTGCAGCCCGGCAAGAATGCGCAGCAGCGTGCTCTTGCCGCAGCCTGACGGTCCGAGGAGCGCAACGAGTTCGCGGCCATCGATCTTCAGGTCAAGGTCCTTGATGACGGACACATCGCCGAAACGATGTTCGATCCGCTCGAAACACACGTCTACGCTTTCGTACTGATTCATGCCGTGGCCCTGGCCCAGAGTTGCTTTGCCGCGCGGTTGCCGGCTTCTATGACTTGCTGCGCATCGCAGAGCGTGGGACGGCCGTCATCCACGACGATACGGCCGTCCACGATCACCATCTCGACATCGCGGCCCACGCCGGTATGCACGAGCGTGCCGAGCGGATTCGGGTGCGGCGTCAGATGTGCGCGACGGAAGTCGAACACCGCCAGGTCCGCCAGCCAGCCTTCAGCCACGCGTCCCAGACGATCGCCGAGTCCCATTGCGGCGGCGCCGTTGCTGGTCGCCATTGCAAGTGCGTCGGCGGGTTGCCAGTCGCCGGCGACTTCGCCGAGCTGGATGCGCGCAATGGCCAGCGCCCAGCGCATGACTTCGGTCATGTCCGCATGCATGTTGTCCGTGCCAAGCGCGATCCTCGCGCCAGCGGCCCGCAGAGCCGGCGTGGGCGCCATGGTGCCGCCGGTCGCGTTGCCCTTGGGTATATGGGCGACCGTGATACCCGCCCTGCCGACGCGGGCGATATCGGCGGGATCGAGGAACAGGCAATGCGCCGCGACGAGGCGCGAGTCCAGCAGCCCGACGGAATCGAGCAGTTGCGCGGGCGTCTTGCCCGAGCGGCGCAAGACCTGCGCGACTTCCGTACGGCTTTGCGCAAGATGTGCGGTGACGCCGAGGTCGCGCTCATGCGCCACCTTCGCGATCAGCTTGAGAAACGCGTCCGAACAGGTATCCGGCGCATGGACCGCCAGTTGCACGCCTGTGCGTCCGTCGGCGGCACCGTGCCAGCGGTCCGCGAGGCGCAATGCGTCGTCGAGGGTGCGCTCTCCGATCGACGTGTGGTGCTCCCAGCGGCCATCGGCGACGCCCGAGAAGTCGACATCGTGCAGGCGGCCGCAGGCGTACACGCGCAAGCCCAGCTCGGCCATCGCGCCGAGCGTAAGGTCTGCGTGGACATAGCTGTCGTTGATCAGGGTCGAGCCGAACAGCATGGCTTCCATCGCACCGAGGCGCGCGAGCGCAATCGCTTCGTCGGGACGTACGTCGTGGCCGTGAGGAATACCGGGCGTGTAGGCGGGAGCGAAACCGAGGTCTTCGGCAACGCCTCTCACCATGCTGAGGATCGCGTGCGTGTGGACGTTGACATAACCCGGGACGATGACCCGTCCATCAAGGCGCCGGGTCTCGCGCGCCGTAGCTCCAGCGGGCAGATCGGCCGCCCGTCCGACGAACGCGAGCCGGTTGCCCGAGATCGCGATGGTGGCATCGTGGACGATTGGCCGCGCCGGGTCGGCCGTCAGGACGGTCGCACCGGTGATGAGTAGATCGTAAGCAACAGGGTGCATGGGTTCAGGCCTGCAAATGCTGGAGAAAGCGGCGCGTGCGCTGCTCGCGCGGCGCGCCAAAGATCTGGTCCGGCGAACCCGTTTCCACGATGTTGCCGCCGTCCATGAACACAACGCGGTGCGCGACCTGCCGCGCGAACGACATCTCGTGCGTGACAACCAGCATCGTCATGCGAGCGCTGGCGAGGTCGCGCATGACATCGAGCACCTCGCGCACGAGTTCAGGGTCGAGCGCGGATGTGGGTTCGTCGAAGAGCAGCACCTCCGGCTGCATGGCAAGCGCGCGTGCGATCGCCACACGTTGCTGCTGCCCGCCCGATAACTGGCTCGGGCGCTTGTCCGCGTGAGCCGCCAGATGCACCTGCTCAAGCGCAGCGGCGGCGCGTTGCCGGGCTGCATCGCGTGACAGTCCGAGCACCCGATATGGTCCGCAAGACACATTGTCGAGCGCGCTCAGATGCGCGAACAGGTTAAACCTCTGGAACACGAAGCCGAACCGGCGGCGTTGCCGCGCGAGCGTTGGCTCGGACACAGCCGGCTCGCCCGCATTGCTGCCGATCCGTTCGCCGCCTAGATGGATCGTGCCGCCGTCCGGTGTTTCGAGGAAATTGAGGCAGCGCAAAAATGTGGTCTTGCCCGACCCTGACGGCCCGATCAGGACCGCGGTCTCGCCGCGCCGGATGTCGAGAGATACGGCGTCGAGAATCGTCTTGCCGGCGAATTTCTTGTGCAGCCGGTCCACCGCCAGCAACACGGTCGGGTCCACGGAAGCAGGCGCATCAGGATGAGATAAAGGCATGGGGTCTTGAACCAGGTCAGTACTGCGGCAAGCGCCGCTCGAGATAACGCGACAGCCACGCAAGCGCCGAGATCAGCGCGTAGTAGTAGAGCGCGATCAGCAGGAATATCTCAAAGGGCGAAAAGTACGTCGCGATAATCTCCTGGCCCGCATGCGTCAACTCATACACGGAGATCGCGGATAGCATGGCCGATCCCTTGACCAGCGAAATCAACTCGTTGGTGAGCGGCGGCAAGATACGTCGCCAGGCTTGCGGAAACAAGACATGCAGCACGATCTGCCGATGGCGCATGCCGATCGACTTCGCCGCTTCGGTCTGGCCGGCATCGATCGACTGCAGACCGCCACGCATGATTTCGCAAATGAAGCCACCCGCATTCAGTGTCAGTGCGGTGACGCCGGCCCAGTACTCGTTGAAGTTCACGCCGATCACGGGCAACGCGAAGTACACGAGGAAGATCTGGATCAACAGCGGCGTGCCGCGGATGAAATCGACATACGCCCGCACGAAGAATCGCACCGGCGCATGACGGCTCATTGCGCCGAAGCCGAGCACGGCGCCCAGCGCGATGCCCAGCACGATAGCGGCCGCGCAAATCCTGAGCGTCGCCAGCAGGCCGACTGCCAGCAACGGCATCGACATGCCGATCAGAGTCCAGTCCATGTGCGCCCCGTGTCAGGAGAGAGCCGGCACGGCGTCGGGCAGCGCCATCGACAGGCCGAACCACTTCTCCTGCAGCGCGTCGAGCGTGCCGTCATGCCTGAACATGCGCAGTTGCTGGTCGAGATAGGCGATCAGCGCCGTGTCGTCGGGGCGTGCGGCGAGGCCCGCCCAGTTGTCGGCGCCGATTCCCTTGACGATTGCGAACTTGCCGGGTGAGGTCTTCATCGCGAGGCCCAGCGTTGGAAGCGTGTTGAGCACGCCATCCACGCGCCCCTGGGAGAGCGCCATGTAAGCGGCCGGATGATCGTCGAAGTCCTTGACCTGGGCGAAGCCCGTGCCTCCCGCGGCCTTCAGGGCTGCATCGAGCTTGGGCTCGAGCGTCTGGCCGGGCGAGCCGGTCTTGAGCCCGAGGATCTTGCCATTCATCCGGGGCATGCCGGTGATGCTGGACTGATCGGCAGCGCGTATCAGCATGGCCTGCGACGCTTCCACGTAGGGGATCGAGAATGCAACTTTCTTTTCCCGCTCCGCCGTATAGCTCAGGCCACTCATCACCAGATCGAACTTCTTCGCGTAGAGCGCGGGTATGACGCCGGCCCACACGGTATCGACAAATTCGGGCTTGACGCCGAGCGTCTTGCAGAAAGCGTTGGCAAGATCAACGTCATAGCCGGTCAGCACGCCGCCTTCACGAAACGTGAAAGGCGGATACGTGGCTTCGCAGCCGATCCTGAGTACGCCGGCTTTCTTGATGTCGTCGAGCGATAAGCCCGCCGCCGATGCGAGGCGCGGCAAGCCGGCTGACAACAGAAGCGAAGCGGCCGTCAGCCGGCCAACAAACTGGCGGCGCGTCATATGTGAAGTCATGCTTGAACTCATGGCGGATCTCTTGAACTGGTGGAATGAGGTGGACTGGGGTTTAAACGGGCGAAACCGCAAGCTCACGCCCGATACGCAGAGGGCAGCGAGAACCGCTGAAGCACCTTGTGCACACCGATACGCGGCGCAAGCGGATTACGCGGCTTCGCCAGTTGTGGCCGAAGCGCCTCGAGGAACTGCCCTCGCTCCCGCTTCCAGAGCGACGATCCTTCTGCCGGCGATCCCAATGTCCGCTTCGAAGCAGTCGGCGGCGGTGGCGATATCGGCGTGACGGCGGATGACCAGATCGAAGTACACGTCCATCACGAGAGATCCTGGAACAAACGGCCCCACCCTTTGATGCGGGTGGTATCGACACCGGCGAGTCTCAGGGACTTCCACACTACTGTCGAGATCGTGTCGTAGACCGGAATGCCGGTCTCGGCCTCGAGTTCTGCTGCGAGCGGTGCGCCTGCCAGGTTCGTACAGAAGATCGTGATCGCGTCGGGTTTCGTTGCGGCGACCTCGCGCACCATCGCGCGAATCTGCTCGGCGCCGACCTCGGAAAACGAGAAGTTGTCCTGCAGCTTCAAATGCTGTTCGCCGACGCATTCGAAGCCCGCCTTTGCATACGTGGCAGTCACGCGTTCCTGGACATCATCGCGATACGGTGTGACCAGTCCGAATCGGCGCACGCCGGTGCGCTCGAAAATCTCATTGAGCGCAAGCACGGACGTGCATGAAACGATACCGGTGCGTTCAGTGATCCGTTTGCAAAGGCGCTCGTCGGCGTCGAACCCGAGCCAGCCAGAAGACGTTCCGTTCCAGCCGATAACATCGAGCCTCGCATCGGCCAGCAATTCGGCCGCGGCGAGGATCTCGCGGTCGTCAAACTGTGCCAGCGCAGAATCCGACAGCGCGATTTCCGTCACGCGAAAGCGCCCGAAGTGAGCGCTGGCCTCTGGAACACCGGCGAGCATTGCCGCGGTAACGGGTTCGAGCGTTGTGTTGGAAGACGGTGTGAGCATTCCAAGCAAAGTGCGTCGTTTCATGTGCGAGCGTCAGGGGAGTCGGGAAGAGTAACGGACCCCTAATGCAATGACCGTGCCAACATTACTCTGTTAAATTGTATGCAATTATGAATAGCTTAGTACGCAATGAAAGCGGACCTTTCGACGGCCCTGAGCCTGGCACCGTCGCGCTAATCTTTGGCTTGCCATATTCACTTATGCGGTGCAATACAGCACCAGGGCAGCGCGCCGTGCGATCGCAAGGGGCACAAACTTTCAGCCTCCTTCCATCCTATTTCCGCCGGCATCGAGACTTTCCATCTCGGCGCTCTGTCGATAAACTGCGAACAAGGACGAAAACAAACCGTTTTGAAGTTGTATACGATAACAACGAGACCGTCTTTTTATTTTTGCCAGGACGAACCTTGACTGAATCTGCTGTCAAGCCAGACAAGGCTTATACGAATGACGAGATCTATGCGCGGCTGCAAAAGGCCGTGCAGGAGCATCGGCTCACGCCCGGAACGCGGCTGGTAGAGGAGCGCCTGGGCGAACTCGCAGGTGTGAGCCGCACCAAGATCCGTGAGGTGCTGAGCCGTCTTGCGCATGAAGGTCTCGTCACGCTGGTGCCGAACCGTGGTGCGTTCATTGCGAGTCCAAGCGTCGCGCAGGCCCGCGACGTTTTCGTAACCCGTCGCATGATCGAGCCCAATATGGCGAGCATGTTGAGTTCCAGGGCGACACCGGCGCAGATCCGTACGCTACGGCGGCACTCGAAGCAAGAGCAGGAAGCGCGTGCTAAAGACGACCGGCCCACCATCATCCGGCTATCGGGAGAACTCCACGTTCTCATCGCGCAAATGGTCGGCAACGAGATCCTGCTGCGCCTGATGCGCGAACTGACGTCGCTGACCTGCCTGATCATTACCTTGTACGACAAGCCCAATACGCCCGCTTGCCCGCACACGGAACACGCCGACCTGATCGATGCGATCGAGGCGAAGGACGGAGCGCGCGCCGCCAGGTGCATGGCGGACCACCTGATGCATATCGAGCACACTCTGAACTTTGACGTCGCAGACGCTGACCCGCCTGAGATCGAATCGTTATTTGATTGAGCTCCTAATTATCGTTATTTTGGCGATTTCTTAAAGGTGATGGACTTTCCCTTAGCACCTGGGCCATGCCGCCAGCGAGCGTCTTTCGCGGTGTTTGAGTCTTCATCGGCCAGCCAAAGCATATTTGGCTGCCTCGAATGCCACATCTCCCACCTTAATGCGACGAAATGCGTACGCGCAGCTTAGGTGACTATTCGTTCGATCAGTTCCGGGATGAAGGAGCATAGAACGGCTGACGCGGCAGCGTCTGCGCAAGATAATCGCGGTAGAACGCCTTGACGTGTGGAAACACGGCCTTGCCCAGCTCACGCCTCGCCTGCTCCTGTGGGTTGCGTGGCTTCGCCAGCACCTCCTCGATCTCCTTCAGAACGGCGTCGCGGTCCACATGCGCGAAGCGGCCATCCTGGTACACCACATCGCCCGCGATCATCACGGCATCGACCGCATTTGTCTTCCCACGCTGCATGAGCGCATCGAGCATCGGAACGTCGTCGTCCTGGTACGGATACGTCGCGGTCTTCCAGTTCATCAGCACTACGTCTGCCAATCTCCCGGCCTCAAGCCGCCCGATCTGCTTGCCGAACGGCGTCGTGCGGGCGCCATCTTCAGTCGCCATCTTCAGGATCTGCGGGCAGGTCGGCACATCGTCGTCCATGCCAGGCGTGCGATGCACACGCAGTGCAAGACGCATCTCCTGCAGCATGTCGCGGTCTTCGTTGATCCCGGCTTCGTCGAGTCCCATACCGACCGTCACGCCGTATTTCGCAAACGCATTCAGCGGTGCGACACCGCTGCGCAAGCGCAGATTCGAACTGCAATTGTGGCAAATACATGTGCCCGTATGCGCGACCATTTCGATGTCTTCTTCCGTCAGCCACACGCCGTGGCCGAGCGTCAGCGAGGGCCCGAGCAGACCGAGATCGTTCAGGTGCGCAACGGCGGTCTTGCCGGTCCGGCGCCGCGCATACTCCTTCTGGTACGCGGTCTCCAGCAGATGCATGTGCATCGGGACGCCATGCTTGCCGGCATGTTCCTTGATCGCGAGCAGGGCCTCATCGCCACACCAGTGCAGGTTCGCCGGCGCGAGCTGGATCTTCGTGAGCGACTGCCCTTCGTTGCCCTTCGTCAGCATGTCAAACAACTGGAGGTGCTCGGCCAACGGAATCTGCTGCGCCTTCAGGTGGGCCGCGAGTTTCGGCCCGATGTCCGCGGGCAGGCGTTTCACGAAGTCGTCATTGGCCTCATAAACAAGCAGGTTCTGCTCGCGCACAGCGAAGCTGTAGGACGCACGCATGCCGATGTCGCGGTAGGCCTGCAGCACCCGCGAGGCCGCCCCATGAACAGCCGACAACGGCCCCGGACGCCAGCCGTGAATGTGCTGAACCGTGGTGATGCCGGACGCGATCATCTCGAATGCCGAATAGAGCGTGTCGAGATACAGGTCGATCTCACGCGCGCCCATGCGGCTGGCGAACCAGAGTTCAAGCGCATGATCAGGCGAGCCGAGTTGCAGCGGCGTCAAGCCGACATGATGGTGACTATTCACAAAACCCGGCATTAGTACGGTATCCGGCGAGCCGAGGCGCGGCGCGTCAGGATACTTCGCCAGCATTTCCTGCGCATCGCCAATCTCGACGATCACACCGTCGCGTTGATACAGCGCGCCGTCGCGGATAACGTCGGCGCTGTGCCGATCGGCCGCGCCCTTCACAACCCAGCCAGCGACAATCAGTGTTTCGGACATGGTTTCCTACCTGATAGGAGAAGGAGTTCAGAACGATGGGGTGCCGTACAGATCCACTCGACGATGCTTGAAATACGCGAGCTTTGCGCGCGTCGCCGCGATGTCTTCGTGCTCGAGCGTCGCCGTTACGAGGCCCGCACCGTCGGCGCCGCTGCGCCTGGCGAGCACGGTGCCGTCGGCGGCGATCACACAGGATTCGCCGTAGTTGTCGATTCGTACGCCATCGAGGAATTCGTCGCCGCTCTTGTTCGCGCACACGACGGCTAAGCCATTCTCGCGCGCATGCGTGCGCAGCTCGCCGATGAAGAAATCCATGTCGTCGCCACCGCTGCCCGCGACGGGTACGATCACGAGGTCCGCACCGGCTGCCCGCAATGCACGCCAGCACTCGGGAAAACGCCGGTCGTAGCAAACGAGCACGCCAACGCGCCAGACGCCGACCTGCACGACATGGAGTGCGTCGCCGGGCGTGAAATGCGCGGCTTCGTTAAATCCGGGAGGCGGATCGTCGCCAACGGGCAGATGCAGCTTGCGCGCCACGGGCCCCGCACGCAGCGGCTTACCCTCCGCGTCAAAGCCAAGCACGGCGTTGTGATAGAGGCCAGTGGCCGGATCAAATTCGTAGACCGGCACGAACAGTGCTGCGCCACATTGCTTTGCGAGCGCGGCGCAGCGAGCCCCAAGCGGCCCGCTGGCCGATTCCGCCCACGCGCAATATCGTCCGGCGGGAGCACTCGCGAAATACGGCACCATCGAGAGTTCAGGCAATGCGATGAGCTGCGCCCCGGCAGCAGCCGCGGCGCGCACGGCGTCGAATGCAACGGCCTCGTTCGAGGCGAGATCGCTGGTGCATGGCGGTAACTGCAGTGCTGTCACGGTCAACCTGCTCGATGCACTCATCGGACGCGCTCCTGCTCCGCGAACGCACGGTCGACTTCGTCGCGCATCAGGTCGGTCAGGTGATCGGTCAGATCGTGGAACGCCTTGTTGCGGGTATCGCGCGGACGCGGCAGGTCAACCGGAATGATGGTCTTGATGCGTCCAGGACGTGCGGTGAACACCACGATGCGATCCGCAAGCGAGACTGCTTCGTCGATATCGTGCGTGACGAATACCATCGAAACATTGCTTTGCTGCCAGACCTGAGTCAGGAATTCCTGCATCTTCGAGCGGGTCTGGACATCGAGCGCGGCGAACGGCTCGTCGAGCAGCAGGACCTCGGGCTTCAGCGCGAGCGCCCGCCCGACCGCGACGCGCTGGCGCATGCCGCCGGAAAGCTGGTCAGGACGCTTATCGATGGCTTCCGACAAACCGACGCGCTCGAGAATCTCCTGGGCCACCCGGCGCCGGGCTTCTTTCGGCATGTGCTGCATCTTCAGGCCGAAGGTGACGTTCTCGCCGACGCTCAACCACGGAAACAGCGACGTGTCCTGGAACACGAGCCCGCGATCGGTACCGGGCGCGGTCACTTCGGCGCCACCGCACACGATGCGCCCTTCGGAAACCTGCTCAAGACCTGCCATCAGATACAGCAGCGTGCTCTTGCCGCAACCGCTTGGGCCGAGGAACACCACGAACTCGCGGCGCGCAATGTCGAGGTCGATGTCGCGCAACGCGACGAACGGCGCGCCATCCGTCTGCCAGGTCTTCCCTACCCCCGTGCAGGTGGCGAGTGGCGGCTGCATAACCGGTTGTTCAGTCAGGCTCATTTCATTCCTCCCAGGCCGTTATCCGGAACCCAGAACAGCACCTTGCGCTGGATCAGCCGCAATGCGACATCGAAAGCGAAACCGGTGACACCGATCAGAGTCATCGTGAAGAACGAGAGACTCGAGTTGAACGTATTGCGCGCGAGCATCACGACTTGCCCGAGGCCGCTGCCGACTCCCGTCGCTTCCGCCACCAGCACGACCATCCATGCGCCGAACAGGTTCATCCGCAGCACCATGAAAAGCGATGGCAGGATCGCGGGCAGGATCACATGACGGAACGTCTGAGCGCGCGTGGCGCCCATCACGGCGGCAACATGCAGATGGGTACGGCTTACGTTGTCGATCTGACTGATCGTGGAGACCGTCATCACAAAGAACAGCGAGATAAACACCATAAACACGGCCGGCGCATTACCGATCCCGAACAGAAAGATCGCGACCGGCAGCCATGCGATCGGTGAAATCGGCGCAAGCAGCGTGATGGTCGGCAAGGTCAGGTTGCCGAGCAGCCGGAAGTAGCGGATCGCCACGCCCATCGCCACGCTGCATACGAAGCCGAGCACAAGGCCACTCATGACCCGCAACGTCGTCGCCACGACGGTCATCACGAGCGACCTCAGCGCGGTCGTGCTGGAGGTCTCGCCGATCACATCGGTCGGGACGAAATATTGCGCCTGCGAGGCGAAGTTGCGCAGGAAAATGTGCGGCGGCGGCAACAGCAGCGGATCGGCCCACCCTGCGGCCCAGGCGAGCTCCCACACGGAGATGAAGCAGGCCAGCGAGGCGATACCCCAGCCGAGCGGCACGAGCCGCCTGGCGAGACCGCGGCGCGGCTTGCCGGCGATGCCCGGTGTCGTCGCCGCGCCGCGTTGCGCCAGGTAGGCGCTCAGGTTGGCCTTCATGCGGATTTCAACTGGAGTTGGCCGTAGAGCGCAGCGTTTTCGCTGATCACCTCGTTGAGCGGCCCCCAGTCGAAGATGTCTGCGCCCGGCAAGCGCTTGATATAACGCAGGTCCTTCAGGTTCTGGGCGCGATGCAGGATGAAATCCTGGTTGCGACGCTGGTCGATCATCGCCGGCTGCTTGGCGGCGGCATCCAGCGTGGCGTCATAGCTCGTCTTGAAGTACTTGCCAACTGTGTCCTTGACGGCCGACGCCCGGTCTTGCTCTTCCTGGTGCTGCGCGACCATCATCGCCTTGATCAACGCCTTGACCGCGTCGCGATTCTCGTGAAGAAGCTTGCTGCGCACCGCCAGCACACAGTCCGTGTAGTTCGCGCCATACACATCGACGCCGTTCGAAAGCTGCACCGCGCCCGGCCGCGCCTTCAATGCCTGCGTAGCGTATGGCTCGATGTGGCACATCGCGTCGACGTTCCCTCCGATGAACGCCTGCGCCAGTTCCGGCGAGGTGCCGAAATAGCGCACCTTGACGTCGGCGAAGCTCATGCTGGCTTTCTTCAAGTAATCGAGAGGCAGCATTTCGAGCGTATCGGCCTGGAATGTACCGATGGTCTTGCCGCGCAATTGCGCCGCCGACGTGATACCTGGCTGCGCGACGATCACGCAACCCTGCACGCCCGATCCTGCCACGATCTTGATCGGTGCCCCTGCGTCGTAGAGTGTCATGAAGTTTGTGTACGGCACCACCGACACGTCCACTACCCCCGCGCCGAACAATGCCGCGATGTCCGCGTTGGACGGGGTGACCACGAAGTCGAGCGTCACGCCTTGCGCGAGATTGCGCTCCTTGACCAGAAAAAACGGGCAATTGCACAGGCCCGTACCATGCGTCGCCTTGAGTGTCAGCGGACCCGCTGCCATTGCCTGCGGAAGATAAGCGCCGCCGAGCGCCGCCCCCCCCGCCATGCAGGCGCTGCGCACCAGAAAGTCACGTCGTGCGCTGCCAACCTCGGTCAGTTGAAGTCGGTCCTGATCCTGCTGAACGAATTTCTTGAACATCGAAGGTTCCTTATTGAGGTTGAACAACGGATGAGGGCGAGCACGTTTCTGCGAGCGTTTGTGCCAGCAAGTCGAAGCTGAAGATGTCTTCGAGCGCGGCAGTGACATGCATTCGCCCCAGCGCTTCGAGCGATGCAGCGCGCGCGAGGATGCAGCGGCTAAGCGGGCGAATATCAATGACCGGGGGTTGCGCGTCGACGCCTGCCAGCAGTTCGTCGAGCGTGAATTCGGGGTAACGGTGCGCACTTGCGCGCAGTGCTTCGCGCGGATTGTTCCTGATCGCTTGCTGTGCATCGAGCATCGCGCGAAGGGTGGCGGCGACGATCTCGGGATGCGCGTCGAGAAAGCTTTTACGGACGACGAGCAGCGTGTCGGGATACTCGCCTCCCCACGCATGCAAGCCATCACACAGAACGTCATATCCCTGAAGCCGAAGTCGCGAGATCCACGGTTCGATCAAGGTCAATGCGGCAATCCGGCCATCGAAGAAATCGGCGAGGGCGTCGCCAAGCGACTGGTACAGCACACGCTCTGTCTGCCGGGGTTCGATCCCATGGGCCTCCAGGGCATCGTGCAGCAGGACTTCCATCGGATCGTCGGCGAAGGTGCCGACGCACTGGCCACGCAGATCATTCATTGACAGGCCCGGCTGCCCCATCAGCGCCATGCCGAGCTTGCCGCTGCCGCCTACGATACGCAGCGGATCCGGCCGTGCATGATCCACGAGCGCCTGCGTGAAACCCGTCGTGCCAAGCTCGGCCTCGCCGCTCCTTAGCAAGGCAGCGGTGGAGCTGAACTCAGCCAGGTGCGGCGCTTCGACCTGTAGGCCATGCCGCTCGAACAGACCGGTATCGACCGCAACGAACAACGCAAGATTCGAAAGGGCGCTGCCGTGCGCCAGGAGCAGTTTTCGCATCGAAGACGTGGTGAGAATGGGAAGGATTTCTCGGCCCGGACCGGTGTGCCCGACACGAGTGCGCAAAGGAAATTTAGCGAAGACTGTGCCAGCGAGCATCGCTTCCACGGCATATTCGATGCATCGCTTTGTTTACAAGGATCAGCAGATATTGTTTTTTATTTCTCGCAGTTTTTGTATGCAATCTAACTCACACTTGAATTCGATATGACGCACCAAGACGTTCCATTGGATGAAAGTTCATGCACTGTTTTCTAACATTCGGCACCTCGGAGTCGCGCTCATTTGTGGTTCTTTACTGTGCGTGATTAGCGGATTACGAGTGCAGCGTGCGTGCGTCCTGGTGATAAAAAGACAATCAGATAGCTAAATTGTGTGCAATTCAGTGATAATTTGCAGTGCAATAAGTGGTCACGCTACCCAGCGCGTTTGCACCTTGTCGTGATTCAGTTCAAAAACCAGGACCCTTTTATGCCGACTGATAAGAAGCGGTCAAAGATCGCTGAAAGCGAGGTAGCGGGCTCGTTCGACGGCGCGCATCGCAACGTGATTTACGAGCGCCTGATGAATGCGATTTCGGAGCATCGGCTGCAACCCGGGACGAAGCTCGCCGAAGACCGGCTCTCCAGCATTTTTAGTGTCAGCCGGACCACCGTGCGGGCCGTGCTGCAACAACTGTCGCATGAGCTCGTCGTCACCATCGTGCCGAACCGCGGCGCGTTTGTCGCGAGCCCGACGGTGGAAGAAGCACGCGAGCTGTTTGAGGCGCGGCGTCAGATCGAATTGCCGATTATTGAAAAGGTGTGCCGTTGCGCGACGAAGAAAGATCTCGCACGACTGCGAGCGCACGTCGCACAAGAGAATGAGGCGCGCAAGCGCGATGACCGGCGTACCGCCGTGCGGCTCTCAGGGGAATTTCACGTGATGCTTGCGCAGGTGTCGGGCAACCGTTTCATCGAACGCACGATGCGCGGCCTGCAGATGCTCACATGCCTGACCATCCTGCTTTACAACGCGCCGACAGCCCAGGCGTGTCCGCACGACGAACATTCGCGTCTGATCGATGCCCTCGAAGCGGGCAATGTGAAGCTGGCGCAAAAACTGATGGTCGAGCATCTGGAACATATCGAAGCGACGCTCCGGCTGCATGAGCCTGCGGAAGAAGACGACAATCTGGAGGCGATCCTTTTCGATCGCTAAGCAGTGATCGTGTCGAGTACCCGGCGCAGGAAGCGGTCGCATTCCGCGAGTTGTGATAACTCGACGGACTCGTCAGCCTTGTGTGCATCGTCAATGCTGCCAGGCCCGCAGATGACAGTCGGAATGCCCGCCTGTGCGAACAGCCCCGCCTCGGTGCCGTAAGTGACCTTGCGGGTCTCGAAGTCGTTGCAAAGGGTCCGCACGAGTCGCGTGACGGCAGCCTGTTCCGCGCTGTCGAGCGCCAGGGTCGTGCCGATTTTTTCAAACGAAATCGACGCTGCGTCTGCCACAGCGCGCATCTCCGGCTCGAGTTCGTCGCGGGCGTAACGGACGATCTCTTCGAAAAAGTGTTCCGGATCGTCCGTCGGCAGGTTGCGATATTCGAAGAGGAACTCACACCAATCCGGGATTGTGTTAATCGCAATGCCGCCTGAGATCATGCCGGTTTGCGCCGTCGCAAAGGGAACATCAAAGGCGCGGTCGAACGGGCCGTTGCGGCGTAGCAAGTCGGCGGCATCGCGAATGCGGCAGATCAACCGCGCCGCGTATTCGATTGCATTGACGCCGCTAGGCGTGCGCGACGAATGCGCGGCGATGCCATTCACGCAGCATCGGTAAGCATTATTGCCTTTGTGCGCGACGACCGGCCGCATGCCAGTAGGCTCGCCGACGATGCACCCGGACGGGCGGATGCCCCGTTTCGCGAGTTCCGCCAACAGTAAGGGGGCGCCGAGACAGCCGACTTCCTCGTCGAAAGAAAATGCGAGATGCAGCGGTTCACGCAGCAGACGCCGCGGGAGGTCGGGCAGCAACCCGAGCGTTACGGCGATGAACCCCTTCATGTCGCACGAACCTCGACCGTAGAGCCGATCGTCGCGGACGAAGGGGTCGAAGGGGTCACTCGACCAGCGCTGACCGGTAACCGGCACAACATCGGTATGCCCCGACAGCACAACCCCGCCATCTGTCTCGCCGTGCATGGCCGGCAACGTGGCGAACAAATTCGCCTTTTGCCGGTACCGGTCATAGACGAGCAGCGCTTTGACGTCATGGGCTCGAAGGAGATCCCGGATTGTTTCGATCAGGCCAAGATTCGAGCGGCTACTTGTTGTGTCGTGCCGAATGAGCTCTTCAGCGAGCGCGAGATAAGCCGTGCGTTCGCTGGCGTCGGCTGCTGGTTTCTCAGGCATGCACTGTGACATCCGCCCCTCCTTGTAAGACTGGCCGATTTTAGTCAGAAGAGATTCTTAGCCGAACACGGTTTTATGTGACCGCCCTGGCGGCGTGAGCATGCCGGCCAGTCCGCCTACAGTCCGAGCGCCGCGAGCCAGCGGAATCCCTTGTTGCGGGTTTGTTGCTCATGCCGTGACCGATGCAACGCTACCGGCCGCTCACAAGGCAGAAAGCGCCCGCGCCCCGCGGCGTTGGCGACGAACCCGGTGGCACGCTCCCACACCACGTCGCCGCGCGAAATCGTGATGCCCGGCCACGCGCGAACATTGCGTCCTTCGTACGGCGTGTAATCGACGTTGTGATGCAAATCGGCGTTGCGGATCGGCTGCGGATCGAAGGTGTCCCAGACCACCAAATCGGCGTCCGCGCCGATCGCAATCGTGCCCTTGCGCGGATATAGTCCATATAACTTCGCCGGCCCCGTCGAAGTCATCTCGACGAACTGGTTCACATCGATCCTGCCACCCAGTACGCCTTCCGAAAACAGCAGCGCGAGCCGTGTCTCCAGGCCGGGAATGCCGTTCGGCACCTTGTCGAACGATGCGTTTTCACCATGCACTTTCTTCCCGTCGGGACCATCGAAGCGGAACGGCGCGTGATCGGACGAAAACACGCTGAACACACCGTGATCGAGCGCGCGCCACACGGAATCCTGATTGGCGGCGTCGCGTGGCGGCGGGCTGCAAATGCACTTCGCCCCTTCGAAGCCGTCGAGATCGAGATCGTCCTCCGTCAGGAAAAGATATTGCGGGCAGGTCTCCGCGTAGATCGGCGCGCCACGCCACTGAGCCTGCTGGATCTGCTCGATCGCCTCGCGACCCGACACATGCACGATCAACACGGGTGTATCCAACAGTTCGGATAACGATATAGCTCGATGCGTCGCCTCCCGTTCAACGACCGGCAACCGCGACAGCGCGTGATACTGCGGCGCCGTGAATCCCCGTTCCAGCATCCGCTCGGTTAGCCATGCGATACAGTCGGCGTTCTCCGCGTGGATCATCGTCATCGCCTTCTCGCGCCGCGCAACGGCCAGCAGATCGAGAATCTGCCGGTCGTCGAGCTTGAGCGCGTCGTACGTCATGTAGATCTTGAACGACGTGTAGCCGCGCGCGATCAGCGCTGGCAGTTCGTGTTCGAGCACATGCGGCGTGGGATCGGTGACGATCAGATGGAATGCGTAATCGATCAACGCACGCCCTTCCGCTCGCCGATGGTAATCATCGACAGCGTCCTGCAACGTGCCGCCGCGCTGCTGGCACGCAAACGGAATCACCGTCGTCGTGCCACCGCAAGCCGCCGAGCGAGTGCCGCTTTCGAAGTCGTCGGCCATCACGGAGTCATCGCCGGTCGGCTGGTCGAGGTGGCAATGAGCATCGATACCACCCGGCAAAACCCAACGCCCCGCTGCATCGATCTCGCGCGCGCCGCCCGCGAGTCGCACACCGAGCGCAACGATCACGCCATTGGAGACGCCGATGTCAGCTTGATAAACATCCGCGCCCGTCGCAATACGCGCATTGCGCACGACCAGGTCGAAGGCTGGTCCGCCGCCGTTCATGCGACCTCCCGGAACAGCCGTCCCCAGCTGCGCACCCGCGACGGGTCCGCACCCGCCAGCCGCAGCGCTTTCCAGACCACCGTCGCAATGGTGTCGTAGACGGGAATGCCAAGCTCCTGCTCCAGTTCCCCGACCAGCGGCGCGCCCCGCAGGTTGGTGCAGAAGATCGTGATCGCATCGGGCTTTGCCTCGGCGACCTCACGAGCCATGCGACGTATCTCGTCGGCACCAACTTCGGAAAACGAAAAATTATCCTGCTTGCCCAGATGCCGTTCCGAGACGCATTCGAAACCGCTGGCTGCGTAGTTCGCGATGATCCGGCTCTGCACGTCGTCGAGATACGGCGTGACCAGACCAAATCGGCGCACACCGGTCATCGTGAAGATTTCGTTCAGCGCGAGCACGGAGGTGCAAGCCGCGATGCCGGTGCGAGCAGTGATACGCTCGCACAAACGCTCGTCGGCATCGAAGCCGAGCCAACCGGACGACGTACCGTTCCAGCCGATCACGTCGAGCTTCGCGTGCGACAGCAATTCGGCCGCGGCGAGGATTTCGCTATCGCCGAATTGGGAGAGCGCCTGCTGCGACAGCGCGATCTCCGTCACGCGAAAGCGACCGAAATGCGCGCTCGCCTCGGGCAGGTCGTCGAGCATTGCAGCGGTAACGGGTTCGAGCGTCGTGTTCGACGACGGCGTGAGCATGCCAAGCAAGATGCGTTGAGTCATGTTGTGAGATTCAAATAGTAAGTAAACGCGCAAAGGCGATGTCAGGCCGCTTGCCGCGCGAGCCGGTTGGCAGTTGTAGCCTCCTCGCGGATCAGCGCGAGCACATGGCGTTTGAGATCGTTGAAGCGCGGCGACGTGATGTCGCGCGGACGCAGCAGGTCGACGGGAATCAGCTCTCGAATGCGACCGGGCCGATGTGTCATCACAGCCACTTGCGTGCCGAGCAGCAACGCCTCGTCGACGCTATGCGTGACGAACACGATCGTCGAGCGCGACTTCTGCCAGATCGTCACGAGTTCTTCCTGTATCTCCGATTTTGTCTGCGCGTCGAGCGCGGCGAACGGCTCGTCCATCAGGATCACGCCGGGATCGAGCAGCAGCGCCCGCGCGATGCCCACACGCTGACTCATCCCGCCAGACAGTTCCGCCGGATAGTGATCCTCGAACCCCGTCAGTCCGACGAGATCGATATACGGCTGCGCCAACGCGCGCCGTTCCTTCTTCGAGCGCCCTTGCAGCTTGTGGTAGAACGCGACGTTCTCCCACACCGGCAGCCACGGCATCAACGTGGCCTGCTGGAACACCATGCCGCGATCGGAGCCGGGTGCATCGACTGCACGCCCACCAATGCGCACCGTGCCGCTGGTCGGTTTCTCGAAGCCAGCAATCATGTTGAGCAACGTCGATTTGCCGCAGCCGGACGGCCCGAGCAGACACAGCAGTTCCTGCTTTTCCAGGCTGAGTGAAACGTGGTCGAGCGTCACGAGACTGGTGCCGCGTTTCGCGTCGGTGAATACCTTGGTGATGTCGTCAAATTCGACGTAGGACATGATGGTTTCCTCGGGCGAACTGCGTTCAGTGACGGCCGGCGTTTGCACCGCGGCGCTGCCAGTGCAGGACGACGGCCATCAGGCGTTTCATCGCGAGATCGGACAGATAACCCAGCAAGCCGATGCTCACCATTGCCGCGATGACCAGGTCGTATCGCAGGAAGTAATACGAATCCCATAGCACGTAGCCAAGGCCGCTCTTCACCGCGACCATTTCCGCGGTGACGGTCAGCATCCATGCAGAGCCGATCGCAATGCGCAAACCGGCGAAGATACTCGGCAGCGCCGCGGGGAAAATGATGAAGCGCAGCAGTTGCAACTGCGTCGAACCCATCATCGCTGCGGCGCGGATCAGATTGCGGTCCGCGGCCTTTACGCCGTGGATGGTGTTCATCAGGATCGGAAAAAACGCGCCGAGGAACACGAGGAAAATTGCCGGTTTGTTGGCGATGCCGAACCAGATGATTGCGAGCGGAATCCACGAAACAGGCGGGATCGGCCGCAGCATCTGCAGCGTCGGTTCGACCGCCTGCTCGACCCATCGCCACCAGCCGATCGCGACACCCAGCAGGATCCCGGACACCGCGGCTATCGCGTAACCAGACAGCACACGCGCGAGGCTCGCCGCTGCATCGAAGAACCAGCGGCCGCTGTCGGACTGCGACGAGCCATCGATAGCGAACAGCCAGTCTGCCCAGGTGCCAACGACCCGCGACGGTGCGGGCAAGAGCGATGCGGGAATGATGCCTGAGCGCGCGAACGCTTCCCAGAACACGGCGAGCGCGACGGGTACAAAAAACTTGATGAAACTCGCGCGCGCCTGCGCGCCGGACTTCGCGAGAGTGAGAGTGAAAGCCATGCGGGAACTCCTGTTGGCGGGCGCCAAACCGATCACATCGTCAGCCGCTGATTACCCATGCCGCTCAGTACCCGAGTGCAGTCTTCGGCTTGCCGGTCGCTTCGCTCAGGAACGTGTAGTTCATATTTTTATCGATGGCGGGTGTGACATCGGTCGACACGTAGTGAAGATCCCTCATCATCTTTGCAATAGCGATGGTCTGCGTGCGGTACATCCGATAGTCGGGGTACGCATTCTTCAACGATTCGACAGCGACCGTCTTGTCGAGCGCGGTGTATTTGTTGATCGAATCGAGCCAGCCGGTTTTATCGGTTTGCAGGCTGTCGACCATCTTCACAACCGCGGCTACAGTCGCCTTCACTGCTTCCGGGTGGTCCTTGATCACGTCGGAACGCGTGACGATCAGGTTGCTGAGCTTGCCGGCCGCCTGGTCATACGGGAAGTTGAACAGTTTGCCCGCGCCTGACAGCCGTATCTGCGACGCGAACGGCTCGACCGAGCAGACCAGATCGATCTCGCCGCGCTGCAATGCGCTGACATGATCGGCCGGATTCGGAATGTTGATGAACTGCACATCCTTGTTCGGATCGATGCCATGCATCTGCAATTCTCCACGCATATGCAGGTCCTGCGCATTGCCGCGCGAAGCCGCAATCTTCAGTGGCGAGCCCTTCTCCTTCGCGGCATCGACAAGCTTTTTCAATCCCACCCAGTCGTCCTGCTTCAGGTTAAGACTATTGCGCACGAGGATTTCCGAGCCGCCGTTCACCTGGCCGGATACAGCCACCACATCGAGCCCGCGATCGAGCGCGGTGACGAAGTGCAGATAGGTAACCTGCGCAATATCGACGCTGTGCGACACCAGCGCCGTCAGCACGTCGTTGCCGGAGGTAAAGTTAATTGCCTCGATTTTTACGTCTTGCGTGAACTGAGGGACAAGCGCCATCGACAGACACTGCGCGCACTTCGCGAAGCCGAGTTTCACCTCCGGTTTCGCGCCACTGTCCTGGGCATGAACCGGCGACGTGAGAGCGAGCCCGGCGAACGCGGCGGCGAGCAATGCGTGACGAAACATTGGTATTTCTCCTCGAAGAACAGGCGCAAGATGGCGCGACAATTCGGGAGAGCAACATTTATGCCAACAAATATTGAAACGATTGTATGCAAATTATAGATGTTATGTATTCGCTTTACCGGCACGGTTAAGCGGCGACTAAAGTCGTTCGAACCCGCGATCACGAGTGACCACACCTACTTTCAATGCCCACCGGGGGGCTACGCATGACGTCCCGCGGTGGTGCGGCCGCATCCTTTTCGCCGGCGACGCGCACCTCTTTGGCCCATTGCGCACATTTATCGCTCGCTCCAGGCGTCGCGAATTTATGTACACAAAGTATTGGGTGATTGTTCTATCATTGATCCAACTTTCATCTGCGAGAATCACATTGAACCGTGCCAACCCCACGCCCGCCACCAAGGACACCGAATCCAGGACACCTTATTCGAACGAGGAGATCTACGGGCGCATCCAGAAGGCGGTACTCGAGCATCGTCTCGCGCCGGGCACAAAGCTGATAGAAGAAAGGCTTGCGGAGGTGTCGGGCGTGAGCCGCACCAAGATCCGGGAGGTGCTCAACAAACTCGCGCATGAGGGGCTGGTTACGCTGGTGCCAAATCGTGGCGCGTTCATTGCCAGTCCGAGCGTCGAACAGGCGCGCGACGTATTCGTCACGCGCCGCATGATCGAGCCGGAAATGGCGCGGCTCCTGAGCCAAAGCGCGACGCCCCCGCAAGTGCGTGCGTTGCGCAAGCACGTCAAGCTGGAAAGCGATGCACGCAAGCGCGATGACAGGCCGGCGATCATCCGCTTGTCGGGTGAATTTCACGTGCTGATTGCCGATATGGTCGGCAACGAAATCCTGCTGCGCATGATGCGCGAACTCGCACCACTCACGTGCCTCGTCATCACGCTCTACGACAAGCCGAACGCGCCAGCCTGTCCGCACCACGAGCACAGCGACCTGATCGACGCGATCGCGGCACACGACGGCGCACGTGCCGCGGAATGCATGCTCGAGCATCTGCAACACATCGAGGCGACACTGAACTTCGAGGTGGTGAAGGAAGCTTCACCGGATATCGAGGCGATCTTTTCGTGACCTGCTTCGGGAAGCTTTCGACAAGAGCAACGAACCGAGGGACCTGGAACCGCGCCATCCGCTTCTCGCACCAAGCGACAAACTGTGCGTAGTCAAACGCAACCGACTCACCCTTCAGTTTGAGGAATATCGTCAGGTCTTCGTCCGAAAACTCATTGACCACTCCGATGAGCGCGCATTCTTCAACATCGGGATGAGAGTTAACGACGTTCTCGACCTCCCATGCCGAGACGTTCTCGCCTCGTCGTCGCAAGCTATCCTTTTTACGACCGAGAAAGAAGAAATAACCATCCTCGTCCTCGCGCCCTAGGTCACCGGTGTAGAGCCAGCCTTCCCGAATTGTCTCGGCGGTCTTTTCCTCGTTCCGAAAGTACCCGATGGTTAGCGTTCCCGGCTCACGCTCGGAAACCCGTATCTCGCCAATTTGGCCACGCTCAAGCCGGCGGCCACTTTCGTCGACTATTTCAACATCAAAATAGTCGACAGCCTTGCCGATAGAGCCAAGTTTGCCATCGACGTTAATCACGCTGAAGCTTGACGTTTCCGTCATCCCATATCCTTCCCTGACCGGCACTCCGAATCGCTCCTGGAACTCAGTCCAGACTTCTGCACGATACATCCGGTCCGTCATCTGGACACCCTTCGCCGGCCCTGTAGTACCAGATGTATAAAGAATTGCGCGTTGGTCTGAGTCGCCAGCGACATACGATGGCTCTTCAACGTCACTATGCGCAGCGAGCGTTTCGAATACCCTGGAGTCCATTGACCAGTCCGGACATCCTCCCCGCCATACCGCCTGAAGCTCAAGCGCCGCCGTCAGAATCGGCTCAAGGACCGCCGCGAACACGCCATCCGCGACAATAAGCTTCGGCGCCGAGTGGCTCAGGACGTGTTCGAGACCCGCTCCCTTGAGGTGCGTATTCACTGGCACCTGAACTGCACCCAGTTTTGCGAGGGCAAAGACAGTCACGGCATGGTCGATATGGTGGGCGAGCACCACTGCCACACGGTCGCCGGCCGCGACACCGCTAACGGCCAACACCGAGGCGACGGCGCGAACCGGCATCAGATCAACGAACTGGTCCGTTCGGTGTATATGGCCTACTTCCTTCAGCGCATGGGCTTTGGTGATATGCCGTTCGAGTGTTACGAACATGCAGAGGCGGCGTTCGAGAACGCCCTCGCCGTCGCAGCGAAAAGCGCCCGGTGGATGATCAACGAGCAGGACGCACCCGTGATCGAACGCTTGCTTGCGCTGCATGACCAGCAACTGAGTGAAGCACCGATGCACCGAGTGGTGGAGGCTGAAAAACAACTACGTCAATTCCTCGCCGGCACAGGCGTATCGCCGCTGGTCCGCCCGAAATCGGATTAACGGGTCTCCATTCCAGTGACCGCGTTCACTTTTTAGCCATGCCGCGCACCCAAACGTGTCAGCTCTCGCGCCCACCTCTCGCTGAAGACGCGTCCCAAGCGCGGGGCGCTGGTGCGTTACGGCGATCGAATTGCGGAGGTGCTGGGTGAGGCACGGGGCGAGCTCGTCATGATCCGCTCGCTGCACGCCGATGGGGTCGAGCGACGCAGCGCGGTGAAGTGGAAAAATCTGAGGTTGCTCGACGATCAATTGTTCTAGTGTGAGCCCGCAGGTATCAAGCCGAGCTCATTGCCACCGCCTGCGACCCGCGCAGGCGGACACCGCGTTCAACGCCCTACTGGTTCACTGCGTCCTTGAACGCCTTGCCGGCGGTGAACTTGACGGTCGTCGACGCCGCAATTTGAAGCGCCTCGCCGGTCTTCGGATTGCGACCCGTACGGGCCGCACGCGCGCCCGTGCTGAAAGATCCAAACCCGATGAGTTGAACTGGGTCGCCCTTGACCACTGCGTTCGTCACGGTCGCCAAAAATGCGTCGATCGTTTCTGCTGCGGCGGATTTCGCGATACCCACTTCGCTTGCCACTGCATCGATGAGGTCCTGTTTGTTCATGGTCGCGTTCTCCAATTTAAGCGAAAGACAGCCTACTACCTGTCGGAGCCGGAGAATACCGCACCGGACAGACCTCGTTGGGTTTATCAACCAAAGCTGACCTCGAAGGGCCACAACTCCATGTGGCGCGGCCCGTTCTACAACGCTCGACTGCTGGCGCCGAGCGCGTCATCGTTAGCTGCATCGATGGCCACCCCGCTCTTCCGGAAAATCCGGTCGGCAACTGTGACGCCTCTGAACACTTCAGCTGCCTACGGTCAAGCCAAGGCACCATTCAGGACGTAGTAATTAATACGCTTTACATCCTATCTAGTACAAACGCCGTATGCAGCGGGCGTTTCACCGTTCGGCATCTGAAAAGCCTCTATTAGAGCGTGTCGAGCCCGAAAGGGTTTCGCGGCAGCGTGAAACATTCTTGCGCTTGTAGGTGCCATTCCATGCTGGTTATGACTTTTGGGCGTTCCTAATTCGATCTTGATTGTTTCACGGCCGTGACACGTTGCGAAACTCTCTCGCACGCAGTCCGGCCGGGGTGATCGAGCGAAAGTCGGTCAGCCAACCGCCTCGGCACCCGGACTGGACGAGCGGTTCAGCAAACCTCAATGAGCCCCGTCGAAAACAGCGACCGTTGGCGAGCGGCTGGAGAGCTTGTTGATCCCCGGCCGGCGTCGATCTACTGGACATTACTCCCATAATGTTCAGTCGTTTTATGCCGAATCCATTTTGGTTTAGGTTAGATTTATTTAAGGGTTCACCGTCATCTAAGGAGTGTCTCTATGGGACCCTCCCCAGAAAGCTAGACGACGGGGGCGCGCCTGTGGGTGAGCACGACACGATCCTCCGACATCTCCTCAACCATTTGCAGGACGGCACGTCCGACTCTCATTCGCTCTCTCTCAGTCTCCCATCCGCGCAGCGATCGCCCTCACCTGCTCCGAGCGCGGCGGGTGCCTTAAAACCAAGAGTGCACCTACCGAATCATGCCTATTTAGCTATGCGCCCTCAGTTTAAAGGCGATATTGTATTTGACCGTTAGTTGCATTATATTGAAATGCACATCAAGCTCGCCCTTCAAGGCTAGAGAGATAACCCGGACTTCGGACCCGTCCTTCGTAGCGTGCTCGATGCAGTACGGTTGACCCATGTAATGATTCCAGGCCTTCAAATTCGGGCTCGCGCACAACGGCGAACAGCGACGCACCTGCATCGCTTCGCTGGTAAGTACCGATTCGTCTTCAACACGACTTGACTATGCCATCAGTGGCCAGATCATCGTCTGTGTGCCAATGACGAAGCGCGCGACAGCATGGCGCAAGTAGTTCGATGTGCCGTGGTCGGAGGATACCCAGGCCACTCCTCACAAAGTGCCTGAAGGACTTGGATGACGCGCTCAGCAACTTCCTTCCAAATCCACTGAGTTCCTGCGTTTTAAGAGGAGGGCTCTGATAGCTTCCGTTATCCAGATCCCAACTAATTCGAACTCGATAAGGCTGACATCCATGTTTTCATACCCAAGATTAGCCGGCGGCGGCGCTAGAAAAGCCAGGATGTGGAGGGTGACCTGGTCAATGTCACCGTTTCGAGTATGGATGATGGGTAGTTCCTGTGGATTCAGATACTCGGTGAGCTGGATGTGTCGCCACCGGGTGGAGGCGAGATCGGAATCGACATCCCACGCTTTGCCACGTTCCGTGATGGCACCTGCCTCGATTCTCGCTATCAGCGGCGCATGGTATGCAAGACGAGGTTCGTCAACAACTGGAACGGGGTTAAAGCTGACGTCCGGCCGCTTGGCAGCCGCATCGCGAACCCTCGCCTCGACCACCTATACAAAGCCACGACCGGAAGGACAACGCAGTGGTGTGTATTGAAAACCTGAGCATGCGCAATGTGAATCAGTGTGCGGCCGGCAGCGTTCGTGCGCCGAGAAGAAATGTTCGGATCAAGTCCGGCCTGAACCGATCGACTCTGAACCAAGGCTACTTCGGATTACGCCGCCAACTCGATTACAAGATCACCTAGAGCGACGCACCTGATTGGCGTACAACCGCACAACACAAGCTGAATGTGTTCGTACCCTGGCGGTCTGGTGGAGGAAACTCAGACGACGGAGGCCGGTAGCGAGTACAGGCGACGCTCTGCCGCCACGAAACGACTCAAGCTAGAGGTGCTCGAGCACCATGGGAATCCTCTTCCTTGCCAGCGGGGAGGAGGCCGAGTTCTCTCTGTCATTGCACGCGTCGTAGCTGTCGGCAAGGAGCCTTTGGTTGCCTTTCCGAATCATCGCATTTTCTCTTGTTAGTACGAGCTGCTCTCTCATGGATAGCGTAGCAGTGGTATTGAAGGCAGACATAGCTATGTTTTTGTGTCCGTGCGTGCGCCCTGGGTTTGAGGAGATCACCCGCAGGCAGGCTTGGAATTAATCTCAGTGTGAGCCGGCCGAGCCCACTGCTACCCTCTCATTCAGACTGGGTAATGCCGCGATTGGACCCGCCTGAACGATTGCTACTCACGTGCGTGTCTAGACTCTAGACACTGCGATCAGAGCTGACGTGGCTGCCTAACCTCGTCATCGTCGCTAATTCGTGTCTAGAGTCTAGACACGCGGAATAGGAGCAAAAAAAAGCCCGCACATAGCGGGCTTTGTTGTGGTGAGCGCTTCTCAGGTCGTTTTAGGCTGAGCGTGGAACATCTGACTGATAAGCTCCCTAATCTGCGTCTCCTGCGCGTCGGTGAGCACGCCCGATTTGATTTTTACCGTGATACCGCTGACGTCCTTGGTAATGGAACCCGCGTGTTCTTTGCCTGAAAAGAACTTGTCGATGCTCCGCTCGCTCGCTGAATTGGCTGTTGTCGCTTGGCGCGTTGCCAACGCCTTAATGGCCGCCGCGATCTTCCCCTGGTCCATGTCGCCCTTCGCAACGAGGGGCCACAATTCCACCGCGGCCTTTAATCCGCTCTCCCCATGCTTCTTAATCGCCGTAACAATCGCTTGAGCTGCGGTCCCACCCAGTAGCCGCGGCTGGACGTCCAAATCCTTCCTGATAAAGTCCGGCAAATTCTCAAAGGAAAGAAACTGGTAAAGCCCACTGCGGGACATACCCAGTGCCTCGGCCATCCGTTTCCGATCCGGAAACTCCCTCTCCGTTCGCCTCAAAGATGTGGCGATTTCGTAGTCGGACAAATCATCACGGCTGACATTCTCCACTAGAGCCAACACCGCCATGTCCGCATCGGAACAATCCACAACAACCGCTTTTATCTCGTCCTTCTCAATCAATTTGTGCGCGCGCCACCTACGTTCGCCCGCCACAATCTGATAGATGTCCTCAAATCGGCGGACCACGATAGGCTGCATGAGCCCCACTTCACGGATCGACTCGGCCAGTTCCGACAGTTTCGCCTCATTGAACACCCGTCGCGGCTGCCAAGGGTTTGCCACCACAGACGACACAGCCAATTGCGAGGCGGCACCGGTCGACTCCAACTCCTGCACACGAAGCTGTGCGACTGCCAATGCACCCGCGAGACCAGGCGCTGTCTGCGTTCGAGCGCTACGCTTAACCTCATCTCCGTTGATAGACGACGTTGCCCGTATGCCGGCCGTCTTAGCCAACAATTGTTCACGCATGTTGCTCATTGTGCGCTCCTCCATTTTTCCGCATAGATTTCATCTACCCAACGACAGTAATCGACAAGCGGCTGCTTAACCCGTTGCAACGACTTAGATGCGCTATGGGTACTGCTGACGTCGAATACGGTTGAGAATGCCAGCGCGCCCGTACTCATTACTGAACTGGCGGGTACTTCAATCGAATGCAACCAACTCTCGTAGGCGCTCTGTGCCCATGCACGCACGATGGGTGCTGACGAGGTGCGCCCATAATCGACCCTCGAAAGTAGCAGCGAAATAAAGTCGTATTTCTTGTCCGTCTCATACTTCATGAAGCTCTTGGACACATCAGAAAATAGTCGCCAGAACGACAGTGAACTGATGAAGTCGAGATTCTCCGGGACCATTGGCATAACCATCGCATCTGCTGCAAGCAACGCATTCAGGTTGAGGTATGACAGAGAAGGTGACGTGTCCATCAGAATGTAGTCGTACCGCTTGCGCAGCGGCTCCAGGCCTTGTCGCAGCACCGTCCAGAACCGGAATCCGGGCCTCATCTTCTGCATCGCGGGCAAGTGAAACTCTGCCCCAATCAATTCGGTATGAGCAGGGATCACATCAAGTCCATCCCAGTACGTCGGCTGAACTCTAGCCTCCAATCCGCCCTCGATGTCCTGGTCGTAAATGTAAGGCAGAATGGTGTCGTCCGGAGTTACATCTTTTTCCGCGTAAAGACCACAAAGCTCGGAAAGCGAGGCTTGCGGATCGAGGTCGATAACTAACACCTTGCGCCCGCGCAACGTCAATCCTTGTGCCAGGCACATAGTTGTGGTCGTCTTTGCTGATCCGCCCTTCAACTGGGCCGTAATGATGATTTTCCCTTCAGGTTCGCGTGTCCCGGTAACAAGCGGAGTCTGATAGATGTCAGAGACCTTTTGGACCCACACGCGCGCTTCCTCCAACGTGAAGGTCCGGGTTCGGCCCGTACCCGCTGCAGTGCCCGAAGGCAACTCTCCATCACTCTTCGTGGCAAGGTATTGAACCTGAGAGTGAGCGATATTGCACATCTCGGCAATCTCCCCTGTTTTAAAGACAGGAGCAGCCTTTCTCGGCCGAGGAGCTAGAATCGTGTCACGTAGTTCATCTGTGAAAATCGAGACCTTTTCAGCGAACTGGCTAATCTGCTCAAGGTGAACAGTTCGGTCCACAGCAGGAAGTTGGCTTGTTTTCACCATTCTGAGGTTTTTCCATAAATTCTAATTAACCTCAGAATACAGGAACAACTTGGAAATTGCGCTATAAATCGCTGTTTACTATAGAGATATCCCGCGAAAATCGCTGTCGACGTCTCAATTACGTCTTGTAGAGTGTGTTCTACAGCGTGTAAGGCTAGTCACCTCGCATGTGGAACCATCGCAGTTCGTTAGCGTCACCCTCAATCGCACGTTGTTAGCCCGACCTTTCACCCGCTGGTCAGACTTTCAAGGTGAGGTCGATTGTGCTGTTACTACCCCTCTGTCATTTAATTTCATTCAAATGCACAACGGACCTCACCTTCAATCGACGTTCTCTCCACATTCAAATGCGTTTCCCACGCACGAATGGAACAAAGTTGATGCTATGCACAATCAACCTCACCGTGAATCGCGCGTCAGACATAACGTCACCCATCTGTTTTCCGCTTTCAGCACAATTAACCTCACCATCATCTGGCGTTAACACGTACGTCTCCTGACTACTTGTTGGTTTGTTTTTTTAAAGAATTAACCAACCGACAAACCAACAGAGAGCGCGACTTCCTTTTTATTTCAACGACTTAACTTCACGAAAGTGAGGTTTGTTGTGTCAAAGGTGAGGTTTGATGTGCACGAAGGTGAGCTTGATTGTGTGGCGAAGGTGAGGCTGATTCCACACAAAGGTGAGGTTTAATGTGTCGAAAAAAAATGCCCTTGGGAAGGTGAGGTTCGTTGTGCAGCGAGTGAAACGTGCCGCTACCGGCTTCACGGGATAAGGCGTTGGGCTCGGAAGTGCGCCCACGGTGGTGAGGTTTATTGTGCTCAGGTGAGGTTCATTGTGCATACCCAGCAGGTTTCGGCTGGAAACAGGCGCGTGCAGCTCGCCGATGGTGAGGTTGTATGTGTTGACAGCTCACCCACGCATGCTACATTCCCAGCAACGAAAATGAAGAACTGGTGAGCTTATGGCGGAGGAGAATTCCGGAGAGGGCAAGGCGAGGGCGACATCTCGACAGCTGGCGCTCGCGCTGTTCGAGGACCTGTTCGACCTAGGCACACCCATCAGCGAAGCCACCCGCGAAATCGGCTATCAGCGAAACAACTTCTTCACCCAAATCGTCAACATGGGGCTGCCGGCACGGCGATTTCTTGACGCTGCATACTTCATCGTTGCACAGGAGCAGGAAGCGCGAGACCAGTACGATGTCGAACTGAACTACTTCAAGTGGTTGATGCGTTACGACAGCCGCAATCTCAAGCATCTGCGCACAATCGCTGAAGAAGCGCAGGACGCGAAAATCCAGGTGACGGATACGCCGCTCGATCGCGACCCCAACGAAGACGACCTATGGGTCTCAGTCCAACTGATGGGGATGGTGGGGTTCCACAGAGGGCGCATCCGCTTTGACGTGCATTCGCGGTTAGTTCCGCACATCCGTGACCCCAAAAAATCCCACTGGCTGAGCCTGCGCATTTCGACGGCCTTTACGCGCAGTCTGGCACGTGCGATTTATGACCAGATCCTGCCGAGTGTTCCCGATGGTCGCACGGAATGGATACCGCTTGAAGACATGAGAAATTGGCCCGGGAAAATGGGTGCAAACGCGGCCATTTTTAAATACTTCAAACGCGACTGGCTTGAGCCGGCAGTACGTGAAATCAACGAAGTATCGGACATCGAGCTGACGTACGAAACCAGAACTGAGTCGAGCACATCGAAAAGAATCGATCGCATACGATTCCTGCTCAAGCGTAAGGACACCGCCGACGCTGCCTTGGCAAGCTTGGCCGACGCTAGTCATCTGTACAAGATTCTCAAGGATGAATTCAATTTGTCCACCAAACAGTTCACCGACATATCTGAGAACCGTGAGGTCTGGACCGATGCGCGCATCCAGCAAGCTGTCGAATACACTCGCTTCAAGATTGATCGCGGACAGGTGAAAAGGAGCCCGGCCGGCTACTTGATGAGAGCCCTGCGCGATAACTGGAAAATGTCTGAAGCTGAACGGACGATGATCAACGTTCAGGCAAAGCTGCTTACTGACGAAACCGACGCTCAGGTTGCAAAAATTGAAACCCAGAGTTCGGTCGCACGCACCATAGCGTCGCGCGAAGAAGAGGTCCGCGCACGCATGAATGAAGAGTCGCGCAAAGGACGTGAACACTTCAACTCCGCTGACGTGAAAACCCGTAAAGACCTGGTGCGCTCATGGGTAACGTCGAGCCAAGGCAAACTCATGCTCCGACGTATGAAGCTCGAGGCCTCAACTGTAACCGAGGAGGACATCCTCGCGAATGCGGACCTCGTTTGGTACTTGGGACAATTTGTATTCGGGCGCATAACTTCGTCCCGAACATCGGTGTGATGTGCCCTAACGTGTTGAGGTTTGCTAACTGTGCCAACAGCATCCATTAGTTATACTGGCGAAAACCTGCAGAATCCCTCAAAAATAAGGCAACCGGCGGACGATCGCGGCCGCTAGACTAGCTTCAGCAACATCTGCACGGCATGGATGTTCGTTATCTTCATAGCCGACTTCTGCAGGCCTTATTCCATTTCTAATTCAATAGTGTAATAATAAGCACACCTTCCATGTAGAGGTGCGCGCGATGGTTCGTCAAGCGAC
>NZ_FCOK02000084.1 GCF_001544555.2 Caballeronia udeis | reverse complement strand
GGCTACACCTAAACCCTAAAAATAGCCGAAACCCAATGCTAGCGGAGGTTTCGGCTAATTGATGGGGAAAAGTACGGACTAGTATAAAATTTTATACACAGGGCCGTCACGACACCGGAAAAGGAGATTCGTTGGGTCGGGTCAGCCTACGACGACCTATTGGAGTTTCCAGATGAGCCACGCCGGGATGCGGGTTTCCAGTTGAGCAAGGTTCAATCAGGGCTGGACCCAGAGGACTGGAAGCCGTTCGGGGAGATAGGCGCAGGTACTCGGGAAATCCGCATAAGGGACGGCAGCGGAATTTTCCGAATGATGTACGTCGCCAAGTTCGAAGAAGCGGTATATGTCCTGCACTGCTTCCAGAAGAAGACCCAGGCAACCAGCAAGCGGGATAAGGAAATTGCCGAGGCGCGCTATCGCGCCGTGGCCAACGCAAGGAAGATCAATCAATGACCATCGATACTGAAATCCGCCATGTGACGAAACCAGGTGCAAATCTGTTCCGTGAACTCGGGTTTTCGGCTGAGGAAGCCAAGCGGCTTCAGGCAGCTTCGCGAAAGCAAATCAACGACACGCAGCAGCTCAAGGAACAATTGATGTCGGAGCTTGCCGAATGGATCGAACAGCATCACCTCAAGCAGGCAGAGGCCGCGAAAATCCTGATGGTGTCGCGGCCACGCGTATCAGACGTGGTGAACAAGAAGACGGCCAAGTTCACTATTGATACGCTGGTCGAAATGCTAAGCAGAGTGGGGAAACCGGTCAGGCTGGCAATCGGTTAATGGTCGAATATCCGGGCGCGGGAGAGTGGGAAACTCGAGAACATCTCACCCCTTGCCCCTCAACGCCGGGTCAAGCACCGCCGCCAGCTTTTCAAACGCCGGCTCGATCTCCTCCTCCGCCACGCATCCATACCCGATCAGCAATCCCGACATGCCCTCATCCCGCCGCAGGAAATAGCCCGACAGCGGCCGCACCACAATATTGACCGCGAGCGCCGCTTTCGCCACCTCACGGTCATCCACGTCATCGGGCAGACGCAGCACCAGATGCAGCCCGGCATCGCCGCCGACAATCTGCAACGCGTCGCCATAACGCTTCCTGATCGTGTCCAGCAGTATCTGGCGACGCTGCCCATAGATCCCGCGCATCCGCCGGATATGCGACGTGAAATGCCCCTCCGCGATGAACTCGGCCAGCACCGCCTGCTGCAATAACTGCCCCTCGCGATACAACTCCGCCGAAGCGGTCGCAAAGCTCGTCGACAAACCCTCAGGCACCACGATGTAGCCAATCCTCAGCCCGGGGAACAGCGTCTTGCCGAAGCTGCCCACGTAGATCACCTGGCCGGCGGTATCGAGTCCTTGCAGCGACGCGAGCGGCCGGCTGCCGTATCGAAACTCGCTGTCGTAATCGTCCTCGATGATCCAGCAGCCGTTTTGCCGCGCGAACTCCAGCAGCATCCGCCGCCGCGCAAGGCTCATCACCATGCCCAGCGGGTATTGATGCGATGGCGTGACCAGCATCAGTTTGGGCGGGTCTGCCAGATCGTCCGAGGAAGGATTGATACCCTCTGCATCCACCGGAATGGCCTTGAGCGACAGACCGGACACCTGCAACACGCTTCGCACTCCCCAATAACAGGGGTCCTCGGTCCAGATGACGTCGCCGGAATCGGACAGCAGGCGCACGGCAAGATCGATGGACTGATGAATCCCCGTCGTGACGATAATTTGCTCCGGCGTGCAGTGCACCGAGCGCGACGTCCGCAAATAATCGGCCAGCACCTGACGCAGTTTCGGCAATCCGCCGCCGGGTGCATAGGTCAGCAGATCGGGCGGCAAGCGGCGCCAGTATTTGGATTGCAAGCGGCTCCAGACAGCCGCTGGAAACCGCGACACATCGGGCACGCCCGGCATGAACGCGCCGCCTTGCCGCTGCGACACACCCGCCCCTTGCAACAACTTTGCGCCGCGTGCGGACAGCACACGCGGTTCTGCAGGAGCCGTATCGTGCGCCACCGAGTCGGCACCCACGATCTCATCGGGCGCGCTGTCCGAGACAAATGTGCCCTGTCCGGTCGCCGACCACACGTAGCCTTCCAGCGCGAGCTGCTCATACACCTGCGTGACCGTATTGCGGCCGAGGCCGAGCTCGCTCGCGAGTAACCGGGACGACGGCACCTTGGTCCCCGCCGGCAATTCCCGCGACAGGATGGCCTGCTGCAACAAGCCATACAACTGCCGGTAAATCGGTTGACCGCCCGTTCTTTCAATCCGCTGAGCCAGCCAGTCGGACAACATGCTTGCACGCATCGCGGAAATGGCTCCTATAAAAACACGGAAATGGCTCTGATTGAAAGAGCCAAATCTTACTATAGTCGAGGTACCGCCTAAAAACCCGCCAAGGAGAGTTGCCGTGAGCCAGACCCTGAAGAACGCCGACCTGAAAGCTCGCAAGGATGCCGCAACACCGCGCGGTGTCGGCGTGATGTGTGATTTCTACGCTGAACGTGCCGAAAACGCCGAGCTGTGGGACGTGGAAGGACGCCGTTTCATCGACTTCGCGGCGGGAATCGCGGTATGCAACACAGGACATCGGCACCCCAGGATTGTCGCGGCCATGCGCGCACAACTCGAACGCTTCACGCACACGGCGTATCAGATCGTTCCTTACGAATCGTATGTTTCGCTCGCCGAGAAGATCATCGCGCGCGCACCCGGCGACCATGCAAAGAAAGCCGCGTTCTTCACGACCGGTGCGGAAGCCGTTGAAAACGCCATCAAGATCGCGCGCGCCGCAACCGGTCGTCCAGGCGTGATTGCGTTCAGCGGCGGGTTCCACGGCCGCACGTTCATGGGCATGGCGCTGACCGGCAAGGTCGCGCCGTACAAGATCGGCTTCGGGCCGTTCCCGTCCGACGTGTTCCATGCACCGTTCCCGAACCCGGTGCGAGGTATCACGACCGAGGATTCGTTGCGCGCGATCGAACAGCTTTTTGCGGCGGATATTGAGGCCAAGCGCGTTGCGGCGATCATCTTCGAACCGGTTCAGGGCGAAGGCGGTTTCTATCAGGCGCCCGTGGAATTCGTGCGCGCATTGCGCAAGCTCTGCGACAACCACGGCATCCTGCTGATCGCCGATGAAGTCCAGACCGGCTTCGCGCGCACCGGCAAGTTGTTCGCGATGCAGCACTACGACGTCGCGCCGGACCTGATGACCATCGCCAAAAGCCTCGCCGGCGGCATGCCGCTGTCAGGCGTCGTCGGCCGTGCCGATGTGATGGACTCGGTTGCGCCCGGCGGTCTTGGCGGCACGTATGCAGGCAATCCGCTGGCGCTGGCGTCGGCGCATGCGGTGCTCGAGATCATCGACGAAGAGAAGCTCTGTGAGCGTGCTGTGCGCCTGGGCGACAAACTGAAGGCGCTGCTGACCACGCTTAAAGCCGACGTACCCCAGATCGCCGATGTGCGCGGCCCGGGCGCCATGATCGCGGTCGAATTCTGCAAGCCGGGCACGAGCGAAGCCGACGCCGCGTTCGCCAAGCGCGTGCAAACTTTGGCGCTTGAACGTGGCCTGCTTCTGCTGATCTGCGGCGTGCACAGCAACGTGATCCGGTTCCTGTTTCCGCTCACCATTCAGGACGCCGTGTTCGATGAAGCACTCGCTATTCTCGAACGTATCCTGACAGAAGAAGTGGGTGTCACGGCATGAGCACGCAACGTTCATCGATTCAGTTGAAAGACCTGGCGCTGCTGCGTCACCAAGCGTTCATCGACGGCGAGTGGCAAGGCGCCGACGACGCCTCCACCTTCGAAGTCATCGACCCCGCGAACGGCCAGTCGCTCGGTCACGTGCCCAAGATGGGCGCGGCGGAAACGCGCCGTGCGATTGATGCGGCCAACGCCGCCTGGCCGCTCTGGCGCAAGAAGACCGCAAAGGAACGCGCGGCGATCCTGCGCCGGTGGTACGAACTGATGCTGGAAAACGCCGACGATCTCGCGATGATCCTCACCCGCGAGCAAGGCAAGCCGCTTGCCGAAGCCCGGGGTGAGATTGTCTACGCGGCTTCGTTTATCGAGTGGTTCGCGGAGGAAGGCAAACGCGTTGCGGGTGACACGCTTGCGTCGCCGGCCGCCGATAAACGCATTGTGGTTACCAAGGAGCCGATCGGCGTCTGCGCGGCTATTACACCGTGGAATTTCCCGAGCGCAATGATCACGCGCAAGGTCGGCCCGGCGCTCGCCGCCGGTTGCCCGATCGTCGTGAAGCCTGCGGAGGCAACGCCGTTTTCAGCGTTCGCCATGGCGGTGCTGGCCGAGCGTGCCGGGCTGCCCAAGGGCGTGCTGAACATTGTGACTGGCGACCCGAAGGCGATCGGCGCCGAGCTGACCGGCAATCCCGTCGTCAGGAAGTTGTCGTTCACTGGATCGACGCAGGTCGGTCGCCTGCTGATGGCGCAAAGCGCGCCGACAGTCAAGAAGGTGTCGCTGGAACTGGGCGGCAATGCGCCGTTTATTGTTTTCGACGACGCCGATATTGATGCCGCGGTCGAGGGCGCCATTGCGTCGAAGTATCGCAACAGCGGACAGACTTGCGTGTGTACGAACCGGTTTTATGTTCACGACCGGGTGTATGACGAATTTGCCGCCAAGCTGGGCGCGGCCGTTGCGAAACTCACAGTGGGCAATGGCTTGGAAAGCGGTGTCTTGCTCGGGCCGCTGATTAACGACGCCGCCGTGCAGAAGGTCGAATCGCATATTCATGACGCGCTGGAAAAAGGCGCCAAGGTTGTGGCCGGAGGCAAACGGCACCCGCTAGGTTTCGGCTTTTTTGAACCGACGGTGTTGTCGGGCGTTACTTCAGAGATGAAGATCGCCAGGGAAGAGACGTTCGGACCGCTCGCGCCGTTGTTCCGGTTTTCTTCCGATGAAGAAGTGATACGGATGGCTAACGATACGGAGTTCGGGCTGGCTGCGTATTTTTATAGTCGCGATATCGGACGCGTCTGGCGCGTCGCCGAGGCGCTGGAATATGGCATGGTCGGGATCAATACCGGGCTTATTTCCAACGAAGTCGCACCGTTTGGCGGCGTTAAGCAGTCTGGGCTCGGACGCGAGGGGTCGCGGTATGGGATCGATGACTATCTCGTGATCAAGTATTTGTGCATGGCGGTGTGAGGGGAATTTGAACGACGTGCCGGGCCGCGCAAGGTGTTGATTGCGCGGCCCGGATCGGCAACGCCGACGCGAGAAGCGCCACCAACCAACGCCGCTAGTCAGGCAACAGGCTAACCGGGATTTTTAGACAGAACCCGATACGTACTGTATTCAATCCACGCCTCGCCGCCAAAGCTTGCCAATAACACCGCGATTTTCTTGGGCGATAAGCCCCGATCAAAGGGCGTTGATCGATCCAAAATTTGACGGGCAGCCACAAATTTTGGTGAGTCAAAATCGACAAGTATATCTAACGAGTAAACGATATTTTCCATTCCGTATTCCGTGACAAGGCATCGCGTCACATCCATGAAAACAATCGTTTTGTGTTCTTTAAAATCGTCTGAGACCAACTCAAGATATACCGCGCTGCCCCGACTATCCGCGCTGTATCCCGCAAAAATCCAATCGTGGAATGAGTTAAACCTATCGAAGTTATCAAGCATTTTTTATGGACTCCAAGGACTGAAAGGTACGACGTCAAGCCCTTTCGCTCGACTCTTTCCCGTCCAATTGTGGGCGTGAGGTTGCATTTTCAAATGTGCATGGTCGAAGTCTAGATCAACTACCGGTGCGCCCGTATCACCATATAAGCGCATTTGCCCGCTTCCGGGGTTTGTGTACCACGTCCCCGGCTCCCCGTTGTTCGGGGTCTTCGCAATGTCGAAACTATCTCCAAAGCCGGGCATGTCGCCAAGCTCGAATGGTGCGGCATTGCCTAGCGGAGTGATCACATTGTCCGCAAGCTCTCTTAAGCCGAACACGGCTTTTTGCGTCGCTTCGCGTCTCAGGTTTTCGCCACGCGCGACCATACGCACGAGCGACAGAAGAAACGGCATTTCCGACGGTTTCACGGTTTCGAACGACGGGGTATCCGCCGGCCGTTCTCGCTCGATCCTCGCGTCGATTGCATCGTTATAATCACGCAGAGATGCGCGATTTGCCGCCAACTGCGCGTTGTAGTCCAGCGGCGGCGCAGATCGTCTTTCCTCTCTCGCTGGTGGGTCAAGCGTGAAGCCGCCGTTCTCGAAAACGTCAGTGGTCGCGCCGTTTTCTTCGGAAACCGTCACCGCGCCATCACGCACGTAGGCGAGCAACGTTTGAAGGGTTTCCCGTGCGGGCTTCGGGTTTTTCGAGTACCACGAAAAACCCTTCCGCATAAATGATTCGACGCGCGCCACTAGCCTCGCGTTCGATTCCCAAACATACATATCCGCGTGCATCAACATGGCGCGCCCCGCCTTGGCTTTCTCCGAGTCCTCGGTGAAGCTTCGCCCCTTGCGCAGCACATACCGATAGCCGTTATAGCGTGTTAATTCCATTGTCATCCGGTGGTACCTCCTTTGATTGCAGCAGACGCACGCTAACCCATATCGGCGCGCGCCTATCTCAATAAGGATGCGGGCACACGGATGGTGACTTTCAAGGGTTTAGGGTCGACGTACGGAAAGGCGCCAACGAGGCGAGGAACAGCGAGCCAGTGTTCAATGAAGCGGATGTCGAAGTCCAGCACGGCCAACTGATCGTTCGCGTACGCACCGCCATTCTGCGGTTCTCGCGCGAGCGGTTAATTCAGCAGTTCCGAGAGGGCGAGCTCCAACGCCACGACGAAATCGACTTCGGCGATCCGGTTGGTGACGAATGAGGCAGCCCGCGAGACCCGACGTGTGCGGGTAATCGAATGATGAGTGGGATGCCAGATGCCGACGATGGGATCAGGTCGCACGTACCGCAGATCCAAACCTCAACCGTGGCCCGCTTCACCCTCTCCACGGAAACGCCAAATCAAGCGCAGGGTGAAGCAGCGCCGCATGCGCAGCGCCGGCGTCCAATATTCAGACTTATTCAATAAGCCCATTCGTTATGAACTGTTCACGCGGACTTCTTGAATCCCGCACCGCTCAATAGCCGTACTCCACCCTCCTGCCCGCCTTCCACCACCCCCTTCCCATTTCCCGCACTATCTAAAGCATTTTTGATCATTTGCATTTCGCATGCTAAGTACGCAAGAATGCGTTTTATGCATTCATCGATCTGACCGATCGGGCCCCGCGTACTCATGGAAATTCGTCAGTTGGAAGCGTTTGCCGCTGTCATGTCGGCCGGAAGTGTCACTGCCGCCGGGCGTTTGCTCGGGCGTTCGCAACCCGCGGTATCGCGTTCGATCCAGGAACTGGAAGCCGAAATCGGCTATCCGCTGTTCCAGCGTTTCGGGCCGCGCGTCGCGCCCACCCGCGAGGCATCCGAGCTTTACCAGGACGTCGAACGCACGCTGGCAAGCCTGCGTCAGGTAAAGTCGCGCGCCGAGCAGATCGCGCGGCAAGCGCCGCCTCCGCTCACCATTGCCGCAACCTCGGCGCTTGCCGCCGGACTCGTGCCTCGCGCGCTTGCGTTGCTCAACGAGGACCATCCGCTCGAATCCGTGCATCTACGCAGCGCCGCGCCCGAACAGGTCGTCGATGCCGTGCTGAACGGCATTGTCGATATGGGTGTCTCAAGCCTGCCGCTCGAACATCGCGGCGTGCTCGTGCACTGGATTGGCGAGGCCGCGTGTGTTGCCGCCGTGCACGCGGACGATCCACTCGCACGAGCGCAACGCATCGCATTGAGCGACTTTGCGAACCGTCGTCTCGTCACCATGCAAAACCCCTACCGTCTGCGCCCGCGGCTCGATTCGGCATTCGCGCAAGCGGGCGTACGCACCGCCGGGGTGATCGAAACCAACTCGTCGCTGAACGCAGTCGGCGCGGTGCGCGCGGGACTCGGACTTGCCGTGCTGGAGCCGGTAACGGCGTTGGGATTGCCCGTCGACGGCGTGGTGATCCGTCCGCTCGATATCCGCATAGCGTTCCTGTTCGGCGTCATCACACCCGAATTTCGTCCGCCCAGTGCGGCGACTCTTGCCGCGGCGCAAGCGCTGGCGATTGCAGCCTCCGAGATCCTGCCCGACTTCGTCCTGCACGACGCAAGCCAGCACAGCGCGATTCTTCAAGCGCTCTACGGCGAGCCCGACGACATCCTCAATCCGACCGAAGAGCCCGCCACGTGAGCCTCGACAAAAACGTATCATCGACCCCCCCCACCGGCCTCGCTGCGCTCGAAGCGCGCCTCGCGGAAGACCTGTCCCTGCTCGAATTGCCCGCACGCGAATGGGTGCCGGGCAAGACGCATAACGGCAGCGAAGTGCTGGACGTAGCGGTGATCGGCGGCGGCATGGCGGGGTTGGCCGCGTCCGCCGCGCTTAAGCTGCTGGGCGTGCGAGCGCGCATCTTTGACCGCTCGCCACAGGGACTCGAAGGCCCTTGGGCCACGACCGCCCGCATGGAAACGCTGCGCTCACCGAAGCAATTGACGGGTCCCGCTTTAGGCTTGCCCGCGCTGACCTTCCGTGCGTGGTTCGAGGCTCAGTTCGGCACCGATGCGTGGCAAGCGGTCGACAAGATCGACCGCTTGCAATGGATGCAATATCTGGTCTGGTATCGCCGCGTGCTCGCACTCGATGTCCGCAACGGCCACACCATTGAAGCTGTAACGCCGCGTGCCGATGGTCTCGTCGTATTAAGCGTGCGAGCACATGATCGTCGCTTCGATGTCTATGCACGACGTGTCGTGCTCGCCACCGGGCGCGACGGATTGGGCGGGCCTGCATTGCCAGCGTTTGTTGAAGGATTGCCACGCAATCGCTGGGCGCATTCGTCTGACACCACCGACTACAACACGCTTGCCGGCAAGCGAGTGGCTGTGGTCGGCGGTGGTTCATCGGCCATGGACAGCGCCGCCACGGCGCTCGAAGCGGGCGCGGCCAGCGTCGATCTGCTGATTAGGCGTTCTGATCTCCCACGCGTAAACAAGGGTAAGGGGGCTGGCAATCCGGGCCTGACTCACGGCCACCAGACCTTGCCTGATGAATGGAAATGGAAGATCCGCCATTACATCAATACGGTGCAGGTACCCCCGCCGCGTGGCAGTACGCTGCGGGTATCGCGTCATCCGAATGCGCGCTTTAATCTTGGATGCCCGGTGTTATCGGTTGAAAGCAGCGATAACGGACTTTCGATCCACACCCCCAAAGGCACCTTCGCGGCCGACTTCCTCGTGGTCTCCACGGGCTTCAAGGTCGACTGGTCCGCGCGCCCGGAATTCGCCGCATTTGCGCCGTATATCCGCACCTGGGCCGACCGCTACACTCCGCCTTCCGGCGATGAAGACGCCGAGTTATCAGACTCGCCGGATGTCGGACCCGCGTTTGAATTCATCGAAAAATCCCCCGGCGATTGCCCCGGTTTGTCGCGCATACACTGCTTCTGCTATCCCGCGTCGCTCTCGCAAGGCGCCGTCTCCGGCGACATTCCCGCTATCAGCACAGGCGCAAAACGGCTTGCCCAAGGTTTGACGAGCCTGCTGTATTCCGAGGACGTCGAGCAACACTACGCGGCGCTGGAAGCGTACGCTGAACCGGAACTCTACGGCGATGAATGGCAACCGGCCGAAGCACCGGCCCAGTATGCGGAGGACCAATGAGCGGCTGGCTCATTCGCCGAATCGCGCAGGCGGCGTTCGTCGTGCTGCTGATGACGCTGATCGTGTTCATCGGCCTGCATGCGATCGGGAACCCGATTGATATTCTCATCGGCCAGGACGTCGATCAGGTCGACCGGGCGCGCATCATCGCGCAACTCGGCCTCGACCAGCCGCTCTGGAAACAGTACCTGGCGTTCCTCGCCGGCGCCATGCATGGCGACCTTGGCAACAGCTTCGTCTATAACGAACCCGCGATCCGCCTGATCCTGCAACGCTTGCCCGCGACCTTCGAGCTCGCTGTTTCGGCGCTGCTGCTGGCGCTGGTGATCGGCATTCCGCTGGGGCTTTTCGCGGGGCTGCATCCACGCAATCCGCTCTCGAAGATGCTGATGACCGGCAGTATTGTCGGCTTCTCGTTGCCCACTTTCTGGGTCGGCCTGATGCTCATCATGTTGTTCAGCGTGAGGCTCGGCTGGCTGCCCGCCAGCGGACGCGGCGCGACTGCCAGCCTGTTCGGTGTCCAGTGGTCGTGGCTCACGCTCGACGGCTTGCGCCACCTGATCCTGCCCGCGCTGAATCTCTCGCTCTTCAAGGTGTCGCTCGTCTTGCGCCTGACAAGTGCAGGCGTGCGCGAAGTCGTGCCGACGGAACACGTGCGTTTCGCCCGCGCCAAGGGCTTGTCGCCCACGCGCGTGGTGCTCGTTCACATCCTGCGCAATACGCTGATTCCGCTTGTCACGGTGATCGGTCTCGAGTTCGGTTCGACCATCGCGTTCGCGGTCGTCACCGAGACCGTGTTCTCGTGGCCCGGCGCGGGCAAGCTGATCCTCGACAGCATCAACGCACTCGATCGCCCGGTGATCCTCTCGTACCTGATCGTGGTCGTCTGCATGTTCGTCTCGCTGAACCTGTTCGTCGATATCCTCTACAAGTTCCTCGATCCGCGCGTGCGGCTGGAGGGTGCGCGATGAGCACGGCTCCGCTGAATCCCGAGACGGAAAAGCCCGTGCTCGGCGGGCTCAAACGCCGTCAGTCGCCGTGGCGTCAGCTCGTCTCCGACTTTGGGCGCTCGCCTGTCGCGCTGGCTGCGTTGATCGTCGCGGTGCTGCTGATGCTCGCGGCCATTTTTGCGCCGCTGATCACGCCGCAAAATCCCTACGACCTGCTGCAACTCGATGTCCTCGATGCCCGCCTCCCCCCCGGTTCAATGAACGGCGCCGGCACGCATGCGTACTGGCTCGGCACCGACGGCCAGGGTAGGGATCTGTATTCAGCGATGCTTTACGGCCTGCGCCTGAGCTTATCCGTAGGTCTCGGCTCGGCGGTGATCGCGGGCGTGGTGGGCACCGTATTCGGCCTGGTCGCGGCTTATGCCGGCGGCAAGGTCGACAGCCTCATCATGCGCCTCGTGGACTTGCTGCTCGCCTTCCCGTCCATCCTCGTCGCCATGATGCTGCTCGCGTTCCTGGGAAAGAGCGTGACGAACGTCGTGCTCACGCTGGTGCTGATCGAATGGGCGTATTACGCGCGCACCGCGCGAGCACAAGCGCTGGTCGAAGCGCGGCGCGAATATGTTGAGGCCGCGCGCAGTCTCGCGATTCCCAACTGGCGCATCGTGCTCGTTCACATCCTGCCGAACTGCCTGCCGCCGCTGATCGTGGTCGGCACGCTGCAGGTCGCGCGCGCCATCACGCTGGAAGCAACGCTGTCATTCCTGGGCCTCGGTGTGCCGATCACCGAACCCTCGCTCGGCCTGCTGATTGCCAACGGTTACCAGACCATGCTCTCGGGCGAATACTGGACCAGTGTGTATCCCGGTCTTGCGCTGCTGGCCATGCTGGTATCGATCAACATGGTTGGCGACCGCCTGCGCGAGTTGCTCAATCCGAGGTTCGTGAAATGAGCGACGCTGCCCTTCATGATTTCCATACCGCGGACAACACGCTTGAAGTCCGCCATCTGCGAACGCGCTTCTTCACGCGCGAAGGCGAATTGCCTGCTGTTGAAGACGTCTCGCTCACGCTCGCGCGAGGTCGCGTGCTGGGTCTGGTCGGCGAATCGGGATCGGGGAAATCGGTGACCGGTTTTTCCATCATGGGACTCATCGATGCCCCCGGCCGCGTGGTCGGCGGCGAGATACTCTTCAAGGGGAAAAACCTTGTCGGCTTGCCCGAAGCGGACATGCGGCGCCTGCGCGGCAGCCGTATCGCGATGGTGTTCCAGGACCCCATGTCCACGCTTAATCCGGTGCAGCGCGTGGACGCGCAGATGATCGAAGCCGTGCGCGCGCATCGCGACGTAAGCCGCAGTGCTGCCCGCGAACAGGCGAGCGAAGCGCTGGCGGCCATGGGTATTGCCAGCCCCGGCGAACGGCTGCGCGCGTACCCCCATCAGTTGTCGGGCGGCATGCGCCAGCGCGTGGCAATAGCGATTGCGATGCTGCACAAGCCTGACCTGATCATCGCCGATGAACCCACTACCGCGCTCGATGTCACCATCCAGGCGCAGATCCTGTCCGAAGTGCAAACGCTCGTGCGCACGCAGGGCACGTCGCTGATCTGGATCACGCACGACTTGTCGGTGGTGGCGGGTCTCGCCGATGACATCGCCGTGATGTATGCGGGCCGGATCGTTGAACAGGGCACCGTGGATGCGGTGCTCGACCGTCCGCAACATCCGTACACGGCGGGTCTGATCGACAGTTTGCCGAGCCTCAACACGCGCGGTAAAAGACTCACGCAGATTGCGGGCATCACACCGGACCTGCGCTCGTTGCCGCCGGGCTGTGCGTTCGCCGCGCGCTGCACGCGAGCCACGGCGGTCTGCTCGACGCCTCCGTTGCTCGGGCCCTCGCCGGCCGCGCAGGCGTCCGAGCATGGCACGCATCTCGTGCGCTGTTTTCATCCCGGCAGGCAAATCGATGTCCGCACGGAGACAACCGCATGAGCGAGATCACTACACGCGCGCTCATTGAACTGCGCGGGGTCAGCCAGCGCTTCGGCGAACGCGACGAAAACGCCGCAACACGCTGGCTGCGCGAGCGCAACGTGCTTGCGGCGCAAGCGGTCACGCGAGCAGTCGAACATGTCGATCTGGCGATCACGCCGGGCGAGGTGGTCGGGCTGGTTGGTGAATCCGGCTGCGGAAAATCCACGCTCGGCCGCATTGTTTCAGGGCTCATAGCACCGACCGAAGGCGACGTGCTGGTGGATGGCCAGGACCGCGCGGCCATGTCACCGGCTGCGCTGCGCGCAGCGCGACTGGCGATCCAGATGATCTTCCAGGATCCTTATTCGAGCCTGAATCCGCGCCGGCGTATTCGCGATATCGTCGGCGAAGCGCCGCTCGTTCACGGCATGGTCGGGCGCAGCGATCTCGACGCCTACGTGGCCGCACAATTAAAACGCGCGGGCCTCGATCCGTCGCTCGCCGACCGCTACCCGCATGAGTTCAGCGGCGGCCAGCGGCAGCGCATCGGGATTGCGCGAGCGCTCGCGGTCAACCCTTCCATGCTCGTCTGCGATGAAGCGGTCGCCGCCCTCGATGTATCGATACAAGCACAGATCCTGAATCTCTTCATGGACCTGCGCGAACAGTTCAATCTCACGTACCTGTTCATCAGTCACGACCTGGGCGTGGTCGAGCAATTGTCGGATCGCGTGGTGATCATGTATCTCGGGCGTGTGGTGGAAAGCGCCCCCGTGGAAGAAATATTCCGGCATCCGAATCATCCCTACACGCAGACCTTGCTGGCCGAAATTCCCCGTATAGATGCGCGCAAGAAGCACTTCACCGCCATTCGCGGCGAAATGCCAAGTCCGCTTGCACCGCCGTCGGGTTGCCATTTTCACCCGCGCTGTCCGCACGCCATGCCACGCTGCAAGACCGAAGTGCCGCGTTTGCGCGGCATCGCTATCGAGCATGTCAGCGCGTGTCATCTGAACGACGCTCACTAAACTTCAATCCAGAACACACACATAAAAAGGAATTGCATCGTGAAACGCCTGATCCTTTCCACGCTGACCGCCACGCTCGCCAGTGCGGCGTTGTTCAGTACGGGCGCGTCGGCGCAGACGCTCAACATTGCGTTCGCCGATCCGCTCTCGTCGCTCGATCCGCAACTGAACAACTATGCGGGCGACCGCTCCGTCGACCTGCACTTCTGGGATCTGCTGGTCGAGAACCACAACAACGTGCTCGCGCCCGGCCTCGCGACAAGCTGGAAGTCGACCGGCAGCGACACGTGGGAATTCAAGCTGCGCCATGACGTCAAGTGGCAGGACGGCACGCCGTTCACCGCGGACGACGTGATCTATTCGTATCAGCGGGCGCGCAATGTGCCGGGGACCATCGCCACCTTCGCGGGGTATCTGCGCACCATCGCATCCGTCACCGCGCCCGATCCGTACACGCTGATCATCAAGACCAGCTCGCCGACGCCGGACCTGCCGCTGAACCTGACGTCCGTTCATATCGTGAGCAAACATATCGGCGAAAAGTCGACGACGGAAGACTACAACTCGGGGCGCGCGATGGTCGGCTCAGGGCCGTACAAGTTCGTTTCGTACACACCGGGCGACCGCGTGGTGATGACGCGCAACGACGCGTACTGGGGCGCGAAGCCGATCTGGGACAAGGTGAACTATCGCTACGTGAGCAATGCGGCGGCTCGCACGGCAGCGCTGTTGTCGGGCGACGTGGACATGATCGACAAGGTCTCCGTCTCCGACCTGCCGCGTCTCAAGCAGTCGCCGAAGGTATCCGTGTTCGCGTATCCAGGCCTGCGTGTGCTGATACTTCAGCCAAGTTTCCGTGAGGGCCCGAGCCCGTACATTACGGACAACGCCGGCAAGCCGCTCCAGAAGAACCCGCTACTCGACGTGCGCGTGCGCCGCGCGTTGTCGCTGGCGATCAATCGCCCCGCCATCACCGACCGCATCCTGCAAGGCGCGGCCACGGTCGCCAACCAGTGGATGCCGGCCAGGACCTTCGGTTACAACCCGGCCGTGAAGGACATCCCCAACGACCCGGTTCAAGCCAAGAAATTGCTGGTCGAAGCGGGTTTTCCGGACGGTTTCCAGTTGACGCTCAGCGTGCCTAACGACCGTTATCCGCAAGCACCCGAAACGGCACAGGCCGTGGCGCAGTTCTGGACGCGCATTGGCGTGAAGACGAAAGTCGAGGTCATGCCGTGGGCCAGTTACGCCAGCCGCGCAAACAAGAACGAATTTGCAGTAAGCATGATTGCGTGGGGCAACGGCACGGGCGAAGCAAGCTATGCGCTTGTCAACATTCTTGGCACCGTGGATCCGAAGAAGGGCATTGGCGCATCGAACTGGGGCCGCTACAGCAGCCCGGCAGTCGACCACGCGCTCGACGCCGCCACAGCCGAGTTCGATCAAGCCAAGCGTGAAGCCATCCTGCAGCAGTCGGTGAAGGTAGTGAGCGATGACGTGGGCATCATTCCGCTCTTTCACTACGAGAACATCTGGGCCGCGAAGAAAGGCTTGAAAGTGACACCGGCGGTCAGCGACCGGACGACCGCGATGATGGTTACGCGCAGCGGCAGTTGAGGCCATCATGATCGACATCACAGCTACACCGGGCGATGATCTGATCGACGTTACGCGGCGCATCGCGGTGACCGGCGCGCGCGCGGGCACATTGCTGACCCTTCGCACACAGACGGTACGCGGCGCAGGCACGGTCTGGACGAGCCGTGCGGTCTTCCGTGCCGATGACCAGGGCGTCATCGATCTTTCCCGCGATGCGCCGGTGAAAGGCGACTACAGCGGTGTATCGGCGATGGGACTCATCTGGTCGCAGGTTCCCGTTGAAGCGGGCAAACGCGAGGTGTTTCCCGCCGACGTCTCCAAGGCGTTGTCGACCTGCATCGAAGTCATTGGTGAAGACGGGCAGGTACTGAGCGCCACGCTGCTGAACCAGCGGCTGATGGCGCCCGGTGTGCAACGGCGCGACATGCGCGTTGATGGCTGTGTCGGCACGCTGTTCCTGCCTGCAGCACCCGGCCCCCATCCTGTCGTGCTCATACTGAACGGGTCGGGCGGCGGCATCAACGAACCGCGTGGCGCGCTTTACGCATCGCGTGGGTATGCCGCCCTCGCGCTCGGTTACTTCAAGACACCGGGGCTGTCCGACTACATCTCCAATACGCCGCTCGAATACTTTCGCCGCGCGCTTGACTGGATCGCGCGCGAGTTGCAACCGGCGTCTGGCTTCATTGCGGTGAGCGGACAATCACGCGGCGGCGAACTCGCGTTGCTGCTCGGCGCAACCTATCCGGATCGCATCAAGGCGGTGATTGGTTACGTGCCCGGCGCGGTCGTTCACAGCGCGCAGAACGCCGCCGACCCGGCGACAGGCCGCGAAGGTCCGACCTGGCTGCTCGACGGCAAGCCGCTGCCGCACCTGTGGGAAAACAACCGCACGGCGAGCTGGAAGCCCTTCGACGAAGGCCCGCCGCCGCATCGTCACGAACGCGCGATCCGGACTGCGTTGCTCGACAAGGAAGCGGTCGAACGAGCGCGGATTCGCGTCGAAAATACGGATGGACCGGTGCTGCTGCTCTCCGCTACCGACGACGGTTCGTGGCCCTCCTCCGACTACTCACGCATGGTCGTGGAGCGGCTTGAACGGGAGAAGCATGCGTACCCGGTGCGCCATCTCGACTTCGATAACGCCGGCCACGCGATTGTGTTTCCGTATGTTCCGACCACACAACTCGTGTATGCGCATCCTGTTTCCGGTCGCATCAGCACGGGCGGCGGCGAACCCGCAGCGAACGCACGCGCCGATGAATCATCGTGGCGCGAAGTGCTGGCTTTTCTCCACGCCGCCGTCCATTCCCGCGCATCAAAAAGCGCTGGCGGCTCTGCTGGTAACTCTGCCGGCGACTCTTTCAGGCAGGAGCATTCATGACAGACACCTACGATCTCAGCACCGATATTGTTGACCGGATTGCCGGCCTCACACCCGGTTCACCGGCTTACGCAACACGACATAAACGCGACAAGGTGGCCGCCGCGACCCAGCGCAGCTACGAAGCGCTCTTCGATCCCGCGCTGCCGGATTTGTCGCTGAGCGACCGCTTGCTGGTGGCGTTGTATGCGTGCACGTTGTCGAATGCCCCTGCATTAGCGACTCATTATGCGGAACGGCTTGCTTCGATCAATGCGGACCGTGCGGTGATCGACCAGATCGCACAAGGCTCGATCGACGCTCAGGAACCTCGCTTGCGCGCGATGCTTGCCTTCACGCGCACGCTGATCGAGTCTCCCATAGACGGCGATAAAACCGCACTGGAACGCCTGCCTGCCGCCGGCATTCCGACGCCGGCCGTGGTCGCCCTCGCGCAGTTGATCGCCTTTCTTTCCTATCAGATTCGCCTGACGGCCGGTTTGCGCGCGCTGCAGGTCCTGAATGCAACGGAGGCAGCATGAGCCGGGTAATTGAAGCGCATGGCTTCACGAATCGCGTGCTGGGATGGGACGCGTGGCTTGACGTGGTGGAACTCGCCGATGCCTCCCCCGAGCAGATCAGCGTGCTCGAAGAGAGCCATCCGAAGGCGAAGGTATCCGACTACTACCTGTTCCTCGTGCATCAGCCGGAAATCCTGCGGCAGCGCTCGGCCGCCTTCAACGCAATCATGTATGCACCGGGCGGCTTGCCGCGCGCGGAGCGGGAACTGGCGTCGACCGTCGTTTCGCGGGTCAACGGCTGCGTGTATTGCGCGTCGGTGCATGCACAGCGGTTCGAGCAACTGGCGAAACGCGACGACGTGATCGAACAGGTTTTCAACGATCCGGCTACTGCGGGAACGTCACCGCGCGAGAAGGCGATCGTGCTGGCGTCGATCGACCTGACGCTCAAGCCGGGCCAGGTTGAGCCGGCACAGTTGCAAGCGCTGCGCGATGTGGGTTTGAGCGACGACGAGATCCTCGACCTGATTCATTCCATTGCCATCTTCGCGTGGGCCAACCGCCTGATGCTCAATCTTGGCGAACCGGTTGGATGAGCGGGCCGGGGGCGTTGCGCAGATCGACCGGCGCTTTGGCGCGGGCCGGATTTATAGCGAGGAATAATCGTCGCCAGGGCGCTGGCCCGGTCCGGCGTTTCTCCCTCGCCCTCCGGGGGTTCCCCTATAAACTCTGCACCAGGTCAGGTGTGCCCCGGCGCGGGTATTCTGCGGGTATTCTTTAAGGCACAGGCATGGCTCCGCTTGAGCACTGCCTGACCACGGCTTGATGTCATTCCTAAAAGTGTGAGGCTTTTCCCACGTGGTCTCATGAAACAATATCGCCCGCGTCCCCCGCGTTTTCCGCGCGACCACTCTCATGTGGCCTGGCGCGATCTGTCGTTGACGTCGGCCCCCTTCGCGCTGCTGTTCATCGTGATGATCGGGCTGATCGTGTGGCTGGCGGACCCCGCTCCCCCAAGAACCATCACGATCAGCGCGGGCCCTCAAGACAGTTCGCTACTGGATACCGCCGAGCGCTATAAAAAAATCCTGGCGCGCAACGGTGTCACCCTCAACGTGCTCCAATCCGATGGTTCGGTCCAGAACCTGCAACGGCTGATGGACCCCAAGAGCCATGTCGATCTTGCGCTGGTGCAAGGGGGCGTGTCGGATGCGGCGGCCAGGGCGTCGCTCATATCGCTTGGGAGCGTCTTTTACGTTCCCCTTGTGGTGTTTTATCGCGGCAAGGGAATGACACAGTTGTCGGACCTGGAGGGCAAGAAGATAGCGATAGGCCGCGAGGGCAGCGGCACCCGCCGGCTGTCGCTCAACCTGCTCGAGGCCAACGGCATAGCGCCGGGTGGAGTCACGCAACTGGTGCCGCTCGACGGCATGGACGCGGCGAAGCAGCTGGTAGCGGGGAACGTGGATGCCGCGCTGTTCAATGGCGACTCGACCACACGCGGGCTGATGCTCAGGCTGCTGGGCATACCGGGCATCTCCGTGATGGATTTCTCGGAAGCGAGCGCTTATACACGGCTCTTCCCGTATCTGGACGAAATCGACCTGCCAACGGGCGTGCTCGATCTCCGGCGGAAAATTCCGCCGCAGACCTTGCGCCTGATCGGCCCGACCGTCGAGATCCTCGCGCGGCAGAGCTTGCACCCGGCCATTTCGGATCTGGTCATTGAAGCCGCCCAGGAAGTCCACGGAATGCCCGGGCTGCTGCAAAACGCCGGGCAATTCCCCAGTCCGATCGCTCGCGAATACCCGATCAGCGAAGAGGCCACGCGCTATTACAAGTCGGGCAAGAGTTTCCTCTACCGCATCCTGCCCTTCTGGCTCGCGAGCATTGCAGACCGGATACTCGTTCTGCTGCTGCCCGTCGCCGTGCTGCTGATCCCGGCCTTGCGGCTGATTCCGGCGTTGTACGCATGGCGGGTGAGATCGCGGATCTACCGGTATTACGGCGCGTTGATCGCGATAGAACGCAGCGTGCTTGTCAGCTCGACAGAAGAAGAGCGAAAGGCGCTCATAGCGGATCTCGATGAGATCGAGCAATCACTGAATACCTTGCGGATGCCGCTGGCGCATGCGGACACATTTTATGTCCTTCGCGAACATGTCGGGTTCGTGCGTGCGCATCTGGGCGAAGCGTCCCGGCAGAAGGTGCACGAGTAGAGGTTTGCTCTCATTCGCGCCGTGGAGGGGCGGCCGCATCGGTCGGAGAACAGTCCGGGAACGGTCATACAACAGCATCCCCTTGCCTCGAGGTTACTCCACAGGGAGAGTGGCTGGAACGCGCATCCGGTACAAGCAGACTGCCTGTATCGCAAAAGTGCAGAGAATCGCGCCACCGTAAGCGGCAGGCAGGTTCAACTTCGTCAAAGTCAGGCCTGGCACATAGAAAAACGCGGCAAAGCGCGGAAGTGCCACCACCACGCCGCGCATCAATTGCTGCGTAGCTGCGGGGCCAATCATGCGATGCGTGAAGACTGCAAGGATGATCACCATGAACGGGAACGACGCGAGCACGCCGCTCGCTTCAGGCCCGACGTAAGGCGCGATCAGCGTCACGCCGATCACGAGGCCGGCAATGAGCACCATACGCAAGGGCAAATCCCACCACGGCGGATCGAGCTTGCCGTTTCGGGTTGCCTTGTTGGGGATGAGTTTTGCAAGGTGAGCCCCTGTAATGTAAGAGGCTTCATCGGAAAACAGGAAGCATACAGCGGTGGCAACTTCCTCCGCACATCCAACGCGACGCATTGGAATGCCACGGTCGACAACTGCCTGCGCTCCTTCCGGATGACCCTGGGTCATCCCGGTGTCGATCACACCGGGTTGCAGTTCGTTGATACGGATGCCGCAGGCAGCGCACTCGATGGCAGCAGTCTGCGTCAGGCCACGAATCGCATGCCTGGCCGTCGAACAGGCAGCGTCAGCTCTGGTTGAGAGCTTCCGTGTCTCCTGGGAACGCTGGTGCGTGGAACGCTCAGCAAGGCATGTGAACGCGCCCAATTGATCTTTGCTGGTTTGTTGAATAGCGACAGCCAACAACTCGTAAAGCTCCTATGCTTGAAGAGTCCATCCGGACACAATCAAGGAGGAAGACCATGCGCATGCTTCTCAACATACGAATACCTCACGAGCCATTCAACTCTTTTGTGCGCGACGGCACCATTGGAGAGTTAATGGAGCGGATTCTCGCGGAGATGAAACCGGAAGCCGCCTACTTTACCTCGGAAAACGGAACACGCGGAGCAATCCTTATCGTGGACCTTGAGGAGCCGTCGCAGATTCCAAAATTCGCGGAACCATGGTTTCTTTCGTTCAATGCCGACTGCGAGTTTCGCGTGGTCATGGTGGCTGATGACCTCAAGAAAGCTGGATTCGAAGCGCTTGGCTCGAAGTGGAAATAGAGAGCGCGGCATGGCGTGTGAGTGCTGACAGCATGCCGTGCAGCTGACTACTTCGGTCGACCTGCTCAGTTGGCCGCTTGCCCCCGACAAGCAGTCCCCGCCCTCTTCCGTCGGGATGGCTTGCAGAGAAGCATGAGGTCTCATCTGAGTTCGACCACTCGAACCGCGTCCTTGTACCTCTACCCTGCGCCGGTTCCAAACCGCTTGCCGTGATAACCCAGAGAATTGTTAGCGGAACGGAAACGGCTCGTTCGCCTTGCCTGCGGCCAACTCATCGCGCCGTTTCCGTTCCGCTAACAATTCGTTGAGCTAAACCGCTCCACTCGTGGTGGCTATGGGAATTGAATCGGTGTGCCGATGGTTGTCACGATCGGATGGGGAAATCGAAGCGTGGACAAGGCAGGGTGTGGGTGCACGATTGGGCAAGACCGTGCGGCCGCGGTGGTCAGCGAACAGGTTACGCCGCCCGTGGAAGGCAGGCTGGGACCGCCGCGGACATGCGCGTCCAGCCGACCCCGTGAGGACGTGCCGGTTCCGGCCTGCCAGCGGTAGCGATTCGGGCTTCATGGGTAGTTCGGAGGTGCCCGGGGTGACGCGCCAGGCAGGAGGCATTCGACGCAGACCATGTGACCGTGTCTGCAGACCGGACAGTCGCGCAGCGATCGGCCGGTCAACTGCGCGTAACGGTCGCGGTAATCAGGTCTGGGCGTCATCCGGATTTCGGCAGACGGTACGCCAAGCAGGCGCCGGCACGCGGCAATACGGGTCGCGCGCAACCGGTTGCTAAGCAGCCCGTAGTGGCGAATCCGTTGCAGCCCGTGCGGCAGTACATGCAGCAGGAAGCGGCGCAGGAACTCGTGAGCGTGCAGGCGCATTGCACGTGGCCTACCTGGATGACGATAGTCCTTCCAGCGAAACGTCACATACTCGTCGGTCAGACTGAGCAGGCGGTGGTTGGAGATCGCGACGCGGTGCGTGTAGCGGCCGAGATAGTCGAGCACCTGCTGCGGACCGCCGAACGGCTCCTTGGCATAGACGACCCACTCGGTATGACGCGGGCCCGACAGATAGCGGGCAAATTCGCCTGGCTCTGACAGATGGGCCAGTGATGCGAAGAAACCCAGTGCACCGGCATCGAATGCGTGTTGCAACCGTTCGAGAAACAGTCGCCGGAACAGGCGCGAGAGCACCCGCACGGGCAGGAAAAAACCTGGCCGGCAGGCCACCCAGCGCGTGCCGTCGGCAGCAAGGCCCCCGCCAGGGACCACGCAGTGCAGATGCGGGTGGTGCACCAGATTCTGTCCCCAGGTGTGCAGGAGCGCGATGAAGCCGATCGTGGCGCCAAGGTGCCTTGGATCCGCGGCGATCGTCTGCAGCGTTTCGGCGGTTGCCTGAAACAGGATGTCGTAGACGGTGCGCTTGTTCTGGAATGCAATGGCCGAGATCTCCTGCGGCACGGTGAACACCACGTGGAAGTACGGGACGGGCAGCAGGTCCGCCTGACGGTGGTCGAGCCATTCTGCTCGGGCGAGCGACTGGCACTTCGGGCAGTGCCGGTTGCCACACGAGTTGTAGGCGATGCGCTGGTGTCCACAGGCGTCGCACTGCTCGACGTGACCGCCCAGGGCTGCTGTGCGGCACTGCTCAATGGCGCGCATGACACGACACTGCTCACGGTCGAGCGAATCGGCGTGCAGATGCCGGTATGCGGGGCCGTGACGGTGCAGGATGTCCGCCAGCTCCAGCGGGGACTTCATCGCGGCTCAGACGTGGTCAACTGGCGGCTCGGGTGAAGTCTGCGAGGTGCCTGGAGGTAGCCGGTCGAATGGGCTGGTCGTCGCGCAGATCGTGCTGGTCGAGACCTTCAGGTAGCGCGCCGTCGTGGCCAGGCTGCGATGTCCCATCAGCAACTGGATCATGCGCACATCGGTGCCGGATTCGAGCAGGTGCGTCGCAAACGCATGGCGCAACGAGTGCGGTGTGATGGGCTTGCTGATGCCGGCACGGCGGCGAGCGTCCTGGCATGCCTGTCGTACCACGTCGGCGCCCACGGGTTGATCCGGGAAGCGGCCGGGAAACAGCCAGTACTGGGGCCGGCCGATGCATCAGTAACTGCGCAGGATCTGCAGCAGCCGCGGCGAGAGCATCACGTAGCGGTCGGCGTGCCCCTTGCCCTGTTCGACACGCTGCATCATGCGCCGGCTATCGATATCGCTGACCTTCAGCCGGGTGGCCTCCGAGATGCGCAGGCCCGCGGCGTAGGCTGCCATCAGCACGGTACGATGCTTGACGCTACGGATCGCTTCAAGGAACTGGGTGACCTCCTCCTGACTGAGGATCACCGGCAGCCTGCTTGGTCTCCTTGATCTGGGGATCTCTTCGACGGACCAGTTGCGCTTGAGTGTGACGTTGTACAGGAAGCGCAGCGCCGCGGTGGCCACCACCAGCGTGCTCGATGAGCGTCGCTGGACTTCAATCAGGTGCACCTGCCAGGCGCGCACCTCCTCCGGGCCCATCAGGTCCGGGGAACGACCGAAGTGCTCGGCAAAGGCATGCACCTGCTGGAGATAGGCGCGCCGCGTATTGGCGGCGAGGTTGCGCACGCGCATATCCTCGATCATGCGTCGACGTAGGGGTGTCATGGTGGACTCCGCTCAGAAGGGACGAGGCAGCAAACTGCACTGCAATCGTCCCACTCGAGGGGAGACACTCCATGAACGGTATCGAAGACGCCGCCGCCGGCCGACCACCTGCTACCGCGTCAGCGGTTTCGTTCAACTCATATTAACGTCTTAGCCAACGAAGGCGGACTGCTCGCTCTCAGAGTCTTCTCCGCTCCGCAACGTCAACGGAAACATAAGATAACCTGAATTGAAGGGGCTATGTCCGCTCCAACCCTCGCGTCACACCCCTTTCTTATGGAAGAGCTTATTTTTCGGCTGCAGGTATTGTCACTTGACTCGGTGTGCGGCTTGCCGCGCACCACGTCAAGCGCACGAAGCGCTATGGGGCCGTGACGAAGCTCCAAAGCGCTGCGCATTCTGTATCGCTTAAAGCGTATTGCGGCATCGCTTTTTTCAGAACGATTCCTGTCGGATCAACGCCGACATTCAAGACCCGGCAGAACGAGCTTAGGTTGTAGCGACTCGGCGGGCCGCCGCGACGGCGTGTATCGCTGAGCAGGTACCGGCTTGTCAAGGGGGGTGCAAAAGACGCTGCGTTGTCCGCGTGGTCATGGCAATTGATACACCGGGCAGCAATGTCAGGCAGCATGCGGTTGTCATCGCGTAAGTGCGCTACCAGCGCGCGCTGCCCGTTAAAAAGCTGATATCCCAAGTCCATGGATCGACATGAATCCGCGCCATTTGCCGCGGGTTTGACAACAACCAAAAATAGGGCCGTCATCACGTGTATTGTGAAGGCGGCCCGATTTAAGGCGCGCGCCATTAGTGGATTCGAATAGTGCTTGAGACGCTCGGTACTCCGTTCGCGTCGAGAGCGAATAACATGTAGTAGCCGGGCACGGCGACTCCGGAATCGCCCGGAATATTCAACACATATTGGCCTGCCCTGCTCGCGCTAAAGCTTAACGGAACGCGTCGCTGCTCGTTGTTGAGCGAATGAGTTACCGACGATAGGCGCATCAGCGCGAAGGCGCTAACCGTCCTGTCGGTGCTCACAGAGATCGACGCGCCGAGACTCGCGCTCGTGGGGGCCGACAAGATCTTAGGGCGTGACGCTGGTGAACCGTCCGGATTGAGAAGATATGGCGGCGTCAGTATTTCGACGTTAGTGTGGTTGGTCGAACATCCCCCGCACAACCCCCCACCACCGCTTAAAACGCGCCCGTCCGGCAAAAGCAGCGCGATACTGTGATAAGTGCGCGGCACAGCTTGGGCCGCAAGCGGCCTGAACGTTTCAGTCGCGGGGCTCCAGATCTCTGGCGTCAGAATCGCATTGTCGTCAGAGAAAGGCTGGGGATAGGTTTGACCGCCAACCACGACGACTTCGCCGCTCGGTAACGCAACGCTGTTGGCAAACGCACGCTGATAGCTCATTGGAGCTATTGTGCGCGTGTTCGCCGCTCCGCTGCTGATATCTATTAATGTCGCGTTCGACGTCGCGTAGGCGTTTTCGTAGCTAGGCGCACCACCGACCGCGAGGATTTTGCGGACGTCATACATGACCGCGTTGCCGGTCATCGCGTCATTGTCAGCCCCTCGATTTACCGACGTCGACATGCTGCCGGTGCCTGCGGTGCCAATCCATTGCATGGCTCGACTCGGTCCAGCGTGGAAAACCAGGCCGTTGGAATCCGCGAACAACCACATGTGGTTGTCCGCACGATATATTCCTGCGGCATCGTTCGTTACGTCAGGGTCGCCCCAGTTGGCAGTTACCACAGTATTCTCTTTCCAGCCCGAATTACTCCACGTTTCTCCGCTCTTGCCTCCTTGCCCACCGTTCCATGAGCCCCCCAATACAAACACATCACCGTTGCTCAGTGTCACGCTGCCATGATAGGCCCGAGCAATGTTCATCTGTTTCTGGGATGTCCACTGTCCTGAGGCGGGGTTAAAATCACTGACCTTCGCGCTACTCGATCCACCCGTCACAAAAATATCACCGTTGGGCAGATTTGCGATTCCCGGACAGAACATGTCGTGGCCGATATTGGTGACAAACGCCTGCGTGCTCGTTCCCGTCGTCGGATCAAAGATCGCAGTATAGGTGCCCCCATTGTTCTGATGCTTGCTCAAATTCACTTCGCCGCCAGTAAAATCTAGCGGACTATCAGCCGACCAGACTAGCACCTTTCCATTCGGTAGATTAGCCGCTGCTACCGGCACTAGCGGCAAAGAAATCGGTGCAGACCACTGCGACGGCGGCACGGTCTGCGCTGTTACATCCCTGCACGTTGCAATTAACATCGACCCGAGGACTATCAGGGCCAAAGCTTTTGTGGCCGTTTCTGATGACTTGGGATTGCTTGTTGGAAATCGGTTTCGTTTCATCGCGACGCCCCTTTTTCCGGGTTACGTGATATAGCTGGTGTGATTAGCAACTCTTGGTTAAGCGAATCACTTCGAACGCATTCAAACTCCGAGTGCGCCAAGAACATCACAAACTTCTTCGACTCGTGGAAAATCAGCGCTGCGCCAGCGCAACATCGCGTTGTGATCGAAGCAATAGACTTGTGTCGAATGGTCGGCGATGTTGCTCGGCAGCGATGCGCGCCCCGCCAACTCCGCTCGTGTTCGGTCGACGGCATCTGGAGCCAGTGTGACCGCGTCCCATCCCGGACCGGCATTGAAACGCGCGAGCCATTCGCGCAACGCGGACGGTACATCGCCAAATGGGTCGATTCCAATGGACAGCAAGCGGATTGGATAGCGTGTACGGGCTTGCAGCATCCGGTCTTGAACGGCGCCGAATAGCGCTCCCTGAAGGGGGCAAACCGAACTGCAACCCGTGTAAATTGTCTGCACCGCAGTGACGCCTTCACGCAACAACTCTTCGAGCGGTCGGGTCGTGCCAGTTTGGTCGACTACCGAAACATCGGTGAGGCGGACCGGCGGCCTGACCGGCCCCATGTTTCCATGCTGGGCATAAACTTTCGGCGATACCGCCGCCGTCACGGCTAAAGCCGTTGCGCGTAATATCTTCCGTCGCGTCAAAGCGGTCATGTCACCACCCTTGAAGTGCCGTCTCGCGCCCTACACTAGCTTGTATAATAGTAGGATGTTTCGATAAGCTAAGCATTGCAGCCGACCTAAGTGCGACGCCATACGGAACAAATTGCGGATGCAGGCACTTGACGAGGAACTGCGGCTGCTCATTCTGGAGTGCGACGCGACTCGCTTGCTTTCTCATAGCAACCTCCTTCTTGTCCCATACCCCAGTGAACCGACGTTCGTACCTTCGCGTTCGGTATTTATCAATAACTTGGGGCGATGGTTGAGCGAACGCTACCAAGTGCACTTGCACCACACGCACATTAAACTATAGCGATGCTTTCTTTCATATGCGCTTCAACGACGAGGTCTGCTGAATAATCGCGAATGACGAATGTTCGCAAGATGTAAGTAGGCGTGTGCGAACGCTGTCTCGACGGTGAATTATGTCAGCCGGAATCGAAGCCGCCAAACGGGGGCTCGGGAGAGGATTTCGAAGGACCGCTATCGGCGGAATCGGAGGTCTGTCGCGGGTCGAGAGTTCGCATCCGCTGGCAGTGAAACACGACATTTGCGGTCGCAAGAGTCCGAATGGCAGAAAAGCAATCTGAAGCTGCCTCGGGAACGAGGACGCCTGAATGTCAGGAAAGGCCGATGAAGGAGCATTCGTTTTTGACAATCCGATGGCCGGTTACGGAGCAAAGCTGACGCCTGAACGTCAGACCGACGACGCATGTGAACGGCGGGTTGTGGCCGCGTGCTGCCCGACGCGTCGGGCTCAAATCGACCGCCGTGTGAAAACGCAAAACGACTTGGTTTTCAGGTGTCGCGAAGCCGATGTAACGCGATTTGAAGGGTCGATTTTTTCAAACGTCACATTCGGGGTGCGTTTTCACACGACCCGCAAGAGACAGCCGCGGATGCTGGTAGCGGCCGTTCAAAGCACTTCGCCGCGTGGCTTCGGTCGGAAGGTTCAAAGTTGTTGCTAGCCGGCGCGTTATCGTCTCGACTTAATCGAAATAACCGAACGCTTTGACGAGAAGCTCAGCAAGCTCAAAAAATATTTTGAGTGCCATAAGAATTAAATCGCGATCATCGTCGCAGACGCGGGGGGAACCGAGTCATTCCGATGGTGTGACGGTAGCACCAGTACGATCAAGGCAATTCAGTGAGCCTAGAAGATCTATCGTTCAAAAATGCGACATGTGCGTCAGGCAAAGACATCGGCCTTTCTCAAGGCGTGGCATCGCGCGGGCCTCCTGAAATTCTTCGGGTTGCTATTCTTCGCTTAAGTTAAGATTAAAGAAAGTTGTTGCTACGCCGTTATTGCAAGAACCACTTACTTCAATATCTGGCAATGTATACAGCGTCCCGTCCGGAAATGCCGCCGCAAATCAAGATCGTCTTAGTTGCCGTATGGCTTCAATTCATACTTGGCGGCGTTGTTTGCCTCGCTCTTTTCCGATCCGTTCATACGGACAGCGTCCGTAACGTTCTCGAGTTCTTTGTCGGGCTTGTACTTCTATTTCAGATTTTCGTAAATTATCGCTTGGCTACGAGGTCCCGCTGGGCTTACAAATACGTTTTGATCTGCACATGTATCGGCGTTGCCAGATTTTTATGGGGGGTTGCGATGAATCAGAACATCCCCCCTGTTGGATATTTTGGGTTTGCCCTGAGTGCCGGTGTCATCTTGTTTCTTCTCACGCCTCAGAGCAAAGAGTTCTACAAACGGCGCGGTTAGCCACTGTCGTCCCGCTAACAGCGGCGTTTGGAGGTGAGGTTTCTAGCCGGCTCAGAGTATCGAAATTGTTGCTCAAGCGTCAGGTACTGCCGTTCATTTCCAGGTCCCGGCTTTCACAGCGTGCTGTTTCAGCGGTGATATGTATCTCCGAAAATAGGTTAACTGATAACATTGAAAGCAAGGATAAGGTTCGTTGGTTTTGGCATAAGTAGCTTACTTGCATTAACTACTTTTGTCGTCTTATATCTCTTTAATCGCTCTTCGACAGTGGCGTTAAAAGCTTTGCCGACGATTGCAATGCTTAGCGCTATAACGTTTATCATTCAACTCGTAAGATTGATCCGCTTTAATAGGCTCGATCCATAATAGGCTTCTGAGATATAAATCTCATATGAATAATATTGCGACACGAATAAAGATTGCGTTGCTTCTCATCGTGGTTTCTGGAATGAGTTTATATTTTCGGCATGTCTATTTAAAGCAAAGCTACATTAACACGACCCACAATACAGTGATTCGAGCTAGTGATCCAGAAATATTCGATCGCATGACCGATCTTAATGTGTATTTTTCGGTCATAACTGCATGCCCAGCAATATGGCTGATATTATCTGCGGCTCGTATGGTCATTAAGAGAATGAAATAACTATTGGCGTACACGGCACTTTTCATTTGCGCGCCACGAATATATATCGGCGCACACTATTCAACAGACGTGATCGCAGGGGCACTGCTCGCGCAGTGTCGGCAATCTAGTCGGCGTTGTCGAACGTCCCAAACTGGCCGCACAGAGACGAATAACCAACGCCGCTTGACGCCGGCCGTCGACCAGCACCGTACTTCCGCAGCCAACCCTGAACCGCCCTTCATATTTTCGGAAAGCGGCCGTTGAGCAGAGACAGCTCGTTTATATGGATGCCACGCGAGCCACAACCTTATAAAAGTCACCTGCCAGGGCGTAAAAGCTATGAACCGTGTGTCGAGTATTGTTTTCCTGGGGGCTGCGCTGATATACATGCTGTTTATTGACGTGCATTGCACCCCGCATGACACGTATTTTTGGGGCAATCCCGCGGTATGGTGGATGCCCCAGGTTTTCGCATTATGCGTCGCGCTTTTGTTCAAACCACCGCTTGGGTTGCTTGGCGGCGTAGCCCTTGCCTATGGAACATTCGCTCTGTTCGCACATGTGTGGGGCAATTTAATGATGGGCTGGGCTGGTTACTGGATCTGCATGCTTGGGGCCTGTACCGGCGTCGTCGTCGCTGCGATCAGGGCAATGATCCGCACCACACCGCGCGCCGAAATCGCCGCAATAGATGGCTTCTGCTTCGTCGGTGCGGGGGTTGCGATCAATGCGTTGATCTTGCGGCTTTTGTTTTACTGATCGCACGCGTCGCAAAGCCCAAGAGTCTCCACATTTCCGCGGCGGCAAATCTAGTGTTGACGATTCAAACTAGCGCGCCGACCGACCGGTTGGTGGCCGGCTAATGCCCCCTGCAATTGCGGCCCGGACTAACCAGGACATATCCCGAATCGTTTGCAGGAGCACGCTCGCAGTGTCCCGTCTATGGAACAATGCACAAGCTTTTAATTCATCATCCGAGGTTCGCGATGGACCGGAAAGACGAAAATAAGATCGGCGCGGTCGAAAGAGCTTCGCTGGACATTTTGGCCGTCGGTGCCGGAATCGTGCTCGCCTTCGTCATTTGGGACATGACCTTTAACTTGCTCATGTATCACAGCCTCACCGAGCCAAGGCATCTCCCCGAGCGAGCCGACTTGGGCGGCGGATTTGCGTTGTTAATTACCCTCCCCGAGCTGTTTATACTTTTACCGGTATGCGTTGTATCGATCGTTTCGCTCCTTCGAAAACTGAGATAGCAGCCGGTCGCAGTCGACAATTCCCCGCTCCAACGGTCAGAAGTATCTCGATACGTAAGGAAGATCTCGATTGCCAACAATGTTTCCAGTGGCGATGGAGGGCCGTAGTTGGCCGGTTCGCGGCGGTGGTCTAACCGGCACAACGCCGGCTATACGCGGTCACCTACTCGATGCGCTCGACAAGATGCGCACGATTGGCGGGGGCCGCATATGACTCCGGCCAATATTCAACGATGCGAGTGATTTTGCCGGCTTCGACTGAGAAAAACGATACGGCTCGCGCGGTCATAGATCCATCGGTAACCGTCACATCGGATACTGCTTTACTAACCGTGTTGGCCACGACTCTGTTCACTGCGAAGCGCCACGGACCCTGCGCAGGGTACTCCGAGTTCATCTGTGCGAACCGCGCGGCACCACGGATGCGTTCGTTCGACTGAGGCCATTCAAGGATAAATTGCTCACCTAACACCGCCTGCACGGATGCAAAGTCGTTTGAACCCATGAGCGTCCAAAACTCACAGACGAGCACCGAGATATCGTTAGTGTCTTCTGTCATGGTTGCTGCGTTCGGCAAATTGAAGGACGTGTGATTCGAGATTGTCAGCGATTCCGCCGCCCGTGTCGAACGTCTCCTGTTGGCCCGTTTCTGTCTGAAGCGGTCGGCTCAGTTCGACCCAGTGCGGTCTTCCGCGGGGGCGGGGTTGACCGCCGGAAACCGGACGTTCAGTCCCATTGCCGACTGGTGTTACTGCCGAGTCGTCACGGGTTTCGCTGAAGTGCAGATATTGGCCCGATCCACCAAAGAAGCGAATTCAACCAAGGATGAGTTGCACAACTCCTTTATGCCGGACCAGCCGCCCGGCATGCGGCTAGCGTGCAGAGAACATCTCCACCACGCTTTGAGGAGCGCCGTTGCCGAAGAAGCGCCGATGATTCTGAGCCGTCTGATCAGCGAAGGTGGCGCTGCGAGGAAAGAGCGCCCGTTCATACGTTGCCAGCGCAGACTCTATGTCGCCAGGATGGTCGCGCAGCGCTTGGCCGAGTTCGGCGCCATCAAAAATAGCGAGATTGGCTCCCTCGCCCGCGAACGGCGACATCAGATGAGCAGCATCGCCCACGAGAGTAACGCCGGGAACGCGTTCCCAACGGTGGTCGACCGGCAGGGCATGAATGGGCCTCACGACGGGCGTAGTGTCGCTATCGGTGATCAATGCCCGGAGTTGGGTGGCCCAACCCTCGAACTCATTTGCGAGGTGTTTCAATGCGGCCGCGGGCTGACTGAAGTCGATGGCGCCGATCCACGCTTCAGACCTGTTCAACGCGACGTAGGTGTGCAGTGTGCCGTTCGCGTAACGGTGCGCCAGAATGCCTTTGCCCGGCTCGACCGCCATCAGCGTGCAGCTGCCGATTGCCTTCGCGCTGGCTGCGTGTCGGATATCGCCGTCAAAGAGACTGATCTCCACGAAGGTCGTGCCGATGTACGCTGGCTTTGCAGTAGAAACAAGCGGACGAACTCTTGACCAGGCTCCGTCGGCCCCAACCAGCAGATCTGTCGTCGTCGAGCCGTCGGCAAATACCAGGTGGTGCTGCCCGTCGGCGAGGCGGTTCGCCTGTGCGAGCTTGCAGCCCCACCGGATGGCGTCTGCAGGCAGGGACTCGATCAAGAGACGACGCAGCGCGCCCCGGTCGACCTCAGGCTTGGTTGTACTACCCGAGCCGGGCTTGTCGAGCAGGACGTCGCCGTGCCTGTTGACGACACGCTTGGCATCTTCGCCTGGGAGTGCGAGGCCGAGGAACTCCTCGTGCAGACCAGCGGCCTTCAGCCCAATCTGGCCGTTGTATTCGTGGATGTCCAGCAAGCCGCCCTGCGCTCGCGCATCGGGCGATGCTTCGGCTTCGTAGATTGTCGCGGGGATGCCGTTGACGTGCAGGACACGTGCCAGCGTCAATCCGCCAAGTCCGGCGCCGATGATGGCGATGCGGGGATGAATCGAAGGATACAAGGAGTCGAGGTGGCTTTTCATGGCGCGTTCCGGTAACTACGAACATGCGCGCGGGCGCGCGCGAGTTCATAGAAAGTCCGACATATGTCGGGGGAAACGCTGGCCAACCTTGCTCGAAGAAGCTTGGGTGACGTGTACGCGGCTATCCGATAGCGAAGCTCAAGAGCAAAACAATCAGACGGCCGTTTTTCGCGGTATTCGAGAACGAATTGTCGCACGGGCTGCCGCCCCGGGCAATCCATGCGTCGTTAGGAACTGCGTTCCGACCAACGTGAAGAGGATGCCTGCCGGAAAGCGGCCGCTGTCGACGATGACATGCTCGTCGGTTTCGAGCATGAACCGGTTGACCGCTGCGCGCGTTGTCACGGGGTGGGAGATTTTCGATGCTTTGGCGAACGCCTTGCGGGCGTTCTCGAGGCCGAACTTTTCCACCGACGGCGGCGCGAACTGAGGCGTGCTATGGCCGCCGGAGCAGGCAAGAATTTCCGGACCGACAACGTCGGTATTGCTATGGTTGTTCGGCATATAGTCTTTCGCCTAGGTTATACCCGGAAACACTATCCTGAGCCCTTAAGGACCTGTTAAAAAGAGCCGATATCCCGGAAGCGGGACTGGAAGTCCGGTCCGGAGATTGGAGAATCCCACGCGGTCTGTCGCACGGAATTCCGAGGTGAAAGTATGGAAAAAAAAGTGCTCGTCGCGGTAGCCGCTGCGCTTATGTCTTCTGTGGGTGCGCTGCATCCTGAATCCGCCCGTGCCGCTGATGCTGAAGCCTCGGCCTTCGAAGACTCGACCGTCGACGCATCTCTCGATCCCGGCGAAAAACGCGTCTCCGCCGAAGCCGACATTCAGGCGCGCCTGGCAGACCTGCGCTATGCGTATTTCATCGGCTATAACGCGCGCGCCAGGGAAGACTCGAAATCCTATACGACCTTGGGCGACGAGGTGAAGCATCGGCAAAAGAAGCTTGCTGCGCCGGCCATGCCCGCATCGCCGAAGCCGGTTGCCGAGCGGGTTGCACCCCCAAGGCGGGTCGTAGCGCAGGCCGCGTCGCTGAAGCAAGTATCCGCGCCGGTCACATCGCCGAAGCGGAATGCTGCTGCGCGAGCCATGCCGTCCAGGCAGGTCATCGCGCAGGCCGGGCCTGTGCCGCTGAAGCACGGTCCCGCGCAAGTCGCGTCTGTGCCGCCGAGGCGGGTCTCTGCACCGGTCGCGTCGTTCAGGCAGGCTACAGTGCGGGTTACGCCGTCTAAGCGGGGTGAAATGCAACCTGTGCCTCTGAAGCAGGTTTCTACGCGGACTACGTCGCCGAAGCTGTTTGCCACCGAGTCCGAGCCTCCGATACTGATTCCGACGCAAGCCGTGACGGCATTGCCGGAAGGAAAATCGGACAATGATGACGACGCGCAGCTGACGCAGAGGCGCGATTTCCAGAACGCTCAGCGGGCGGTGCCGCAATATCGGCAGGCCGATGAGGAACCGCAATACGCCGTGGAGCAAGGAACTCAAGCGGCTCCGCCGACGCAAGCAGCGCACAACCGGCAACCTCGGCAATATCAGAATCAGCAGCCCCAGCAATACGCGGCGGCGCCGGCCTATAACCGGATGTCAACAGAGTCCCAGGAGTCAGGTGGGTACGCCGGGCGGGAGTACGCGCCGCCGCCCCCGTCGCCTCGAACCGTTCAGGCTAACCAGTACGCGCCAGCTCCGTATCCGCCCGCTCGGTACCAACCGGCTGCCGTGCAGTCCGCCTATGTACCTCGGCCGCCCACTCAAGCGGCGGCGCAGCAGGTCATCATAGTGGGCCGCCCGCCTACCTATCCGGCATATAACAAGATGTACACGCCGCCTGAACTGCGGCGGCCGTACCCCGCCGGTTACGGCAATCCGGCGCAGCCAGCCGGATATCAGGGATGGGAGTAGGCCACTCACTCGCATGTGCCGCCGGGCGCGCTGACTCACGTATGCAACGGGCCGTAATAGGCGTCCCGTTTCCATGATGGAAGCAGCATGCGCGTGCCGGCCACATGCGATGGCACTGCAGTGACTCCGATTCCCCATCAGGGCGATACCTGCTCACAGGGCGTCCATGCAGAATAAAAATCATCCCATCCATCGATGGTGAGCACGCCCTTTAGCAGCCTGCGCTGGCATTTGTCGATGGCCGTGGCGAACCTCTGCTGCCGACGTCAATGGACGAGTATTTTTGTTAAGGCTTATTCGACGTCTGCCCACATGCGCCGCGGCAGACTCACGATCCGGTGAATGAGGGCTGGCATCGAATAACCCTTAACAAGAGTGTGACTTCGCTAATGCAGAAAGCTGCCGTCCGTCTCCTCGACGACGCCTGTCAGCAATCGACCACATTGCTGACGTAGAACCCAGCGCATCTCAATGTCCGCAATGGCCGAAAAGCAGCCCCGCCCTCTTCCGTCGGGATGCCTTGCAGACAAGCACTAAGGTCTCGCCTAAGTTCGGCCATTCCAGCCGCATCCTTGTACCGCCACCCTGCTAGCTCCAAACCGATTGCCGTGATAATTAAGCGTTATCGCCGCGATGCCACTTGACCATCCGCTTAAAACGACTGGATTGCGTTGGCTGACCAGCACTTGACAACTTACCGCTCATAGAAGTCGACCCCGAACCTCCGTTGGAACTTCGCCGAAGCTGCCATTCGGAACCGCGCGCTCCCCTGCGGGAGGGTCGCGTTTCAAGCCGGCACGACGACCGTAGCGCGACGTTGCGCGTGGACTGTCTTGTGCGACAATTCAATTCGGGCAGCGGCTGTACCGTGCCGCGCCCAGCCGTCCGTGCCGCAGCGCGACACCTGAGGCCATCCAGGGCCTTACATCATGAACCGACAAACACCGCTCTTATGCCCCGACTGGGTGAGACGTGCCGAGCCGATAGAAGGCGTCGAGCGCATCGAAGCGTGGTTTCACGGCAAGGCGTATGCCATGCACCGCCACGACACCTATGCGATCGGCCGCACGCTCGCCGGCGTCCAGAGTTTCAGCTACCGGCGTGACCAGCGAAACAGCCTGCCCGGCAACACGATCGTATTGCATCCCGACGAGGCACACGACGGCCAGGCGGGCACCGAGGAAGGGTTCCAATACCGGATGATCTACGTTGAGCCCGCGCTCTTTCAGGACGTGCTCGGCGGACGCGCGCTGCCGTTCCTCGAAGGCGGGGTGACGACCGATCCGCGCCTTGCAGCGGCAACCGCGACGTTGCTGCAGCACGTCGGCTATACGCTCGAGCCGCTCGAACAGAGCGATGCGCTCGCCGAACTGGCGCACGCGCTTGCCGCCGTTGCCGGCACGCCCGCACGCCGCTCGAAAGGCGACTTCCTTGCGGCGCGGCGCGCACGCGACTATCTGCACGTGAACTGCGCGCGCGTCGTCACGCTTGAAGAACTCGAAGCGGCGACGGGCCGCGACCGCTGGAGCCTGTCGCACGACTTTCGCACCTTCTATGGCACGAGCCCATACCGTTATCTGACGATGCGGCGCCTCGATGCGGTGCGCCGCATGCTGCTCGCCGGCACCTCCCTCTCTCACGCCGCTGCGGCCGCGGGTTTCGCTGATCAGAGCCACATGACGCGGCAATTCTCGAAGACATTCGGGCTGACGCCGGGGCACTGGCTCCAGATCGCGGGCAGCGTCCCGCGCACCTGAAAACACCCACGATCGTTCAATACTGCCCCACGGAGCATGCTTATCCTCGACGCATTGACCCTTGAACGGAGAGAACGATGTCCCAATCCTCGAACCACAGCGCCGTGCCGGCCGAGCGCGGCCAGTGCCAGACCATCGACCTGACGGCCAAGATCGCGCAGATCGACGGTTACTGGCAACCGCGCGTCGTCGCTGAAATGAACGACTATCAATTCAAGGTCGTGAAAGTCGAAGGCGAGTTCCAGTGGCACCGGCATGCCGATACTGACGAAACGTTCATTGTGCTCGAAGGCGAGTTGCGTATCGAATTTCGCGCCGGGCCTTCGGGCGACGGTTCGATCGTGCTGAGTGCTGGTCAGATGGCGGTGGTACCGAAGGGCGTCGAGCACAAGCCCTGTGCAAACGCAGAGGTGAAGCTGCTGCTGATCGAGCCGCGAGGAGTGGTGAACACGGGCGACGGCCCGACGGACAAGCGTACGGTCGAGAACGACCAGTGGATTTAAGTCGCCCCCGGCGTATGGCAGGTGAGACGCGAGTGCGGGCGCGCCTGGGCGAGTCTTCGGAGGCGCGATTGTTGTCGATTTTGACGCGTCAGTTCAACTGCTCCTTCTGGCCGCGCTCTCCCTGACGAAGCGGACGTTCAAAATCAGTCGAAATCCGCTACGGCAAACACGCATACGCCTTGTCGCACCCAATTCTATCCGGCGTCGTGCTGCAAATATTTGTGGGCAAACGCGATCGCCATGCTGCCTTCGCCGACCGCTGAAGCGACGCGCTTCACCGGGCTCAATCTCACATCCCCACAGGCAAACACGCCAGGAACACTCGATTCGAGGAGGTAAGGATCCCGGCTATGGGACCAGCGTCCCGCCTTGACGACGTCGTCGCCGGTGAGAACATATCCGCGCACATCGCGTGCGATTTCCTCCGGCAACCACGCAGTCTCCGCATCAGCGCCAATGAACACGAACAATGCACCACAGTCGTGTTGGCGCACCTCTGCGCTCAACCCATCGCGTACGTCGATCGCTGTCAGATGGGTATCGCCGCGCGCACCGACTACTTCCGATCGCAGTTGCACCCCTACGTTTGACTTCCCACGAAGCTGCTCGACCAGGTAGCGAGACATGCTCTTCTCCAGCGAATCACCTCGCAGAACAAGCGTAACCATGCGCGCATGATTGGCAAAGTACAGCGCTGCCTGGCCGGCCGAGTTTCCACCACCGATCAGATAGACGTCGAGGCCGTGAGTAGCGTTCGCTTCGCTGCGTGACGCGCCGTAGTAAATGCCCTTACCGATAAACCGGTCGAAGCCGTCGATCGCGAGGCGGCGCCACGTGACGCCAGTCGCGAGAATGATCGTTCGCGCCCGGACGACGTCGCCTCCGTCGAGGTGAACGCTACGCCCGGCGACATCGATTCGAGCGACAGACCGTGTCACCAGAATCTCCGCACCGAGCCGCCTTGCCTGCTGCAGTGCGCGGCTCGCCAGTTCGTCGCCCGACACGCCGTTGGGGAAGCCGAGGTAATTCTCAATCCGCGAGGAGGTCCCGGCCTGGCCGCCTGGCGCTTCGCGCTCCAGCACCACGGTACGCAAGCCTTCCGACGCACCGTACACTGCCGCGGCGAGACCGGCCGGCCCACCACCAATGATCATCGTGTCGTATTCGGCGAGGCGAGGCTGTGTCTGCAGACCCAGCAACTCCGCAAGCTCTCGTGTCGCAGGTCGGCTCAGCACCGTCCCGTGTACCAGTCGCAACACCGGGCAATCCTGCTCTGGCGGACAGGTTCCAGGCCAGCGCGCCGCCACTTCGGGCGCATCCGGTGTCATCCAGTCGTAGCTGATCTGGTTGCGGGAGAGGAACTGGCGCAACGCGTTACAAGCGGTGTCCCAGCGACTTCCAATCATGGTCACGCGGGCCTTGGGCGGCTCGGCGGAGAGGCCCTGCAATCCGCCAATCCGCTCGCGCGCAAGGGCGCCCATCTTGACCGCGATTTCCGGCGACGCCGCAGCAAGTACGTAGTACCGCTGAGCGTCCACGCGCATGACACGCGACGGTTCCGCGGCCCGATAGGCGCCTGGAAAGGGCGAACTCAGCGCGAGCGGCACTTCGCCAAAGATGGTTCCGGGCAAACGCCAGCCCAGCGTGCGCTCGATACCGTCGAACGTCTTGATGACTTCCATCTTGCCGGACACAACGGCGTACAGCGCGCGCTCTCCACCTTCATGGACCGCGAACTCACCCGCGCACAGATGCAGGTCCGCGCACGTGTGCGCGAGATGTTCCAGTTCGTCGTCAGGGAGTGTTGAAAACAGTGGGATCGCCCGGATGTCGTCGATTGTTAGCATGGCTTCGTGCAAACAGGCAATTGAGGTGAAGCTCCGGCCACCTGGTTTCACGTCGCCCGCCTGGCCGAAAGAACATTCGCAAGCAGACGGCTCAGCCCCTGGCGTTCGATCCGAGGCGGCACAACGCGGTTAGTCTTGCCGCACCGGGTGCACCAATACCGCTCGAAAAGTTATGCGAACGCATACTACAACTGCGCGATAGACAGCAGGCAGACCAACCCAGTATAGGACTCTCGGATGCCAATGTTTATTCGCTGGAGCCGGTTCACCGGTCCAAGCGCAGCGATAGCGTTCGCCGCTCCTCCAAGGCAACCGAGGTCGGCTTTGTGCCTCACGACACGAATGACGGCTCGTGGCCGAACCCGGAACGCCGGCAACCACCCGTCAGTGACCTGCGCGACCTCGGTGCGAACATCGCTTGTCGCCCCTCTACGGCCCCTCAGCGTTCTCGATAACGGACGTTCGGGCCTCCTCGCCAATACTAAAGGCGGTCGTTGTCGAATGAACATCCGGACGTCCGATATTCGGTGGCCCCGCGCAAACTTGCCACGGACACTTCCGTCGCGGCTATTCGTCAGACACCTGCCTCTTCGCTTTTTTAACAACGCAAACTTTCTTGGCTTCTAGCATGGGCGTCATGCGATAAACAGCTATCTGACTAAAGCGTTCACCTTTGACCCGGAGGACAGCATAGGTGCTGCCCCGCCATTTCCCAAAGTAAATGAATGCGTTGCCGCAGTAACCCGCTTCCTGAGAAAAGCTGTCGAGGGTTGAATTGCTTATTAAGCTATAGCCTTCCGCGGTACGGCCCAAATAGGTATCCCGCACGCAAAAAGCACTGCCAACGTAACGGGAGATTCTTACAATGGCACCAGGTCTGCCGCTGATTTGTACGTCAGTCACTCGCCCAGTCGTATCCGCATATTGAACCAGTTCGGTTCGGATGGAATCGGCGGCACCTGGTGCAGCGTTCTCCCAAAACTGACTAGCCCGAATCTCTTCTGCGGTGCAGTGATCAAAGCACAGTTCCCGCGAACCCAAATTCGAAATATCGGTGTGTGGGTGCTGCCGGTCCAACTGGGACAATGCCCTTTCAAAGTGCTCGCACGTTGCTTGTGCATCCACAACCCTGCTATAACTTCCGAGGCACGCCAGCGACGCTGATGCAATTACAGCCCTCGTGAATATGAGCATGTGCGGAGTATCCCTTCGATGTCCAGTTCCGTGACCTCAAACCGGTTTGTCAGGCTCGTAGATGCAGATCACCAACAATCCGGGCGGCGATGTCAAACGGCCGATAGCGGCCCCCGCTGCCTCCCGGACGGACGCTGTCTGCCTGCGCCAAGGCCTCCGTCACTGAGGACTTTCGTCGCCGCGAAGCGCCTTGGATCGATCCGACCAGATCCCTTTCTTTTCACTCCTTGCCAGTTTCTCTGCTTCGACGATCCGCTGGCGAAATGCCTGATACTGTTCTTCTGTCACGAGTCGCTGCGGCGTCGCCTTGATTGAAGACGAACCGCCAGATTCCGCTTTAAGCGCGCTTATGTACTCTACGGGATCGGCCATCACGCCACCCGGAAAATCGCCGTCCCTTACCAGAGAAACGTTCAGATTCTCGTCGCCGCTCACAATCCACACATAGTTGATCGTGCCCAACTTCCCTCCCGTCGGCAGCGTGTCGACGATTATTACGTTTGCCTCCGGGTGACCCACGAGCCATTTACCGATTTTTTGGTCCACGCCGTCTGAGCGAGGAGAGACGAAAAATCCATTTCCAAGGAGACAATAAAGAGCCCTCTCGCCGCTCCTCTGCGCAAATATTGACTTGAAATGCAACTCTTCAGCGCTGAACGAAGTCTCAGCGAAACAGGTCGGGGTAAAGACAATACCTGCTAAAACTGCATATTTCAAAATGGACATGCGAGATCCCGTAGGCGTCGGCTCATAGACTCTTACGTTGGGCCAGACTAGCAGTAATCGAATTATGGCCTGTCTTATCCAGCCGCCTCGAATTGCCTGCTTTAGGTAGCACGGAGAAAGACGCGGTGCCGCCCGCGCATTGCGACCGGAGGCTCTCCAAGGGTTCACTCTTTGGTAGATGAGAAGCAGTTTTCCCTGCCGAGTCGTTGATTGTCGCCGATCTCCATTTCGAAGTCGAACGTCTCAAATTGGCCGAGTGCTGCCTCATGCAATGGGCATGAGCAGCTTGAACCTCGACAAGTTGCGATCAGCAGCACGCGACCCGATCCAGACGCTCGAATTTCCCACAGCGGCCGTTCAGCCGCCTTGCCAATCCCTGACCACTACACTGAATCCTTTCAGTACTGACCTTGGATTGCCGGGGCACCCAGCCTTCCGGCTCGGTTCGTATCGCGAAGTACTTTGGCAGCCATTCTCGCCGGTGCTGTCAGGCTACTAATGGCAGAGGCGGCGCCGTCCGACAGTTTGAACACTGCCACGGCTTGCACCAATTGCTGGGCTTGGGACTTCAGGCTTTCTGCAGCCGCAGCACTCTCTTCTACCAACGCAGCGTTCTGCTGCGTAACCTGGTCCATCTGGCTCACAGCCTCACCCACTTGCCCCATGCCGACGCTCTGCTCGTTGCTGGCCACACTGATCTCACCCATGATGTCGGTCACGCATTTGATCGCACTGACGATCTCGGTCATTGTCGTGCCAGCTTGATTAACCAGGGCAGTACCCTGTGTTACGCGTTCGACGCTGGTTGAGATCAGCGTCTTGATTTCCTTGGCCGCGGCTGCGCTGCGCTGTGCCAGGTTGCGCACTTCCCCGGCAACTACAGCGAAGCCACGACCCTGGTCACCCGCACGCGCCGCTTCCACGGCAGCGTTCAGCGCCAGAATATTAGTCTGGAAGGCGATACCGTCGATCACGCTGATAATCTCGGCAATCTTCTTCGAGCTGTCGTTGATACCGGTCATCGTTTCGACGACCTCATCGACAACCGCTCCACCTTTGACGGCGATCGTACTCGCGCTCTGCGACAGTTCATTAGCCAGCTTGGCATTTTCTGCGTTTTGTTTGACGGTAGCTGTGAGCTGTTCCATCGAAGCGGCGGTTTCTTCCAGAGCGCTCGCCTGCTCCTCGGTGCGACTCGACAGGTCCAGATTGCCCTGAGCGATTTGCGCGCTCGCCGTAGCAACACCGTCGGCGTTCTCGCGTACGTTCGACACAACTAGCAACAGACTGTCGCGCATGTTCTTCAGCGATGCCATCAGGCTACCTGTGTCGCCGGGCCGCAGGTTATTGCTTACGCTGAGATCGCCTGCCGCGACACTTTTCGCCAGGTCTGCGGCTGTTGCCGGCTCTGTTCCCAACTGCCGCGTCAGGCTGCGCGTCAGCCAAGCGCCGATTCCGATTCCGGTCAAGGCAGAAAAGATCACCAGGGCGATCATGAGATTGCGACTTTCCACATACAGATTCTGGTTGGATTCGGCCGCTTCCTTCGCGTCTTCCTGCTTCCTGCTCACCAGGGTGCTCATCAGTTCGTCAACCTTGTTGACCTTCTGCCGGAAATTGCCGAACAAGTTTTCGGTGAGCTCACTGCGATCCTGCAACGGAGCAGTGCTCGCTTTCGTTCCCATCTCCTTGAAGGCCTGAGCGTAGTCACGCCAGCTCTGATCGAGCTCGGCGAAGACCGCTTTACCTTTCTCGCTCCGGTACAGCGGCCTGGCATTGTCGAGCGTATCCCGCGCCCGCGCGAGGTTTTTCTCGCTTCGGTCCAGGAAGCCGGCCCGCTGCTCAGCGCTGGAGGCCAGAATGGCGTTGCTCATTGAGCGGCCAGCCTCCAGCAGATCGATATTCGCGTTCTGGGTCAAGGATAGCCCCACGAGGTCAAGGTGGTAGACCTTGTCACCCTCGTCGTTAATCTGGGACATATTACGGATGCCGATCCCGCTGACGACCGCGCCGATTGAGCATACGAGTACAAAGGCGCTGATCAGTTTGGTGCCGAGTTTCATGTCGCTGAATGTCATGTTGCCGTTCCTTGAAGTTGAAGGACTTTTCCCATTGCAAGCGATCGCACGAGGCGCGGGCAAACTCTGCACACAGTTTCGGGAGAAAATCAGACCTCGTCCCCAAGTTCATCTGCAGATCGCAGCAAACGGACGCATTTGTTCGTAATACAATTAGTAATCCCTTGTGTAGTTTATCCACTACGTAGCGGCGGCTCATGTTCAGACCGGCCTAACACAAGTGCTCTAAGAGTATTTCGGCGTTGGCGCACCGAACTTGAGAGTCTGTGCGTATAGATTTACCCTCATGCGTTACCCTACGCAGAAGATCGGGGACAAAGGTGCTGGGCGATCCCCGATCCGAACGATGGCACTCACTGAAGCCTTGTCGCGATTGTCAGCAATCCGCAGGGTGCCGTCGAACGGCCGAAAGTGGCCGGGATGCGCCTGACCAGTCAGCGAAGGTCAATGGACAACTTCCTTTCAGATCGTTATAGGACCTTCGACGGGGCCGTACAACGCGTGGGGATGTTGTGTCACAGTTGCCCAGTACTTGTCGCCGTATGACCAATGCCACCACTCAAACGGGTAATTCACGAAGCCAGCGCTCTCCAACACCGCGAAAAGCCGCGAGCGGTTGTCGAGAGCATCAGATGAAAGATCATTGAAATGTGAAAAACAAGCGCCTTTGGAAGCGGCTTCGTCTTCGTCATAGCCGCACCCCAGATCGACCTCCAGTCCTCTTCGGTCGCATAGCGTCACGTCGATTGCCCCGCCGCTCGGATGTCCGGCGACCCAAGGAGGGGCGATAAAACGTGCAGTTCGCTCCATGGCCTCTTGTTCGCTTAGATCGGGATTTTCCGACCAAATGCGGTCTAAACGCCGTTCGAAATAAAATTTCTGCAGCGAGGCCGGACGCAGTGACTCTTTTACGAGGATGGAAAAGTCTCCGGCCAGCGTTGTCGCTGCATCGACCAATCGACGAGAGACTGTTTCTCGTACAGCGAATGTCGGTGTATATCCGAGGCAGGTGATGTTCGCCGGTGAGTCGTCGATCATCACTTTGGAATGCAGACCAACCAGCGAGACAAGCCGCTCCCCGCATTCCACAGTGGGCGTCGCCCCGACCAGAGGATCAGACAAACTGAGTAGCTTCATTGTTGGGATACCTTGCAACTTGACGGCGATAAATCGTGGGAACCGGAGATTGTCGACGTTCCTAACCACCATGTCGAATGTCTCCTCATGGCCGAGGCAAGTCGGAGAGTTGAATGGTCGGCTCCGCAGCATCACCGAAGACGACGCCGGAGTTGGCAAAGACGGCTCGCACGCTCAATTGCGTGGATTGCGTGCTGTGGATCGCGCTAGATGTGGACTGCCAGGATCCGCTGATGCAGATCAACCTCTACCGTGCGGCACAGGAAGCAGTCAACAACACGCTGAAATATAGCCACTGCCGCCACATTTGGATCGACCTGGAGCGGGCAGAGGGTATGCAGACGCTTTCAATCAGTGACGACGGGGTGGGCGTCGGCCAGG
>NZ_FCOK02000083.1 GCF_001544555.2 Caballeronia udeis | reverse complement strand
GGCAGCATGAGCGCGCCGGCCGAGGCGCTGACGCGCTTCTGGGCGACTCTCCGTGAAAAGAGCCGGGTGCGCATCGAGCACCCTGACCTGCCGGCGGAGCTGCAGTCCGCGACCGGCGAACTGGCAGCCGCGCTCTGGACGCGGGCGGTCGACATGGCGCAAGAACAACTGGCCGCCGCGCAGCTCGAGGCGCAACGATTGGTCGCGGACGCGCAGGCCGGGCAAGCGAGGGCCGAGGCCAAAAGCGACCAGTTACGTCAGGAACTGACGGGCAGTGCGGCGGCGCTGGACGGCGCGCAAACCCGCATAACAGAATTGGACCAGGCGCTGGCGATCTCCGTCGCCGCGACGTCAACGCTGCAGGATCAGCTACGGCTCGCACAACAGGGCGAGCTGCAATTGCAGCAAGCGCTCGAGACCGCCCGACATGACTTCGCTTCTCAACTGGACAAGCTGCGTGCTGACGGCGTGCTGGCGCAGGAGCGGCTCAAAGCCGTCGAAACCCGGGCGCTATTGGAAATCGACCGCGAGCGGCAAGCGGCCGGGCGCTTGCAGAAGGAACTTGATACGGTTAACCGTAAAGCGGAGCAGGGCAGCACCCGGCAACGGGATGAGGTGCAGAAACTGCAGGCTCAAGTCGGCGACCTGCGTCAGCAGGTCGGTGTGCTGGAGGGTAATCTGGATGCGCTGCGCACCGCAAACGCGCGTTATGTCGAGGAAGCGGCGCAGGCGCGTGAGCAGCGAGACCAACTCGCGTTGTCGCTGACGCGTACCATTGCAAAGCAGAAGCCGCCGCCAGCGAAGCCCACAGCGGGCTCGCGCAAGAGCAGTGGCCCGGCGCGCAAATCGCCGCGAACACGACAATCTTAATTGCCTCGGGTCGGTAACCGACGTTGGTGTCTGATTCGCAATTCTTATTCGATGCGTATGGCGAATCAACCCGAAAAATGCAAACACGGCCGGATGTTCAGCGGCGTTGTCAAATGGGCTAATCTGACAGACTTGAGCGACCAACTTTTCCAACAGCATTGGCCATCTGCGGCCGTTCGAATGCCGGCTTCCTCGACGTAGCGCACCTCGCCACAATCGTGTTCCTCGAATCATCGGCTTAAGCTGCCGTCAACGAAGGCGGTGCTCTTGCCCCCGTCAATGCGACAGATATCCAACACTTTTTAGTCAATCGAGAGTTGATCCAGGACTAGACGACGTTTGTAGCGTTCTTATTATTAAAAGACCGTCTCGCACCTTCCGACCGACAAGGTGTTACCCAACATTGGTGCTAATCTACGGAAAACGGGGGTCAATAAACATGAATAAGACTGCATTCTTCGCTTATACGGCAATGCCGGTTGCTCTAGGCGAAACCATCGAGAGAGCTCTCAATCAAGCGCGATCGCTCAGCGGATTTTCTCAAATTTTCTCTTGGAAAGCTCTTGACATTGCAGGACATTTCATACCCCTGGAAATTGAGCAACAGCTCGAGGAGGCTAGGTTTCTGGTGGCCGACATCACGTTTCTCAATTTCAACGTCACCTATGAAATTGGATTCGCGATAGGTAAGGGGAAACGAACCTTTCTAGTTCGAAACCGAAGCTTTCAAGAGCAATCCCCTAATATTAGGGAAATCGGATTATTTGACACCCTCGGCTATAGTGAATATGCGAACGCAGACGACCTTAGGCAGTTGTTTTCAAGTTTCTCTCCAGACGATCCGATCGAAGTCTCCACCACGTTAAATAAGAAAGCGCCTGTTTACGTGCTCGAAGCGAAACACAAGACAGACTGGATGTCCCGGGTGATTTCTCGTGTAAAGAAGGCGCGCTACACTTTTAGAAATTTTGATCCAAATGAATCGCCTAGGCTCTCTGCTTACGACGCGATAAGTCATGTCGGTCAGTCGTATGGCGTTTTGGTCCCGCTTATATCAGCGGCGCAAGACGGCGCGACTGTTCACAATTTGCGTGGCGCATTTGTTGCCGGCTTAGCAGCCGGGATGGGGAAAGCTCTTTGTGTATTGCAACAAGGCGACGGACCGGTGCCAGTGGATCTCCGCGACGTTGCTGAAACTGCACAAAGAGTCGAAGACGTAAATGAGGTTGTAGCCGAATTTGCTTCGCGCGTTGCAGAGGCATTTCAAGAAGATCATGTTGCCTTACATACCCCCAAGGCAACGTTCTTGCAAACGATGGATCTTGGATCATCGTCCGCCGAAAACGAAATGCGCACCCTTGGGAAATATTACCTGGTAACCGATGCATTTCTAAAATCACTAAGAGGTGAGGCTCACCTTGTGGTCGGCAGGAAGGGCTCCGGAAAATCAGCAGTGTTCCTCCAGCTAAGAGATCGGGAAAGATCAAGAAATCCGAGTCAAAATATTGTTTTGGATCTCAAACCCGAAGGCTACAAACTAGTGAAGTTCAAGGAGATGATGCTCAGCTTTATGAGAGAGGGTACGCTGCAGCACACTATCACCGCGTTTTGGAACTATGTACTACTTCTCGAGATTTGCTACAAAGTGCTGGAAAAAGATGAAAAACGCCATCTTAACGATCACGATCTGTTTGATTCGTATAAAAAACTTGAAGATCTTTACCACGTGCAGAAATATTTTTCGGAAGGTGACTTTTCCGAGCGAATTGGCGCATTGATAGAAAAAATTCAAACAGATTACAACAAAAAATATGGCGGAGAAGTGGACGTCGAGCTTGATTCGGCACAGGTAACCGAACTGTTATACCAACACGACGTGAAACGTCTTGAAATCGAGCTGACCAAGTACATGAAGCACAAGGGTGCTTTATGGCTTTTGTTTGATAACGTAGATAAGGGCTGGCCGACGACCGGACTGCAGCATGCCGACCTTATGATTATTAGGGGGCTGATTGATGCCTCTCGTAAAATCGAGCGTGAATTCTCGAAACAAGATGTCGCTGTGAATACAGTAGTTTTCCTTCGTAATGATGTGTACGAATTACTGGTGCAAGAAACATCAGATCGTGGCAAGGAAGGTAACGTCATGCTTGACTGGACAGATCAAGATCTGTTGCGTGAGCTGGTTCGGCTACGTATTGTGGCCAACGGCATTAAGGATTCGCTGCCTATTGAGATAGTATGGCCAATGATTTGTGCGTCGCATTATAAAGGAGAAGACAGTCTGCAATATCTGATTGACAGGTCTCTTATGCGACCACGATTTTTGCTTAATTTGATTAACCAGTGTAAAGCATCTGCCGTAAATCATCGCCACGCAAAAATAGATGAAAGTGATATTGAAAAAGGTCTCAAAACATTTTCGGTTGACATTCTCACTGATGTGGAATATGAAATAAATGATATTTCTCCGAACTCTGGAGAAGTACTCTATGCATTTATCGATTCGCCTAGCATTATGGACAGCAAATGCGTGGTCGAGCTATTGGAAAGATTCGGAATTTCTGCATCGAGTACCGCAGGTGTCATTGATCTCCTATTGTGGTACGGATTTTTAGGAGTTCAAGTTGACGCAGAAGAGGTGCGGTACATATACGACTTTAGTTATAGCAGGCGCATGTTGACCGGGTTTTTGAAAGCTACGCCGAGTGCTGCCTATGCCGTCAATCCTGCGTTCTACCAAGCTCTGACGATAACGAGGAAACGCTAGACGGGCTGGCCATGTCGGTTGCACAACTCTGCCCCCTGCAAGTGTTCACGGATTCGGAATCCATGCGCCGGCACGTAAAGCGACTGCAGGAGCGCGTCGACCACTCCCGCCAAAAAAGATCAGTATCGGCGGCCGCGCTCGAGGCATCCTGGCCCCGGCGGACAACCGGGGTGGGGGCCGATGCGCGAAGACGCGCAACACGAGGGCTAACATCGCCATTCGTGATAACTCCAGTTATCAGATGTGGCGATTTTTAAGCAAGAGGAAAAGGACGGTTTTTTCGCATGCGAAAGCGTCTGGCAGGCGAGGAGCGCGCTGAGGTCGAGCAGCGTCACGTTTGCCTGGGGTTTGCCTGTGAGCGGTACGATGCGGTAGGGTGCGGGTTTCATTCACCGAACAGGGCTCGCCATGAACAAACAGCAACTGATTGACGCGGTCGTGGCGAGCACGGGCGACACGAAGGCGGCCACCGGCGCCGCGATCGACGCGATCCTCGCAACAGTCACACGCGCGGTCACCGTCGGCGATACGGTGCAACTGGTCGGCTTCGGATCGTTCTCGACGGGGCAGCGCGCCGCACGCACCGGACGCAATCCGTCGACGGGCGCCGAAATCCAGATTGCCGGGGCTAAGACAGTCAAGTTCACGGCCGGCAAGGCATTCAAGGACGCCGTTAACGCATGATGACAAAGGCGGTGATCGCGCCCGGCGACTACACCGGGCTGCACAAGGAAGTGGTCAGCGTCATCGGGTCCGCGCGACGCACGGGCGCGCGCAACGTCAATGCGGTGATGGCCGCCGCTTAATGGGAGATTGGGCTGCGGATCGTCGCCAGCGAGCAGGGCGGCCAGGCGCGTGCCGGTCACCTTCCATACCTGCGTGGAGATCGTCCGAGTGCTCAGAGTTGTTTTTGCTGTTCTGGCTGGCTGACGGTAGGATCTGGCTGGCGAACCCCTCGATCGGGTATCGGAAGACGCCTCTCAGGTGCATACCCTCGACGCGGGTGGCCGACGTAACGGGGTCCTTCCCGGGGCCGCAAAGGGACATAACAAGTTATGAACAACGACAATCCATTTTTCGACCACCCCATTCTGAACTTCCCCTACGGCTACCCAACGCGTCACTGGGAGCTCGATGATGAAGGCCAACCGACTCAAAAAATCATCGAAAGCCGCCGTCAGGCAGAGTTCATCACGCCGATTCCAAAGCCCAAAAAACGCAAGGGTTCAGGCGAACAAGCGACCTTACTGTTCGACGAAGGCAAGGGTCTCTCGACGGCGCAGCAGCAATACGATCATACCGCCGTCATCAATGCTGTTCGTCAGCAGGTTGACCATTGGCGACGATTGCCAAACCCGACTGACTGGCGTGTAACTCCTGAGACGGCGCGCCTACTTCAGCACTGGCGGCATCACAACTTCAGCGGCATCCGTCCTTTCTTTTGTCAGATCGAGGCTGTTGAAACGGCGATCTGGCTAACTGAGGTCGCGCCTCAGATGGGTAAGGTGGGAGAGGGGTTTCTTGAACACCTCGCCAACGCCAACAACGACGCCAACCCGGAGCTCACACGCCTCGCGTTAAAGCTCGCAACGGGTGCGGGTAAGACCACCGTGATGGCGATGCTCATCGCCTGGCAAACCATCAACGCGACCCGCCACCCGCAGAGCAAGCGCTTCACGCGCGGCTTTCTTGTTGTTGCACCCGGCATCACCATCAAGGATCGCCTGCGCGTCTTACAACCGAATGATCCGGACAGCTACTACGCTAGCCGCGAACTGGTTCCAAGCGACATGTTGGAGGACGTAAACCGCGCCAAGATCGTCATTACCAACTATCACGCCTTCATGCTTCGCGAGCGCATCGATCTTTCCAAGGGCGGACGCTCCCTGCTTCAAGGGCGTGGCGACGAACTGAACACCCTCGAAACCGACGGGCAAATGCTGCAAAGGGTCATGCCCGATCTAATGGGCATTAAAAACATTCTCGTGCTGAACGATGAGGCGCATCACTGCTACCGGGAGAAACCTGGAGCGGATGACGAGGACGAACTGAAAGGTGATGATAAGAAGGAGGCGGAGAAGAACAAAGAGGCTGCCCGCGTGTGGATTTCCGGCCTTGAAGCGGTAAACCGCAAGCTGGGCGTGGCGCGTGTCATCGATCTCTCCGCGACGCCGTTCTTCCTGAGCGGTTCAGGCTATGCCGAAGGCACGCTCTTCCCGTGGACGATGAGTGACTTCTCACTCATGGATGCCATCGAATGCGGCATTGTGAAATTGCCGCGCGTCCCGGTGGCCGACAACATCCCTGGGGCCGAGATGCCCATGTTTCGCAATCTCTGGGAACACATCGGCAAGAAGATGCCGAAAAAGGGGCGGGGCAAGGGCAATAAGCTTGACCCTCTGAGCCTACCGCCGCAATTGCAGACAGCGTTGGAAGCTCTTTACGGTCATTACGAGAAGACCTTCGAGCTTTGGGAGACGGCAGGGATTCGCGTACCGCCGTGCTTCATCGTGGTCTGCAACAACACATCCACGTCGAAGTTGGTCTACGACTACATCTCGGGCTTTCTCCGAGAGAACGATGACGGATCGAAGACCCCTATTGCCGGCCGCCTGGCGCTCTTCCGCAATTTCGACGAGCACGGAAACCCGTTTCCGAGACCAAACACACTGCTGATCGACAGCGAACAGCTCGAATCAGGGGATGCGTTGGATGACAATTTCCGCAGCATGGCAGCTGATGAGATCGAGCGCTTCCGTCGCGAGATCATCGCGCGCGGCGGCAAGGCGGCCGACGAGTTGCAGGGGGGCAAGGAACTCGCCGACGCAACGCTGCTTCGCGAAGTCATGAATACGGTGGGTAAGCACGGCCAGTTGGGTGGATCGATTCGCTGCGTCGTCTCAGTTTCCATGCTGACGGAGGGTTGGGATGCCAACACGGTGACGCATGTGCTGGGCGTGCGTGCTTTCGGCACTCAACTCCTGTGCGAACAAGTGATCGGGCGCGCGCTGCGTCGCCAGTCCTACGACCTGAACGAAGACAATCTCTTCAATGTGGAATACGCCGATGTGCTTGGTATTCCATTCGACTTCACTGCCAAGCCAGTTATCGCACCACCACAGCCGCCGCGCGAGACCATCCAGGTCAAAGCGGTGCGGCCCGAACGAGACGCACTTGAGATCCGGTTTCCGCGTGTTGAAGGCTATCGCATCGAGCTGCCTGAGGACCGCCTCTCGGCGGAATTCAATGATGACTCGGTGCTGGAACTCACGCCGGACCTCGTCGGCGCTACCGAGACTCAAAACTCCGGGATCATTGGGGAAAGGTCGGACCTCAATCTCGTTCATACCGGTGACGTGCGACCTTCGCAGGTTTTGTATGAGCTGACATCGCACCTTGTCCTGAACAAGTGGCGGGATCCGGGCGAAGACGCCAAGCTCCATCTGTTCGGCCAACTCAAGCGCATCGGCAAGCAATGGCTCGACGGCTACTTGGTGTGCAAAGGCGGCACATATCCGGCGCAGCTCAAATACAAAATGCTCGCCGATATGGCATGCAACAAGATCATCGCTGGCATCAACCGCAAGTTCGTGGGCGAGCGGCCCATCAAGGCCGTGCTCGACCCCTACAACCCGACCGGGTCCACCGCGCTCGTCAATTTCAACACGTCCAAAACTGATCGATGGGAGACGGACGCACGCCGCTGTCATCTCAACTGGGTCATCCTCGACAGCGACTGGGAAGGTGAGTTCTGCCGCGTCGCTGAGTCTCACCCGCGCGTCCGTGCCTATGTCAAGAACCATAACCTTGGCCTCGAAGTCCCTTACCGATTCGGCTCCGAGGCGCGCAAATATCTGCCCGACTTCATCGTGCTGGTGGATGACGGGCATGGCGATGACGACCTTCTGCACCTCATTGTCGAGATCAAGGGATATCGACGTGAGGATGCAAAGGAAAAGAAATCCACCATGGACACCTACTGGGTGCCCGGCGTGAATCATCTCGGCACGCATGGCCGGTGGGCATTTGCCGAGTTCACGGAGGTGTACCAGATCGAAACCGATTTTAAGGCCAAGGTCGAAAGCGAATTCAACAAACTGATCGAGTCCGTCGCCGCCTCGACGGTTGTAGAGGAAAAATAACTATGGCCAGAACCCTCACCGCCAAGACCGTCGAAGCGCTCAAGCACGACGAGGCTACGCGGAAGAACATCCCCACCGCCGAATATCAATCGATGATGCAGAAGGACGAGCAGAGCCCCGTGCGCGTCGCATACGGACGTCGCAACCGCGACCTCGACCCGCAGCTCGTCTGGCGCGGCAAGGACGAGCAGGACTGGAGCGACCTCGTCGTTCACGCCCCGCCGCTGTACATCCAGGAAAAGGTCCACCCCAAGGCATTGATCGACGACTTGCTGAGTGAGACGCGGGAGCGCGAACACGAAGCCGGGCAGACCACCGCAGATCTCTTTGCCGACTTCAACGGCATCCCCAAGGGCGTAGACAAGACCGAGTTCTATCAACACGACCAGAACTGGTCGAACCGCATGATCCTCGGAGATTCCTTGCAAGTGATGGCGAGCCTGGCCGAGCGTGAGGGCCTGCGCGGCAAGGTGCAATGCATCTACTTTGATCCGCCCTACGGGATCAAGTTCAACAGCAACTTCCAATGGAGCACCACCAGCCGCGATGTGAAGGACGGCAACGCCCAGCACATTACCCGCGAGCCGGAGCAGGTGAAGGCGTTTCGGGATACGTGGCGCGATGGGATTCACTCCTACCTGACCTATCTGCGGGATCGGCTGACGGTGGCGCGAGATTTACTAATGGATTCGGGATCAATCTTCGTCCAAATTGGGGACGAGAACGTGCATCGAGTGCGCGTGCTCATGGATGAGGTGTTCGGCGACAACAATTTCATTGCGCAGATCTCGACGAAAACCTCTGGCGGCTCTACCGGCGTTTATCTTCCAGGGGTAACCGACTACGTCCTGTGGTACGCCCGAGATCAAGAACGAACCAAGTACCGCGCGCTCTTTGGCTCAAAGGAGTTGGGCGAGGATGGCGCCGAGAAATACAGCCGCGTTCGTCTCGCGAACCTAGAACGGCGGGGCCTCAACTCGGCGGTGCGCGCTTCCAACGGGGAGTTGCCCGCGGGCTCACGTGTGTATCGCCAAGACAACCTGACCAGCCAAAGTGTTGGCCGGGACAAGGGAGAAGGGGCCGCTTCTTGGTTCCCAGTGTCAATTGAAGGCAAGGAGATTCGGCCTTCGATCAAGGTCCGGTGGAAAACGAACGAAGCTGGTATGAGGCGCCTGCTTTGTGCTGAGCGAGTTGAGGTGACCGGCAACAGTCTGGCGTATGTCCGATACCTTGACGACTTCAGCGCGTCGAACTCAAACAACGCATGGCTGAACATCGGTGGCGTTCAGAGTCGGGCTGATCCGAAAGTCTACGTAGTCCAGACACCAACAACGCTCATACAACGCTGTATCTCGATGACAAGTGATCCCGGCGATCTTGTTCTTGATCCTACTTGCGGTTCCGGCACCACTGCCACCGTAGCCGAGCAATGGGGCCGACGCTGGATAACGATCGACACCTCGCGGGTCGCTTTGGCTCTTGCCCGCGCTCGCATCATGGGCGCGCGCTATCCCTATTACCTGCTCGCCGACTCGCGCGAAGGCCAGATCAAGGAAGGCGAGGTCACGCGCACCGTACCATCCACTCGGCCTGTGCGTGGCAACATCCGCCACGGCTTTGTTTATGAGCGCGTGCCGCACATCACGCTCAAGTCCATCACCAACAACGCCGAGATCGACGTGATCTGGGAGAAGTCGCAGGCGAAGCTGGAGCCGTTGCGCAAAGCGCTGAACGCCGCGCTGAAGAAGACCTGGCAGGAATGGGAAATCCCGCGTGAAGCAGTCACGACGTGGCCGGAATCAGCAAAGAAACTGCACGCCGACTGGTGGCAGGCCCGCATTGCCCGTCAGCAGGAGATCGACAAGTCCATCGCCGCCAAGGCCGAGTTTGAATACCTCTACGACAAGCCCTACGGGGACAAGAAGACGGTCCGCGTGGCTGGGCCGTTCACGGTTGAAAGCCTGTCGCCGCACCGCGTGCTGGGAGTGGACGAGAACGACGAGCTGATCGATCCGAACGATCACCGCGCGGCCGAGCCTGGTTCCGGATACGGCGAAAAGCAGTCCTTCCCGCAGATGATTCTGGAGAACCTTAGGACCTCCGGTGTCCAGCAGGCGCACAAGGAAGACAAGATCACCTTCACGGCGCTCACCCCATGGCCAGGCGACCTTGTTTGCGCCGAAGGCCGCTACCTCGAAGGCAAGGCGGAATCAGGGACCGAAAAACGGGCCGCAATCTTCATCGGCCCGGAATTCGGCACAGTTACTCGCCCCGATCTGGTCGAGGCCGCCCGTGAAGCTGGTGATGCCGACTTCGACGTATTGATCGCCTGCGCCTTCAACTACGAAGCGCACGCGACGGAATTCAGTAAGCTCGGTCGCATCCCCGTGCTCAAGGCACGGATGAACGCCGACTTGCATATGGCCGACGATCTCAAGAACACCGGCAAAGGCAACCTCTTCGTCATCTTCGGTGAACCGGACATCGACATCCTCCCAGCCGAAGATAACAAGGTGCGGGTGAAGGTCAACGGCGTGGATGTGTTTCACCCAAACACCGGTGAAGTCCGCAGCGACGGTGCGGATGGCATCGCCTGCTGGTTCATTGACACAGACTACAACGAGGAAAGCTTCTTCGTCCGTCACGCCTACTTTCTTGGCGCAAACGATCCATACGGTGCGCTCAAAACCACCCTCAAGGCCGAAATCAACGAGGAAGCCTGGGCCACGCTCAACAGCGACACCTCGCGCGCTTTCTCTAAGCCAAGATCCGGGCGCATCGCGGTGAAAGTCATCAATCATCTCGGGGATGAGGTGATGAAAGTATTCAAGGTGGCGTGATGGAATTCCGGATCGCGGACACTTTCACCGACAGCCTCGCGCGGCTAACCGGCGACGAGCAGAAGGCGGTGAAGACCGCAGCGTTCGACCTGCAATTGAACTCGGCCAACCCCGGGTTCAGCTTTCACAGGCTTGACAAAGCCAAGGATAAAAATTTCTGGTCGGTGCGGGTGGGCAGCGATATTCGGTTGATTGTTCACAAGTCCGAGGCCAGCCTGCTGCTGTGCTACGTCGATCACCACGACAAGGCATACGCATGGGCCGAGCGGCGCAAGCTAGAAGCACACCCCAAGACCGGCGCGGCGCAGTTAGTGGAAATTCGTGAGCGGATTGAGGAAATCGCTGTCCCGAGATACATCGAAGCTGACCGGCTCGAGTCCGTCAAACCGCTGTTGTTTGTGCATGTCACGGATGATCAGCTGCTGAGCTACGGTGTGCCGATAGAGTGGCTCAGCGATGCGCGCCAGGCGAACGAAGACAGCCTCCTGGAACTGGCGGACCATCTGCCGAGCGAAGCCGCCGAGGCGTTGCTCGAACTCGCCACCGGCGGCAAGCCGAGAGTTCCGCAACCGGTTTCTCCAGGTGCTGATCCGTTCGCTCATCCGGATGCTCTTCGCCGTTTCCGTGTAATGAACGACATTGAGGAATTGCAACGCGCGCTGGCGTATTCATGGGAAAAATGGACCATTTTCCTGCACCCAGCTCAGCGGCAATGGGTGGAGCGCGACTACAGCGGGCCGGCGCGTATCTCGGGCTCGGCCGGCACGGGCAAGACCATTGTTGCCCTGCACCGGGCCGTCTTTCTGGTCCGCAGCCACCCAGATAGCAGGGTGTTGCTGACGACGTTCTCCGATACCCTGGCGAATGCCCTGCGAACCAAACTCAGGCGCTTGATCAGCAATGAACCGCGTTTGGCCGAACGCCTGGAAGTACACGCCATGAACGCCATTGGCGAGCGGCTGTATGAACAGCATTTTGGCCATCCACACATCGCATCTCCGGACGTTATCCGACGGTTCGTAACCGAGGCTGCGGCGGGAGTGTCTGGTCAGAAGTTCAGCCTGAGTTTTCTGCTGACAGAGTGGGAAGAGCTGGTTGACGCGCGGCAGTTGCACAGCTGGGAGTCGTATCGCGACGTAAAGCGCCTCGGCAGAAAGACGCGTTTGCAAGAGTCCCAGCGTGCCACGTTATGGGCAATCCTGGACCTCGTGCGCGCCCGTTTGCGTACGGAGGGCTTGATCACCCGCGCCGAACTGTTCACTCGCCTGGCCGACCAGTTGGCGAGCCGCAAACACCTACCTTTCGACTTTGTTGTGGTCGATGAAGCCCAGGATGTGAGCGTTGCACAACTGCAGTTACTCGCCGCGCTTGGGGCGGAACGACCGAACAGCCTGTTCTTTGCGGGCGACCTCGGCCAGAGAATTTTTCAACAGCCCTTCTCCTGGAAGTCGCTGGGCGTGGACATCCGTGGTCGTGCGCGCACCCTTCACATTAATTATCGGACATCGCATCAGATCAGAAAGCAGGCTGATCGCTTGCTGGGACCAGAGGTGTCGGATGTTGATGGCAATACTGAAGAACGGCGTGGCACGATTTCCGTGTTTAACGGACCCGCTCCTGCGATTCGGACATTCAACAGTCAGGACGAAGAAAACAGCGAGGTTGGCGCCTGGGTGACAGACCGTAGTAGGGAAGGGGTGACACCCCATGAAATTGGTGTGTTCGTCCGCTCGGATGCGGAGCTGAATCGGGCCCGAGCGGCAGTTGCCAAGACGGGCCTGCCGTTCAAGATGCTCGACGAGCACGTTGAAACGACGAGCGGTAAGATTTCGATCGGCACCATGCATCTCGCGAAGGGTCTCGAGTTCCGGGCGGTGGTAGTGATGGCCTGTGATGATGAGGTCATTCCCCTGCAATCGCGCATCGAGACTGTGGCCGACGACGCCGATCTGGAAGAGATTTACAACACCGAACGCCATTTGCTGTACGTCGCCTGCACGCGTGCGCGGGATCATTTGCTTGTCACGAGTGTGGCACCGGCGTCCGAATTTCTGGATGATCTGAACCTTTAAGGTCAGATACTGCAACGCACCCCTAAATGTCGAGTCTTGCGACCGCGCTCCGTGCGGCCTCGGAAGGGGGGAAGGACTACAACGAAGGACATCGCATTGCACGTGGTTCAAAGCCTTTCTAGGTCGACTTCGGAGCGATTGCAGCCCTGTCGCTTTCAGCCAATCTGCCGCGCCTCGGCTGGGCACGCGAAGGCCTCTTCGGCAACTTCTCCAATGCCTCCCAGAGTCGCTTTGCGTAGCAGACACCGGCGAACCTCACGGTGTCAGCGGTGAAGTGCATACACCATAGGGCTGCAAAGCCAAGCGCCAAGAGCACCACCACGATGTGTGCAGCATTCAGGCCCGAGGTGGTCCAGTACGGCGGCTGCAAATGCAGAGTACCGGCATCCAGCAAAGTCGCCGTCATCGTCATCACCGTGACGCAGCACCCGACCCAACGTGAACCGTATGCATTCCTGTTGAACCCGTAGGCTACCAATTCCTTGAAAATGAACGGGAAGGCTCTGCGGTCAATGGTGAGTGGGCGCAGTGCGTCAGCCGCCGCCGCATAGGCCTCGTCTGCGCGAGTCGGATCCTGCTGCTCTTCTTCTAAGCTGGGCATGTCAATTCCCAGCCGCAATGCAGCCAGCTCGTGATAGCGAAGTTTCGTCTGCATCGGCAAATGGATGTCACGGTGTCTCAGGAGCAACGTCGAAGGCTGTCCGCCCCACCGTTGATACAGACGTTCTTGCGCACGCAGCCCCCGCGTACGAACGAAGCTGGACAAGAAATACGGGCCACCGCACGCTGCCAGCACACTGCCAAGCCCTACGACCATCGGACTCTTGGTGCCGTACAGCAGTGCGAGGTAAGTGATCGCCGGGAGGAGCACCAGCAACCCTGGGAAGAGGCGCGCCCTCAGTTCGTACTGATCCAGCATCTTCTCGAAGATCGGAGTCCAGTTCATCGCGATTACCCTCATGCGGCCTTTGCTTGCAACGTGTAATCAGTCTCAACAGTGATGCTGCCGATGTAGTTCTCGAATGTGTCCCTGCCTTCGTCGGTCAAGCCGTTGTGGCTGTAGTTGGGAGTCGACACGTAGAAGTGCACCTTGTCGTCGACGCACTCCATCGTGATGTCGCCGGCGCGGTTCTGCGTGATCGTCATGTAGCCCGTGTAATAGTGGAGGTGTCGCGAGGGTGCCTCGCCGAGGACGATGATCTGGGGGTCCAGCTTTTTGAGCCAAGAGTCCGGAATTTTTCCGGAGTCACGGCCATGGTGCGACGCAAAGACGACCGTGGTCTTTTCCAAGCTTATGGAGTCGGTAATTTTTTCCATGAACTCGGTCTCCAGGTCCCCCAGCCACATGACACTCGCACCGCCCTCAAGCTTGTACCGAATCACGGCGGACACATTGTTGTAACTCTCACCGGCATTGCATGCCGCAAGAGTTTCCTGGAAATCCGGATTGCTGGTGTGGGGCCAAAGGATATTGATACCCGAGGTGCCCCGGACGTCATCCGTCTGGTTCATCCACTTGCGAGTGCACCCCTTGTGAATGTAAAACGCCTTCGTCATGTCATCTCGCAGCGAGCAATAGCGCTTGAACGACTCAGTCTCCTCGTCCTTGATGGCCTGGTTCTTGATCACGTAGAAGTTCGCAATCGGCATTTCATCATCCAGCAGTTCAATCCCGCCAAAGTGGTCTTGATCAGGGTGAGTCGAGATGAAGCGCGTGATTCCCTTGTGTCGGGATTCAAGCTTCAGTTCCTTGATGCGATCCTCGGCCGTTTCGGCATTGAGGTTGCAATCAATGACAGTGAAGTTGTCGCTGTTGTGCTTGATGTAAAACATGTCGCCGTTTCCCACGGCAAAGCTTTTTACGATCGACATCTGGGTTCCTTCGTATGAATGTATGAGCCTGTGAGCGATGCTTCAGGTCCGAACAGTTCCCCCGCTGCGTGCAAACGGGATCTGACTGACGCGCGCTCAGCTTGGACGGGACATCTTGCGGGTCATCGCGATTGTCAGTACAATTACTATACGCATAGTTTTTATGCGCGTCAACTTTCTATACGGACACAATGGCAGATCAACCCAAGCGCCGCCCGGTCCCGAACACAAAGTCCGCCAGCCACGTGGCGGGGAAGGAAGGGGCAATAGGAGCCACCCGGAAGGTTGTTTCCCGCCCGAACGAGAAATTGCCGTCTGACGGCAGTGAGTCAGGTCCGGTCAAGTGGAGCCAAGAGCGTCGGCTCCAGTTCATCGACTTCCGCCTGCAGTGGGAAGGTCGGATCAACCGCCGGGACGTGACCGAGTTCTTCAAGATCTCGGTGCCTCAGGCATCGGCCGACATCTCACGCTATGTTGAGTTGGCCCCTGGGAATTTGGAGTACGACACCAGTTCTCGCACCTACATCGCGTCGGTGGGGTTCACGCCGGTCTTCGAGTCCACTGGGCCAAGGCAGTACCTATCGCAGTTACTGGCACTGGAGCGAGAGATCCTGACCAGTGACCAGACGTTCTTGTCATTCCGTCCCCCTGTGACGTCTGTTCCGCTTCCTTCAAGAAGCATCGAATCGAAGACATTGACCCTCATGCTGCGCGCGATTGCAGAGCGAGCCATGCTCGAGATTCGTTATCAATCGATCGCCCGCGATGAGGAGCAGGCGCGCTACATCAGCCCTCATGCATTCGGCTATGACGGTGTGCGTTGGCACGTTCGCGCGTACTGCCACCTGCGCCGAGGCTTCAAAGACTTCGTATTCGGGCGGATCTTGTCGGCAGAACAGCCTAAGGCATCTGTCATCGATCCAGCCGACGACCGGGAGTGGAACACCAACGTCGAACTCGTCCTGACGCCCGATGCTTCGCTTACCCCCAAGCAACGCCAAGGCGTCGAGATCGACTACGGCATGAAGGACGGCAAGGTAACGTTCGTTTGCCGCCAGGCCATGCTGTTCTACACGCTGCGGACACTCAACTTCGAGATGAATGGCTCCCCCCGAAAGGGTGAGCGGCAGCTTGTTATCGCCAACCTTGCAGAGATAAAGCCATTTCTACCCAAGCCGGGCCAAGCTTAATCATTGGACCAGCCAATTAGGCGACGATCCGGCACCATGCGGCAGCGTCGCAGCAAGTCGCGAGTGAGATCGCGAACAGCGCAATGAGGACATTGAGACTGTGCTGCGCCATGACGGTGTTGAGGACGAACTCGACCGAATTCTGATGCACAGCCATCGCGGCTGAATCTTTGGCCGAGTCGCCACGTCGCAGTAATATCGCTGTTCCACGAAAGGATCAGACAGAGAGCGTAAAATGAAATATTCGATTGAGAACTTCTGGCAGGCGCACCTGAACGCCGTCCAACCTCAGCAACTCGCGAAGACCATGACTGGGTGGGCCGCTCACCGCGAACGACTTGACTCGTATGTCGAGGCCGGTCTTGCGCTGCGCTCCGATAAGTCGTCCCTCAGCCAGCCTGTCTGGTTGATAGCAGCGCCGGGAGCCGTTGGCAAATCGACTCTCGCAAGGGAGATCTGTTCCGTTACACACGCCGTTTACGTCGACCTCGCAGCAGCAGCGACAGTCGCCGGCAACTACTTGACCGGCGGCTTGGTAAATGCAGGCCTGCTCTCGGCATGGCAGGCGGGAACCACGACTCTTTTGATCGATGCGCTCGACGAAGCGCGACTACGTGTGACCCAAGCCTCCTTTGAGGATTTCCTCAACGATGTCGCCCAGATTGCGCATGGCCGCTCCTTGCCAGTTATCTTGCTCGGGCGTGTCGGTATTGTCGAGGAGGCGAGGAAGTATCTCGATGATCACTGTGGGCTCCCTTGTCCGGTTTTCGACATCGAGCTTTTCGATCTAGACCAAGCCCAGGCCTTCGTTTGGAGTGCGCTCGGCCGACTTGCAAAGCTCAACCTAGCGTCCACAGGTCGCATGGCCTATCCACACTTGGTCAGCGCGATGAAGCAGCATGCCAACGTATACCGAGGTGCGATAAAAGACTTCGTCAACCACCTCGCTGAAGCGACGAGCAAGGATGGTCAGCAGTTCGTTGGGTACGCTCCGGTGCTCGACGCGGTTGCGACCGTCATCGCCGCCGAAACCAATGTGGCAAAGGTGGCCAACGCGGTCGAGGCAGTCCTTGCCGGAAAGGTGCTCACGGGCGTGACGCGCGAGATCATGGAGCGCGAGTCAAAAAAAGTCGCAAGCCAAGTCGCGGCCACCGTGCCAGGACTTTCAATCGATGGCCTCTATGGCTCGGAAGAACAGCTTGAACGTCTCGCATCACTCCTGTTTCACATCGCAAAGCCAGCTTCGTTGCCAGCCGGACTACCGTCTCATGCGATTTCTCCATACGAAGAGGCTGTCGAGAGCTTGCTTCCGCAGCACCCCTTCCTAGATGGCAATGATCCGCCCTCTCCCTCGAGCGCTGTGTTTGGCGCATTCATTGTGGCCGCCTCGCTGCGGAGTGCCCATACGAACGTAGTGCGATCCGCGGAACGCTACGCGCAGACGGGTGCACATGCGCCGAATCCGTTTCTCTTGGACTTCTACAAAGCCGACGTAGCGTCGGACTCGAGCAGCATTCCTGCCGCGCACGTCGGCCTTCTATACGAGTCGCTTCAGGCCAAAACTAGCGCGGGCGAGGTTGCTCGGCTGTCGGCAGAGGGCGAAGCTGAAGGGAAAATCTTGGATTTGGACATGGCACTTGTGTCCACGGAAACAGGAAATCTCTCGGACGAATCCGCATTCACCGTGGTTGTCGACGGCCCTCTGAAGTTTGGTCGACGGGTGAGTGGTATCAACATCGAAGCGGAGAACGCCGACGTTGAAATCGGGGATGGCGGGCAACTCGAAATGATCGCTCCAATCAATATCCGTGCAAGCAGTTTGATACTGACCTGCGATCAGATGGTGGTCAAACCCGACCCGTCTCCGGGCGCTCGAGACCAAGTCGTGCTTCTGGAAGCAGCCGAAGCTTTGGCCGATATTTCCAGAGGCGCCCCCCTTGTGAGGCAGGGAGCACAACTGTTGGTTTCCTGGCCAGGAAACAACGGCTACCCTTGGTCAAACTTCGCGTCTCAGGGAAGGGAAGACGATGATCCGCGAATGGCTGATGCTCAGAGAGCGCTGCGACGGCTTTGCATATCCTTCCGCTCGCATAGCAAAGGGCAGCTTGCGCGCTACGTCGGGAAGGTTGAGCACTTTCGGATGACAAAGGGCGACCTTGGTGTGGCGCTTCGCGAGAAGCTTCTCGAAGACAAGGTTCTAAGCATCGCTGGCACGATGTACATACTTGACCCGGATGCGCTCGGAGCGATGGTCGGTCTTAGTTTCCAGGATCTCAAGCTCAAGCGTTATCCCGTGGCCACAAAAGCCTACTTGTCTGGCCTGCTTGCCGGTTGAGAAGCGACTCCTGCGGTAGAGGCCGACGTTGGATTTTTGCTCATCAGCGGCGGCATCTGTTGAAGGAAGCCGTTAAAAAGGCTGGGAGACGGTCGCACGAAAGGGTATCGTCGCCCTAACTACGAGCCTAGGAGCCGCCATGCGATGCACGATCGTTCTTGAGTTCGATAATGGCGATGGGGGGGTGAGGAAGAGGGTTGAGGTCATGCGGTTTCACAGGCCCGTAGAAGAGCAGACACCCGGAGACGTCGGACTGTCACTCGCCGAAGGCAAGTCATTACTCAATTGTGTGCAGCAGGAGTTCGTTGTCGGGCAGATCGAACGTTTTTGCGCGTCGCGTAGATCCTGTCTGGGCTGCGGCCTACAGCGGCGCCTGCACGATAGTCATTGCTCGGAGCTGAAGACCCCGCTGGGAAAGGTTTTCTATTGCCGCGAACGATGGAAGGCCTGCAATTGTGGTGCTGACGGCTCAAGGTATGTTTCTCCACTCAAGGACTATCTGACGGAGGCAAGCACAGGTGAACTGAGATGGCTGCACGCGGAGCTCGGCGCCACGATGCCCTATCGGCAAGCCAAACGCGTCATGGACCTTCTGCTACCCACCTCAGGCCGCGACAATCATGTAACCATCCGCAATCACACCATGACCATCGGAAAATCGATACAGAACGCACGGCCTGCGCGCCGGTGGTCCGAGACAACAAAACCGAATGCCGAGCTTGGCATTGACGTCGGCTATGTCCGTCGCGCACGATGCAATCGCAAGGGTTCGGCCAAGGAAAATCACGCGGAAGCTGGGAACCGCTCATCGTCGATCGCGGTCGTCGTTGCTGCTGTGGGCCAAGCCGGTGAGCAACCACGAGTGTGGGCTTCCGCCATGCCGCGCACCAAGCGGATGAATCAAGAAATGACACGATTCCTGGAGGACAGCGGATACGGGGACCCTAATGAAGTTGTTGTCCTGACTGATGGAGCACGAGATTTGGCCGGCGTCGCCAACGACCTCCCATACGATAATGAGTGGATTCTCGATTGGGCGCACATCGGGCGGATGTTGCGACGCGTTGAGCAGGCTATCGCGCCTCTGGCATATGGGCGACTCACGGACAGTGGATCAGCGTTCGAACTGTGGGATCTGTTCGTCCGCTTCCGTCATTACGTTTGGACTGGAGACTCAGTCGCTTGGCAGCAGTTCGCAGCAAAGCTCGCTCACCTGCTTGATCTGCGTGAGAAACGAGACCCGGCAGTTAGCAGCCAAATCAAGAAAGCATGCTACAGCCTCTCGAATGTGGTCACGTATCTCAAGAGCAACATTGAGTCGCTGATCGACTATCGCACGTGGCAACGTGTAGGAGGGCGAATTTCCACCGGCTTCGTTGAATCGTCGATTAACCGAATAGTTGGCCGTTGAATGTGCAAGAGCCAGCATATGCGCTGGAGTCGCGTGGGAGCACACAGTGTCGTGCAATTGCGCGTCGCGCTGTTGAACCAAGAATTCCACGAACTCGCGCGGCGACAATTTCCGTGGATTGGACAGCGACGTGTTACGTGGCCCTGGCAGAGAACATCCCAGGGGTTTTAACGGCTTCCACCATTAGCAGAATTTACGAACTTCAACAGCTGCCGCTCGTGCCGAATGCCCAAGCGCGTCGGCGTTAGTCAGGAAGTACTTCATTCAAATCGAAATGTACGCAAGCGCACAGTCCGTAAAACATTTATCGACCGCTAACAGCGCGGGCTTATATTCTTTCCTCAGGCTTGATGAAAGTGTTTTCCATCGATGTGGCTTTTAAATCAGGTTGCGAACGACTTTAGTTGGCGTAAGCTCTGAGCTTTACTACGAATATTTGGCGTTTGCAGTTTTTTCAAATAAGCAATCAGCGGCGAAGATGAAGCCAGGATAACTGGCCTGAAATATCAAAATTTGACTTGCAATATTGCTATTTTATAAGAATATGATATTTTAATAAAAAGAGGCTGCGATGAGAGGCGAGACTGATATCAAGGGCGTTACCAATTTTAATATTATCCTGAAGCAATACTATTTTTCGGCACTCGTAGTCTGTTTGTGCATCCTGTCGAGTTCAGCCCACGCTGACCTAATTAGTTTTTGCACTGGCGCCATGCCGCCCGATCCGACGTCCCAAGCCACCTTCAAGACAGAGTGCCCGGCCTTTCTTCAAAGTCAGTTCGCAGCCGCTGCAGTAACATCACAAAATACATCGAGTACATCTCAGTTGTCACAGCAACAGACTCAAGCTTCAATTGATTCCTCAATCGCAGGATTAATTAAAGCTCCCGCAGCTCAAGTTTCCCAGGGAACAGATATCAGTGCAATAGGAATTGCCGCGCAAGTCAACGATGCGGAAAATACCTTTAATCTTTCCTACTTGATTGGACAAAGCGTTTCTACGCTTGCGGAAAAGGATGGAAAACAATTATTTGCGTCAGACGAAAAGGTGTTGCTGATACTGTCGTCGACCGATCTAGCCTGGCTTCAAACTGCGCCCGTTGATTCTGCAACTGTCAAGGCAACGTTGAAAGGTCATGTTGACGCATTGGGGAAGCTTAGCTGTGAAAAAGCAGGTGGTGAGGTCGCTCCTACCTTTGTCCTACCGGCAATATTAGCCGTAGGAGCCATAGCAAGCACCGCGGCTACGGTTGCGAGTATGTTTCAGCCATCGCTTGTGGCTGCTGCAAAAACCGGCAGCGTGACCGATCCCACGCAATTGATCATCGGGGGACTCATAAAAGGGTTAGGAACAAAGAAAGATTTTCTCGTGCTTCACGCCCCGACAATCGGATACACCAATAGCGCAATTCAGGCTCTTGTTTCCCTCAGAGATGCGATAAAAGCCGCCGCGCAAAGATCCATTGATTGCAAGAATGCGGTGGTCGCGAAAAGCATCAGTGATGAAATAACAACGGCACAACAGTACATTACATCCATTACCGCCGCCACAGGTGCTAATCCCAGTCTTCTGGACTACGCGGCTCGACGAGCCGCCTTGGAAGATCAACACATAGCACATACGCTCTTTATCCAGCGTGATGTGAGCGGGGGCGGAGTCGCCGCAATTAAACCGAATTGGTTCACTTCCGTTAAATTATATATGGGAGGAGCTGATTTGCTTTCATATCAAGTTGCGGATCTGAACGGTTCCATTGTGGCCGCTTCGTTCGTTAAAAAGATTTGGTCGCGTCAATGCAGGTTAGCCGACTGGGCGACAGAAAATCACGGATGTTACATCGATGATTCGGGAAATGACGGTAAGTAGCGAATAACGATTAGTTCACGAATGCAATATAGGGACTCAAACCCGTCGCTCTAATGTTTCTGGTTGCACGTGATGTAAATTTGCTCACTCCTGCAAGCACCAAGGGGACAATCATGGCGAGTCGCATTGAACGTTGCTGCACTGCTTGCTTATACACGATAACTTTATTCGGTGTTGTCCGATTCGCCGTAGCACAAGATGGCGCCATGCCGCCGATCCCCGCTAGTTTGAGTCTGAAGTATCAGACAGCGGAACAGAAAGCCCCTCAGTCTGCCAGGCTGGACCTCGAAGCGTTGCGGAAAGAAGGAATCGAGAAAGGCTGGCGGTTTCAAATGGGCTATACAAAGGCGTTCGCTGTTCCTCCGGACCAGCTTGCGGGAACGCGTATACCCGATAATTTTCTCGTAATTGCTACCGCACAGAATGAATTCGCAACGAAGGCAAACGCTGCGGCAGACGAGAGTGCACGATTAGCAGGAGTTGTTGCTCCGGATTTTCTTGGAAATTGCGATCCCAATAAGTCTTCCTTCAATTGGCGCGACGAAAAGGTTCTCGGTGAAGTCGAGGATCAGGGAACTTGCGGTTCGTGCTGGGCGTTTGCGGCGGCAGGTGCATACAATGCGGCATTCAAGATTCGGAACGGCAACGACGTCGAGGTTTCCGAGCAGCACATCCTAAATTGTGCGAAAGGAAACGATGGGCTGATGGCGGGATCTTGTAAAGGCGGGTGGTATAACCCTGCCTATCAGTGGATGATCCGCAGCGGAGTCGCAAGCCTGTCTGTTGTGCCTTATCGAGGCGTTCAGAGTTCATGTAGCGCCCAAAATTTAGGGAAGTACCGCGCCGTGTCATGGAACTTCGTCTCGGCGACACAAAAAATTCCCTTGATACGCGAAATAAAAACTGCCGTTTGCGCATACGGTCCTGTTGCATCTGCAATGGAAGCGACAGCCGCCTTTCAAGCTTATGCCGGCGGTTTTTTCAACGAACACAGCGATGGTAAGATCAATCATGCTCTCTTGATCGTTGGATGGGATGACAATGCGGGTGGACCAAACCAAGGTGCATGGCTAGTCAAGAATTCGTGGACAACTGCATGGGGAGAAGATGGGTTTGCATGGATAGCGTATGGAAATAACAAGATCGGATATGCAGCCGCTTGGGTGCGGCCTATTGAAAAAAATGTGACGGTACCCGCTGATGCCTTGTCGGCTGCCTGGAATCAGTCGTTACCTGGAATGCAAAGTGCCACGCAGCTTGCAAACTCGGGAGTGGTCAGCTCGCAAAAACCTCCGAGCGGTATAAATTTCACGCCCTATAAATCAACGGGATCGTCTGGTTCAAGTTCGCATAGCCTGGGCAAGACAGTTTGGATTCAATATACAAGCGCCGGCCAGAAGTCTTCCGCTAATGCGACCAGAACTATTCTTACAAAAGCAGGTTTTTTTGCGCCTGCGGTAGAAGATGTTTCGAAAAAAGGCGCTGGATCTCCTAGTACATTCGAGATTAGATATTTTTCAGATGACGACAAGTCGACCGCCATAAAAATCGGAAAATTAATTCAAAATGGCGGGAATGGGGTAGTTAATATAGTCAAACCGAAAGGTTTTCCGGCAGTAGATTCTATTGAGGTCTGGTTTCCAAATCAAAAATGAAATATTTTCCTGAGCCACGTTTGTCGCAACTTAGATTAGTCTGTGCGATAGCATGGCTTTTGATTACTACCATTTCCTATTCGCAGACGGCAGCTGTGCTCATAACAAGGAGTAACCAAAGTGCGTTGGTGGTCCGTTTGCACGTTGGGCAAGCGCTTACAATCTACACAGCGCCGGCGCCTGTGACTGCCTATCATTGGAACTTTGAAGAGCTGGCCAATACCGTGGTTCGGCCAGTGGGGTCTCCCCACTTTGTTCACGCGGGGGAAGACGCACCTGGTATTCCACAACGGACGGCTTTTGACTTTCTCGCGCAGTCCCGTGGCGGTGTCGTCTTGCAGTTTCATCGGTATATCGGGGCAACCTTCGCGAGCGGACGCACTATTGACTCTTTCGCTGTACATGTGACCGTCGATTGAACACGCTCTTGAAGGGCGTCACGTAGGTTCATTCCAATCGGGAGACACTTGCCGGCTTATTCGGCGCCCATCCGAAGCTTGCAACTCAATGCAACTGCACCTCGGAAAGCAGACGAACGACTAGCGGACGAACGTTCATAGTGGCGTGTGCAATCGGGTTTGCGAGAGAAGAGTAGATCATCGGCACATATCCTTTGCACGGTGCACGCCATCTACAGACGTTCGTCCATGCTTTTACATGGAAATTCGAACGTGCCCTGTTTGTCTTGGGGAACGCGATTCCCTTCGTGGAGGCGCAGTTCGCCGCGCTTGTGCATAGCGCCTGGTCGTCGTGGCTCGGAACATGACGGACACCGCAGCTGGTTCTCCGAAGAGGACGCCGGTTCGACATTGGCTATGGAGCGCGAGCGCGGCCTGATCAACGTTATCGTCGACGAGCCGCAAGGGCCGACCAACAGCATTCCGGCCGTTTGGGAGGTGAAGAACCCCACCTTGGCGCTGGTTCGTTTGCACGGCCGCAATCACGAGAGTTGGAATATCAAGGATGCGCCGGCTGCATCTGCACGCTTCAACGACGATTACACAGACAACGAGCTTGGCGAGCTATCAACACGGATCATCGAAATCTCGAAACACGTGGGGCGGACACACGTGGTCTTCAACAATAACTTCGAAGATCAGGGGCAGCGGAACGCTCGTAGCTTGATGGGAATGTATAGCGCTATGACTGACGCGAGCGCGCATTGGTCGGACGGAGGGGTCAGGGAAAGAAGTAGACGAAGGCTGCAAAAAGCCCTCGTCGATCCTGGCATAAAGTACACTCTCACATCCACCGAGCGGACCTGTGGCGGCGAACGCGGTCAATTTGCTCTTCGTGGTCCCGGCTAACCTACACTGATCTGAAACTGATGAATAGAAGTCTCTATTACGACTACTGTGTGGAAAGGCTTTTCACTCTGTCTCTTCGACTTGAGACTCTTGCCAAGTCGAATATTCTGCATCTTCATCTGCATTCGGAAAATTTCTATGTTGATTTTTTTAACGCGTTATACGGTTACGCGCTGAAAAACATGAACGCGGTCACTCAAAACGCTGCGGCCATTGACCTTATCGATAGCGCGGCTAAGCTCGTGGTACAGGTATCAGGTACAGCGACGAAGGTAAAAATCGAATCGGCGCTTAAGAAAGATCTGTCGGCGTACACTGGACATCAGTTTAAGTTTATCTTGATCACCAAGGATGCAGCCGAGCTTCGGGGGCTGACATATGCGAACCCGCACTCATTGTCTTTCGCCCCGGCGTCGGACATTCACGATGTCCCGTCCATTCTAAGAGACATATTGCATTTGCAAATTGCGCAACAAAAAGCGGTCTATGAATTGATAAAGGCAGAACTGGGAAGTGACGCAGACAACGTCAAGGAGGTAAGTAACCTCGCGGACGTAATTGGCCTTCTTGCACAAGAGGATTTCTCCGACGAAGGGCAAGCCAGCAATACTACCCCGTTTAACGTTGACGCGAAAATCGTCTTTAATAATCTGGGGACGGCAACGTCCGTAGTGGAAGACTACAAGATTCACCAGCCTAAAGTCACGAAGACTTACGCAGAGTACGACAAGGCCGGTAAAAACAAGAGTACGTCTGTGCTGAATGCCCTTCGCTCAGACTATACCCGACTGCGAGCTACGTACAGCGACGACGATCTGTTCTTTCAAGTCGTGAATGCAGCGATGACACGGGTGCGAAACAGCAAAAACTATGTACAAATGGCGACCGAAGAGCTTGAACAGTGCGTAAGCGTGCTTGTTGTGGACGCGTTTATACGGTGTAAGATTTTTAAGCATCCTACCGTGATTTGACATGCTGCTACCTGACGATATTCATCCAAGTCTTAGCCTGTACTACAACGGAGGCCTCGTTTTGGAGGTGTTAGGGAAGCTGCGCGAATCCGCCTTGTTGGATTTGTTTGTTGAGACCCGCAAGTCGCACGACGTTACTATGCCGATTTTTGTGCTCAGCCTAGATTGGCTATTCTTGGCTGACTTAGTGCAGTTCAATCCGCACGGAAATATTGAGTTATGTTCCTAAAAAATCTTCAAATATCGAACGACTTAGGAATAATTCGGACAATCGAATTTCACCCGGGATTGAATCTCATCGTTGATGAGACTCCTCTTCAAGGGGAGATGGAGACGGGAAACAATGTTGGTAAGACCAGTGTTCTGATATTGATTGATTTCTGTCTGGGGGCATCGGCAAAAGGAATTTACACTGATCCGGAAAATCGCAAAAATGAGTATGCTTTGGTAAAAAGCTTTCTGGTCGATACCTCGGTACTGATTACACTTAGACTCGCGGATGACCTTTTGGATCCAAATAGTCGCCAGCTAAAAATAGAAAGAAATTTTCTATCACGCAGCCGCAGGATTCAAAAAATTGACGGAGAGCAGAAAACCGACCAAGAGTTTGAAGAGACTTTAACGAATTCTCTTTTTCCGGGGCATTTCGGAAAAAAACCAACGTTCCGGCAGATAATATCGCACAACATTAGGTATAAGGACCTTAGTGTAAACAACACTCTGAAAACACTAGATGCATTTACACGAGACGACGAATACGAGACCCTCTACCTTTTCTTGCTCGGATGCCACTTTGAGCAAGGCGATGAAAAGCAGAATCTTGTAGCACGCATCCGTGTGGAAACGGCTTTCAAGACACGGCTGGAAGCGTTGCAGACACGTTCCGCGTACGAAACAGCGCTTTCTTTGCTATCGGAAGAGATTGCGACTTTGAACGCAAGGAAATCGACATTCAATGTAAATGCTGATTTTGAATTGGACCTTCAGCAGCTTAACGCCGTAAAGCATCGAATTAATTCGATAACCTCAATTGTTAGTCGATTGAGACTGCGGCGCCAGTTGATTTCCGATGCGACACGTGAGATTTTGGAAGATCGGTCTACTATCGATGTGAACCAGTTACGCTCGTTGTACGAGCAGGTTTCCAAAAAGATTGGAGGGGTCCAAAAGTCCTTTGAGGAACTGCACGAGTTTCATAATCGTATGGTTGACGAAAAAGCACGGTACATCTCCCAAGACCTCCCTCGGCTCGATAATGAGATCGCCGTGGAAGAGAGTGAATTGCGAAACATGCTCTCTAGAGAAGCGACGCTTGCGGGCAAGATCGCACGTAGTGACTCCTTCGAGGGCCTAGAGGCGTTGATCATCGATCTCAACGAAAAGCACCGAAAGATGGGTGAGTACGAAACTATTATCCAGCAAATAACGGACGTGGACTCCACCCTTAAGGAACTCAACGAGTCGCTAACGCGGATTGATAATTCGTTGTTTTCAACGGAATTTGGGGAAACTATCCAAATCCAACTTAACAAGTTCAATAAGTATTTTTCGGCAATTTCGCGAACTCTATACGGTGAGCGCTATGCGCTGAAGGTCGACCTCACAACGAATAAGGTGGGGCAGCGAATGTACAAGTTCACCGCGTTCAACCTCAATTTTAGCTCCGGCAAAAAGCAGGGGGAAATTTCATGCTTCGACATTGCCTATGTGCAATTTGCCGACAACGAAGGTATTCCCTGCTATCACTTTTTGCTGAACGATAAGAAAGAGCTAATGCACGACAACCAGCTCATAAAAATCAGCGAGCTTGTCGAGGAAGAAGACGTTAATGTGCAGTTCGTTGCTTCGATATTGAAAGATAAGCTCCCGCCCGAACTTAATGATGACAAATACTTTGTCGTTAAGCTCTCGCAGCACGATAAGCTCTTCCGCATCGAGAACGGCGGGAAACCCCCAGCGCGCCCGGCCTAACCGAACGTTTCCGGGAATGACACTACGTTAGATTTCCGCCCTTCGGAGCAGTCAGCAATGCCATTATCAAGGGCGTTGTCTGAAAGCGCTCGCCACAGAAGGAGGCGAAACGACCGCGGACAGCGTAGACCGGAGCGCCGATGGCATAACGAACGAAGAAGTCCCGGCTTTATATTCCACATTCAGGGCCGTCTGCCCTGATAAACGAACGATTTCGCTTGATCTAGGCCAAGTTTTAATGACTAAAATCACAGATAATCGTCGCCGGCAGGCACGAACAATGATGTACTTAGAACGACGAGAGCCATATGAAAAATCAACAAAAAAACGTCTTTGTTATAGCGTCGCTTTCCTTTATCGCAATTACAGCAAATTCTCAAACAATTTCGGTTGGTGTTATAGGCGGGACAGCCGCGGTGGAAGCTACCCATGCAGCCGCATTTACAGGTGTCGCTGCAATTAAGCCAAATCAGGCAATCGGCGTGATGAATACACAAATGTCTGCAGTCGCGGGACGCGAGCTGTCTTCTGTTGAGAAAATCGGGCCTACGAATAGTGTCGTTCAACAAAATCTTGCAGCAACATCAGCACCGCTATCATCCACGTATGCCATCCAACCTTTCGAAAATTTCTCGAACAGTTTTACCGTTAATAATTTTAATTTTCTTCGGATGAATGTTGCGCCCGTAAATAACAATGGATTTTCGCAAGACGAGGGCGTTAATCGCGGAGAGCTACCCGCGGAGCCGACAACAGAATCAATGAATTCTGAGGCGCAAAGCTATACGGATGGGTTTGCGCCACAAAACAGTACGCAGCACGCTCAACTTCCCGCCGAGACGTCATCAGTACCCAAGTCACAATTAGCGAGTCCAATAATCGGCGCGTCCGAGGTCGACGATGGCCTTTCGAACGTGTCGGATCAGTGACCAGAAGCGAAATAACAAGCAAACTCAAAAATGGCATAGGACGCTTCATGTCTACTACAAAAACAGCAGCCTCAGTCCGATCGGACTGCAGCTCGAATACGGCCTCAAGATCACGTCTTCTTGGCTTTTGGGTAGCTGGAGCCATATTTGCCGCTCTCCTAACCCTGTGGGCGATCGTAGGCTTTTCCCCAACGGACACAAAAATAGGAACGAACGGGCAACTTTTGCAGGATTGCTTAGCTAAAAGTCGTGAAAGTTTTAGTCATGACGTTCCTGCCTCCACAGCCCTTTCTTCCGCGACGGTTTACTGCTTGAACTATACGGTCCGTGCGAAACGGTTGGATGATTGGGACATTCGGCGAAACAAGTTTGCTCTTCAAGAATACGAAGAGAAATTGATGCTGGGGGTCGTAATCGTAATGACCGTCGCTGGGCTGGGACTAGCGGGCATCCAACTTTGGACAAGTTACTTAATAGCAATGACGTCAAAGACTCCAACATCGAAGCCGGTTACAACAGCCGAAGCCGAATCTGACAAGCACATAAGCACAAACGATTTGATAAGCGAACTCTCCATTGAAAAGGGGAAGCTTGTGCTTCGGTCTTCGGTTATCGGACTTGTCATCCTGGGATTTTCATTCGGACTTTTTAGCCTCTACGTTTGGAAAGTCTATCCATTGACAACGCTATCCGTTGCGACACTGACGACTAACCAACCAGTCCCAAGTATTGGCGCTGACGGGGCGTCAGCAAAATAAGCTGAAAATGTGAAAGGGAATTTTGCACCAGCTAGGATTGCTGGGGCCATTTCCAAAATAGCTTGTTCGATAGGCGGTATATCAAAGGCTATGCTGCGGCATATATATGATAATGCCCTCTATCACATATATCAGGAGTCGCCATGCCGACCCCGGACACCCTGCGTTTGACCCTGGTGCGCGCACCCGACGACGAGGCGTCTTTTAGTCCCGGCTACCAGCGCGAGCTGCGGCGGATCTATAGCCTCGCCCGTGCCGAGGGTGGCAAGATAAGCGCGGTCACCTTCACAACCGACCGAGCGGATGGGGGTGACGGCTTCGTTGGGGAATTCATGGTCCCGTGCACGCCCGTCGCCGGGTCCACGCTCACCGCGGCGACCGGTGCCTGGCTGCAAGGTCGAGCCGGGCGCACGCTGCGACTGACAATGGGCGACTTTGAAGTTGAGGCGACCAGTGCTGGCGAACTGCACGCCCTTTTGAACCTGACGATGGCGGTCACAGAACGGCACAAAAAGCCCGCGACCGATCATGTCTGAGGCCGCGCTTGAGGGTCGATCGTCCTCACCCCGCCGGCAGATGGTCAGCCGGCCGTGCAGGGCTGATGACAGGGGAGAACAACGATGAGGCGTGACATGGACTTGATCCGCGAGTCCTGAAGGGCGATGCTATGCGTTTCCGTTTCCCGCTACTGCCAGCCGAGTTCGAGATCCCCGATTCCTGGTGGGCCGACGCCGGCATGGCAGCCTTCTGTCCCGGTGCGCCGAGCTACCGCTGCACCCTCGATGCGATTGTTGTGCCGCTCCGTGAGATCGAGCCGCCGTTCCGCAATCCAGAGGTGATGCTTGACTGGTGCGGCTTTGACCGTTCGCGAATGATCCGTGTTCTGAGCGCGATGGCGACCGGTGCAGAAATGCCGCCGGATCGCGTCGTTGCATTGCCATCTGCCGACGATCCCGCCGCACCATTCGCCTATCGCGTGTGCGACGGCTTTCACCGGTTCTACGCGTCTATTGCAGCAGGGTTTGAAATGTTGCCCGTGGTATTCCGATGAACCAAACACTCACACTCTCTTCGCCGCAGTCGTTGCCTACGCTGGTCGCGTCCGCTGGCGAACGGGCTGGCACCCGCTTCCTCGAATTTTTCGCCTCCAACATTCGCAACCCAAACACGCGCCGAGCCTATGCGCACGCGGTGGGCGAATTTCTCGCCTGGTGCGCGCAGGCGGGCGTTGGATCCATCACAGCCGTGCAACCGCTGCACGTCGCCACCTGGATCGAGTTGCAAACGCAGACCTTGTCGGCACCAACGGTCAAGCAGCACCTGGCCGCGATCCGGCACCTCTTTGACTGGCTCGCCACCGGCCAGGTCGTGCCACATAACCCCGCCGCGTCCGTGCGTGGACCCAGTCATACGACCCGCAAGGGTAAGACGCCCGTGCTCGATGCAACCGAAGCCCGGCAACTGCTCGACAGCATCGATGTCAGCACACCTATCGGCCTTAGGGATCGGGCGCTGATCGGGTTAATGGAGTTTTCGTTCGCGCGGATCGGCGCGGCTGTCACGATGCGGGTGGAAGACGTGTACGTGCAAAACCGGCGGCTATGGGTACGTCTCCGTGAAAAACGCGGCAAGCGCCATGAGATGCCGTGTCATCACACGCTTGAGGTGTACCTGCATGCGTACCTTGATGGCACCGGCATCGCGGTCGATCTGAAGCGCTCGTTGTTTCGCACGATTCGGCGCGGCACCGGGCAGCTGAGTGAAACCCCACTACCGCAGGCCAACGCCTACGCGATGGTGCGCCGTCGCGCACTCGCGGCCGGCATCGACACGAAGATCGGCAACCATACGTTCCGTGCCACCTGCATCACCGCGTACCTGAAGAGCGGCGGCACGCTCGAGAACGCCGCGGCGATGGCCAATCATGCGTCGACGCGCACCACGCAGCTCTACGACCGGCGCAGCGGCGACGTCTCTCTGGACGAGGTCGAGCGGATCCGCGTCTAGACGCGCTGAAGGCCGATCTATAGATTGCCGCCACCCCGGCATTGTGGTTTCTAACTTTCACGTCAAAGCACGATCGCTTTTGCTTCATTGAACACCGGGAGAAGCACGATGACGATGCTCAGTCACGATTGCCGCGTCAGCTTGTATCGAATCATCTGGGAAAGCGGGGAGGGCAGTGTCCAGGTGTTTGCACTCGAATCCACGCGAGATGCCGCGCGGCGGTTTTTTGAAGCGACGATCGCGCTGATCGCCGGGCGGCCTGGGATCGATCTAGAGTTGTACAACCTGGTTTCGTACCGCGACCTGGTCGACAACGGTGTGAGTGAAGATGAGGATCTGCGTGTGTTCGAAATCGGCTCACGTGGGGATGTGGTGACCGTATGGGCGGACAAGCCGCTCTTTCTGACGACCGACCCGACGCTCGTGGGCAAGTGGGCCGAGTTGCAGGCGGAACGCGCCGCGCAGGCCGCGCGGGTGGCGATGCGGCGCATCGGAGGAGAGCGATGACGCAGTGCACCTTGAAAACCGCGATCGGCGGTCAGGCGGTGACGGTCCTCATGGGCTGGGATAAGCCTCTGCAATATCACTTCATGGTGATTGAATATCTCAACGGGGATGACGAGCTGCTCTCCAGCAACCTCGACGACGGCGAGGTTGCTCTGGCTGGCCGCCTGCCTACTTTGCGAAGAAAGCCCGCACGTTTGGCATCGAGCTGCCGTCTGCGATGCTGGCGAAGCTGCAGGCCGATGAAGCGCTGAACTTGGGCAATGCGACATCGAGCTTTGATGCCGCCGGAATCGAAGCCCTGGAGTAGACGGGCGTGGCACGTACCCCATTGAGTTGGTCGGGATTACTTCGATTTGGGCCATTGTTGACGCGCGTGCAGCACACGCAGGATCTGCACGTCATCGCCCTGCAGGCGATAGATGAGCAGATAGTTTTCGGTCACCACGCACTCGCGCGTGCCGCGTACACGGCCGGCCTTGTATAGCTTCGGGTGAGTCTCCAGTCGTGCGGTCTTACTTTCAATTTCAGTCGCTAACATCGACGCGCCCTGAGGGCTTTCCTCGCTCACGGCGTCCAAAATATCTGCTAGGTTAATCAGCGCTTCAGCCAGCCATCGCACCGTCATGCGTTGGCCTTCCGCCGGCTCTTGCTGACGGGCTTACCGGCCAGCGCGCGCAACGTGGTCGTGTCGCCCGCGCGGAGCGCGGCGGCCACATCGGCGTGCGCCACTTTGACGGTGGCAGGATCGTCGGCCTCGATCAGCGCCGCGCCGATCTCGGCACGAAACCACTTGTCATAGGCGGCAGCCTGGTGCGCGGCCTTCATCTGCGCGCGCGCGCGCTCGGAGTTGCTCTGCGAGCGTGCAGACAGCGGGGCGTTTGGATCGTACTGTGCTGCATCCACATCGAACTGGACAATGCCTATTTCACGTAAGTACGACACGATGGTCTCGAACCGCTTGAACACGCGCACATTGCCCCGCTGCGCGGCCAGTGGTCGCTCGGTCATCCCATATTTGAACAGAACGCCCCAGCCGCCTTTTTGGCCGACCACGTGAGCCGCGCGAATCGCGCCAGCTTCCACAAGCTGGGAGACGATTTCATGGGTAATCGTGTCAGTTGCCATATCGATCCCTATTGATGATTCACAGAACAGGTCTTAGTATCGCATCGGTACAGGATATAGACAATCAATTTACAGGATTGTGAAGAGGCAGTTCGACGCAGCATCAGTATCGACCGTCAAACCTCTGAAGCTTGACGGCGTGTCGGCGAGATATACACTGTTGTTTTATACAGTAGTTTTAACATCTGATGTATGTACATATTGTTGCGATGCGCTTTCACGGAAAGGCGCTCGAACAGATCCAAATTCGTACCAGCGAGTCCGTGCGCGCAGAACTGATCGTTGCCCAGGAGAATTCCAGCGCACTAGGGCGATATTCTGACGTTGCAAGAGCCAGCGCCGCCGGCGATGGGCGAGACCAACTCTTGCCTCCACTTTACGACTGTACCCTTTCAAACATGGCGCACGGTGGCTTCGTTCTTAAAGGCTTCGAATTGATCGGATCTGTCGCGTTTGCGCAGAATTGGTGGTGTCGACCGGCTGTCCGGTAGATTTCGGATGTCGGCCGGCAACCGAACCACTCATCATGCTTGACGGTCCCGTTAGGGAAGAGGGGAGGTCGCGTCGTGTGCTATTCAGCTCAAATTATTGCGGACTATCGCAAATATGTAAAAATGTTCGGAGCGGACATGAGCATTCGAGAGTTTGCGCAGTTCTACTGGGAGCGCGTCGAAGGGAGCGGGGCGAAGACTCCGAAGGCGATGGACGCGGCATTTTTGGGCGCTCACCCGGCTGACTTGCAAAGGATTCAAACGTCTATCGATCAGTTCGCCGCAGCACAGTCGATGAAGCTCGAGCAGGATCTATTTAAGCAACGCAGCCGGCTCGCCGACGCCGAGCGCACGCTCCTGATAAAGACGACTAAGGCGGCCACAGAAAGCAAACGCATTGCGACCGATAAAATCGATGCGGCCCTGCGCGGACTCGATGATCTGCGGCGCACCGATTTGAAAGAACGCGACTCTCGAATTTACCCGGGCTGGTACGCGCCGGTGATGATCGTCCAGGATGGACAACGCGTCGTACTCCCGATGAGATACCGATGCCGGTTGCCAGGCTGGACCGCAGAGACAGAGAAATTCAAGGATGGTAGCTACAACGCAAAGCGCGACAGCCTCAAGACAGCATGGCGAAAGCTGTTCGGTTTCCAGCATGGAATCATGGTTGTCGACTGGTTCTACGAGAACGTGCAGCGCGACGGCGAGAATGTCATCCTGCGGTTCGATCCTACACCTGGGCAGCCGCTGTTGATCGCGTGCTTGTGGCACCGCTGGACCGCTCCCGGCGAACCGGATCTTTTATCGTTCGCGGCAATCACGGACGAGCCTCCGCCGGAGATCGCGGCAGCTGGTCACAATCGCTGCATCATCCCGATCAAGCCAGAGCACGTCGATCAGTGGCTCAATCCAGATCCTAAAAATCTTGCAGCCCAATACGCCATTCTCGACGACCGCGAAAGACCGTATTACGAGCATCAAATGGCGGCATAAAACGAATCGTGGGCAGTCGGAATGGACCAAGCCAAAGGAGTGTCAAATGGATACGTTTCTCGGCGCGCCAGAAACAGTCGATGACTAGATGGGCACGGCCTACGCGGACGATGCTGAAGATGCAGTGGCATTGAGGCGATTGCTACATGATCGTTGACTGGTTCCAACTGAACATATAGTGTTCGGCGTCGATCTCTGGCTCACCAACGACGGCGGTGATAAACCGAAATACAAAGCACCGTACATCGAGGTTTTCGTGCTCGATACAGCAGGCTTTACGGATGCGAAATCGGCAATCACACATGCGCTCGAATCCGGGGACCTGCACCTCGGACAATGCTTTGTCGAACTGACACTTGAAGAGGTTTTGCTATTCTTCAGGCGCTGTCGGATCAGCCTGGTATCGTCAGATGCCAGCACCAAGCACACGGGCCACACGCACGATATCTGGCGCCCGATTCACCACGCGACTACCGCAGCTTTCAACCGCCGCCGGGGTAGCCGTCGGCTGGCCCCGCGGCTGCAACGTGCGGTAGCGCACGCTGCGGTGTATGAAGGCGTCAACCGGTCCGATTTCGCCGCTCGACTTCGCCTATAACAGTGACAAACAGGTGGTGAACATGCTGGCTGACACGCATCCCTTCGGTACGCCATCCCCTGAGCCCCGGCAAAGGCCGTCTTTGCTTGTCGTTTGTACCTACGCGACATCGACCTTGTGTAGTCAGCTCAGCAGACCCAGGACGCGGCTTCATAACCAAGGGACCTCTGGAAGGCGAAAAACAGAGGGGAGCTCAAGGACTGGGTCGAACCTGATATTGGCGAGATGCTGATGTTCTACAACCTCAACGGAAGTGGAGACTTATCAATGCGCGAAAATATTTTCCGCCATCCGTACGCCAACGACACCAGCGCCAAGAAACTAACGTTTCTTTTGCTTGCGGCGATTTCTGGCCTTATATTCACGTCATCAACCTTTGGGGAGTCGATTGAAAACAAAGAGGAAGCCGTGGTTCAATGCGACGGTTTTCTTGTCGAATCGGGTATGTCTGGGATGTTAGAAAAACAAGACAAAACTAAAAGCCAATTTGCCGAGAGAACAATTAAAGCTGCATTTGGGCCCGATGCATACGGAATACTGGCACTTACTGGTTTTCAAACATACAAGAAAATTGTTTATTTATATATGAGTAAACACACGACAGGTCAAGTACGCCGGCTAGAGCAACGCGGGTCGACGGATTTTGACTCATTCGCCAATAACCATGATATAGACGGCGCGACCAAATATTTCGAAAACTGCAATGCAGACAATGCCGCCGTCGCGAAATATTTCGATTGGTGAGCATGCATGGATAAGCCGTCCACATGTAGTGCACTTACGATCGGTCTCTGGCTGACAGTGATTGCCATGCCCGTTTCGGCGGGCTTCGATGAAGGCCTGACCGCGGCAAAGAAGGGTGACTTTAAAACTGCGTTCGAACAGTGGCGGCCGTTGGCTCAGGAAGGAGATGCTCGCGCGCAAGACAAGCTAGGACACATGTATGCCGAAGGCAAGGGCACACCACGTAACGACGTGCAAGCGGTGACGTGGTTCCGCAAAGCGGCCGATCAAGGAAACGGGGACGCCCAATTCTATCTAGCTGCTATGTACTATCACGGCCGGGGAGTATCACAGGACTATAAAGAGGCTGTAGCTTGGTCCCGTAAATCGGCCGAGCGAGGAAATGCTGATGGTCAAGGCCTGTTGGGCGCGATGTACGCAGACGGCACCGGCGTACAGCAGGACTACAAAGAAGCTGCGGAGTGGTACCGCAAGGCGGCTCAGCAAGGAGAGGCCGCTGCACAGCGCGCGCTCGGCGGGCTGTATGCGACCGGTCAGGGCGTGCCGAAGGACTACACGGAAGCTCTACGCTGGTTCCGCAAAGCGGCCGACCAAGGTGTCGCCCAGGCTCAGGACGACATGGGCGCAATGTACTTCTACGGGTATGGCGTGCCCCAAGACTACCACATGGCCATGGACTGGTTTCGCAAGGCAGCCGATCAGGGAAATGATAACGCCCAACACGATTTGGGTACGATGTACTTGAACGGCTATGGCGTGCCGCAAGACTACAAGGAAGCAGTCGCGTGGTTCCGGAGATCAGCCGACCACGGAAATGCTAATGGTGAAGCAAAACTCGCGTTAATGTACGGCAACGGTTCCGGCGTCTCCAAAAATCTCGTGGTGGCATATGCGCTTTCTAACCTGGCCGCAGCTGGCGAGCTGTCATCAAGTCACATTGCTTCCGCATATCGATCGGTGATTGCTAAAAAATTGAATAACCACGAAATCGAAGCGGCACAGGCGTTGACCCGATCGATGGAGAGGCCCGGAGACATATTAAAAGCCATGGATAACTACATCAATAAGTAATATAGAATTAATAGCCAGATTATATTTGTTCACAAATTGCCGTACCGCCGCGTTCGCAAATTTGAACGGAGCGCCACTCTGGGCAACGCATTTCTTACGATTTGACCTAACACCTGTGACACTTTTTAAGTATTCTGCTAAATCGTCATGTTTTTGCATGCCAGAGCTTTTTTAGGAATGTCGTGTTTTGGAGCTGGTGCGATGCTGGGAGCTCCGATCCATCGATGGCAGCTCGCCGTGCAGTCAACCGAACTGGTGGGACGTCATGGCCTTAATCGGAGCGGTCTCCGACATCAGTCGTCCGCCCGCTGCACACGGGCCGAGGTGCTCGCCACTGAAACGACTCAGTCGTTTCAACGTCATGAATCGAAAACATAAACATACTTTCAGGCATAGCATCCTGCCGCAGTCGGACACGGCGCAGTTCGCGACGCCCGGCATTTGCTGGGCTGAGACATTTTCGCAACACTCGAGATTTTAATGTGCCGATCGGCATTGTTTTACGCTGAACTTTGTTATGTTTAGATGGAAGTTGTAAACGTAAAGATTTCAATCGCTCGGATGCGGTCGTTTGCTGTCCAGACGCAAGCGACCGGACATAGGGCGACGCGGCAGGAGAGATCAATATGTTGCGATGGATAGCAAACTGGGCCGCACGTTACGCGCCTACTGTGGAGCAGCAGGCGCAAAAGGCTTTGCCTGAACTCCGTCTGGAGCTCTTTCAAGCCGAGCAACGAATTCTTGATGCACAAGTACACGCGGACTACTACCGCGCGCGATTAGCATTTTGCGAATCGGTGCTGAAAAATGGCATTGAGCAGGTTAGCGACAGGCGAAAGGAGCCGGGAACGGCAGTTGCGACGTTGCGCGGCGGCCCTAAGCTAACAGCAGCGCAATCGGCTTGAGGACGTCCCGGTCCAAGAACTGAGGATGTCCTGCTGTAATGCGGTCGGGGCTTCGCAATTACGCGTTAAGGTCAGCGAGGCGTTCGCCGGAAAGGGCCACTTCGCAATTAATGCATAAAGCCAACCCGCCCGGCCTTGCGCCGCTGCTGTTACGTCCCGCACCTATATTTGGCAAACCTAAGCATTACGATGCGGGCGGTAAGTAAGCATCCGGCGAACTCATCTGGTTTTCTGGTCCCGGGCGTAAGAGCATACGTTTCCACGATCAGGAAGCGGACACGTGCACACTATTTCCCAAGACATTCCGACAGGGCGCACACGGCGCACCTACAGCACGTCGTTTAAGTCAGAGCTTATCGAACAATGTCGGCAGGTCGGAGTTTCATGTTCCGCCGTTGCGATCTCGCATAGCTTGAATCCTAATGTGCTGCGGCGCTGGATCAAAGAGGCCGCCGATCCTAGCGACGCTGCGCTGCCTGCGCCCAAGCCGGTTGATGTCGAGCTCAAGCCAGCCTTCGTCGCGCTGCCAATGACCGTGCCGACACCACAAGCGCCCGATGCGGCGCAAGTGAACGTGCGAATCGACATTCAGCGCAATGGCACAACCGTGTCGGTGCTGTGGCCGCACTTTTGTTTGAGCGACAGCGCAGCTTGGGTTCGGGAGGTGCTGCGATGATCCGCATCGACGCCATTTGGCTTGCGACCGAACCTCTCGATATGCGTGCCGGCGCCGATACCATCCTTACGCGCGTGGTGAAGGTATTTGGGTCCGCACGGCCCCACCATGCGTATCTGTTTGCTAACCGGCGTTCGACACGCATGAAGGTGCTGGCGTACGACGGATTTGGCGTCTGGCTTGCTGCACGACGCTTGAACAAGGGTCATTTCGTTTGGGCCAATGGCCATAGTGAGATCGCTGAGACATTGAATCCCGAGCAATTGCGCGCACTCGTGATCGGGCTGCCCTGCAGACGTTGGCGCACGACCACGTAATCGCGGTGGTATAGCAAATGACGTAAACAGTTTCGATTCCCCCAGCCTGTAGGTGCTGGCAAACTTGATGCATGAATTCACCCACTGATCTCGATGCCCTGAACCCCGATCAACTGCGCGCACTCGCGCGCCAGTTGATGACCCAGGTCGACGAGAAGACGCGTGAATCGCACTACCGCCAAACGCGCATTGACCAGCTCACCCATGAGCTCTCGGTCATCAAACGCCTGCAATTCGGCAGACGCAGCGAACAGTTCACCGCCGAGCAGTTAAGCTTGCTGGACGAGGCCATTGATGAGGATTTGGCCGCGCTGCAGGCCGAGTTGGATGAACTGCGCTCGGACGCGCCGCAGGAGAAACCTCGCAAGCAGGCCAAACGCTTGTCGTTGCCGCCCCAGTTGCCCCGCACCGACATCCATCACGAGCCGACGGAGTTGAGCTGCCCCTGTGGCTGCCGACGCGTGCGCATCGGCGAGGATATCAGCGAGAAGCTCGACTACACTCCGGGCGTGTTCACTGTTGAGCGTCACATCCGTGGGAAGTGGGCATGTAAAGCGTGCGAAACGTTGATCCAGGCGCCCGGTGCCACCGCATGTGATCGACAAAGGGATTCCGACGAATGGCTTGCTCGCGCAGGTGTTGGTCGCCAAATACGGCGACCACCTTCCTCTGTACCGGCAGGAACGCATCTTCGCCCGGGCTGGCCTAGCAATTCCACAATCGACGCTCGGCGGCTGGGTGGGCGTATGCGGTGTGCGTTTGCAGCCTTTGGTCGACGCACTTCGCGAGGAACTGCTGCGCCACAGCGTCTTACATGCAGACGAAACGCCGGTGCGGATGTTGAGCCCCGGCAAAGGGAAGACGCATAGCGCCTATTTATGGGCCTACACGTCGACTCAGTTCGCAGAGGTGCGCGCGGTCGTGTACGAGTTCGCCGACGGCAGATCTGGCGAACATGCCCGCGCCTTCTGGGGCAACTGGCGTGGCAAGCTGGTCGTCGACGATTACAGCGGCTATAAAGCAGGATTCAAACTGGGCATCACGGAAATTGGCTGCATGGCTCAGTATCCCGAGTATCGTTTTATGTCGAGCAACGGCCGTCCGAGGCTAATGGGCGCGTTTGAAGGGCCAAACAACTCGGCATATCATCTGTGTGGACACCATCGGTGTGCGGCGTCCGGGCGGCGAACATGCAGATCCCATTACGAACGCAATCAAGTGTCGAGAGCTACATCGCGAAGCACGAATGGCTCGCAGTGCGTCTGTACCGTTGTCCGTTGCACCCCTCTGGCGGGTGCTCGTTTGCTCGCCATGGCACCTATGAGCGCGCGACTCCATCAGGGATGCGTATTGCCAGGTGGTACTGTCCTGAGGGACACCGAACTTTCAGCCTCCTACCGGACTTTCTCTCTGCAAGGCTGCCGGGTCTGCTTGGCTCAGTCGACGCTGTCGCCGCGAGCGTGCCGCGTATGCGCAGCATGGAGGCCGCTGCCAATGCGCTGCGACAGGACGACGTGAGTTTGCCGGCGGCTGTGCGTTGGTTGCGCCGCAGGGTGCGCGCGGTTCAAGCAGCGCTCCAGGCAGTATCTTCCCTGCATCCGCCAACGCCTGGTATCTGGCATCTTTGGGGCATCTCAGGCGACGCCAGCTCGTCTCGTACGCTCGTGGAGTTGAGGCGTGAGCTTTCCCCACAGACACTCAGCGAACTACCGGCGCCGCTGGGCTTTCTGCGATTGCAGCGAGGCGTATCGGACCGTGGCGCGTCTGACCAACAAGACACGGGGCCTGACGGCAGGTGCGAGCCGATTTACGCTGCAGCGGTCAACTGTGAGCAAACAGTATGCAGCTCGAACCAACCGATTCACGCCGATCCTGGCCATCTCCGACGACAGCCGAGATCATCCATGTATGGCGTGACGACCGCTCCGTAAAGGACAGCAGTGCCTGCGTGTATCTCCGATGGATCGGACGCTTCAGGGCGTATTGCGAACAGCACGGACTGAATGAGCCGGCTCAGCTGACTCTCGATGGTGCGCGCCACTTCGTCCATTGGTATCGCCGACAGCATGATCTAGGCCCCGGTGCAGCAGCGAACGCCAGGACGGCGGTCTACGAATTGAATCGTGTCTATTGTGTGCTCGGAAGGGACGTGCCGACTTGGCGGGTTGCACCGGCTGCCAGTTCCCCCGCGACGGCGGTGCTGCGCGCATACAGGGATCACCTGGTTGCACATCGTGGCAGTCCGCCGACGACCGTGCACAAGAAGCTGACTCACATAGGCTATTTTCTGGCGCATCTTCGCAAGTGCGGTCACACGTGGCGCTCCATGACGCTGGCTGATATCGATGCGTTTCTCGTTGACTGCAGTCGTCGATACGCCCGAACCACGACAGCCGATATCGCCGGCAGCATCCGGTCTTTCTCACGCTTTCTGCTTGCCAGCGGCCGCAGCGCGCGCAATCTCGCCGATTCAGTCATAGCGCCCGTGCAGCCAAAGTATGAGCATCCACATCGGGCGTTGCCATGGGAGGATGTGCAGCGGTTACTCCATGCTGTGAACCGATCAGATCCGTGCGGTCTGCGCGACTACGCGATGCTGCTGATGATGAGCACCTATGGCTTCGGCGCCGGGGAGGTGATCGGGCTGCGACTAGACGATATCAACTGGAGCGCGGCAACATTGCGGGTGATTCGACCGAAGACCGGAACGGCCTTCACGTTACCGCTGTTGCCGGCCGTCGCGAAGGCCGTGGCTCTCTATCTCCGCGACGGAAGACCACCACATGCAACGACCCGGCATCTGTTTCTTCAGTGCAGGCTGCCATTCGCTCCTTTGACTTGCTCGAGCGCGGTCAGACACATTGTGGTCAGGCATGCCACGGTGGCCGGTTTGACAGCGTCCTACCTCGGCAGCCACGTACTGCGTCACTCCAGCGCTTCTCGCCAGATCGACCTTGGCGCTGACCCAAGAGTAGTCTCAGATATTCTCGGTCATCGCGATCCGGATTCCATTTCAGCATACGTGCGCATTGCAACCGAGAAGTTGCGAGACGTTTCACTGCCGGTGCCACGATGAGGACGCTCGTGACAGCCGCAGGTATGGCGCGTGATGCCAAGGACTTTCTGAATTTCCGGCGCGCCATGGGCGTGCAATATCGCCGCGGCGAGTTTGTGCTCAACGGTTTTGTACGATTCATTGCCGAACAATGGGGCGAGCAGACCGTGGCGCTTGATGAGGCCGTTCGGCGATGGTCCTCGCGCATCGCCGGACGCAAGGCTGTCACGGTAGGCCTGGAATTCGGAGTAGTCCGTCAGTTGTGCCTTTATAGGCGCCGCAACGATCCATCCGGATATGTTCCCGAGCATGCGCTCGCGCCAGTCAAGGAATCGTTGTTTCTTCCGTACATCTTCTCGCAGGAGGAAGTGCATCGGCTTCTGCATGCGGCGAGCGAACATCACGGCCGCTGGATCTGGGCGCCCATGTTTCGTGCATTGATGCTGGTGCTTTACTGCACTGGCCTGCGTCTTGGAGAGGCGGTACGCCTGCGTATGGAGGAAGTTGATCTGTGCCGAAACGTCTTCCTGGTCTCGCATAGCAAGGGACGATCCCGCATCGTTGCATTCCGCCCGGATCTGGCCAGTGAGCTGCATCAATATCTCGAAGCGCGTCGACAGGTTCTTCGGAATCGTTGCATCGAAGATCCGCAAGCACTGTTCATTCGTCTGGACGGAACCCCGCTTACGGTGAAGTCGGCATCGGAGGCAATTCGGCGTTTGCTTCGTCAATTGTCGATCAAACCACCCGCCGGTAGGATCGGACCCAGACCGTACGAGATGCGCCATGCCTTCGCGGTGCATCGTCTCACGGCATGGGCGTCTGCCGGAGCGGATGTACACGCGAAGCTGCCGTGGCTGTCCGCCTATCTCGGTCATCAGGACGTGCTCGGTACAGAGGTCTACCTTAAGGCAACGCCACAACTGCTGGATCTCGCCAGCCGGCGGCTCCAGAACCATCTTCGCCGTGCGTCCCCTCCAGAATGAAGACTGCACCATCCGCGGCCTTGTTCATCCGGGTTGAGTCGTTCTTCACCGAGTACCTGCAACGCATGCGCGGTGCCAGCATCCACACGGTGCGCGCCTATCGCGATGCCTTGAAGCTTTTCTTTGAGTTCGTCGCGGCAAACAAGCGGTGCAGCGTTTCTGGCATTGACCTCGGCGACATGACCGCCGAAACGGTTGCCAGATTCCTCCTTCATCTCGAGACGGACCGTTCAAATTCGGTGGCAACGCGCAACTGCCGGCGCACCGCCATTCGAAGTTTCTTCAAGCACCTGCTGCGCACAGACATCATTCACTCGCATCAATATGCCGCAGCGCTCGCCCTTCCTGCAAAGAAGGCACGGCATCGGCCAGCAACCTATCTGGAAGCGGATGAGGTCCGTGCGATTCTCGCAAAGCCCGACACAAAGACGATCGGTGGATGGCGTGACTACACGTTACTATTGTTTCTCTACAATACCGGTTCGCGTGTCAGCGAAGCGGCGGGCCTTTGCTGGAACGATCTGCAGCTCACCACTCCGCGGCAAGTCCGACTGCACGGTAAAGGTCGCAAGGATCGACTTCTGCCGCTGTGGCGCGAAACTGCCGAGGCGCTTCGCCGGTTAGGGACGATCAATCATCCTGACACGCAGTCGCATGTTTTTCTCAATCGCCACGGCGAAGCACTGAGTCGTGACGGGATTGCCTACATTCTGCGCCGGCACGTGCAGACCGCGGCTCGGGACCTGCCGGCACTCGCCCACAAGCGGGTCACGCCGCACGTCATGAGGCACAGTTGCGCCGTCGGATTGCTGCAATCCGGTAACGGCGTGGAAGTCATTCGCGACTATCTTGGTCATGCGAGCATCGCGACAACTGGACGCTACATCGAGACGAACCTTCAGATGAAGCGCGATGCGCTGGAAACGTTCTGGCGGCATGCTGGGATCGAGCCTGCGCACGCGAGATCGTGGAAGCCGAAATCCGACCTCCTCGCGTTTCTGAATGCGCTGTGAGAGACGAGATTTATGTGGTGTAACGATGGCACCCAACGCTATCCACACAACGTCGACCGTTCGATTCTCAGCATAAAACGATACTCGGGATACTGGGCCCAGCAAGCGGCTTCGATAATCTGGCCAGCGCGATATAGCGCGGAATACCCGCTATAGGCATCCGCTTGCAG
>NZ_FCOK02000082.1 GCF_001544555.2 Caballeronia udeis | reverse complement strand
TAACGCCGAAAGCACCAACCCGGCACTGACCCCGACCGCTAACCCCAGAACCTGGCAACCCGGCATCAACCCCGACCACCAGCCCCGGAACCTGGCAACCGGGCATCACCCCCGACCACCAGCCCCGGAACCCCCAAACCCCAACCCCAAGTGCGAACGAAAATCAGAATGGAAGCTTGGCGTCGGCCTTCTCCGCCAAAATCACCCGGCGAAAATCTTCCTGAATCCGCTTGAGCGCTTCCTCGCTGTCAGCTTCAAACCGCATAACCACCACCGGCGTGGTATTCGACGACCGCGCGAGCCCGAAACCATCCGGATATTCCACCCGCAACCCGTCAATAGTCAGCACATCATCCGCGCCCGTGAACTTCGCGTTTTTCTGCATCTTCGCGATCAGCTCAAAATTCTCACCTTCATTGAGCTTCAGCTGCAATTCCGGCGTTGACAGCGAGTTCGGCAAATCGTTGAGCAGCTTGCTCGGATCAGCCACCCGCGACAGGATTTCAAGCATCCGCGCACCGGTATAAAGGCCATCGTCGAAACCGTACCAGCGATCCTTGAAAAACACGTGACCGCTCATCTCACCCGCCAACGGCGCGCCCGTTTCCCGCAGCTTCGCCTTCACCAGCGAGTGACCCGTCTTCCACATCACCGGCTCACCACCCTCGTCACGAACCCATTTAGCAAGATTACGCGTGCACTTGACGTCGTAAATGATCTGCCCACCCTTGTTGCGCGACAACACTTCCTGCGCAAACAACATCAACTGACGATCCGGATAAATGATCTGGCCATCCTTCGTGACCACGCCAAGACGGTCGCCGTCGCCATCGAACGCAAAACCGATCTCCGCATCCGTCTCCTTCAACGCCTTGATCACGTCCTGCAGGTTTTCCGGATGCGCCGGATCGGGATGGTGATTCGGGAACGTCCCGTCAATGTCAGTGAACAGTTCGACCAGCTCGCAGCCCAGCGCCTTGAACAATCGCGGTGCGAGATCGCCGGCCACGCCGTTGCCGGCATCGACCACGATCTTCATCGGGCGGGCAGGCTTGATGTCGCTGACAATCCGGTCAAGGTAGACCTGCTGGATATCGTATTCGGTGTACGTGCCCGCACCGCTCGTAAAGTCGTCGTTGACAATACGCTGATACAGCGCCTGGATCTGGTCGCCATAAATGGCGGCGCCGCGCAGGACCATCTTGAAACCGTTGTAGTCGGGCGGATTGTGGCTCCCCGTCACGACAATGCACGAATCCACCCGCCGCTCGCCCGCGGGCAGCGCGATCGGCACGCTGGCCGCGAAATAACCCACGGGCGTAGGCACCATGCCAATATCGACAACGTCCACGCCGGCTTCACGCAAGCCGTCAGCAAGCGCGCCAACAAGCTCCGGACCCGACAGACGGCCGTCACGTGCCACGACGACCGAGTCGCCGCCTTGGCTTCTGATCTCGCTGCCGAACGCGCGGCCAATGTTGCGCGCGACGCCGGCATCGACAGTTTTGCCCACAATGCCGCGAATGTCGTAAGCCTTGAAAATGGACTGGGTAACTGATGCTTGCGGTGACTGGCTCATGGAATGGCTACCTGACTAATAATTGAAATGGTTCCGGGGCATCCCGAAGCGTCCCGGGTCACGAAGACCCCTTGATACAGACCTTCGGCCAACAATAAGAAAACCTGACTCGACCAACCCGGTCATTACGCCGATACAACTCGCCGAACGCACGAACTGCCAGAAACGATACCGGACGAAACGCGAAAAAATAACGAAAGAAATTCGTCGCGCGCGACCCCGATCCTCGTGACGCTCCCTTCGGGGATCCCTCGGCGAGTATCAACCACGCGGTTGGGCGCACTGTTCGCACCTATAATCGCAGTCTTTCCGCGCGGACCTGCGCAAATATTCTAATCCAATGCCCGGACGCTTTTTCACCGCAAAGTACAAACGTCGCACCGAATGGCGGGAAACCGCTCGTAGGTTGACGGCTCCCGACAGGGCGCCAGCAGGGATGACAGAAAGCCCGGGCGGCTCTTTTACCGCAAGCGCCATGCCTATGGCTACTAAAACCTATGGCTGCTAAAACATCAGGCGCCGCCCGCCGATGCTGAAACGGATCAAGAACCCCGACGTCACCAAGGCGCTGGCGAACATCGTCTGGCTGGGTCTCGAACGCCTGACGCAGATCGCGGTGGCTATCGCCATCAGCGGACTGCTCGCGCGCTACTTCGGCCCCGACGTCTTCGGCAAGTGGCAATACGCCAACACGCTGCTGCTCGTGCTCTCGCCCATCACCTGGGTCTGCGGCGCCGAAATCCTCGTGCCGACCATCGTGAATCGCCCGCCAGGCCAGCTCGGCACGGTGCTCGGCAGCGCATTCGTGTTGCGCATGGGCGTATCCGCCGCGGCCCTGGTCGTCACCTGGACAGGCATTGCGGCGGGTTTCACGGACCCGCTTGTCGGCGCCATGCTCGCCGGCCTTGCCGTGACCATGCTGTTCCGCGAACCTTTCGTCGGCGTGATCAACGCATGGCTGCAAAGCATGACGTACAGCAAACCGCAATTGCTGACCAGCATGCTCACGGCGGTCGCCAAAGCCGCGCTCGTGTACGTGCTCGTGCGCGCTGCGGCAAGCCCGGCGCGCTTCGGCTGGCTGTGGGCGCTGGAAGCGGCGGTCATCGGCGGCGTGTTGATGCTGTATTACATTCATCGGCACGGCGGCAAGCTCGGCTGGCACATCGACCGCTCGCTGTTTCGCCATTTCGCGAGCGCCGGCACGGTGTTCTGGCTCGGCCTCATTTGTATGTACCTGTTCCTTAAGCTCGACCGGCTCATGCTCGAACGCCACATTTCGTTCGCCGATCTCGGCCGGTATTCCGCCGCGCAGCAACTCAACGAAAACTGGATCACGCTCGCGCTGATGCTCGCGCAGACTATCGCCCCGGCGTTCGTGTACCGGGTGCACGACGCCGTGCAGCTCAAACGCAACCTCGGGCGCCTGATCGCGATGACGGCCGTGCTGATGATCGGCGGCGCGATCGTGCTCGACCTGCTCGCGGGGGTCATCATCTCGCGCGTGTTCGGGCCGGCCTACACCGAATCCATCAGCATTTTCCGCTGGGCGGTCTGGCTTTCAGTGCCGGCCGGCATAGAAGCAATCGGAAACCTCGTCGTGCTTAAATACCAGGCGAAATTCGTGTTGCTCGCGAAGTGGCTGCTGGCGCTGGCGGTCGCTTTCGGGGTGAACCTGATCGCGATTCCGCGCATGGGCAGCTATGGCGCGCTGATCGGGCTGGCGGCGGGGTATCTCGCGGCGGCATCGGTCAATTTCTACTACATCCGCTTCAGGCTGCGGGTATGACGGCTTCCTCACCTACGCCCACCACGCCCATGTCATCTCCGGCGCTCGACGACGTCACCGTGCTGATTCCGGTGTTCAACGCCCAGCACGACCTGGACCGCACGCTCGCCTCGTTCTGCGAGCGCGCGCCGGTGCGCGTGCTGATCGTCGATGACGGCAGCCTGCCGCCCATTGTCGCGCCGTCTGTTGCGAACCTCACGATCGACGTGCTGCGCATGCCGCGCAATGGCGGTATTGAGCTGGCGTTGCAGACCGGCGTGGCCACGTTGGCGCAACGGGGTGTCAAATACGCGGCGCGAATCGATGCGGGCGATCTGGCGACGCCGTATCGGCTGGAAAAGCAGCGCGCTTATATGGAAGCGCATCCGGAAACGGCGGCGCTCGGCATGTGGACGCATGTGGTGAGCATGGAGGGCGCGCCGCTGTTCGACCTTCGGCCGCCCGCCGAACCCGCAGCGATCCGCCGCGTCATGCTGCTGCGCGCCTGCTTCTCCCATCCGACGATGATGCTGCGCGTCGGCGCCGTGATGGACGCCGGCAACTATCGCGCGGAGTATCGCGCGGCCGAGGATCTCGATCTGTTCCTGCGCCTGATGCAAGACCACGACTGCGCGAACCTGCCGGAATTCGGCGTGTATTACGAACTCAACGAGCACGGCATCAGCGCCACGAAACGCCGTACACAAACGCTTTCCACGCTGCGGCTGCAATTGAAATACATGCGCCTGACGAACCTGCCGGACTGGCTTGGCGTGGCGAAAAACATCACGCATCTGATGCTGCCGTACGGCGCCGTGCGTGCGTTGAAAACCCGCTTGTTTCAGGCGTGACGCAATACTTTGCTTCAAGCCCTTGCTTCAAGCCCTTGCTTCAAGCCCTTGACTCAAGCCCTTGCTTCAAGCCCTTCATCCAGCGCCTGACATGCCGTATTTGAAACCTATCGAATGAACGCAGAGAAATCCCGCCTTCGCATAGCCCTCGTCTGCAACACCGCGTGGGCGATCTACACCTACCGGCGCGGCTTGCTGCGGATGCTGATCGAACGCGGCGTGGAAGTCTCGGTGATCGCGCCGCGCGACCGGACCTTCGCGCCGCTGGAAGAAATGGGCTGCCGATGCGTCGAGCTGCCGGTCGCGTCGAAAGGCACCAATCCCCGCGATGACCTGAAGACCCTCGCCGCGCTGTATCGCGAGTACCGGGCAACCCGGCCGCACCTGGTATTTCACTACACGATCAAACCGAACATCTACGGTTCGATCGCGGCGAAACTCGCGGGCGTACCATCGATTGCGGTCACCACGGGACTGGGTTATGTGTTCATCCAGAGGAGCCGGACCGCAAGTGTTGCCAAACGGCTTTACCGTTTCGCATTCCGGTTTCCGCGCGAAGTGTGGTTCCTGAACCAGGACGACCGGCAGGCGTTCATCGACCAGAACCTGCTGGCTCATCCGGACCGCGCGCGCCTGCTGCACGGCGAGGGTGTCGATCTCGACGACTATGCTTTCCAGCCGCTACCGCGTGCCAACCCGCAGACGGAAGGCTTTTTTTTCATTTTAATTGGCCGTCTGCTGTGGGATAAAGGCGTCGCGGAATACGTCGATGCAGCCCGCCGGCTGCGCCTGAAATATCCGTACGCGCGGTTCCAGTTGCTCGGACCCGTGGGCGTCGACAACCCCAGCGCCATCACGCTCGACGAAGTGCAGGCCTGGCAGCGCGAAGGGGTCATCGATTATCTCGGCGAGGCGCACGACGTCCGCGCGTTTATCGGTAATGCGGATTGCGTGGTGCTGCCGTCGTATCGCGAAGGCGTGCCGCGGACCTTGATGGAGGCGTCGGCAATGGGACGCCCGATTGTCGCCACCGATGTCCCCGGCTGCCGCGAAGTCGTCGAAAACGGCGTGACGGGCCTGCTGTGCGAAGTAAAAAGCGCCGACAGCCTCGCGCAGCAACTCGAACGCGTGCTGCTCTCGAGCCACATGGCACGCGCTGAAATGGGCGTGGCGGGCCGCGCCAAGGTGGCGCGCGAATTCGACGAAAACGCGGTCGTCGAGCGTTATAAAGGCACAATACGCGCGGTTACCGGCGTTTCACTCTAAATCACCCTCCGGGAGCGTTATTCATGACTGGTCACACAAGCGCGAAGGGCACGATCCTTGTCACGGGCGGCGCCGGTTTTATCGGCTCGCATACTTGCGTCGAATTGCTGAATGCCGGTTACGGCGTTGTCGTGATCGACAACCTCGTGAACAGCAACGCTCAGTCGCTCAAACGCGTGGAGCAGATCACCGGCAAGACGCTGGCATTCCACGAAGCCGATGTCCGCGATGAAACCGCCCTCGCCCGCATTTTCGATGAACACACGATCACCGGCGCGATCCATTTCGCCGCGTTGAAGTCGGTGGGAGAATCGGTGGCGAAACCGATCGAGTATTACCGTAACAACATCGACAGCCTGCTCGTGCTGCTCGACACCATGCGCGCGCGCAACGTGAAGAAATTCGTCTTCAGTTCGTCGGCGACGGTGTATGGCGTGCCGAAGAGCGTGCCTATCGACGAGTCGTTTCCGCTGTCGGCAACGAACCCCTACGGGCAATCGAAGCTTATCGCCGAACAGGTTTTGCGCGACCTGGAAATCTCCGATGCCGCGTGGCGCATTGCAACCCTGCGTTACTTCAATCCGGTCGGCGCGCATGAAAGCGGCTTGATCGGCGAAGATCCGGCGGGCGTGCCGAACAACCTGATGCCGTATGTCGCGCAAGTGGCGGTGGGCAAACTGGAACGCCTGCGGATTTTCGGCAGCGATTACGCGACCCACGACGGCACCGGCGTGCGCGATTACATTCATGTGGTCGATCTGGCGCGTGGTCATATCAAGGCGCTCGATGCGCTGGAGTCGCTTGACAGCAGCTTTGTCGTGAACCTGGGCACGGGCCAGGGGTATAGCGTGCTGGATGTGGTGAAGGCGTTCGAAGCGGCTTCGGGCAAGCCCGTGCCGTACGAGCTCGTCGCCCGCCGTCCGGGGGATATCGCAGAATGTTTCGCGGATCCGGCCGCCGCCGCGAAGCTGCTCGGCTGGCAGGCGGAACACGGCATCGAACGGATGTGCGCCGATCACTGGCGCTGGCAGTCGCAGAACCCGAGGGGTTTTGCCTGACGTTCTGGTTCAGGCGCGGCCTGGTTTTGGTTCAGGCCCCGCCTGATGCGTTCTTTCTAGTGGTTATTTTTCATGCTCAGTTTTGCGCTCGGTTTTCTCGTTTCGCTATTCATCACGCTGTTGATCGTGCGGTTTGCCCATTTGCACGAAGGCATTTCCGGCGATAGCGATTTTGCCGGCGTGCAGAAGTTTCACGCGCGGTCCGTGCCCCGCATCGGCGGGGTCGGAATCCTGATCGGACTCACCGTCTCGGCCGTGCAGCTTCGATGGACTTATCCGGCCGTGTCGAGCGGAATCCTCGCCATTGTTGCTTGCGGCATGCCGGCGTTTTTCTCGGGACTTCTCGAGGACCTGACCAAGCGGGTCACGCCGGTTGTACGCCTGGTCTGCACCATGGCCGCGGCCGCGCTTGCGTATTTCCTGCTGGGAATCGCGGTCACGCGTATCAGCGTTCCGCCGCTCGACTTCCTGCTGACCTACGGGGTCATCTCGTGTCTTGTCACCGTGGTGGCGGTGGCGGCTTTGGCGAACGCAATCAATATCATCGATGGCTTCAACGGACTCGCGTCCATGGTCGCATTCATGATGTTCGCGTCGCTCGCGTACGTGGCGTTCCAGGTTCACGACCCGGTGGTGTTGTCCGCCTCGCTGATCATGATGGGCGCGGTGATGGGCTTTTTCATCTGGAACTTCCCGGCCGGGCTGATTTTTCTCGGCGATGGCGGCGCGTATTTCATCGGCTTCATGCTTGCCGAACTGTCCATCATGCTCGTGATGCGCAATCGCGATGTCTCGGCGTGGTTCCCGGTGCTGCTGTTCATGTATCCGATCTTCGAGACCTGTTTCTCGATCTACCGGAAGAAGTTTATTCGCGGGATATCGCCCGGGATTCCCGATGGCGTGCATCTGCATATGCTGGTGTACAAGCGCCTCATGCGCTGGGCCGTTGGGGCGCAGAACGCCCGCGAAATCACGCGGCGCAATTCGCTCACCTCACCGTATCTGTGGCTGCTGTGCCTGGTGGCCGTGATTCCCGCCACGCTGTTCTGGCGGCATACGCTGCATCTGTTCTGCTTTGTGGTGGTGTTTGCGTTCACCTACGTGTGGCTTTACGTCAGCATCGTCCGGTTCAAATCGCCGCGATGGATGGTGTTCCGGAGGGCTCATCCGGTGAAGAAGTAGTGCTTCCCGCGCCGGCGGTTTCTTCAGCCGGCGCGCTGCTTCCTTCTAGCTCGACACAAACGCGAGCAAGTCCGCGTTCACCTTGTCAGCCTCGACCACGCACATGCCGTGCGCACCGCCCGGATACACCTTGAGCGTCGCATTCCTGACGATCTTCGCCGAGTGTCTTCCCGCTGCATCGATCGGCACGATCTGGTCGTCATCACCGTGCAGGATCAGGGTCGGTACATCAAACTTCTTCAGGTCTTCCGTGTAATCGACCTCTGAAAACTCCCTGATGCACGCGTAGTGCCCCAGTATCCCGCCCAACATTCCCTGCGCCCAGAACGTGTCGATCACACCCTGCGATTTCTTGGCGTTATCGCGGTTGTAGCCGAAGAACGGCAGCGCCAGATCCTTGTAGAACTGCGAGCGATCCCCCGCCACGCCTGCGCGAATTCCATCGAATACATCCTTCGGCAAGCCGCCCGGATTCGCTTCCGTCTTCAGCATCAACGGCGGCACGGCGCCGATCAGCACGGCCTTCGATACCCGCCCCGTTCCATGACGCCCGATATAACGCGTGACCTCGCCACCGCCCGTTGAGTGGCCCACCAGCATGGCGTCTTTCACATCCAGTGCGTCGAGCACGGCGGCCAAGTCGTCGGCGTAGGTGTCCATGTCGTTGCCTTGTGCCGGCTGACCTGAACGCCCATGTCCCCGGCGGTCATGGGCGATGACGCGGTAGCCCTTCTGGACCATGAACAACATCTGCGCATCCCACGCGTCCGCATCCAGAGGCCACCCGTGCGAGAACACCACCGTCTTGCCTGTACCCCAGTCCTTGTAGAAAATCTCCGTGCCGTCGTTCGTCTTGATCGTGCTCATGGAACGTGCTCCTTAAGGTGAGATAACGCGCTACGTCCGTCGTCCACCGCCTCCAGCGTGGGCGCAACGCGTGGGATTTGGCGAAGGTCAGCCGCGCCTTCGCCGTGCAAATCATGCGCTCTTCATGCGACGTCTTGATGTTTCTCCGGCCCTGGATTAGTCATACGAAATGACGATTGTGATAACCCGAACCGGGTCTGAAACGCGGGTGTCCGTACAGGTCAGGTGGCGAGAGCCGTATCGCAAAGGCGCGCTGAAAATCGTCGGGCCAACGTAGCGCCACCTCCCTGCCCACCCATTTCTGTTCGCACCGCCTCTCGCCGATTTAATGCGTTTTTCCATCGGCCACGCGATCTTTCAGGCTCGCCGCCGCAATCAAAATTCTTCGGGAAAATACCAGTTAATCTGTCCCATTGATAAATCTCGTATATCGAGGCGATAAGCCAATGCTATAGAAGTTATTACCTGCACTTACCTGAAGATTATTGAAAACTCCTGTTTTTACTGATTTGGAACAGCCGAAGACGGCCTTATCAAGGATTGCCTTATTAGTACAATTACTTATGTCTTACGATATCCTATTGCAACTAGGTGCGCCCTTTACTATCGTGAGAGGGAAGCACCGGCAAGCCAACATTATGAACACAAACATCATATATAAAACCCCCACTTTATTCCCCTCGTCGTGCAACTCGTTACTCGTCGATTGAGCCGCATTTCGGAAGCTCCGCCGAAATGCGGCTGAAGTCCGTTCATAAAAAAAGCAAACGATAAACAACACAAATAAATCAGATTGGAGACCCAGAATGAGCTCTCATACAGGCAGCACAATTACCGGTTCGCCCGGATTTTTTTCCAAAGAAGCTTCCATTGCAAAACCGGGATTTTCCCGCTGGATGGTGCCACCCGCCGCCCTCGCCGTGCACTTGTGTATTGGCCAGGCTTACGCGTTTTCCGTTTTCAACGCGCCGCTCACGCGTGTCATCGGGATTACGGAATCGGCCCCGGACGACTGGTCGCTGACCACGCTCGGCTGGATCTTTTCGCTGGCTATCGTGTTCCTCGGGCTCTCGGCCGCGTTCGCCGGCAAGTGGCTGGAGAAAGTCGGGCCGCGACGCACCATGTTCACGGCGGCCTCCTGCTTCGGCGGGGGTTTCCTGGTGGCGGCGCTCGGTGTGCACCTGCATCAGATCGTGCTGGTCTACCTCGGCTACGGCGTGATTGGCGGGATCGGACTGGGGCTCGGTTATGTCTCGCCGGTGTCCACGCTGATCCGCTGGTTTCCTGACCGCCGCGGCATGGCGACCGGCATGGCGATCATGGGCTTCGGCGGCGGCGCGATGATCGCGGCGCCCGCCTCGGTCGCGCTGATGAACCACTTCAAGAGCGCGACCAGCAACGGCGTGACCGAGACCTTCGTGGTGCTGGGTGTCATCTATTTCATCTCGATGTCGATCGGTGCGCTCGCCATCCGCGTCCCGCGCCCCAACTGGACGCCGGCGGGCTGGACGCCGCCGGTGACGAACGGCAACAAGATGATCACGCGCAATCACGTGGATATTGACCAGGCGCTGAAGACGCCGCAGTTCTACCTGATCTGGCTGGTGCTGTTCCTCAACGTGACGGCCGGGATCGGCGTGCTGGGCCAGGCGTCGGTGATGATCCAGGAGAGCTTCAAGACATCGGTCACGGCGGGGGCCGCGGCCGGTTTCGTCGGCCTGCTTTCGCTCTTCAACATGGGCGGGCGTTTCGTATGGGCATCGGCGTCGGACTGGATCGGACGCAAGAACACCTACTTCGTCTTCTTCGTGCTCGGTGCGGTGCTGTATCTGCTGGTGCCGCAGTTCGCGCAGGCCGGCAACGTTGCGCTCTTCGTGCTCTCGTATTGCGTGATCCTGTCCATGTACGGCGGCGGCTTTGCGACCGTCCCGGCCTATCTTGCCGACATGTTCGGCACGAAATTCGTAGGCGGCATTCATGGACGCCTGCTGACCGCGTGGGCTGCGGCCGGTATCGCAGGTCCGGTGCTGGTGAATTACATCCGCGCGTATGAAGTGGAGCATGGCGTGGTCAAGGCGGAGGCCTACACCACGACCCTGCACATCATGGCCGGACTGCTGGTGATCGGGTTTATCTGCAACCTGCTGGTGAAGCGCGTGCACGAGAAACATCACATGAGCGCGTCCGCACTCGCGGCAGACTGAATCCCAGGACAACGATAAACCGGAGAACACAATGAACGCCCGTACCGACCTGAACGCCAACGCGGATGCCGCGCCGTCCAACAAGCTGCTGCTCGGCGTGTTCTGGATCTATGTGCTGGTACCGCTTGCATGGGGCGTGATCAACACCTTGCTCCAGGCGACCAAGCTGTTTCATTGATCCACTGAAGTTGAAGATTCGACGTCGATAGAAGCAGGAATTAGAAACAGGAATGCCGGCTTGCACAGCCGGCATTTTTTTACGACGCTGGAATGCGGGCAATCCTGCGCTCAGGCCGACGCACCCGCCATGTACCCCGTGACCTGCCGCGCGACGGCCAGATAACGCTCGGCGGTATCGGCAAGGGTAAGGCCGCCTAGCGGCCGCTGCGCCCGCTTTTCTCCCAATGCGGTCACCAGCGCGCGTGCATATATTGAGGTGTCCTCCGGATCCAGCAGATGCACAGCCGGAAAATCCGCCGCGAAGCTGAACGGCCGGATGTCGCTGGCGACAATCGGCACCCCCGACGCAAGCGCCTCCAGGAACGCGATGCTATGGCCTTCGGAGCGCGAGGGCATCGCGAACACGCTGGCCTTGAAGAGAATGTCCGAGACGTCCGAACGCGGCCCTTCCACCGTGACCTGCTGCTCGAGCCCAAGCTTCACCACGAGATCCTTCACCGCCGTGAAATAGGCCGGATCCTCGACCACGCCGACCAGCAGCAATCGGGCGAGCGGAACCTGCCGCGCGACTTCCTTGAATGCATGCACCGTCTGCAACTGGTTCTTCACCGACGTATAACGCCCGATCTGCACGATCTGCGCATGGTCATTGGCGAGATCCGCGTCCAGGCCGTGCGAGAAGCGCGCCATGTCCACGCCGTTTGGAATGAGCTGCATTGACGGATGCCGGCCGACAGCGGCCACATAGTCGTCTATATTCGCCGGCGACACCCCGATCACCGCCCGCGCCCGCCGCGACAACACGCGTTCAATACGCCGGAACAAACCGCGCTCGAAGTCGTTGGTGGCGGAGTGCATCACATACACCACGGGCGCGGATATGGGCAGGGCACGTGCGTAGAAAGCGGGAATGGTCGCGTGGGCAAACACCACGTCCGGACGATAGTGGCGGACCGCCTGGTACAAATGCCACAGCTTGCCGAGCGTGCCGTGGAATGCGCGGGGAAACATGCACTCCACGCCGTTCGCGTCGAGCTCCTCGCGCAGCCTCACGAAGTCGTCGTGTTGCGGCCGCAGTGACGTCATGCCGACCACTTCGCCGCTCCTCTGCTGATGAATCGCGAGGTCCTTGGCCAGCACTTCCGCCCCCGAAAGGCGTGGAGCAAGAACAAGATGAAGGATGCGCATCACGCCTCCCTGGCGATTCGGAACAACATCCACCCTGCGGCTGCACCAAGACCGACCGTCATTGCCCAGGCAATGCCGGTGACGCCCCACAAATGGGTGGCGACCGGCACCGTAGCCAGCAGCACCACGGCCTGGATGATGGACGCGTGCGTGGCGACCTTCGGCAGGCCCACCGCACGCAAATACGATACCAGCACGGCGATCACGGCACCGATAGCCATGTTGACCACGAAGATCCGGAACAGCGGCACAGCGGGCAGCCACGCGGTTCCCAGCACGATCTGGAAGAGCGGTTCGGCGGCGAAACGCAGGAATATCACCAGCACCACGAGACCGGCCGCGATCAGTGCAAGATAACGGCGGAACAACCGCGCGGCAAAATCCGCATCCTTGCGGTGATGTGCGGAGAACGTCGGAAACAGGTATTGCGACATGGCGATGGCGGCATCGGCAAGCAGCATCTGGGCGAGCTTCGAGGACATCTGGTAGGCGCCCAATTGCGCCGGCCCGAGCAGCTTGGCGACAATCACCTTGTCGAACTGATTGAGCAGCAGGTTCACCACGCTGCCCGCCCAGATCCAGCGGCTGAAATTCACGTAATGCCCAATGCCCTTCCACGACAAGCGCAGCGGCGGCCGCGGCGACATGGTGGTCCAGGTCAGGACCGTCTTGAGCGTCTCTCCCGCCACCATCCCGAGCAGCACTGAATAAGCGCCCGCGCCGCCGAGCGCGAAGGCCAGGCCGATCGCGCAATCGAGGAAGGCGGACGACATCTCCACGCCCGCGATGCGCATGAATCCGCGCTCGCGGGTCACGATGTAATACGCCGGCGACGCCACGCCGCGAATCAGCGGCAACAGCGCGGCGAGCTGCAACAGCAGCAGCGAGCCGCCAAGATGGAACTGCTGGTCCATCAGCGGCGCGGCGCAGACAATCAGCAGCGCGATCAACGCCCCGCGCGAGGCCAGCGTGGTCCACACGGCGCCCAGTTCCGAACGGGTCGGTGTTTCGCGGCCCTGCACGACGGCTTGTGCAAGGCCCGTGTCGCTCAGCGCTTCGGCTATGGCCACCGCCAGCAACGCGACACTGACGCTGCCGATCGCAGCAGGTCCGAGAATCCGGCCGATCGCCAGGAACTTGACCGCGACGAATCCCCGCACCACGATTTGCTGCAGCAGCACCCAGATGGCGGCGTCCTGGTCAAAACGCACGCTCGCGGTTGAAAATGGTAAGCGAACTGCTCTCACAGACATTCCTCGCGTCGGATCGAATTTTTGTAGTTGGAGCGTGGCAAACGGGTTGCCCGCGCGACGTGACTTTGCATTAGCTATGTATAAACCCCAAGGTTTCCGCAAAGGTAACGTGACGCGCCCTGTGCCGTGCGCCATCTCGTAGTCGATATCGGCCCTCATGTGCGCTGGGTCACTGTCTTTTTTCGCCAGAGGAATACCCTGACTTTGGCGGTTACGTCGCAGGCAGCAATGCTAGTGTTGACGTTATCGACTGATGTTTGGTGCGGCGCACATGAAGGCGTGCAGTCCGATCCGGCAGTTTCGAGTGGACGTTTGGCACTTCGCGTACCGGACGCCACACTCTTTTTGTACGCTTCCAAAAACAAAGACCATGGCCAATGACACACTCGACACCGTCCTGGTTGTCGAACCGAATTTCACCGGGCATCGCTGGCGTTACGCCGAGTGGGCAGCCGCGGCTTATCTGGAAGCGGGGTACCGGTGCGTAATAGTGACCGATCCCGCCAACGCGGCGCATTCGCTTGCCGTGCGCATTACCCAGGAGAACCGACCCGAATTGCAGATCCAGTTTGTCGAGCCGCTTGTCCATGGCCGCAGCGGCTTTGCGAAGGTCAGTTACGTGCGGTTCTTCCGCGATTTCAAGCATGCATTCGACGTCGCCAGCCGCAACCGCAAGATCGCGCTGGTCGTGGTCCCTTACGTCGATTATTTCTTTTACTCGCTGCCGTTCACGGGTTCGCCGTTTGGCGCAACACCGTGGGTGGGCATTACGATGCGGGCCAATTTTCATCACGCCAAGGTGGGCGTGAAAGCGCCGCGCGAACCGGTGGTCAACGCGATCAAGGCGCAGTTGTTTCAGCGCGCTATCTGCACGCCGGGGTTGAAGACCTTGCTGACCATCGATCCCACGCTGACCGAGTGGTGCACGCGCGCGGGTCATCAGGCGGGCCGTAGCGCGGCCGTCCAGTATCTCGCCGATCCATTCCCCGACGCGAAGGCCGCCGAGCCGCTGGCGGCCCGTCAGAGGCTCGGGCTTGGCACGGGCAAGCATGTGCTTGTCTATGGCGCAATCACCGAGCGCAAGGGGATTCAGGATCTGGTCGCGGCGCTGGCGAAGCGCGACGGTACCGATCAGCCGACGCTCGTGGTGGCCGGTGCACAGGACGACGAGACCCGGGCGTTTTTTGCATCGACGGGCGCACTTTCGCCGCCAGCGGTTTTCATGGACCGGTTTATTACCGCCGAGGAAGAACTCGACCTGTTTTCCGCCTGCGATGTGGTCTGGCTTGGTTATAAAGGGCACTACGGCATGAGCGGCGTACTGGTCCAGGCCTACCGGTTCGGCAAGCCCGTGGTCGCCACGGCCGACGGGCTGATTGGATGGTTCTGCCGGACCGGCGAACTGGGGCCGGTGATCGAGGAGTTATCGGTTGCGTCGATTAATCGCGCTTTCGACAAGGTGTTCGAGGAGCACCCGGCCGCAGCGCCGGCCGGGCCGCATTTGCTGGAACGCAATACGCTGAGCCACTTCAAGCAGACGCTGCGGCAGGCGATTGTTTAAAGATTGTTGAAAGCTACCCGGCATCGAATGAGCGATCCAATGAGCGCAGCCTGACCGGCGCTCAGCAAGAGCTGCGCCCCCTCCCTCCGGGAACGTCATGCGGCCCGATCATGCAGCGCCGTGGCCGGCCGCGCTGACGGCGCGAGGGTTGATAACCTCGCGCGGATCCGCCTTCGCATGGGTTCCTCAAAGTACTGGAAGATCACGGCGCTCAGGCAGATTGAGAAGACCATGGCGATCCACCCGTTCGATTGCCTGAACCCCGCTATGAACGCCAGATGTGCCAACGGCACATGAATGAGGTAGAGCGAATAGCTTGCCTCACCCAGGCGCACGAGCCAGCGTTGATTCAAGAGTCCGACGACCGGCCGTTCCAGCAGGACAAGGCCGAGTATGAGCGCGGCGAAGAACGGCGATTCCAGATAGTAGGCGGGCGAAACCGGACGCCAGTATGCGAGCACCAGGATCGCAACAAGCGCCACGGAAATCAGCGCCACGCCGCGAGAGTGGAGCGAGGTGCCACGCGCACGCAGCTCATCAAACTTGATCGCGGTGCACATGCCGATGATGAATTCGAACAGGTGCGTAATCGGGAACTCCGCGACGAGGAAGCCGTGGCGGCTAGCTGGAAGCGCATGCTGAAGAAACACGATCCACAGCCCCTGGAGTATCCAGAGTCCCGCACACACAACGAACAATGTCTTCACTCGTATTGCTTCGAGCCTGCGCAGGAGCAGCGGAAATAGCGCATAGAAGAACGCTTCGCAGGAGATGCTCCATGAGGGCCCGTTCCACGGTTGATTGATCGCGGCGAACGGAAACCATGCGTTCAGAAGCAATAGCTGGCAGATAAGGCTGACGGCGAGCGAGATATAAATCGAATTCTTCAGCGCGTACCACTCGAGCATGAGCGATGCGTCGCCGCCGCTAAGCAGATAAGCGGTAACGAGCCCCGACAGAACCAGGGACAGAAGCACGACCGGATAGATCCGGGCGAAGCGGGCGACATAGAAACGCGCCGGGCCCTCGGTACCGATTGTTTTGCGGTACGTATAAGTCAGGATGAACCCGGAGAGCACGAAAAATAGCGACACGGCGGGCCGGCCGCCATCCACGAAATTAAAGAACCACTTGGGGAGGTTAAGCAAGCCCAATTCGGTGAAATGCGATAACACCACCGTCAGGGCCGCAAAAAAGCGGATGCTGGTCAGCGCTGGTAGAACTCCGCCAGACTTACTTGTCGTAGTGCTCATGTCGACCCCTGTCGTTTGCTGGGAATGGTAGCAGCGCCGAACTGCAAGGCAGTATCGGCATGGCGCAGTTCGGCTATTCTTTGGCGGCATTGCACTCGCAAAAGAAGCCGGCGAGCAGTTGTCCGGGCCGGCACCGCGCAGGCTCAATTGAAAACCGTCATCAAGCCCCTTCAGTGCCGTCAGCGGCGGCACCCCGCGCGGCCGGGACGCTGAGAGGAACCCTGACTAACCATTCCCGCGCCCACCGTGAACACGGTTCTTCAACTCGCCTCGCGGTAAACCGCGCGCCCGCATAAGCGGCGACTGTTGCGACCACCATCGACACAGCAAAAACCAGCACGGCGTGGTATTCGGCAAAATCATCGACCGCATCGATCTTGACCACCGCACGCACGCCGAGAATCGCGACGAAATGCCAGATGTAAATGCCAAAGCTATTGCGCCCCAGGATCACCAGCGCAGGCGCCCGCAACGTCCGAGAAGAGACCCGCGTCAACAACAGCATCAGCGCGGCAGTCGCCAAGGCCGCGAATGTCGGCGCAACACCATGAGCCATCCCGCGTCCGGTACCGGCCAGGAACAACGCGGCGACCATGACTGCTCCGCCAACCGCCAGCCATTTGCATGCACGTAACGGCAACACCCTGTCGCCAATCAAATAATCCTGCGCCAGATGCCAGGTCCAGAAGCCAACGATAAAACACGGCAACTGCATGGGCGGCCAGAAATAGAAAAACTCGTTGTTCACTACGCGGCATGCCGGTCCGCCGCCGCACGCGCCGAAATACCAGAACGACACCGAGAACAACGCGGTCAGCACGGAGACAGCCGTCAGCCCCCGCGTGGTCCGGCACAAGAACACCAGCGCCGGCGCGATCAGGTAGAAAAGCATCTCGACGCTGATCGACCAGCCGCCCGGAACAACACTGTCAGATGCCGACGGAACCCACCCATGAAGGAAAACGAGGTTGAGGACGACGTCGGAGAAACTGTGCGGCAACAGCATGTGACCGTGCGCGCGAAGGGCCAGATGGTCGACGACCGCGTAGCCGATAATCGCCAGGTAATAAAGCGGCGCGATCCGCGCAAAACGCTTTACATAGAAGTTGCGCAACACCTCGCGTGTCCCGCTTAAACGCTGCGCATCATGCTCGATCGAAGCGAAAATCGTGATCGCGCTGATGACGAAAAAACACTGCACACCGTATTGGCCGAGATTGGCAAGCGTATCGAGCCACACAGGACTCTCCACCATCCACGGTGCAAGGTGAACCGCAATCACACCGATCACGGCGAGCGTACGGCCCACATCAAGCGCGGCGATGCGCGGTGTCTGCGTCATTGGCGAACCTCCGGGTCGTCCATGCACGACCTTCTATTGGGCATCGGATGCAGGGCATCCCCTGTCATGCATCTGGAGCAGCAGTAATGAAGTGCTTCCATGATCGTTCCAGACAAGGAGTTGGCACGGTCCGGGCAAGCGCCCGGACACTTCGGTCAATCAGGGGAGAGCCGCGCTTGATACAAAGCGCGGTTTTCATAGACGCGCTCAGGACACGTGCGTGCTCACTACAGGCACTTCCATTTCGCCTTTGCGCTTGGCCGGGAACAATGCGTCACGAATCTTGAGGAACGGGAATTCGATTGCACGCGTAGTCACGTAGCCAATCACGATCGCGATGCAAAACTGCGCGCTCAGTACCAGCGCCCAGGTAGCAAGCGACGGAACGTGCATGGCGGCCATCTTGCGGATCATGATGTCGGCGGGCGCAAGCGCCAGCGAATGCCACAAATAGATGCCGTACGAATACACACCGATCCACGCCACCGCGCGATATGCAAGCGAATCGCGGATAGCCCCCGAGTATTCGACCGAGAGCACGATCGCGGCAGTGAAACCGATCGCCTGGATCGTGTAGCCGATACTTTCGTCAAGCGCAAAGTGCGGTGTAGCCAGGACAAGCCACGCAATCAACACCGCCACCATGCTGAGCAGCAGCCATTTCCGGCTGGCGAATTTCTTGTAAACCTCGGGCTTCATCCAGTAGAAAGCGGCAAGGATCACGCCGAACAGCAGGCTGTCAATACGGTACTGCGTCTGGAAGAACGCGGCATCCAGATCGCCATTCGACACCACCGCGCAACGCGCGAGCAGCACGATGCCGCAAATGCCGAGCAAGGTGCCGATGATCGCATTCGCGCCCACCTTGAAGCGCACGAACAGCAACAGCAGCGCGGGCAGGAAAAGATAGAAATGCTCTTCAACCGCGAGGCTCCAGGTCTGATTGATCGACGTGCCCAGGTAGTTCTGCATGTGCGTCAGGTTCTGGAACAGGAAGGTGTCCGCAGGATGACGGCCGGCGAACACATGGAACAGGATCAGCACGTAATACGCGGGCCAGATCTTGAAGATGCGTCGAATGATGAAGCGCCGGGCATCAATCCGTCCCGCTTCCGAATATTGTTTCAGCAGCAGCCCGCCCACGAGAAAACCGCTCAGCGTGAAGAACAGGTTCACGCCCTCGCGGCCAAAACTTTTCAACGGATATTCGATCCAGCTGACAAACGCATAGCCGGTCTTGACCGAGTGAAAGTGAAAGCCCATTACGGCGATGATCGCAATGCCCCGGATGAAGTCGAGTTCGATCGATCGGTTCGATGTTTGTTGTGTACGTGGTTTGCCGAACAAGCCCATGGTGTTCCCCTTTTGCGGCGGCGCGTGTGCTCCGCGTTTCCGACCTGTCTTCCGGTATTTGTTCCCGACTCTCCTGGCGAAATCCGCCGCCGGTATGGAACGAGACCGCAGCCCGACCGCACGCAAACCGCGCTCGGACTGTCAGTCCCTGAATCTTCGTCTGAGCACTCCGGTTTCATCCGCCAACATCACGCCATTCACGGCCATGCACTGCGGGCTGTCGCACGCATGCGACGCCTCGTGCCAATTGCCTCGCAGTGCGCCACGGCAATCCGCAAGCAACAGGAAACCGTTGCAAACACGGGCTCCGCCATGCGTTGCGTGCGGCGGCGCACGTGTGTCAGCCCGTCGATTCAAGACGAAGACTAGTGCTTTACCGCCTCCCGGGATGCAGCCGATTCGGCCACTGCTATATTCCGAGCAACCAGCCAGCCGCCTCGGAAAAAGCGGGGGTGAACGACTATAGACGGTGCGTCTGGCTCGCCGCGCGGCGAACGCGCGGAACGATTCATGCGCGTCGGGTTTATCCAGTTTCGACCCGCCGCTCCTTCACATCGGAAGTAAGCAGCCGTTTGAATTCGCCCCGGCCCGCCGACCCTGGGAATGGGTGCTGCAAACGGGCACCGAACACGTTATGCGATGCATGCAACGGAAGGAATGCTTTCAGCAGGGCATGCTCAGGAAAACAGTCAGGCAAATATTGCCTGCATCCGGGCCAGGTCCCACGCGCCGCCGAACGTCGAAGTGTCCGCAGCGAAACCTCAAAACTGAGAGTTGAGAAGAGAGACAAGCCATGCGCAATAAATTCACGACTTTATGGATCTGGCTGCTGATATGCCCTCTCGCTTTCGACTACAAGGCGGGACTGGACGACGGCAGCCACGCAATGCAGATCATCATGACCCTGCCGGTGCTCGGCGCCGGGCTGATCCTGTGGCTGATCGCGCCAGGCTTCACGCGGCGCTCGCGCTTCCGTTCGATCATTACGGCCGGAACCGTCGCGACCGTGGCCGGCAGCATCGTGGCCCAGCTCATGCAGGACAATGACTTCGGCAACTACCTGCGCACCCTGCTGCCCTTCGGGCTGTTCCTGCTTGGCTACCTGGCCGCATGCCGGCCGTGGCAAGGCGATCGGCTCGAGCAGTTCGAGAAGGCGCTGTTCTGGTCGATGGCCCTCTCGCTCGTCTTCAGCTTCGCCTACGGCATGGCGACCAGCGGCGGCCCGCTCGACGACGTGCGCTACCGGATCATATCGGCGACCTTCCTCGGCTTGCAGGGCGTCCTCCTGCATCAGTTCGTGATCGCCAAGCGCTTCACCATGATCAACCTCGCGCTCTTCCTCGGCACGATCCTGATTGAACTGCTGAGCGTTACCCGGAGCCTGCTGGTGGGCACCGTCCTGCTGTTTGCCTTCGCTACGTGGCTGTCGGCGCCGTCGGCGCGGCACCTGGCCAAGGCCGGCATGCGCGCCGTCCTGACCGGCTTGCTGCTCGCCGCGATGGCGGCCGGCGCGGCCATGTTTTTCCCCGATGTCGCCGATCACTGGGCACAACGGATCTACGCGTCGAAGGAAACGACTTCAGGCATGGACCCGACCACCATCACGCGTCTCGCGGAGATGAAGGACCAGTACGACCAGGTCACGTCCACGCCGTCAGCGCTGATCGCCGGCAAGGGGTATGGCGCGGTGTATCACTATTCGCCCGACTATCTGCCCGACCTCGCGGGACAAATTTCCAAGAAGGACTTCTACGCAATCCGGGAATTCGCCGCAGGCCACAACTTCTGGGTGTACCAGTTCTTCGCGGGCGGTTTGCTGTTCGGGCTCTGGATGCCGCTTGCGATACTGCTTGCACTGGGCTTGGGCGGGATCGCGTATCGGGTGTGGCGGCGGCGCGTGCCGGACCTGCTATACCTGCCCGTGATGGGGCGTTCGCTGCTGCTGCTCGCAGGCTTGCCGGCGATGTCGATCGGCGGCAATCCGCTCGGTCCGCGTTACTCCGGTCTCGTGTTCGGCGTCGCGCTCGGTTTGCTGGTCGCAACTTATACGCGCCTCTCGTATGCCATGCAGGAACGAGATGCCCAGCGTCGCGCGAAACAAGGACTCCCGAAGAAACGCCGGCCCGGGACACCCGCACCGGCTCCGAACGTAACCCCCGTCACGCCTGTCACTCCCGTCGCGATGCCGACGCCCGTATCGGCGCATGCACCCGCGCTGAACGAAGGCCGCGACCCCACGGGCACGATGTCGCGGTATACATCGGCATGAAGATCGAGCCGGCCCGGGTGGCCGGCTGACGATCCATATCGATCCATATTGACCCGCATCGCTCCACCGATCAATCACCCAAGCGACGCCCCTCAATGAAGATCCTGCATCTGTTATCGACCATCGACCCGCGTGCGGGCGGTCCGACCGAAGGCGTCCGGCAAAGCGGCGTCGACATGACGGCGCTCGGCCACGAAGTGGAAGTCGTCACGCTCGACGACCCCGCCGCGCCCTGGCTCGCCGCGTTCCCGCTGACCGTGCATGCGCTCGGTCCGTCGCGCGGCAACTATGGCCTGACGCCGCATCTCGTGCCCTGGCTCAAGAGCCACGCCACGCGGTTCGATGCCGTGATCATCAATGGCCTCTGGCAATACCACAGCTATGGCGCGTGGAAGGCCCTGCGCGAGCTGGACGTGCCTTACTACGTGTTCCCGCATGGCATGCTCGACCCGTGGTTCAAGCGGACCTATCCGCTCAAACACCTGAAGAAATCCCTGTACTGGCCGTGGGCGGAATATCGCGTGCTGCGTGATGCGAGACGCGTGTTGTTCACCGCTGAAGAAGAGCGCGTGCTTGCCCGGCAATCGTTCCGGCTGTATCGCGCGAACGAGGAAGTGGTGGCCTTCGGCACCACCCCGCCACCGGCGTTTTCCGCACCGGTACGCGACGCCTTTCTCGCGGCGTATCCCGAACTCGCGGCCAAGCGCCTGCTGCTGTTCCTCGGCCGCATTCACGAAAAGAAAGGCTGCGATCTGCTGGTCAAGGCATTCGCCGAGATCCGCGATATCGATCCTTCCGCGCATCTGGTGATGGCCGGTCCGGACAGCGGCGAATGGACACCCGCGCTGCAAAAGCTCGCCGTCGAACTGGGCATTGCCGATCGCATCACGTGGACCGGCATGCTGCTCGGCGATATGAAGTGGGGAGCGTTCCAGGCAAGCGATGCATTCATCCTGCCGTCACATCAGGAGAACTTCGGCATTGCAGTGGCTGAAGCACTGGGCTGCGGCCTGCCGGCGCTGATCTCGGACAAGGTGAATATCTGGCGCGAAGTGGAAGCGGACGGCGCGGGTTTCGTGGCGTCGGATACGGTCGCCGGGACGGTATCGAGCCTCAGGCACTGGCTTGAACTGGAGCCGTCGCTCGCGGCCGCCATGCGTACCCAGGCGATGCAGACTTTCCATCGGCGCTTCACGGTCGAAGCCATGTCGAAGGATCTGCTGCGGGTGTTGCAGGCCGGCGCCAGAGACAGCGGCGGTACGGTAGGGAAGCGCCCATTGACCGTGTAAAGCGCATTTCTTTTTAAAGCCCGGCAAAAAAGAAACCCGCCCGTGGAGTCATCCACCGGCGGGTCTTTTTATCGGCTATGAATATCGGGCAGCCAGCCAGACCTGCCCGATACCCGAACCGCCCTACTTCTTCGCCATGAAGGCCAGATCCGAAGGCGAGCGCAACGTCGATGCGGCGAACGGCATGGTGGTGTCTTCGGACGCCCGGCGCTCTGCCGCACCCGCGCCAATCGACGTCACTGACGCAAGCGGCGAAATCTCGCCCCGCAGCGCCTTCAGCACATGCTCGGAAAGCCGCAACGTCATTGCCGCGATTGTGATGGTCGGAAAATTCGCGCCGACCGTCGGAAATACAGAGCTGCCCGCTACATACAGATTGCTAATGCCGTGCACCTGGCAGTTGCGATCGACCACGCCTTGCTTGGGCGAGTCGTGCATGCGGGTCGTGCCCATGTGATGCCACGTGCCTTCCAGTTGCGCCGGCCACGGCTTGCCTTCCAGCGGCTCGTCGAGTTGCACGTCGGCCACGCCGGTTCGCTGCATTTCTTCCGCCAGCAGGGTGACCGTGCGATCGAAGGTGCGCTTGGCCAGCTCGGTCAGTTGCCAGTCCACCTTGACGCGGTTCATGCCGAGCGCATCTTTCTGCAACGACAGCGTCACGCGGCTGTCGCGATTAGGCTCCGCTTCCACGATGGTCTGGAACTTGACGTCGGTGATCAGCGGGCGCGGCTGCAACAGGCGCGCAAGACCGAAGCAAGCCGTGTCCACGGGATGCCTGGCCATGGTCAGCAGGTCCTGCGAGAAGTTCCAGTCCGGCTGGTCCTTCTGCAGCACTGCCTGCTTGCAGCGCACGAGCGCTTCGGCGCCTTCCGTGTTTTCACCGCGAAACACCGAATAGAACCACACGCGTGCATTGAGCAGGCGCTCGCGTTCGAGCACCTTCTGCGTCAGCGCGAATTGCGACGAGATGAACTGCCCGTGCGCGGAGACCGATGCATTCTGATAGTGATACTTGATGTCGTAGAGCTTGTTGCGCGCCCACGGCTTCTTGAACTTGATGCTGCCCTGCATGGTGCGCGGGTGGTCCATGAAATAGCGGCCCACCAGGTCGTTGCCATTGCCCAGGCCCTCGGTCTGCACCTTGTTCGATGCAAGCAGCAACCGTGCGTTTTCAATGCCGCCGGTCGCCACCACGAAGATCTTCGCAGCCACGGTGAAACGCCGGCCGCTCAGCGTGCCGACCTCGATACGCGAGACATGCCGCGCTTCGGTGTCGGTATCAATGTTCATGGCGTTGGCGTTGAGGAACACGCGCACATGCGACGAGTGCTCGAGCACGGCCTTGTAGACCTTGCCGAAACGCACCGGCGGGCTGAACTGCGAAATCGTGTCGCGGACGGTGCCGCTCGGCAGCGGATGACGCCTGACGTCGTCACGGCCAATGGCGGCTTCCCAGTAGGCCGGATCGAAATTGTTTTCGCCGAGCTTGAGCAAGCCATGCGTGCGGGCATAGTACGGACGCAATTCGTCGAGCCCGAAAGGCCAGCCGCTATCGTTCACCCAGTCGCGCTTTTCGAAGTCCCATGAATCGAGCGGACGGCACCAGCCGCCCCAGCAATTGCTGCTGCCGCCCAGGAAACGGCTGCGGCTGCCATCTGCGTATGTGTAAGGAATCCCGACGTTCTCGCCGCGATACAGATCGCGCGTGGCATCGTCCGGCTTGTAGCCACCGCTCTCCAGCAGAACAGTGTCTATGCCGTGCTTATCCATTTCGAGCGCCAGTGTGATCCCGGCCACCCCGGCCCCGATGATGCAGACCGTGGTTTCAATTACCGCGCGCTGCTCAACATTCCGGCTGTCAATGAACATTCCCCGTGCTCCCTCTCGTGTGCAGCGGTTCGCACACTTGTTGTGTTCGGTTCTCCGCTGTCGTCACCCGTTGTTGAAACGCTTCGCTGCCGGTGCTGTTCCGCGCGGCCATCATGCCGCCGGCATCCGACAGGTGTCGGTCCCCACTTCATCCACGAAGCACTACGCGAGTCTCGGTCGAAATTACTTGCAGCCAGGAAGCCGTGCCAAGCCTTACCTGCGTGTAATAATCGTCGGACCCGTGCTTCGTCACCCGCCAAGATAAAGGCACAGACAGCCAAAAGCGCGCTGGTCGACGCGCCCGGCATACAGTGCAAATTTTTTCCCCGGCGGCGCCCTGTTCCGGTGCTATTCGGTGAACCGCTTTCTGATAAATCGCACCGGATTCCCGCCATATACGCCTTCTGCATCCAGTGACCGATGTACCACCGACAGCGGTGTTACCACTGTCGAGCGGCCGATGGTCACGCCCATTTGTACGACACATCTCGATGTAATCCACACGCCGTCTTCAATCACGATAGGCGCAACACGCAGATCCATGTTGCTCTCGAGATCGTGTGAACCGGTGGTGAGGAATGCTTCCTGCGAGATGCATACATTCGAGCCGATCCGGATCAGCGCCTGGTTGTAGATCCACGCGTTCACACCGAACCAGCAGTTGTCGCCCACCTCCAGATTCCACGGCGCCTTCACGCGAATCGGATGAGGCATCCGGCAACCTGAGCCAATACGTGCGCCAAAGCGGCGCAACAGCCAGACACGTGCAGCCGATGCCGGTATGAACTTGTTATTGATGACCGCGGCTTCAAGAAAGAACCACACGATCTCCGTCAGCACGCCACGCCGGGCCACGTAGTTGCCCTTGCCCGCCAGACTGAGGTCGATGACCTTGCCGCTAGCCGTGCTGCTTGCGCCATTGAAGCGCGCCGTGCCTTCGGTTGCGGCCTGGCCAGCGTGATGTTCGCGTTGATTGGGGGTGGTCTTGTCTTTAGCCACCCGGTCCTCAACGCAAGGTTCGTCGATTGTATTGAGCATGATTGCCGGCCCCCGAGCCCTTTGCGGCGCATTGCACTTATTGCAAAACCAAACTGGATCACAGCGCCGCATGAAAGGATTATCTGCGATACGTCTTACCGCTCTCGTGCGGCAACCCACTAATGGCCGCAAGGGAAAGACTTTTGGCGGTATCTGCATGAGCTTGCGCGCGAATATTTGCTACCTTGAAACAAGGGGTGGCAACCGCTCGACACCGCGCCGTCTTTGGGATAACAATCAATCTTCATACTTGCCGATTCTTCGGAGCGCATCATGAAATCAATCAATCGCAAACCTTCGTTTCATCGCGTACTCGCCCTGCTGCTTGCGAGCGCCGCGTGCGCTGCATGGCCTTCCGCCCATGCAGCGGGAGCCGCCGACGCAGGTACACGCGACTTCACCTCCGAGGAGAAGCTGCTGGGCGGCCCTGACACCTATGGAGCCGGCTATGCCGATCCCTATGGCCAGGCACCCGGCGCCAACGGGGCTAAGGGCGCTAACGGCGCGAAGGCCGCCGGAGCCGCCACGTCCGCTGAAAAGATGATGACCAACAACGCGGACCCGACCCAGACCAACGCGTCGTTCGTCACGCCCGGCTCGGTAGCCATGAAGCACGGTGCACGCGTACAAGTGAAGGATGCGACCGGCACGCCCGAAGACGCGGCCCGGTCCGTGTACGGCACGACCGGCCTCAAGCCGGCCGGCAAAAAAACAACGGAGATCTATCGATCTCCGTATTGAGTGTTGTTGTGTTTAGCCCTGCTTCGAATAACACCTGTCACGCGCGCAGTGAAGCAGGTGGTGAAGCAGGCAACCCGGCCAGCTTCACCGGGCTGACTGCGCCATGCCGGAAGCCGCCTCCGGTTGCAGCAAGTCAATGATCAATCGATCTTCTCGATCTCCACCAGCGTCACTGCGGAAGTCGCCTTTGACGGCACGCTTGCCGTGCTCGCGGCCTTCGCTTCCTTGCGTTCGGTCAAGCGTGCCGCTGCACCTTCACCCCTTAATACACGCAGCTTTTCATCCAGCCGCCCGAGCACCCAGACCGGCGATAAATTCAGCTCCGCGAATGCACGGCCTTCGGCGCCGAGAATCGCACGCCGCTCCGGATCGGCCACGAGCATCTCGATAGCATCGGATAAAGCCTGCACATTTTCTGGCGGCACGACCACACCGCGCGGCGTCACGACGTTATAAAGCTCCGTCCCGGGACGCGCCATTGCCACCACTACACGGCCGCTCGCGAACATGCCCGTGAGCTTGGACGGCATCACGAGATCAGACGCATCGCCGCGTTGCGGGAGCACGTGGATATCGGCGAGATTGAGCAATTCGTTCAGGCGCTCCACCGGCTGCAGCGGCATGAACCGGCAATTGGACAAATTCTCGCAGCACTTCTCCAGTTCTGCCTTGGTCGCGCCATTACCGCAGAACACGAACACGATGTCCTGGCGTCCAGCCAGCGCAGCCGCCGCGCCCGCCAGCACTTCAATGCCCTGCTTCGCCCCCATGTTGCCGGAGTAAAGCACGACCTTCGCGTTCTCGGCTATGTTCAGTTCATCGCGAAACTTGTTCACCCGATTGAGCGGATAGATGGTGCTGATATCCACCCAGTTCGGCAGGCGGAACACGCTGGAAGGGGCAACGCCCTTCGCAATCGCGCGCTCGACCATCTTGTCCGAGATCGTGGAGACAACGTTGAACCGGCGCAGAAGTGCGCTCTCGACCGCGCGCGCAAAGCGTCCCGCGCGTGCACTCTTGAGCAAGCCGAGATCGAACGCCGCATCTACTTCGAAATCCTGAATATGCAGCCACGAATCAGCGCCCATCAAACGCGCCAGCACGAGCGCGGCCGGCGCATTCAGCATGGTCGGCGCAATCGACATCACGACGTCGGGGCGCCACCACGCCTGCATGATCAGCGCAGGCAGCGAGGCCACCGCGAATGAAGCGAGATGGACCATGCGTTTGAGACCGCTCGGATGGGCCGGAACCCACAGTGGCGAACGCCAGACGCGCACCTGGTTGCGTGTTTCGCGCGAACCGCGCGAACCCGAATAACCCTTCGCGATCTTCCATTCCGGATAATACGGAGGCGCGCACACGACATGAACGTCGTGCCCCTGCTGCTGCAAAGCCTCCGCCATCTCGGCGGTGTATTTGCCTGTCCCGGTTAACTCGGGCGCGTAGTTGAGCCCGTAGATAAGGATTCTCATCGTGCCTCCACTTCCGCCGGACGAGCACGCGCCGTCGGAAAGGACTTTTGCGAAACATCAGCCGCGGGAGCACGCCCGCGCAATCGCGCTTCGGTGATCATGCGTGCCTCTCTGGGTTCTGTAATTAATAATCGGCCGTCGCAAGGATCCACGGTCAGTCGCTGAGCATCATCGCGCAGCCCCGCGCAATGTTCGCTGCGGCAGACGGCGGATCGAAACGCTGGATCACGTCCATGCATCGCTTCGCTGCGCCTGCCGTGTCGGCGAAAGCCTCGATCGACTTGAGCATCGTACGTTGCATGGCCGGTACGTCGCCCGCCGGAAACGCATAACCCGACACCCCGTCAATCACCAGTTCCGGTACGCAGCCGCAACTCTCGCTCACCACCGAGGGACAGCCGTGACTAAGCGCCTCGTTGACCACCAGTCCCCAAGGTTCGCTCATGCTCGGCAATACCATGCAGGTAGCGCTGAAGTATTCGACGGACAACGGTTCGTCCTGCAGGCTGCCCAGGAACGTAATGGAACCGGACAGGCCCATTGAAGCCACCTTCGCCTTGAGTTCGTCACCCATGGGACCGGTGCCGACAATGCGCAGCGCTGCATCGGGAATCCGTTCCTTCAAACCGCGGAATGCATCGATCAGGGTGCCAATGCCCTTCTCCGGCGACAGACGGCCGACATACAGGAAAATGGGCTTGTTGCCGGCGCGGTAATGCAGCCGGTCCGGCAGCGCGCGCTCCGGCGAAAACGAGCGCGGCAATGCGGCAGCCTGGCACGGGATGAAGATCTTTTCCTGCTTCGCGCCAAGCGACATCAAATACTCGCGGCTGCGTTCGCCGAAGCCGAAATAACCGTCGCATAGCGAGAAAAACACGCGCTTCGGAATGGACGTCATCATCCTGCGCGGCCGGTCGCGTCCGGTCGAATCGACGAACACGGCACGACGCTTGCCCGTCAGGATGCAGGCGGCCATCATCGCCCAGTACTCAGGGCGGTGATAGCCCGGCAGCACCACCAGGTCCGTCTTCGCCTTCAGCACTTCCCACGTGAGCCGGGCCGTCATGCGCCAGGTTGGCACGTCTTCATAGCAGCCGTTGTAAAGCTTGCGCATGGGATAGCTGTGGAACGAATAGTCCACGTCAGAAAAGCCGATGCGGTCATGCTCGGTGTCGGCAATCTGAACCATCGAATACTTGATCGAACCGGACCCGGAGATGTTGTGCAGCGCGGACAGCACCGCACCTTTGTGCCGCGACCAGACGACGTTATGAAAAATAGTGACCGTAGCGTTCATTTTGTACTTATCCCTGGTTGGTAGCGCGCATGTGCGAAGCGTTTCATCAACTTCAGGCTCATGCGTGTGCCGGTTGCTGGCTCAGCGCCTCGTAGCGCTGCAGGAAATCCTGGTAGGTCGCCCGGATGCCCTGCTCAAGCCCGGTAGATGCCACCCAGCCCATCTCGGCCAGCTTCGACACATCCAGCAGCTTTCTCATGGTGCCGTCCGGCTTGCTCGCGTCGAACACGAGCTGGCCCTGGAAGCCGACCACGCGGCAGACCGTCTCCGCCAGATCCCGAATGGACAGGTCCTCCCCCACGCCCACGTTGAACACGCCTTCGGTACGTCCGCTTTCCATCAGGAACACGGCGGCTCCGGCCAGATCGTCCACGTGCATGAACTCGCGGCGCGGCGTGCCCGATCCCCACACGGTCAGCGTGCTCTCGCCGTTCAGCTTCGCTTCGTGCGCCTTGCGGATCAGCGCCGGCAGCACGTGGCTGCTCTTCAGGTCATAGTTGTCGTTCGGACCGTAGAGATTCGTCGGCATCAGCGAGATGAACTTGCAGCCGTATTGACGGTTATAAGCTTCGCAGAGCTTCAGCCCGGCGATCTTCGCGATGGCGTACGCCTCGTTGGTCGGCTCGAGCGGCGAGCTCAGCAGGTACTCTTCCTTGATCGGCTGCGGACAGGCCTTCGGATAGATGCAGGACGAGCCGAAGAACACCAGCTTCGACACGTTCCAGCGGCAGGCCGCATGAATCACGTTGGTTTCGATCGTGAGGTTCTCGTAAATGAACGACGCCGGCAGCGTCGAATTCGCGAGAATGCCGCCGACCTTCGCCGCCGCGAGCAACACCACGTCAATGCTTTCCTTCTCGAAGAACATGTTGACCCCGACCTGGTCGGTCAGGTCGAGTTGCGACTTGGTCCGCGTGATGATGTTGCGATAACCCTCGCTGGTCAGGTGCCGGACCAGCGCCGAGCCGACCATGCCGCGGTGACCCGCCACAAAAATGCGTGCGTTTTTATCCATGATGTTCACTCGTGGTGTTCAAGCGCTTTGAATCCGGCGAGCGTGACGAGGGCGTCGCGCCGTGCTATCTGAAAATCGGAACGAACCATTTCCTTCACGAGTGAGGAGAAGGTCGTCGTCGGGCGCCAGCCCAGTTTTGCGTGTGCCTTCGACGGATCGCCGAGCAGCGTTTCCACTTCTGTCGGACGGAAATAGCGCGGGTCCACGCGGACGATCACATCGCCCTTCGCCATCTTCGTTTCGCGCCCCTCGACCTGGTCCACAATGCCCACTTCGTCCACGCCTTCACCTTCGAAGCGCATGTGGACGCCGAGCTCCGCCGCGGCCTGGATCACGAATTCACGCACGCTATGCTGCTCGCCCGTGGCAATCACGAAGTCTTCCGGCTGGTCCTGCTGCAACATCAGCCACTGCATCTCGACGTAGTCGCGCGCATGGCCCCAGTCGCGCATGGCGGACAGGTTGCCGAGGTACATCTCGTCCTGCATGCCGACCGCGATACGCGCAAGCGCCCGCGTGATCTTGCGCGTGACGAAGGTCTCGCCGCGCACGGGTGACTCGTGGTTGAACAGGATGCCGTTGCACGCGTACATGCCATACGCTTCGCGATAGTTCACCGTCATCCAGTACGCGTACAGCTTGGCCGCCGCATACGGGCTGCGCGGATAGAACGGCGTGGTTTCCTTCTGCGGCGACTCCTGCACCAGACCGTAGAGTTCGGACGTCGATGCCTGGTAGAAACGCGCCTTCTTCTCCATGCCGAGAATGCGGATCGCCTCGAGAATGCGCAGCGCGCCAAGACCGTCGGCGTTCGCCGTGTATTCCGGCTCCTCGAACGACACCTGCACGTGGCTCTGCGCGCCGAGGTTATAGATTTCATCCGGCTCGGTGCGCTGCACGATGCGCGTGATGCTCGACGTATCCGTCAAGTCGCCGTGATGCAGGACGAACTTGCGATCCGACTCATGCGGATCGCTATACAGGTGGTCGATACGGTCCGTATTGAACAGTGAACTACGGCGCTTGATGCCGTGTACCTCGTAGCCTTTTGCAAGCAGCAGCTCGGCGAGGTAGGAGCCGTCTTGCCCGGTGATGCCGGTGATCAAAGCGACCTTGCGTTTCATCGTGTGCCTCTCGTGTCTCGGATTGGATGCGGCGCGCCATCAAGCGCGCCGCGCGCCGCAACGTTGTTTTCCCCGGGCGTTACTCAGCGATGCTCTCGTAGCCGTAGTAATTCGTGTATGAGCTGCCCGACATCAGCTTCGACTGCGGTACGTCGGTCAGCAGCACGCCCTTCATGTTCACACCGCCGTGATGCAGGCGCTTCATCGTTTCGCCGATCTCTTCCACCTGGTTGCGGCCATGGCGCACGACCAGCAGGCTCGTGCCGGCATGCTTGCCGATCACGGTTGCGTCGGTGACCGCGAGTACCGGCGGGGTATCGATGATCACGAGGTCGTACTGGTGCTTGAGCACTTCCAGCACATCATGCATGCGATCGCTCATCAGCAGTTCCGACGGATGCGACGGCAGCGAGCCCTTGGTCAGTAGGTCGACGCCCGGCAGCACGTCATGCAGCACCGCGGACTCGATATCCGAGCCCATCAGCACGTCCGACAAGCCCGGCATATGACGCACGCCGAAGTGCGAGTGGACGTCGCCGCGACGCATGTCGCCGTCGATCAGCAGCACGCGCTTTCTCGTCGATGCGACCAGGGTCGCGAGGTTGACCGAGAGGAACGACTTGCCGGCGTCCGGACGCGAACCCGTCAGCATCACCACGTTGTTGCGTGCATCGGCCATCTGCAGTTGCAGTGACGTGCGCAGGCCGCGAATCCCTTCCACTGCCGCGTCTTCCGGCGAGGTCGCGGCGAGGACGTGAAGACCCTGGCTACGCGAACCGACCTTCTGCTGCAGCCGCAATTGCTGGCTGCTGCGCGGCACGATGGCGAACACACGCACGCCCAGGCGGTTTTCGATTTCTTCCGGACGTTCCACGCCGCCATACAGCGCCTTGCGGATAAATGCCACGAGGATGCCGAGAACCAGGCCGCCGGCCAGGCTGATCAGGATCACGAGCAGGCGCTTCGGACGCACAGGGTCATCAGCCGGTTCAGCGAAGTCGACCACGCGCACGTTGCCTACTTGCCCGGCCTTCGCCACGCGCAACTGCTGCGCGCTGTTAAGCAGGTTCGTATAGAGCTCGGTATCCACCCGCACGTCGCGCAACAGGCGCAGCGCGGTCTGCTCGGTATCGGGCAGCACGGACACGTTCTTGGTCAGCGAACCTTGCGCGGACTGGAGGGCCGCGATCTGTGCGTCGAGCGCTGCCACCGACGGATGGTTCGCGGTGAAACGCTGCGAGAGTTCGGCGCGTTGCTGTTGCAGGTCCATCAGCTTCGACTTGTTGTCGACGACTTGCTGCAGCAACAGGCGGCTTTCTTCGCTCAGGTCGACCGTGCCTTGCTTGTTACGGAAGTTGTTGTACTTCTGCTCGGCCTGGTCGAGTTGCGCGCGTACCTCCGGCAACTGCTGCTCAAGGAACGCGAGCGTCTTGCCGGCTTCCGCCGAACGCGTGTCGAGATCCTGCTGGATGAAGCGGCGCGCGATGTTATTCACGATCTGCGACGTCAGCTTGCTGTCGTGGCCTTCAAGGCTCAACGCGATGATGCCGGACTGCAGCGTGGTTTCAGCCACCGACAAGCGCTTTTGCAGCGCATCCACGGTGCCGAGCGTGGATGCACGCGTCAGTTCGAACTTGGCACCCGGCTCGCCGCTCATGTTCTCGACCAGCAGCGTAACGGGCCCAAGCGTGCTCGTACCGCTCGCTTCCTGACCGACCTTGCCGTTCAGGATCGCGATGCCGTCCGGGTCGCTCAGGACATAGCTGCCGTTTTCGCCGGCCGTCAGGATGTACGTCTTGTCGTAGGCTTCCTTGGGCGTGTCGAACTTCGGCACCGAGATGCTTTCATTGCCCCAGGCGAAGCCCGAGAGCCAGCTCACCGGCGCCTGGCCGTTGCGCGTGCCCAGGATGTCGCTGATCATGCCGCCCACGATCGGGAAGTAGCGCGGGCGAGCCGCGATATCCAGATGCAGCTTGTTGACCGTGTCCTCGACCACCAGCCTTGAACGCAGCAACTCGATTTCCGCCGCGGTTGTCGACTTCGCGTCGAACATCTGCGACACGGTCTGCACCGCGTTGGCATTGTTGTTATTGGCGTTGTTCGCCGGATTGCTCTCGGTTACCTGGATCATGGCGTCCGCGCGATAAACCGGTGACGCAATGAATGCGTACGCCGTGCCGAGCGCGACCACCGCCAGGGTCACTATGGCGATGATTCGCCAGCTCCCCAAGATGGCGGCCAGGTAGTCGGACAAGCGTAGCTCGTCCCCCGTCGACACCACATCCGCATAGCGGTTTTCAAAATTGATGGCCATTTTTTGTCGCTCACTCAAACGAACAATCGAAACGGACCGGCGCCTGATGTCTTCATGACCTTCGGCACCGGACGCAGCTCCAGGACTACTTGGTTACGATCGCGGCGGTCAGGCCCGCATTGATCGCCGGCAACAACAGGTTCAACACGCGGTTGGCGCGGACAAGACCACTGTTGTCGACATAGACAACGTCCTTCGATTCCAGCGGAAACTGGTTCGCAAGCAACATCGACACCGGCGAGCGCGCATCGAGGCGATAGATGATCGGCGAGTCGCCGGTTGCCTGGCGAACCACGAACAGCTGCGACGCATTGGAGGTGTCCTGGTTGATCTGGCCCGCCTGCACGAGCGCTTCACCCAGCGTGAGCGTGCCGTCGCGCAACGGCGACACGGCCGTGGGCTTGGTCACTTCGCCCATCACGTAGACCGTGTTGTCGTCGCGGGAGTCGACATGCAGCATGTCGCCCGGCTGCAGCATGATCTCGGCGGGGTTCTTGCCCTGCTTCATCATCTGCGCGACGTTCACGGGATACGCCACGCCGTTGCGCGTGATCGTCACGCGGCTTTGATCGGCGGTCGGCGCAAAGCCGCCCGAACGGCTGATGGCTTCAGTCAGCGTCATCGGAATGTCGTTGATCGTCTGCGCACCCGGCGCACGCACGTCACCGTCCACATAGACTTGCGCCGCACGGAACGAAGCCACGCGAACCGTCACTTGCGGCTTCACGAACACCTTGCTCAGGTCCGTATAGATCTCGCGCTGGACCTGCTCAGCGGTCTTGCCCGCGGCATGGATGGCGTGGGTCACGTAGGGAAACTGGATGTTGCCTTCACTGTCGACCACGAAACCCGGTGCGGCGTCGCTGGGCTTGGTGTTCTGCGCCGGCTGGCCCAGTGCTGCGGCAAGTTCCGGGTGATCCCAGACAACGATCTGCAGCACGTCGCCCGAGCCGAGCTTGTAACCCGAGGGCTTGGCGAACAGGTTGAGCTGCGCCTGCGCCGTGGCGCTGGTCTTCTGGTCCGCGTGGATCTGGCGGATCAGCGTCAGGTCGATCTGCTTGATCGGAATCTGCATGTCGCTCGTCACGTCGCCGTTATCGGAGGTCGTGACCGGCAACGCAGCCGGCGTGACCATGTGCTGGCCCGGTACGAGCGTACACGCGGAAAGCACGGCGGCAATCGCCAGAGAAAGGGCCACACGCGTTCCAGGCACGGCATGGCTGTTTTTGTTCGGCACCGCGGCACCGGATAGTTGTTGGCTGTTCATGTTGTCGTCCCCTGCTTCAATAAGCGTTGGTGTGGCGCAAACCCTTGAAGATCGTCGCGAAGATAATTTTCATATCCAGTCCGAACGACCAGTTTCCGAGGTAGTACAAATCGTGTGCTACGCGTCCCTCCATTTTTTCGATGCGATCGGTTTCGCCGCGAAAACCGTTCACCTGCGCCCATCCGGTGATACCGGGTTTGATCCGGTAGCGGTGGATGTAACCCGATACGACCTTCTGATACAGATCGTCGTGTTCGAGCGCATGTGGACGCGGTCCGACCACCGACATGTCGCCGCGCAGTACGTTGAAGAACTGCGGCAGTTCATCCAGGCTCGTGCGGCGCAGGAAACCCCCTACGCGCGTGATCCGCGGGTCGCCGCGTTTTGCCTGTTCGAGCACGCCCGCTTTCTGCGCATGCAGGCGCATGGTGCGGAACTTGTAGATGGTGAAGACGCGGCCATCCGCGCCTTTGCGGCGTTGTTTGAAGAACACCGGGCCACGCGAACTCAGCTTCACCGCGATTGCGCAGGCCAGCAGGACCGGCGAGACCGCGAGCAAGGCGCCCAGCGCGAAGAAGCGATCGAAGATCTCCTTCTGCATCATCGCGTTCGGCGGCAACGGCGACGCCGCCAGGTTGATCGTCGGCACGCCGAGCAGGTTCGTCACGCTGCCTTCGAAGAGCGCGAGCGTGCGCACGTCGGGCATGAAACGGATGTTGATCAGGTCGTTGCGAAACTCGTCTACAAGCTTGAGGATCGTGCGTTCCTCGGTCAGCGGCAGCGCGAGCCAGACTTCGCCCACGTGCTGCGTGCGCACGTAGTTGGCGAATGCTTCGTGCTCTTCGAACACCGGCACACGCGTGTTCATCTTGGTGCCGGCCTGTACGTTGTAGGCAGCCGTTGCACGGAAACCTGCCGCGGGCGCCGTGTCGATCTTGCGGACAATCTCGTCGCAATGTTCACCGCATCCCGCGACTGCGACCTGCTGCAAATTCAGGCCCGCGTGACGCACGCGCCCCAGCACGCTATGCGTGACCAGGCGGCCTGCGATCATCGCGGCGCCTGCCATGCCGGTCCAGTAGACAAACCAGAGACGCGACACGAAGTCGATACGATGCAGGGAGAACATCAACACCATCGCGCAGACCTGCACGACGAGCCAGCTCAGCGCGACCTGGCCCGCGAGCGTGCTCTTCGAGCGGCCACGCCATGAGGCATACACGCCGAACGCGGGAAACACAGCCAGCGACAACGCCGCTGCGAACGCCACGAACGCCAGATAGAAGCTGCGCTGCGAGATGTCGTCGAAACGAATCTGCGACGCCACGAGCGCACTCAGCACGATCATGGTGACGTCAAATACTCGCGCCAGCAGGTCTGTTATTCCGCGCATTTTTATTCTCCCCGAACCGCTCACTTTTTTGCTTGACGGTTGTTTAATTGCACCGGCCATACTTGTCGTCGAATCTGACGATGTCGTCTTCGCCGAGGTAGGTCCCAGACTGCACTTCAATGATTTCGAGCGGCACGCGACCGGGATTCTCAAGGCGGTGACGCACACCGAGCGGGATATAAGTCGATTCGTTTTCACTCAGCAGAAACTCTTCTTCACCGCGCGTGACGAGCGCCGTGCCGCTTACGACGACCCAGTGCTCCGCACGGTGGTGATGCATTTGCAGCGACAGGCGCGCGCCCGGATTCACCACGATGCGCTTCACCTGGAACCGCTCGCCGTGATCGATAGAGTCGTAGAAACCCCACGGGCGGCGAACCTTTCTATGCGCATCGGCTTCCGGTGACTTCGCAAGCTTGATGCGCGACACGAGTCCCTTGATGTCCTGCACGCGTGAGCGGTCGGCCACCAGCACTGCGTCATCGGTCTCGACCACGATCAGGTTCGTCGTGCCCACACACGCCACGAGCCTGCCGCCTTCCGAGCGCGCGTAGCTTGCGGTCGATCCTTCGAACAGGACCCGTCCGCTTGCCGCGTTGCCGGATTCATCCTTCTCCATCGCATCCCACACTGCGTCCCATGAACCGAGATCGGACCAGCCGGCTTCGAGCGGTACGACTACACCCTTGAACGGCGAATCGGGCTTGCCGAGATGCTCCATCACCGCGTAGTCGATCGAATCAGACGGTGACTTCGAGAACTCCGCAGCGCATGGACGCAAGTATCCGTCTGCTTTATTCAATTGTTCGTACGACAAGACACATGCCGCGTGCATCTCCGGCTGGAGTTGTTCGAGTACGGCAAGCCATACCGATGCACGCACGATGAAGATGCCGCTGTTCCACCAATAATTACCGGCTGCCACGTATTGCGCTGCCAGTTCCGCAGCAGGCTTTTCGACGAAGCGGTCAATGCGATGCGCGCCGTCCTGGAGCGGGTCGCCGAGGCGGATATAGCCGAAGCCGGTGTCGGGACGCGTAGGAGGAATGCCAAGCGTGGCGATGTCGCCGGCCTGTGCAAAACGCGCAGCTGTTTCGATGGACGCATGCAACGCATCGAGATCCGCAATGGCATGGTCGGCCGGCATGGCGACGAGGATGGCGTCCTGGCCATCGGCACAGGCGGTCAGCGCAGCGAGCGTCAGCGCGGGAGCGGTATCGCGGCGTGCGGGCTCGACCACGATGCGTGCTGTCACGCCGCTGTCACGCACCTGCTCGCTGGTTGCGAAGCGATGCTCTTCACCGCACACGATCACGGGCTCGGCCGTCACGTCCCACGCTGCGGGGAAGTCCTTCATGCGCATCACGGTCGCCTGCAACAACGACTCGGTGCCGATCACGCCAATCAACTGCTTCGGAAATTGTTCCCGCGACACCGGCCACAGACGCGTGCCCGACCCGCCCGCGAGAATCACCTGCACCAGACGCCGGCAATCCCCGGTCAGTCCCGAAGCGGCGATCGTCTCTGCGGATTCCTCGATGTCCTGCCTGATCTTGCTGTCCATTTTAGTATTCCTATATTCTTGAACCCGTTCACCGGGCGGAGCTGCACGCGCCATTTGCACCGATCGTCGACCCCGCTTCAGCCGAACCGCTTACGTTTCAACGCTCCGTGACTACGGTCAAAAAAAACTGGACTCGTCTTAATCAGACGCCGGCGTCGCGGCGGCTTTGCATCCGGTATTCGGTCGGTGAAATAAGCAGGCGCTTGCGGAATATCTTGGCAAGGCGGTCGCCGTTGCCCATGCCGCTGCGGCGCGCGATCTTGTCGACCGGCAGTTCCGAATCGGTGAGCAATGTGCACGTCACGGCAAGGCGCGCTTGCAGCAGATAGTCCGAAGGCGTGATGCCCATCTCGATCTTGAAGCGGCGCAGGAAGTTGCGTTCGCTCATGGCCGCCACTTGCGCTGCGTCCACGACCGAGATCGGCCGCTCGCAGTTGTCCTGGAGCCAGCGCGCCGCAGTGCGGATCTTGTCGCCCGCGGACGCCGTGCCGCTGTCGCCGAGCAACGGGACCAGCTTCGACGCCGAGCCGGGCATCAGACGTTCCGCGACCCCGCGCGCCACGTCGACACCGAGGTCGCGCTTGATCATCAGCAACGCGCCCTTCATGGACTCGTAGCGGTCGCCCGCTTCGCTCGCCTGCTCTTCCCGCACGGCATGCATCATCGAATGGCCGATGCGGATCTGCGACTCGGCCGCGTGGCCAATGCCGGCGGCATCCAGCACCTTGCGCCCTTCCGCAATCGACTTGACCACCGTGGTCTTGGAGTGCACCCGGCGCAGCCATTCCACGATGCGTTCGTCACCCGCAGCACCGTCGGCGCCCTTGCCGCCGGCTACGAACAATGCGTCGAAGCCGCCGTAGTGGCGTGCATCGAGGCCATCGGTCCAGACACGTACTGACGACGAGCACGCGACGTTACCTCCTTCGACGGAGAGGAAACGCACGTCGTAAGTCCAGTCGTTGCGTGCCTTCAGGACCGCCAGTTCGTTCGCGACATGGAAGACCTCCGCGACAATGCCGGCGCCCAGCAGCGAAAAGCCGTCGAACAGCAGGATCGCGATGCGGCGGACTTCCGCCTGAGTACTGCGGGGGGCCGGCTGTAGCCATCCCATTACGGCGGGTTCAAGACTGGCGTACGGCATGGCGTTCCCCTGCGAACTTGTTGAATCCAACATGACTGGATAGTGGGTTCTCATTGCGGTGCATCATAGACACCCTCAAGTTTGATTAGGTTGTCGTGACTGAAAGTAGCGAGATGTTGGCGGAAAACTTCAGACGTCGCCATTCAAATCCTTTCATTGCGTGCGCTTCCTATCATTCGGTAAATTTCGACACGTCCGTTCGGTAATTCTGTAAAGAAATTGAATGTCCGGAATTTTAATTTCGAATGCTTCTTTGCAAGACGAATGCCAGTCCAATTCAACCGCACATATCGGACAGGGGTGTCGGAACCCCGGAACGTCATACAAATCAACCTTCCGCGCGGTTTATAAAGGCCCGCGCGGCAAGGCTCGCCGGGCCATTCCGAGCTCTGGCGGAGATGCGGCAGGAGCGTCAGGAGCCGTAAACGTTGCGTGCGTGAAACATGACAAAACTCGATTAAAAACACGCTTCACGAAGACCACGCTATTTAACGTTCGGTTTAGTCCCTTGAAAAACCAGTTCTAATTGAAATACAAGGGCTAAATCACGCGTTTAAAGCATCAGCGCGATTAACAACATAATCAGGCAATGTGCGGTGGCGCACATACTTCGATTCTTTTCTCATACGTTTGAAAATGATGTTTCATGAGAGAAACAAAATTAATTCATCTGATAAATACGCTTTTAACTGCTAATAAAATTCCTTGATAGGGGATATCGCGACCGGTGAAATCCTGTTCAGGCGAGGCCTGACGGGGTATCGGCGAAAAATCGAACGGACCCGGCGGACCGCGAGGGCTGGCGAAAAAATCCGCAGAAATGGCGGATGATGACGACTCGCTGCAACCACTCGCGTACCAGTTGTCAGCAGAGCACCGCGCCCGCCCTTGTGTGAGATCGCCCACAGTTGGCCGCGGGCAAGATCCCCATGAAGCCGTCGCGCGTTTTGATACAGATTAGTTACGCATGCGCCCGTTGGCGCAAGACGCGCCAAATAACGCCGGATCGGCCAGATTGTCGCGCTATCCCGCCACCCATATGAGCCCGGATGGCCCGATGCAGTCAGCATCCGACAACGTCCATCGCAACGGCTGGCGTGTTCGATTCACCTCGCCTATCCTCAGCACATTCGGGGGCCCCATGAAATAGGGCTTGCAGGACCGTACGCCTGCTCGCGGCACCTTAAAGCAGTGCCTGATGTTGCACCGCGGGATAAAAACTTGCAGGTTTTTACCGTGCGATCGGGCACTGGAGCACAGCGCATCCGAAAACGTTTCATTCAGGTAGCACGAAGGTGGGAAGTGCCGTTTTCCTGGTGGACAACACCGTCGCCGCGGACTCGAACCACCCGGATCTCGACCTCGGGGTGTAATGAAAAATTCATCGACCGAAAGACTCGCCGCACGCACGGCGCCGCGCACGGGCCGCGTGCTGGCTCAATACAGCAGGGTTGCGCTGGCCTTCGTCGTCACACTGTGCATATGCGCTTGCCGGGGCGAAAGCGCGTCGGCGCAGGATGTGCCTGCCGCGGCCGCCGATACCGTAAAGATTGACGGCAGTTCGTGGATACCCTGTGCGGCGGAGTACGAGCGTTGCTCCTTCGACGGCACGAAGAAGGTGCTCTACGGCACGCCTGATAAACATGTAGTCAAGACCTTCACCGGCGGCACGGGTTGCGATAACGGCGTGTTCGACGACCCCGCGCCGGGTTCATTGAAGCGATGCTGGGTCGAAGCTGCGGCGAATAGCGCCGTCGCGCGCTTCGTCGCCGATGCGCCATCGCCGTCATCCCCGCTGCCGATGCAATGCAGCCCGGCTGCGGGGATGAAGGCGGCGGTCGATGTCCCTGCTTCCGGCGATGTTGTCGAAGCCGATACGCCCGGCAGCGACGGCACGCGCATGTTCCCGCTTCACAAACCGTTCGAACTCGCTCTGACCACGCGCGCCAAATCGGCCGGCACGCTGACATGGCGGATACAGGACGCCTGGAATACGGTCAAGGCAAGCGGTCATTTCGCGGTGACGCCCGGAGCGCATACAACGACTATCAAGTGCACCTCGCAGGCCGCCGGCTATTTTTCCATCGCGGCACAACTGGACGCCTCCAACGCAGCCCCCGTTGTATTGCCATCGCGCGGCACGCGGCCCGCAGGCATTGCAACCTTTGGCGTGTTGCCCGAGCTCGCCGCGGTCTTGCCGGCGGTCACTTACAAGTACCCCGATCTGCATCGCTTCGGCGGTCAGGGGGCGGCGTATCTGCTGCCCGGCCAGTCGTGCTGTTCCGGCGATGGATACAGGCCGCTCTACCCGGACCTGGGCCTGACGTGGGTCAACGACAACCGCAACTGGTACATGACCGAGCCGAAGGCGCCAAACACCTTCAATCCCGGCGCCGACAACCTCGCACCCTTCTTTAAAGCCGGCGACCTGCTGCGGCTGATCCAGCTCGACGGCATTCCGGGCTGGGCCAATCGCACAGGCCAGGACACGCATAGTTATGCGCCTTCCTCGCTTGCCGACTACAGCGCCTATATGAAGCGCGTTGGCGAGGAATCGAACCGCGTGCGCTCGAGCGTCTTTCCGCAGCAATCGAATAATTACTATCAGGTGAGCTGGGAACCCGACTACGAAGGCGGCCTGCCCTGGCGCGACACGGACGCCAATCTCGTCGCCATGTACAAAGCGACTTACGAAGCGATCCACGCCACCGATCCTCATGCGGTCGTGATGGGGTTGACGCTGTCGTCGCTGGGGAAAAACACCGAGTGGCTGAACCGGCTTGCGCCGCTGGGGATTGCGAAGTATCTCGACGGCGTGAGTGCGCATGGCTACTACGACGTGGGGACGTCGCCATCACATCCGCCAGAACGCATGGCGGGTAACAGCGATCCCGAGAAAGCCGCGCAAAGCCTGCCGGGGATGATGCGCGGGCTGCGCCACGCCATGACGCAGATGCTTAAACCCGGCGCGAAACTGTTCATCACCGAGTCGGGCATCAGCTATGACATCGGCACGAAGTACGGACCCTCGACGCCATCGGCCAACGTGCTGTATGCGCAGGGCGCGCTGGTCTCACGGCTGCATCTGATCCTGCTTGGCGAGGGTGCGGACATGAGCTACATCTTCTATACGGCCGATCCGACCGAAGTGGGTTACGGCATCTTCTTCGATCTCGTCAACGCCGAAGGCGGCTACGGCCAGACGCAGATCAGCCCGAAGCCCGCAGCCATGGGCGTGGCGGCGATGACCCGCATTATCGATGGCACCAACACGCTTGGGCCCGTCAAGAACACGCCGCCCGGCGTCTATGCGTATGCGTTCCAGCGGCTGAACGGTGGCAAGGTCGTGACCGCGCTGTGGACGCACGAGAATGCGGTATGGCCGGGGGCATCGGGATTCAGCGAGACGCATGCCGTGAAATACACGTTGCAGGTGGATGCAGCGGGAACCTCCGGAACGCTCACCGTGCTCGACATGATGGGCAATCCGACCACGCTGCCCTATGCAAACGGCCGCGTGGCGCTGACGCTGACCGAGGCGCCGGTGTATGTGGTGTCGCAGAATGCCGGCGTGATGAAGGCGAACGTCAACACGCCCGAGGGGTACGTGGCGCAGTAACCATCCGGTCTTCATGCACCGCGATCGGTATGCCCCGGACACGATGTGGCCGGGCGCTTCCCATTCAACGCTCGCGTGTAATGCCGTCTACCGTGACGGCATGAAAACGACGCTTGAGCTACACGTTTTCCCTCTTCACAGCGTTTCAGGACTCCATCGGATTTTTGCGAAAGCTCCGACAGAACCGGACGCTCGCGTGCCTTACATTCGATCTCCATGATGACGGTGGGAAAACGAGGCATCGCCTGTCCCGGGACCCGCTTGAGTCATCTGATCCGCACACGCCGCCAGGACCTGGCGCGTCCGTTCGTGCCGTTCGCAACCCGTTCGCAACATTGCGCGCATCGTTTTTAGGGCAGTGGCCAACGCCGCTGCAATCGCCATGAACCAACATGAACAAGGCCATGCCACCGCATCCGCAGGCAGCCTCCTTTTCGCCGCCCTCCTCGGCTGCCTGACCGTCCTGAGCGCTCGCCCAGATGAACCGCATGGCAACAACGCGGACATGAAGCCCGACGCGGCAGCCTCCATCCGGCCGCCCGCAGACTTCTGACGCGACCGTTTCCTCCTGCCTATGACGCATCGCCAAGGCCTCTCAACGGCGATTCGTGCGATTGGCTTCCAAACGCGATCTTTCGGCGTATTAAGCCAGTTCAAAGCCGATACGGCAGCGATGACCGCGCGCTAAACTGACTCATCTGCATAAAATGCCGACGCAGTGAGCGAAGCCAGGCAAACATTGCGCGTCTGGCCGCCAACACAGCGATCGAAAGCACACTCGGAACCATCATGGACGGCCTGCGCTGGACGGCGATCATCGTCGTCGCAATGCTCGGCGGTGGGTTGGCAGTCTGCGTGCTGATCGCCCTAGTGGTGCTTTTTCTGGGCCACGTCGCCGCGCGCTTATTTAATAACGATGAACATGACTGAGGTACCACGAGCGTGACCGATCTCTCTTCGTTCTCATCAGTCGCCGCCGCTGCGCAACAAGCCGATCTGCTCAAGAAAGCGCCGCAGTCCGACTCCCCCGTGATCCTCGACCACACGGATTTCCTCAATGCCATTCGCCTGACGCCGCTTGTGTCTATCGACCTGATCGTGACCGACGGCAATCGCCGCGTGCTGCTCGGACAGCGTCGCAACCGTCCCGCGCAAGGCACGTGGTTCGTGCCGGGCGGCCGGGTCCGTAAAGGCGAAACGCTCGACGCCGCTTTCACACGCGTGGTCCGCGACGAGCTGGGCATAGCCAGCGTCCAACGCTCGTCGTCGCGTCTGTTCGGCGTGTTCGAGCACTACTACGACGACAACTTCGCAGGCGTCCCGGACATTTCCACGCATTACGTCGCGCTTGCTTATTCAATCATGCTGGGCGGCTCGGTGCCGATCGGCCGTTTCGATCAGCACAGCGACTATGCATGGCTGATGCCTGCGGACGTGCTGGCCCGCGAAGACGTGCACCCGAACGCGAAAGCCTATTTCCGCTAAGCAAAGCGAGCAGTCAGAGTAGTCCACTGGCGACTTGAAAAGCGGCTCGACGAGCCGCTTTTTTACGTGCCGCGCGATCGGGATAGGGGCAGGCCTCGCGGCCCGACCCCTCCCACACCACCGTGCGTACGGGTCCGTACACGGCGGTTCGG